>NZ_JBSKHW010000020.1:81816-106504 GCF_057128765.1 Pseudomonas corni
ACCGATCTTGCTGCGTGTCACTCGGTCCCCTGTAGGAGCAATCGGAGGTAACGACGGTCGCGATGCGGTGTTTCGGACGTACCGCGATGGTGGGTATATCCGTTATTTGCGGTGGACCGATCTTGCTGCGTGTCACACGGTCTCCTGTAGGAGCAATCGGAGGTAACGACGGTCGCGATGCGGTGGATCGGGTGTACTGGGATTGTGTGTATATCCGTTATCTCGGGTGCTGCTCGTATTGGTTCCGCTTTTACAGCGGGTCACTTTTGGCAAACGGCCCCAAAAGTAACCAAAAGGTCTTCCTCCCGGTTTGGCCCTCCTTCGTCGGGTTCCCTCACTCCGGCGACGCTCCGTGGGCACGCCGCCATCGGCCATCCATGGCCGGGGGCGGCTAGCGCGGCATCCATGCCGCCCTGCCCACTCCGCGCCGCCTGCGTTCGGCCTGCACCCAAGTCGCGTTTTGCGGTGTTTGGGCTGGCGTGGGTGAAGATCAAAAGCGAAGCGCGCCTCGCGCTTTTAGCTTTTAGCTTTTGTCTTCTGTCATGCCGAGATTTTGTAAGCGCCACAAAATGCGACTTTGGAAGGCCGAGCGCAGGTGTTGCGTAGCCGGGCGCACGACATGGATGTCGTGCGAGCGCCGCTAGGGCATGGATGCCCGTTCGGCGCGTCCCGGCGGAGCAATGCCGGAGCGAGGGAACCCGACGAAGGAGGGCCGGACATCGGAGCAGGGCCTTTTTGGTTACTTTTTCGGCTCTTGGAAAAAGTGACCCGCTGTAAGAGCGGAACCAATATCAGCAACACCAAAAACAACGGATATACACACCATCTGAAGCGTGTCAGCTACACCGCATCGCAGCCTCGCGGTGCTCGTCAGCTCCTACAGGGGACCGCGTCACACGCGCCAGCGGAACCAATATCAGCAACACCAAAAACAACGGATATACACACCATCTGAAGCGTGTCAGCTACACCGCATCGCAGCCTCGCGGTGCTCGTCAGCTCCTACAGGGGACCGCGTCACACGCGCCAGCGGAACCAATATCAGCAACACCAAAAACAACGGATACACACACAATCGCGGTACACCAGTCACACCGCATCGCGACCGTCGTAACCTCCGATTGCTCCTACAGGGGACCGCGTGCCCCGGACGGGCGCGTATTCCACACCAACTGCACTAACCTTCAACCCTCAGGTCCGATATCCGAGCTGCCAATACCGGTTGCAGCGTTTAGGAGCGCAGTGAATGAGTGAGGCCGTGCTTGCCCGTGAAACCAATCGTCGCCAATTGCAGCACATCATCTCCGGCCTGTCCGATGGCGTGATCCTGCTCGACCCCGACCAGACCATCCTCTGGGCCAACGAAGCCGCATTACAGATGCACGGCGTCAGCAAACTCGCCGACCTTGGCACCAACGGCGACCAATACCGCGAGCGGTTCGCCTTGCGCTACCGAAATAACCACCCCCTGACCGCCGATCAGTACCCCATCGGCAGGGTCGCGGCGGGGGACGTCTTCAGCGACATGATTGTTGAAGTGGACGCAGTCGGCAGCGATAGCGGTCGCACATGGGTGCATCGAGTGCGCAGCATGGTCCTCGAAGACCAAAATGGCGCGCCAGAGTCACTGGTGCTGATCATCGCCGACGCCACAGAGTGGGCCAGCGCCGAACAGCGCTTCGAGAAAACCTTCAACGCCAACCCCGCGCCCGCCGTGATTTGCCGCTTGAGCGACCTGCGTTACATCAAGGTCAATCAGGGCTTTCTGGAGATGACCGGGCACACCCGCGACAACGTCATCGGTCGATCGGTGTATGAGCTCGACGTACTGGAAAACGCTGAGCGCAAGGACCTCGCCATTGAGCGTCTGAACCAGGGCGCCACCATTCCGCAAATGCAGGCCGAGCTGAGATTGCCGGAGGGCGGCACCAAGCTGGTGATCGTCGCCGGGCAGCCGTTGGACATGAACGAAGAAGACTGCATGCTGTTCTCTTTCACTGACCTGGAACCCCGGCGCAAGGCTGAAACCGCTCTGCGTCAGAGTGAAGAGCGCTTTGCCAAGGCGTTTCGTCTGACGCCGGTGCCGACGTTGGTCTGCAGCGCTGATCGTCAGCACGTAGTGGATGCCAACGAAGCGTTCCTGAATACCTTTGGTTACAGCGCTCTGGAGCTGACGGGTCGCTCGGTCGCGGAGCTTGACTTCATCGAGGGCAAAGGTGTCACCGAGCAGTTGTTCGATGGCCTGGAAAAGACCGGAAGCGTCGAGGGCCTGGACATCAAGCTGCGCAAGAAGGGCGATGAAGTGATCGACTGCGTGCTGGCCGCCGATACCGTAATTATTCAGGACAACGCCTGCTATCTGCTGGTGCTGATGGACATCACCGAACGCAAGCGCTCAGAGCTGGAGCTGGTGGAGGCGATTGAGGAGGTGATGCAGGACGCGTCGTGGTTCAGCCAGACACTGATCGAGAAACTGGCGAATGCCAAAAGCGTCAACGCGCGCGCGTTGCCCAATGCCTCATTCACTGATCTGACGGCTCGCGAGCGGGATGTGTTGGGCTTGATCTGCCAGGGTCTGGCCGACAAGGAAATCGCCGCACGGCTGAAACTGGCGCCCAATACCGTGCGCAATCACGTCGCGACCGTGTATTCAAAGCTCGACGTCCACAGCCGCAGCGAAGCCATCGTCTGGGCCCGCGAGCGACACCTGTTCGCCGGTCAAAAGCGCGAGAAGGGTAAGTAGATGATCGGTACGTGAGCAACGCTGAACTCTGTAGGAGCGAACTTGTTCGCGAGATGGTCTGTCTGGCGCACCTTGAATACCGTCTCGCCAACAAGTTGGCTCCTACAGTTCATCAGCGCGAAGGTTAGGTGCAAATGCACTACCCCAACCCCCGCGAATTCACCTGTTTGCCCTTGGGCGCTTTTCCTACTCTTGATCACATGCCGGGCAAGCACTTTATTGCGCGTCCGGCTTCTCATTCAAGAAAGCAGATAAGGAAAACACCATGAAAGCCGAACAAATCAAAGGCGCGGTAGAGCAGGTTGCAGGCAAGGCTCAGGACTGGGCCGGTGACCTGACCGGCAATGATCGCCTGAAAGCCGAAGGCAAAATCCGCCAGACAGCAGGCGAACTGCAAGAGCAATACGGCGACGTGCTGGATGAAGTCACCTCATTCGCCAAGCGCCGGCCATTGGCAAGCGTTGCAATTGCGGCGGGCATAGCGATGTTGCTGACACGGTTGTTGAGCCGTCGCAACGACTGACCGTAGCTGATCGTTCCCACGCGCAGCGTGGCGTGAGGAGCGATTAAATCCGGCCGTTACGCATTCCTGCTTCTGCCCGGAGGGCGTAGGAGTCCGGCTTGCCGACGATGGGGCGCGAAGCGGCCCTGAACCGACCACCTTGGCTTCACCTGCCACACTGCAAATCCTGTTGGAGCGAGGCTTGCCCGCGAAGCTGGCGACGAGGTTTACCTGATGAACCGCGTTGTGGACTTCGCGGGCAAGCGCGCTCCTACACGGGTCAGTTGGTCCGTAAGATCGCTGCTTCTGCCCGGAGGGCGTAGGAGTCCGGCTTGCCGACGATGGGGCGCGAAGCGGCCCTGAACCGACCACCTTGGCTTCACCTGCCACACTGCAAATCCTGTTGGAGCGAGGCTTGCCCGCGAAGCTGGCGACGAGGTTTACCTGATGAACCGCGTTACGCACTTCGCGGGCGAGCCTCGCTCCTACGGCCTCCGGCCAGAATCAAAGGCTTCGCGGGCAAGCGCGCTCCTACGGTCTTCGGCCAGAATCAAACCGCGCGCGACCGATGGACGTTCGCGCGCGCGGGGTAGATCAAAAACACATCATTGCGGAATCACCGCAATCACGTCGATTTCCATCAGCCATTGCGGCTGCCCGAGCGCCGACACCACCAGCCCGGTGGAGATCGGAAACACCCCCTTCAGCCATTTCCCCACCACCAGATACACCTCTTCGCGGTAGCGCGGGTCGATCAGGTAAATGGTGATCTTCACGATGTCCTGCAACTGGCTGCCAGCTTCTTCCAACAGCTGCTTGATGTTCTTCATCGCTTGCTCAGCCTGAGCGCCGGCGTCTCCCAAGCCAATCAGATTGCCGTCGAAATCAGTCCCCAGCTGACCGCGCACATACACGGTATTGCCCGCGCGCACGGCCTGGCACAGGTCGTTGTCGAGCTTCTGGTTGGGGTAGGTGTCCTTGGTGTTGAACATGCGGATGCGAGTATGAGTGGGCATGATGCGCCTGACTTGATCGAGAAAATACGCGGAAGAAAGGCCGTCCATTGGCCTTGGACGGATCTGTTTAAACGGCTTGTGCCGGGTTCGGCGGCGCATCGAAATAATCAGCCCGCACAGCGGCGCCGATCAGGTTGACGATCAAGCGCCCGGCCGTGATGCAACTGATGTTGTTGACGTCGGTGCTCGGGGTGATTTCAACGATGTCCATGCCGACCACTTTGCCCTTGTTCACCAGCCCGTGAATCAGCTTGCGGATCTGCACGTAAGTGATGCCGCCCAACGCAGGCCCGGCCACGCCCGGCATGATCGAAGGATCGAGGCCATCGGCGTCGATGGTCAGGTAGTAATTGCCGTTGTCCGGAATCATGTCCAGTACCGACTGCATGCCGTTGTCGTGCACGTCATACGCGGTGATCAAATGCGCGCCGTAGTCCACCGCCGCCTGGAAATCCGCTGGCCGACCGCTGCCTTGTGCGCGCAGGCCGATCTGGAAAATCTCGCCGATGTGCTCCATTTCCGAAGCGCGGCGGATCGGGCTCGACAAGCCGTCGCGTACGCCATTGATCTCGTCGCGCCAATCCAGATGCGCGTCGATGTGGATCAGCGTGATTTCGCCGCGACCTTCGTAGGCGCGCAGGATCGGGATCGGAATGCTGTGATCGCCGCCAAGAATGATCGGCAGCGCGCCCGCATCGAGAATCTTGCGGATCGCCTGTTCGGAACGCAGGCCGTGGCTGTTGAGATCAGTCGGGTCAGCCGGAACGTTGCCGCAGTCCACGACTTTCAGCGCGCGGTTGTCGTAGATCGGGCCGCCGACATCGAAGTCATAGTGGTGCAGGGCGCGGCAGATGCGGTCGCTCATGGCGCGAATGGCGTCCGGCGCTCTGCTTTGGTCGCAGGTGATGTGCTCGGCCACGTAGGCCTTGCCGAACGGCATGCCGATGATCGCGATGTGGGCATCCAGGGTGTCGAGGTCGGTGCAGATAGGCGACCACAAAAAGCTCTGGTGTTTCTTGGACGGTGGAACGGTCAGTGGAAAATCCATGGGTGTCTCCTGAAAAGAAATAAGTAAAACCGCACCGAAAAAGCGATCAGCTTTCCATCGAAAGGAAGCGGCGCAGCTCGGGAGTTTGGGGATTGGAAAAGAGGGTTTCGGGGTCGCCGGACTCATGCACCAGGCCTTGGTGCATGAAGATCACCCGGTCACTGACCCGACGCGCAAAGGCCATTTCATGGGTGACCATGATCAGCGTCATGCCTTCTTTGGCCAGGCCTTCGACGACCTGCAGCACTTCGCCGACCAGCTCCGGGTCGAGGGCGGAAGTGATCTCATCGCACAGCAATACCTGCGGGTTCATTGCCAGCGAACGGGCGATTGCCACCCGCTGTTGCTGCCCGCCGGACAGCTGATCCGGGAACGCATCGAAGCGCTCGCCCAGGCCGACCCGCGTAAGCAGTTTGCGGGCATGACGCTCGGCATCGGCGCTGGAGGTTTTCTGCACCAGACGCGGCGCAAGCATCACGTTCTGCCCCGCGCTCAAATGCGGGAACAGGTTGAAGTTCTGGAAAATCATGCCGACGTTCTGGCGCAGTTCGCGCAGCCCGTTGCGGTCATCCGGGCGCACCAACTGGCCGTCGACCGTGACGCTGCCTTCCTGATACGCCTCAAGTCCGTTCAAACAGCGCAGCAGCGTGCTCTTGCCCGAACCGCTTTTGCCGATGATGCACACCACTTCCTTGCGCGCGATCTGCAAATCGACGCCCTTGAGCACTTCGTTGTCGCCGAAACGTTTGCGCAGGCCGCGAATGTCGATCAGCGCAAAGCCAGGGGAGAGGTGTTGAGTGGGTGAAGGATTCATGTTGTCGGCCCTCTATCGGCGCAGTTTCTGTTCAAGCACGCGGCTGTACCAGGACAGCGGAAAGCACAGCGCGAAGTACATCAACGCGACCGAGCCATAGATGAAAAACGGTTGGAACGTGGCGTTGGTGATGATCTGTCCGGCGCGGGTCATCTCGACGAAACCGATCACCGAGGTCAGCGCCGTGGCCTTGACCACCTGCACCATGAACCCCACGGTGGGGGCGATGCCGACGCGTACCGCCTGAGGCAAGATCACGTAGCGCATCTGCTCGCTGAATGTCAGCGCCAGACTGCTGGACGCTTCCCATTGGCCCAGCGCGATGGACTCGATATTGCCGCGCCAGATCTCGGTGAGATACGCGCTGGCGTACAGCGTCAGGCATACGGAAGCGGCCACCAGCGGGGTGGTTTCGATGCCGAACATGGCGAGCCCGAAATACACCAGAAACAACTGCAACAGCAGCGGTGTGCCCTGAAAAAGCTGCACGTAAAGCATCACCAGCCCGCGCACGAAGCGGTTGCCGGTCAGGCGCAACACCACCAGCACTGCACCCACCAAACCGCCGCCGATGAAGGCGATCAGTGACAAGCCGATGGTCCAGCGCATCGCCAGCAACAGATTTCGGGCGATGTCCCACAAGGTAAATTCAAACATGGGTTTTCCCTCAGCGACCGAAGATGAAACGCGGACCGACCCAGTTCAGCAGGCGGCGCAGGGCGACGGCGAGCAGCAGGTACAAAGCAGCCACCACGATGTAGGTTTCGAAATTACGGAACGAGTTACTGGCGATCTGGTTGGCGGCGTAGGTCAGCTCTTCGGTGGAAATCTGGCTGCACACCGCCGAGCCCAGCATGATGATGACCATCTGCCCGACCAGCGTCGGCCATATGCGTTTGAGCGCAGGCGGCAGCACCACACGGGTGAAAATCTGCCAGCGATTCAGCGCTAGGCTCTGCGCGGCCTCGATCTGGCCATCGGGCGTGGCTTCGATGCCGGAGCGGGCGATCTCGCTGACGTAGGCGCCCAGGTTGATCACATTGGCGACGATTGCTGCCGTCAACGCGGTCATTTTCAGGCCCAGCCCCGGCAGCCCGAAGAAGATGAAAAACAGCTGAATGATGAAGGGCGTGTTGCGGATCAGCTCCACGTACAGGCCCACTGTCCAGCGTGCCCAGCGCGGGCCTTTGCTGCGAACCAGCCCACAGGCGATGCCCAGCAGTGTGCCGACCACCGCCGAAAACAGCGTCAGGAAAATCGTCAGCAGCATGCCGTCCAGTATCAGCGGCCACTGCTTGAATACGACCGAGAAATCTAAAGTCATGAGGCGTTTGGCTCCACGCAGTTCAGGGGAGGGAGCAGGTTGCGAACCCTAGGTAGCTCGTCAAGGTGTACGAGCCGATCGAGCAGGGCATGTGCTTGATCAGTACCGATCACAGGCGCCGCGCACTGCAGGAATTTGCCGTGCAATTGCGCCTGTAAGAGTGGGTTGAGAGTTGAACCCAGCGGCATCGCGCAGAAGCGCTCCGTGCTGGCGCCGTCGCTGCAAATGACTTTGACCCAAGCACTTTCGGGCGCCGAGACCAGCAGGTCAGGCTGCCAGCGCTCACTGCTGATCATGCGCACGCGGCGCATCAGCTGTTGCAGGTCATCGCGGTTGATCGTGGCGTCGTTCAATGAATCGAGGGTGATCTCCTCCAGCAAACAAGTGGCCGCCATGGCGAACGGCATGCTGAATTGCGCCTGCTGGCGCTGGGTCGGCGCGTCGTGAGTCAGGTTCTGCATCACGATGGGAGGCACGTCGCAGATGATCTCGACGACGTCGTCGGTGCTGATCGAATCAAGACGCAGAATCTCGCTCAGGGCATCGACCGCTGCGTGTGACGACAGGCAGATCGGAATGCGTTTGATGTCGACGCCCGGCATGAGCAGGCTCCATTCGTGACCCAGCGCGGGTAACGGCGACAGCACGCCGCCGTTGAACATCACCGACAGGCCTTTGCTGTGCTCGACGATATCCAGCGGACCCTGGCTGCCGTGGGCGGCCAACAGCGCGGCGATCACGCCTGCCTCGCTGGTGCGTCCGGCCATGAGCATTTTTGCGTCGGTGCCAAAACCGGCTTTCATGCCGCCGGTGCCGGTCAACGCCAGCCCCAATGCGGAAGCGGTTTGCGCCGCATTCAAGCCCAGTGCATGGCACGCCGCTGCGCAGGAACCGACAACGCCCAGCACGCCGGTTGTCCACCAGCCGCGATCGTAAATCTGCCGGGTCAGCGCTCTTGCCAGCGCATATTCACACTCGGCCCCTACCACGAACGCGGTCAGCAGCGCCGCGCCGCTCAGGTCACGCATCTGCGCAACGGCCAGCGCCGCCGGCAGAATCACCACCGAACCGTGGACGAAACCGGGGTAGGCGTTGTCGTCGAAATCCAGTGCGTGCCCGGCAGTCGCGTTGACGAACGCTGCGGCTGGCGCGCTGAGCGATTGTGCATCGCCCAGCACCGTCGAATGGCCCGCAGCGGCGGTCAATCGGCAAACCGCACGGGCTTGGCGGGCAACGTCGCTAGTACTGCCCGCCAGCGCGACACCGAGGGTGTCGATCAGGCAGCGCTTGGCGGCGTGTTGCACCGACAGCGGAATGTCCGCCAATCGCACGGACGCGCTCCAGCGCGCCAGTTCGACCAAGGTAGGGGAGAGGGCGCCCATGGTTACTCTGGAAGCTCGCCAGCCGGTGCGCCCAGCCATTTCTGACTGATGGCGTCCAGGGTACCGTCAGCCTTGGCTTCGCGGATGATTTCGTTGACCTTCGCGCGCAGTTCCGGTTGATCCTTGTTCATGCCGATGTAGTTGGGCGCGTTGGACAGCACCACTTTCAGCTCGATGTCCATCTTCGGATTTTTCTGCTTCAGCGCAGCAGCGACGGTGGTACCGATGGCGACCATCTGCGTCTGCCCGGAGAGGAACGCGGAAATGGTGCTGTTGTTGTCTTCAAAGCGTTTGGTCACGGCCTCTGGTGCGGCGTCGGTCAGCTCTTTGTCCTGCATCGAGCCACGGGTCACCGAAACGGTTTTGCCGGCCATGTCGCCCAGCGTTTTCACCGGCAGTGCTGCTGCGCCGAACACCGCGTCGAAGAACGGCGAGTAGGCGATGCTGTAGTCGATTACTTTCTCGCGCTCAGCCGTTTTGCCCAGAGACGAGATGGTGAAGTCAGCTTTGCCCGACTGGATGTAGGCCACGCGGTTTGGCGCGGTGACGGGCACCAGTTGCAGTTTCACGCCGAGCTTTTTCGCCATCAGCGTGGCGACGTCGATGTCCAGGCCTTGTGGCGTCATGTCCGGGCCGACGTAGCCATAAGGCGGATAGTCCACCGGTACGGCGACGCGCAGCTGGTTACTTTTCATGATGCGGTCCAGCGCATCGCCCGCCTGGACGAAGGTGCTGGAAAACAGGGCGCAGAGTCCCGCCACGATCAGTGTTTTGGTAAAGGGCTTGCACGGATTGAGGTTCATGGTGGTGCTCCGAAGGTTAAGCGGTTCGAGGTTCAAATCAGTCGCAGATGCAGCAAAGCGTTCAGCCCAGATCCCACCATTCGCCCAGGCCCAGGAGCTTTTCTTCGGTGCGGGTGACCGAGGCTTCGGCGTCCTGGTTGGAGTGCGCCGACATCAGCGCTACCAGCATTTCGCTGACCAGCATGGCCGGCACGATGGTGTCGTAGAAGGACGGGGTCTGGTTCTTGACGATGATGGTTTCAGCGGCGAGCCGGGCGGTGGGCGAGGTCACGCTGTCGGTGATGGTGATGATCCGCACGCCTTGCTGATGCAGGTAATTGGTCAGGGTGATCAGGCGCCGCGAGTAGCGCGGCAGGCTGCACACCAGCGCGACGTCTTTGGCACTGGTCTGGTTGATGATCGACATCACGCCGCTCTCGCCAGCGCCTTCGACCAGTCGCACGTTTTTTGCGAAATAGGAGGCCACGTGGGAGAACTGAAACGCCACGCCGAATGAGGAGCGCATGCCCAGGCAATAGACCTGCCGAGCGCCGGCCAGCAGGGCGACGGCGCGGGACATGGCGTCAAGGTTGTCCGGGTTGCACATCGACTGGATCTGCTCGATGGCGTTGTTGGCCATGTCCTCGATTACCTGATGCTCACCGACGCGCTGCTTGAGTTCGACCAGGCCATGGGCCCGCGAGCCGTAAGCGTTGCTGTTGCCGCGCAGTGAGTTGATGAACAGCTCACGCAGTTCGTCGTAGCCCGACAGTCCCATGCGCTTGGCCAGGCGGGTCATGGTCGAAGGCGGCACATTGGCCAGCCGCGCCAGGTCGCGCATCGACATCACCGCCACTTCATGCAGGTTGTCCAGAATGAAACTGGCCGCCGCGCGCTCCTGCCGGGGAAAGGTCTCGAACTGCTGCTTGAGCTGTGCGCATAGAAGGTCACGGTTCATCGGCATGCCACGAATCAAAGCGGAAGATACGAGGGAATTTGCAACAGCTGTGCCAGATTTTTTTGAAATGATTCAAGTGAATCACTTTGCAGGCGTGGTGTTTTGTCACACGCGGCTGCATGGCCCGAGTGGGTCATTCGATTTCGGTTGGGTTGATTCAAAGATTGATTGAGGTGAATCGTTTTGGCTTTGTGCCCGTTGCGATTGGTTTCGGTTAAGGCCGCCTGTGCAAGGAGATAACCGCAACCCAATGGTGCGCCGCACCTTAGAAGTGCGGCGATTGATCAATCTGCGCCTGGCTTGGAACCGTGGGAGCGGACCTGTCCGCGAAGAGGCCAGTGATCCGACACATCTATAGCGTCTGATAGATCGCTTTCGCGGACAGGTCCGCTCCCACGGTTTGAGGCCTGTGCGGGTTACCAACTCTCGAGGCAACGTCATGTATTGAATTGGGCGAGCAGTCGAAATCTGCATCCCCGACAGCATCCCGACAGCTTCCTCCGATCAATTGCGGGCTGACATCCAGGTCATGCTGCGTATGATGGGCCCGACGTTTTTGCATAGGGCCTTGCCGCAATGATGAAGTTCTTCGCCGCGCTGTTGTGCGTATTTTCCGGTCTGGCGCACGCCCAGCCTGCCTTGCTCTCCGACCTTGCCTTGCCGTATCTCGCTTCCAGTCCCGCCGCTGCCAAAGACGCGCCGCTGGTGATCTTCCTTCACGGCTACGGCAGTGACGAGCGCGACCTGTTCGGTATCAAGGACGACCTTTCCCCCGATTACACCTATCTTTCCGTTCGCGCGCCGCTCGATGTCGACGGCGGCGGCCACAAGTGGTTCAGCCAGGACACCGACGTCGCCGACTACGAAGGCGTGACCAGCGATATCGATACCAGCACCACGTTGCTGACCCGGTTCATCGAACAGGCCACCAAGAAGTACAGCACCCAGCCTGACAAGGTGATCCTCATCGGCTTCAGCCAGGGCGCGATGATGACTTATCAAATTGGCCTGCAGCACCCCGAGCTAGTGCGCGGCATTGCGCCGCTCAGTGGCAAGATTCTCTCGGCGCTGAACGCTCGATTGAAACCCGATGATCGGCTCAAGAACCTGAAAGTCTTCATCGGCCATGGCACGGCGGACACCCGCGTGGCGTATAGCGGAGCGACCAATGCCCAGGCCGCGTTGAAAAAGCTGGCCTTGGCACCCGAGTTTCATGCCTATCCGGGGTTGGGGCACAGCATCAACGGCAATGAAATCAGCGATCTTGATAAGTGGCTGAGCGCGTCGCTAGGTCGTGCTGATCAGGATTGAAGGCGGGACGATCAACGATCCCTGTGGGAGCGGACCTGTCCGCGAAAGCCATTGATCAGCCGATAGAGATGTGTCGGCTGTACGGACCTCTTCGCGGACAGGTCCGCTCCCACGGGTCTAGGTACGGCGACCCACCACTCGGCTTCTTACAACCCCTGACTCCCGCGAATCAACTCATACGCCCGCCGGGTCAGTGGATTCACGGTGTTGGGCCGTATCCACAGGTGATAGGTCACGTCCGGCATCCTCGGCAGGCCGTCCGCCTCACCTAGCACGCGCATGTCGGGCCCGAGCATTTCCATGCTGCGCGGTGTCACGCCCAGCCCTGCGCGGGTCGCAGCCTTGATGCCGATCAGATTTGACGCAAGATACGCTTGTCGCCACGGAATATTCGCCCGCTCCAGCGCCTCCAGTGCGTAGCGCCGGTAGATGCTCGGTTCGTCCACCAGGATCAGCGGAATCGGCTCACCCGGCACATGCTGATACTGCGCCGAACAAATCCACCACACCGGCGAGGTGCGCAGGGCAAAGCCTTCGAGCCCAGGATCTTCACGGGTGGAAATCACCATATCCACCTTGCCGCGATGCAGGTCGTCCATCAGAAACGGACTGCGCCCGACATCTATTTCCAGCCGCAGACGAGGCGCCGAACGGGCGATGTGGCTGAGGATCGGCGGCA
Organism: Pseudomonas corni; assembly: GCF_057128765.1. Taxonomy (NCBI): domain Bacteria; kingdom Pseudomonadati; phylum Pseudomonadota; class Gammaproteobacteria; order Pseudomonadales; family Pseudomonadaceae; genus Pseudomonas; species Pseudomonas corni. The sequence goes on from NZ_JBSKHW010000020.1 coordinate 94,376, forward strand.
GAATGGTGTCAGCAATGTCGTGAGGCGATCCGATGCGCAGCACGCCGCTGAGGCTGCTTTCACGCAGAGAATTGAGGGCGTCGTCGTTGAGCGAAAGCATCTGCCGCGCATGGCGCAACAGTTGTCGGCCGGGGTCGGTGAGCTGCTTCTGCCGGCCCTGTTTCTGAAACAGGCTGACGCCAATCTGCTGCTCCAGGCGCTGCATGTGCTGGGTCACCGACGATTGCGTGCGCGCCAACTGCACCCCGGCTTCGGCGAAGCTGTGGTGGTCGACGACAGCGACGAAAGTGCGCAGCAGTTCGAGGTCGAGGGTGGTGGACATGGTGGTGGGCTCAGCAAAAATTTGGGCTCGGAATGAGATCCACTGTAGGAGCGCGCTTGCCCGCGATGGCGTCGTATCAGCCTCATTGATGTCGCCTGACACGACGCCATCGCGGGCAAGCGCGCTCCTACAAAAGCGTTATTTACATCATTCGGAAAGGTAAACACATTACGGTTTTTTATGAATTACGAAAGTAGATTTTGCCATTTGTTAGTCTAGGCCCAGCATCTACGTGCTTATAGCGAATTGTTCCAAGCGTTGAATCCTAAAAGTTATAACCATATTTGATATTTGAATTTCCGTTCTTCACCCCCTGTCCCTAGGATGCCCTTCATCCGTCAGCCTTCTTAGAAAGAGCGGCGACCATGACTTGAGGGGGAACATCCATGCCGTACCTGCGCTCGCCTGCTACACGATTTCTGCCGCTGCTGTTCGGCGCTCTGCTTACGCTGGGCGCCAGCGCGATGGTTCAGGCCGACGCCACGCTGGACAAAATCCAGGAGCGTCATCGTCTGGTAGTCGGCGTGCTGCTGTCAGGCGGGCCGTTCGGTTCCATCGATCCCTCCACGCAAAAGCCCGTCGGCATGAACGTCGATCTGGCTCAGGACATCGGCCGTCAGCTGGGGGCCGAAGTCGAGCTGGTGCCGGTATTGCCAGCCAACCGTGTGCAGTTTCTGCAACAGGGCAAGGTCGATCTGCTGATCGCCAACATGGAATGGACCGTTGAGCGCGGGCAGATTCTGGGCTTCGTGCCTACGCCGTTCTATCGCGTAGGCGGTACCGCAGCCGTGCTCAAAGACAGCAAGATCACAAAATGGGAAGACCTCAAGGGCCAGCCGGTCTGCACCTCCCAAGGCAGCAGCTACGTCAAGCCGCTGACCGAATTCGGCGCCGAACTCAAGGCATTCAAAAGCTCGTCCGAATCGCTGCTGGCCCTGCGCGGCAACAACTGCGTCGCCGCTGTGCATGACGCCACGCTGATCAACCCGTTGATCGCCGACAGCGCCGAATGGAAGGACTACCGCGCCATCAGCCCGGAGCTGAACCCGGCGCCCTCGGTGATCTGGACCCGTCCAGGCGAAACCGACACCCAGGCCAAGCTCGACGCGATCGTCAAACAATGGCACCGCAGCGGCTGGTTGATCGACGCCGAAAAACGCCACCACATCACCCCGGCATCGCCTGCGCTGGTAGAGCTGCAAAAGCAGTTCCAGACCGGCGCCTGATCCCGTTTCCTTTGATCATCCGGCGCTCAGGCGTCGGGGCTCTCTTAAATAAGCTCGTCCCAGGCAGTCACCCATGAATAGCTTCGCTTTTGGCAAAACCCTCACCGCCCTCGGCCTGATCCTTTGCGCCTCGCTGGCCCACGCCGACGCGACGCTGGACAAAATTCAACAGCGCCACAAGATCAGCATTGGCGTGATCCTCAGCGGCCCGCCGTTCGGCACCATCGACCCGAAGACTGGCGAGCATCTGGGCTACAACGTCGAGCTGGCCAAAGGCATTGGCCAGAAGCTGGGCGTGGAAGTGGACACCGTTTCAGTGCTGGCGCCTAACCGCGTGCAGTTCCTGCAGCAGGGCAAGGTAGACATCCTGATCGCCAACATGCAGTACACCGACGAGCGCGCCGAGATTCTCGACTACGTGCCGACCCCGTATGAGGAAGTCGGCGGCGCGGCATTGATCCGCAAAGGCGCGGGCATCAGCAAGTGGGAAGACCTCAAGGGCAAGCCGGTGTGCGTGTCCCAGGGCAGCAACTTCATCAAGCCGTTGCAGGAAACCTACGGCGCCGAGATCAAGGCCTTCCGCAGCCAGTCCGAGTCGCTGTTGTCCCTGCGCGGCAATGGTTGCGTGGCGGCCGTACACGTCAGCCCGACCATGCACGCATTGCTGGGCGATGCTGACTGGTCCGGTTTCGAGATCCCGCTGTCCACGGACCTGATCCCGTCCAAATCGGTGATCTGGATTCGAAAAGGTGAAAAAGACACTCAGGCCAGACTCGACGGCATCGTGCGCGACTGGCACCGCAGCGGCTGGTTGATCGAAACCGGCGAGCGCACCGGCATGGCGCCGTCCCAAGCCCTGCGTGACCTGCACGAGCAGTTCCGCAACGCCGCGCCGCTTGCCAGCCAGTAAGCCATTGAGCGAGAAACCTGATGAGCAATGACCTGTTCCAGACCCTGCAGCAGTTACTGGGCGACAAGTACGTGCAACGCGCCGATGAGGCTGTCGAGCAGTTGACCGACAAGCAAGGCACCTACGTCGGTCAGGCGCTGGCGGTGGTGCATCCGGCGAACACCGAAGAAGTCGCCGCCGTGGTCAAGGCCTGCGTCGCCCATCAGGCGCCGATTGTGGTGCAGGGTGGCAATACCGGGCTAATGGGCGCTGCAACGCCGGATGCTAGCGGGCGTTCGGTATTGCTGTTGCTCGATCGTCTGAACGGCGTGCGCCAGATTGATACCGACAACGACACTCTGATCGTCGAAGCCGGCTGCATCCTGCAAAACGTGCAGGACATCGCGCGCCAGGCCGCACGCTTGTTTCCCCTGAGCCTGGGTGCGCAGGGAAGCTGCACCATTGGCGGCAACCTCGGGACCAACGCGGGCGGCACCGCGGTGTTGCGCTATGGCAACACCCGCGAACTGACCCTTGGCCTGGAAGTGGTGACCGCTGAAGGTGAAATCTGGAATGGCCTACGCGGCTTGCGCAAGGACAACACCGGTTACGACCTGCGCGATTTATACATAGGCAGCGAAGGCACGCTGGGCATTATCACTGCCGCCACGCTGAAACTGTTCCCGCTGCCCAAAGCACAATGCACCGCGCTGCTGGCCTTCGATTCGCTGGGCCAGGCGGTGAGTTTTCTGTCCCATGCCCGCTCAGGTTTCGGCGCGAGCCTTACTGCGTTCGAGCTGCTGACCGCTGATTGCCTGGCGCTGCTGCGTGAGCAATTCCCGGACGGCCCGCAGCCATTCATTCACGCCGCGCAACCCTGGTTCGCGCTGTTGGAACTGTCGGACAACCACAGCGAAACCCATGCCCGTGAGTCTTTTGAACACGTGCTCGGTGAGGCCTTTGAAGCGCAGCTGCTGGCCGACGCGTTGATCGCAGAAAGCCTGGCGCAAAGCGAAGCCCTGTGGCTGCTGCGCGAGAACATGAGCGAGGCGCAGAAGAAAGCCGGTCGCAACATGAAGCACGACATCTCGATCCCGATTTCGCGCATCGTCAGTTTCGTCACCGAGACCGATGCGCTGCTGCAACGCCACTTCCCCGGCGTGCGCAACTTTACCTTCGGCCATCTGGGCGACGGCAATCTGCACTACAACGTCGCCCATCCGTTGGACTCCACGGTTGAAGCCCACATGAGCAACTACGCCGCTCTTAGCCAGCTGGTGCATGACAGCACGGCGGCCCATGGCGGTTCGATCAGCGCCGAACACGGCATCGGCCAGCGCAAACTGGCCATGCTGCCGAGCTACAAAAGCCCGGTGGAACTGGACCTGATGCGCCGCATCAAGCAGGCGCTGGACCCGCTCAACCTGCTCAATCCGGGCAAGGTTCTGGCGACAGTCACCACTCCAACTGAAAGGACAGCGCCATGACCGTTCGTTTGTCACAGCGCGTACAGCGCGTTTCGCTATCGGCCAACGCGGCGGCGAAATCCCGTGTCACTGAGCTGCGCGAAGCCGGTCGCGACATCATCGACATGACCACCGGCGAGCCGGATTTCGACACCCCTGAGCACATCAAACAGGCCGCCTATAAAGCCATCGACGGCGGCGCGACCAAGTACACGCCGACCCCCGGCGTGCGCAAGTTGCGTGAAGCGGTGCAGCGCAAACTCAAGGCGGAAAATCGTCTGGACTATCCGCTGCCATCCATCGTCATCGGCAATGGCGCCAAGCAGATTATTTTCAACGCCTTTGCGGCGACCCTCGATGACGGCGATGAAGTGCTGGTGCCGGTGCCGCACTGGCCGTCGTTCCCGGACATCGTGCGCATCAACGGCGGCGTGCCGGTGTTCATCGAATGCGGTCTGGAACAGGGCTGCAAACTGACCCCGGCGCAGCTCGAACAACACATCACCGGGCGCACCCGCTGGCTGATTCTCAATGGGCCCGGCAACCCCAGCGGCGCGGTGTACAGCCAAGCGGAATTGCTGGCGCTGGCTGAAGTGTTGCGCCGTCATCCGCAGGTGTTTGTGTTGCTGGATGAACTCTACGAGCACATTCGTTTCGACGGCCAGACAGCCTTGAGCCTGCTCAATGTCGCCCCGGACTTCCAACCGCGCGCGCTGCTGGTGGGCGGTGTCTCGAAAACCTACGCCATGACCGGCTGGCGCATCGGCTTCGGCGCAGGCCCGAAAGAACTGACCACGGCCATGACGGTCGTGCAATCGCAAGCCACCTCCGGCGCCTCTTCGGTGGGGCAGGCCGCCGCGCTGGCAGCGTTTGAAGGCGGTCTGGATTTCCTGCCCGAGCAGGTCGCGGCCTATCACCAGCGTCGGGACATTATTGTCAGCGCGCTCAAAGACGTGGACGGCCTGCAAGTGCTCACACCTCAGGGCGGCTTTTTCGTCTTCGTGCGGTGCGCCGGATTGCTTGGCCGTGTGCGTCCCAATGGGCAGCGTTTGAATAGCGATGATGACGTGGTCGATTACCTGCTCGAAGAGGGCGTGGCCGGTGTCGCGGGCAATGCCTATGGCCTGTCGCCGTGGTTTCGCCTGTCGATTGCCACTGCAACCGACAGCGTGACCGAAGCCGGGCGACGCATCGCTGCGGCCTGCGCACAGCTGCGCGTCGAGGCGCTGGCATGAGTCATTGGCTGGAAATATTCGTGCAGTGGACGGCCAAGCTGGGGCTGAACTACAGCTTTCTGCTGGACGCCTATCAACGCGGTTCGATGGTCGACGGCGCGCTGACCACCATTGCGCTCTGCGCCTGCACTATCGTCGGCAGTCTGCTGGCGGGTGTGAGCCTGGCGGCGATGCTGACGTCGGGCAAACCGTGGCTGGCGAAACCGGCGCGGGTGTTCATCGAAGTCACGCGCAACACGCCGACACTGGTGCAGCTGTACTGCGCGTTCCTGGTGCTGAACATGCTCCTGACCCAGGCTGTCGGCGCGGCCAATCCGCTGACGCCGTTCGCCTGGGTAGTGATCGTGATTTCCTTGCACAAGGGCGCGTTCCACGCCGAGGCCCTGCGCGCCGGGATCGAGGCGGTGCCCGCCGTGACCATGGAAGCCGCCAGTTCGCTCGCCTTCAGCAGCCGTCAGTTGCTGTGGAATGTGCAACTGCCGCTGGCGGTGCGCTTCGCCTTGCCGTCGCTGATCAACAACCTGATCGATCTGGTGAAGATGACCGCCGTGGCCTCGGCGATTGCGGTGGGTGACATCACTTACGCCTCGATCATGATCTGGACCCAGAGTGACAACGTGCTGGAACTGATGATTTTGCTGCTGACTTTTTTTGGCCTGTTGAGCTTCATCGTCAACTGCGCCGGTCGTGCCCTGGAAACCCGACTGAGGATGCCCGGTTATGGCCATTGAATCTTCTGTCCCTGCACCGCTGAACTGGCCACGTCGGCATGTCGGCAAACTGTCGTTGCTGGTGATCGCCTTGCTCTGGCTGGTCTTCGGCGCGCCCAATAGTCCGGTGTTCAAGGCGCTGGTGGAATGGTCGCCTGCGCTGGCAAAAGGGTTTGGACAGAACATTCTGATCAGCCTGTTGGCGATTGCCATCGGTTCGCTGCTGGGCCTTTTGGTGGGCGCGCTGGCGATGTCGCCGTTTTGGCTGACGCGCTTTCCGGCCAAGGTCTGGGTACAGATTTTTCGAAACGCGCCGTGGCTGGTATTGATCTACTTCACCACGTACGTGTTCCCGTTCGAAATCCACATCGGCAGCAGCTGGATCTCCTTTCCGGACTGGGTGAAAGTCACCATCGGCCTGGCGCTACCGGCCAGCGCCAACGTCGCGGAAATCTTTCGCGGTGCCATCGGTTCGATCCCCAGCACTCAGTGGGAAGCGGCGCGTTCCCTGGCGTTCACCCGTGGGCAGATTTTCCGTTCGATCATCCTGCCGCAATGCTTCAAACGCATGCTGCCGCCGTGGATGAACCTCTACGCCGTGATCACTATGGGCACCGCGCTGGCGTCGCTGGTGGGTGTGCATGACCTGATCGACACCGCACAGATCGCCAGCAATACCGTCAACCAGACCGGTTTTACCGTGCTGATCTACTTCAGCGTGCTGGCGCTGTTTTTCGCCTATTGCTACCCGATTTCCCGGATCACTCAACGCCTGGAGCGACGTTATGCCTTCTCCTGAAACGCTCGCCGCCGAACCCCTGGTCAGCCTGCGCGACATCCATCTGTCGTTCGGCCAGAACCGCGTGCTCAAAGGCATCGATCTGGACGTGCAGCGCGGTCAGGCGGTGTCGATCATCGGCCCGTCCGGCTCGGGCAAATCCACCATTTTGCGTTGCATCACCGGGTTGCTTTCGCCACAGCGCGGCAGCATTCGCGTCGGCAGCACCGAGGTGCAAACGCTGACCAGCGAGGCCCAGCGCATCGAGCTGCGCAAGAAGGTCGGTTTCGTGTTCCAGCAGTACAACTTGTTCCCGCATCTGTCGGTACTGGAAAACCTGGTGATCGCGCCGCGCAAGGTGCTCGGTCGCAGCGCAGCGGACGCCGAGAAAGACGCCCGCGCCTTGCTCGCCAAAGTGCGCATGGAGCACAAGGCCGATGCGTATCCGGGGCAGTTGTCCGGTGGGCAGCAACAGCGGGTGGCAATTGCCCGGGCGCTGGCGATGCGGCCTGAGTTGATTCTGTTTGACGAAGTGACCTCGGCGCTGGACCCGGAAACCGTGGGGGAAGTTCTCACGGTTATTCGCGAGCTGACCGAGGAGGGCATGACCTGCGTGCTGGTGACCCACGAAATGCGTTTCGCCGAGGACATCAGCGACGTGGTGTATTTCACTGAAAACGGTTTGATCGTCGAAAGCGGCAGCGCCGAACAGATTTTCCAGCGCCCCACCAGCGAGCGTACCCAGGAATTTCTGCGTCACGCCCTGGGCGACGCCGGCCGCCGCCCCGCAGTGAACGGCGACCCGTATTTGTTGAGCAATATCAGCCGGTACAGTTTGTCTGTCTGAATGAACACACAGCCCCTGTAGGAGCGAACTTGTTCGCGAGACGATGTAACTGACACACCGTGTCGCCAGGCTCGCCAACAAGTTGGCTCCTACAGAAGCCCGTGCGAAATGACCAATAAAAGGAGCACCTGATGAGCACCGAAAACCGCAGCCAAGTGATCGAAGATTTCCTGCAGAAAATCCGCGTCATCCATGCCCGTGGCGTTGATCGCGACGCGCTTAAAGAAATCGTCAGCCTGCTGGAAGACCTCGCCCAGCGCCACGACCTGTTCAACTTCGAAAGCTTCCCCTCGCCAGTGCCGGGGGAGGGTGATACCGCATTCCGCTACCGCCTGAACGACGACGGCGAAACCCCGACGCTGTACATGAACTCGCTGCTGCCGGGCAAAAGTACGCTGCCGCACAACCACGAAACCTGGGCGGTGATCGTTGCCGTGCAAGGCCAGGAAATCAACTACGTGTGGGCGCGCACCGACGACGGCAGCAACCCTGAATTCGCCAAAATCGAGCTGGAAAAAGAAGTCGTTGTGCAGCCTGGCACTTCGATCAGCTTCCTCGGCGAAGACCTGCACGGGATCAAGGTCGACGGCGAAACCCCGACCCTGCATTTCCACTTGTATGGCCGCCCGCTGGAATCATTGAACGGCCGTTACGGCGTCAACCTGGAAGGCAAAGTGCTCAATTACAACGCCTCGCAAATGGCCCCGTCGATCAAGGCCTACGCATGATCGACCTGTATTTCTGGCCGACGGGCAACGGCCTCAAAGTCGCGATCCTTCTGGAAGAGCTGGAGCTGCCTTACACCGTGCGCCCCATCAACATCCGCACCGGCGAACAGAAGCAGGACTGGTTTCAGGCGATCAGCGCCAACGGGCGGATTCCGGCGATTGTCGATCACGCGCCCGCTATCGGTGACGAGCCTCTGAGCCTGTTTGAATCGGGGGCTATCCTCAACTATTTGGCGAACAAGGCAGGCCGTTTCTTGCCAGCGGATGGGACAGTTGAGCGCCAGCGCGTGCAGGAATGGCTGTTCTGGCAGGTCGGGCATGTCACGCCGTATCTGAGCCAGTTGCAGGTGTTCAAGGAAAAGGCCCCGGAGCCGATTGCGTTTGCCCTGGACATGCTCGGTGCCGAGGCGTCGCGTTTGTATGGCGTGCTGGAAAAACGTCTGGGTGAGGTGCCGTTCGTGGCGGGTGAATACTCGATTGCCGACATGGCTATCTTCCCGTGGATTCAGCCGGCGCGCCAAGGCCAGGACCTGACGCAATACCCCAACATCGATGCCTGGCGCGAACGCATCAAAGCCCGGCCAGCGGTGCAACGCGCGTACGCCAAAGGCCGCGAAGTGGCGGCGAATGAAAAGTCGTTGGCGTTGCAGTAAGCGTTGCGCGTCACCTTTCTAGGAGCGCGCTTGCCCGCGATGGCGGTGTATCAGCCTCCATCCATGAACATGACACACCGCAATCGCGGGCAAGCGCGCTCCTACAACGGGCGCCCTCAAGAGAACACGAGAACCCCATGAGCCAGAAAATCACCCCCCAACAATTACAAAGCTGGCTGTTCGACGGGCAGGAAATCGCTTTGTTCGACGTCCGTGAGCACGGCCAGTACGGCGAAGCGCACCTGTTCCATGGCGTGAATCTGCCTTACAGCCGCCTTGAGCTGGAGGTCCGCCGTCTGGCGCCGAACCCCGGCGTGCGTCTGGTCATCTACGACCAGGATGGCGGCGCTGCCACCTCCCGCGCTGCTCAACGATTGAGCGAACTCGATTACACCCGCGTGCACATCCTCGAAGGCGGCGCCGATGGTTGGCAGGCGGCGGGCTTCGAGCTGTTTGCCGGCGTGCATGTGCCGTCCAAAGCTTTTGGCGAAATCGTCGAAGAAGCCAGCCACACCCCGCACATTAGCGCCACCGAACTGGCGGCGTGGCAGGCCACAGCCACACCACTGGTGGTGCTCGACGGTCGCCCGTTCGACGAATACCGCAAGATGACCATCCCCGGTTCCATCTGCTGCCCCAATGGCGAGTTGGGCTATCGCTTGCCCGGTCTGCTGACCGACGACACCACCCCCATCGTGGTCAATTGCGCCGGTCGTACCCGCAGCATCATCGGCGCACAGACGCTGATTGATCTGGGCGTTAAAAATCCGGTCTATGCACTGGAAAACGGCACTCAGGGTTGGTACCTGGCCGACCTGCCGCTGGAACACGGCAGCACCCGGCGTTATGCCGAGGTGGCGCCAAATGCCTCCCTGGACGCACAACGTCAGGCGGCGCAGCAACTGGCGCAACGTGCCGGTGTGCTGACGATTGACGCGAATCAGGTGGCGAAGTGGGCCGAGGACAGCAGCCGTAGCCTGTTCGTGTGCGACGTGCGCACACCCGAAGAATTCGCACTCGGCAGCCTGCCCGGTGCGCAACACACGCCGGGCGGTCAACTGATTCAGTCCACTGACTTGTACGTCGGCGTACGTCAGGCGCGCTTGGTGCTGGTGGACAACGACGGCATCCGTGCACCGATTGTGGCGAGCTGGTTGCGTCAGTTGGGGCATGAGGCTTATGTGCTTGAAGGCGGTATTCACAGCGGCCTGGCACTGGCGCTCAATGACCATGCAGTAACGTCTTCATTGCCGCCGCTGAGCGCTGCCGAGCTGTTCGATGCGGTCAAGGACAATGCCGTGGCCGTGGTGGATCTGCGCCCGAGCATGGCGTTCCGCAAGGGCCATATCGAAGGTTCGAGCTGGTCCATTCGGCCGGTATTGGCTGCGCAGGTCGGCACCGAGACCCGGCCACTGGTATTCATCGCGGACAGCGCGGCGGTGGCTGAAATCGCTGCGCGGGAACTGCCCGACGCCCAGCGCGCTCAGGCACGGGTTCTCGCTGGAGGTATCAGCGCCTGGCAATCGGCCGGTCTGGCGCTGGTCGAAGACGCCAACACGCCCACCAACGCGCAGTGCATCGATTTTCTGTTCTTCACCCATGATCGCCATTCGGGCAACAAGGACGCGGCGCGCCAATATCTGGCCTGGGAGATCGGCTTGCTGGGGCAGATGACCGAGCAGGAAATCGCTAGCCTCAAACCCCTCGGCGCTCGTCAGACCCATGATCGAGTGCGTACGCGTCTGGTCCACGCCGCGCGCAGCGAGAAAGGCAGCGGCGTGCGTGGCGTCAACCCGCCGGTGTCGCGCATGAGCACGGTGCTGTTCGACAGCCTCCACGAGATGCGCGATGCCCGAAAACGCCGGGATACCGAGCGCGTGCTCAGCTACGGCGCGCGGGGCAATCCAACGGCGTTCGAGCTGGAAGATCTGGTGACCGAGCTTGAAGGCGGCTATCGCACGCGTCTGTTTGGCACCGGTTTGGCCGCCGTGGCGCAGACGTTTCTGGCGTACCTGCGGCCGGGTGATCATGTGCTGATCACCGACGCGGTGTACTCGCCGGTGCGGCAGGTGGCCGAAGAGTTTCTGGCGCCGTTCGGCATCGAGTACAGCTTCTTTGCCGCCGATGGATCGGGCATCGAAGCGTTGCTGCGAGCTAACACCAAAATGGTTTATGCCGAAGTGCCGGGTTCGTTGCTGTATGAACTGAGCGACCTGCCGGCCATTGCAGCGCTGTGCAGACCGCGTGGGATTTTGCTGGCGGTGGACAACACTTATGGCTCCGGCTACCAGTATCGGCCGCTGACGTTGGGTGCTGACATTTCGATCATGGCGCTGACCAAATACCTGTGCGGGCACAGCGACGTGGTGATGGGCAGCGTATGTACAACACAAGCGGTCTGGCAGCCATTGGCGGTGATGACTGACACGTTTGGCAGCACCGTCAGCCCGGATGACGCGTATCTGGTGCTGCGCGGCGCCCGCACTTTGGCGGCGCGGCTGGATGTGCATCAGCGACAGTGCTTGCAGGTTGCCCACTGGTTGCAGGGGCATCCGCAGGTCAAGCGCGTGTTCCATCCAGCATTGCCCGACCATCCGAGCCATGCGTTGTGGAAGCGCGATTTCACCGGCAGCAACGGGCTGTTGACGTTCGAGCTTGTGGACAGTGATCCCCTGCTGCTGGAGCGCTTTATCGACGGCTTGCACCTGTTCGGATTGGGTGCGTCATGGGGCGGGTTCGAAAGCCTGGTAATCGTCGCCAACGTCAACGACCGGGTGAATGCCGAAGACAAGGCGCTGAATCCGTTGCTGCGATTGCACATCGGTCTGGAAGACGTCAGCGCGTTGATCGAGGATCTGGAACGGGGGTTTGCGGCGATTCGGTGATGACCGGACGCAGAGCACGGGAATGATCCGAACAGGCGCAAGACCCGTGGGAGCGGACCTGTCCGCGAAGGCGTAAGTGAAACTGCTACATCTGCTTCGCCTGGCAAACTGCATTCGCGGACAGGTCCGCTCCTACACATGATGCGTGGCGCCAAATTTTTTGTTGAACCGCCACTCTCCCTGTAGGAGCGAACTTGTTCGCGAGGCGTTGTGTCAGGCGACGACAATGTCGAGGCTACCGGCGCCTCGCGAATGAATTCGCTCCTACAGGGACGCGTGGTTGCCATGAAGGCACTCAGACCCGTGGGAGCGGACCTGTCCGCGAAGGCGTAAGTGAAACTGCTACATCTGCTTCGCCTGGCAAACTGCATTCGCGGACAGGTCCGCTCC
>NZ_JBSKHW010000020.1:106514-136534 GCF_057128765.1 Pseudomonas corni
ACCTGTCCGCGAAGGCGTAAGTGAAACTGCTACATCTGCTTCGCCTGGCAAACTGCATTCGCGGACAGGTCCGCTCCCACGCATGATGCGTGGCGCAAAATACTTTATTGAACCGCCACTCTCCCTGTAGGAGCGAACTTGTTCGCGAGACGTTATGTCAGGCGACTACGATGTTAAAGCTACCGGCGCCTCGCGAATGAATTCGCTCCTACAGGGACGCGTGGTTGCCATGAAGGCACTCAGACTTGTGGGAGCGGACCTGTCCGCGAAGGCGTTTGTGAATCTGCTACATCTGCTTCGCCTGGCAACTTGCATTCGCGGACAGGTCCGCTCCCACGCATGATGCGTGGCGCAAAATACTTTGTTGAACCGCCACTCTCCCTGTAGGAGCGAACTTGTTCGCGAGGCGTTGTGTCAGGCGACGACGATGTTAAAGCTACCGACCCCTCGCAAATGAATTCGCTCCTACAGGGAGGCGTGGTTGGCACAACGCAAGAGCTGCGTGCAGGTCAATTCACCTCAATATCCAGCCGCTTCAACCGCGAGGCCAGGGTCGTTGGTTTGATGCCCAGCAACTCTGCCGCGCCGCCTTTGCCGAACAGCTTGCCGTTGGCGGCCTTGAGGGCGGCGTGCATGTTGTTGCGTTCCAGGTCGCGCATCTGCGCTTCGGTGAGGAAGGCGTCGCTCACCGCCAAAAGGGTTACGGCAAGGGCAGGGGCTTTGGCTTCCTCCGGCAAATCCAGATTCAAATCCGCGCCGGTTGAGGTGATCAGCCCACGCTCGATCACGTTTTGCAGCTCACGAATGTTCCCCGGCCACGAATAGGCCTGTAGCCGCTCGATGTCGCTATTACGCAAACGCCGCCCCGGCATGTTCAGGCGTTTGCCGGTCTGCTTGAGGAAATGTGCCGCCAGCGGCGCGATGTCCAGCGGGCGTTCGCGCAGGGCGGGAGAGTGGATCGGAAACACGTTCAAGCGAAAATACAAATCCTCGCGAAAATGCTTGGCTCCAACTTCCTGCCGCAGATCACGGTTGGTGGCGGCAATGATCCGCACGTCGACCTTGCGCGTGCGCTCCTCGCCGACCCGCTCGAATTGCCCCTCCTGCAACACACGTAGCAGCTTGCTTTGCAGCTCCAGCGGGATTTCCCCGATCTCGTCGAGAAACAACGTCCCGCCATCGGCCAGTTCAAAACGCCCGACCCGATCCCGCACCGCGCCGGTAAACGCGCCGCGAATGTGGCCGAAGAATTCGCTTTCGAACAGTTCAGTGGGAATCGCGGCGCAGTTGACCCGAATCAGCGGGTGCGCGCTGCGGCGGCTGGCCTGATGGATGGCGCGGGCGATCAACTCCTTGCCGGTGCCGGATTCGCCATTGATCAACACGCTGGCATCGGTGGGCGCCACTACGTCAATCTGCTTGATGATTTTCAGGATCGGCGCGCTCTGTCCAACGATCTCGCGAAAGTTGTGCTCGATGTGAATCTCTTCCTGCAAATAGGCGTTTTGGTCTTCAAGACGCTGCTTGAGCACTTTCAGTTCTTCCAGCGCGTTGTGCAGTTGATTCTCGGTGGTGCGCCGCTCGGTGATGTCACGAAACACCACTACCGCGCCCGCTATACGGCCATCGGAAATCACCGGTGTGCTGGTGAATTCCACCGGGAAGCATGAGCCGTCACGGCGCCAGAACACCTCTTGCCGCCCCTCATGCACCACCCCGTCGTGCACCGCTTTGTAGATCGGGCAGTCCTCCACCGGATAGTGGCTGCCGTCGGCGTGGCTGTGGTGATGGATGCGATGGATGTTTTTGCCGAGCATCTCTTTGACTTCCCAACCGAGCATCCGAGCCCCGGCCGGGTTGACGAAGGTCGCCAGTCCGTCGCTGTCGATGGCGTAGATGCCGTCGCCCACCGAGCTGAGCAGCAACTGGTTATCGCGTTCGGATTCCTGAAACAGATTGAGTATGTTGCGCCATTCGATCAGCCCGCCACGCATGGTGCGCTCGGTGTGGGCCTGATCTTGCTGATACTTTTGCGCGCTGGCCTCGCGCAGCACCAGAATCAACTGCGGGCTGCCCTTGATCTGCAGAACGGTGGCGGAAATTTCCAGCTCGATGCGTTCGCCGGTCTTGCAATTGCAGCTCAGGTCATCAGTCCAGCCGCGGCCTTTGTCCATCACTGCCTGGGTGAAGACGATCAGGTCGGCCAGCTGATGACCGAACAGCTTGCTCACCGGCAGTTCCAGCAACTCCTGACGCGGATAGCCCAACAGCTTGCAGGCCGCGATGTTGAGATCACCGAAACGGTCGGTAAACGGGTCAAGCAGGGTGATGGCTTCGGCGCAGTGCTCAAACACCATGTGCCGCGACGAATAGGCGAGGTCGGCCCAGCCGATCAGAGAGTCTGGTTCGTTCATGGTTACGAAATCTCGTGATTTGCCGCTACGAATATTCGTATTTCTACGGGAATGCGTGATTTTGCGAAAGCATCAGATTGAGTGGATAAAGGCAGATCAGACAGCCATCTCCCATGAAATCAGCAACTTAAGGACAAGCTTCAATGCGTTTTTATTTTTGGCACGGCGTTCGCTCTAGTGCTGGTGTCCCCCGGTGATCAACCCGGACATCAACAACACCAGCGCCAATGGAGCCATGACATGCCTATCGTAGAAACCCCGCACTATCAGGACGGCGACTTTCTGGTCAATTACGAAGAGAAAGTCTTCGAAGACGTGAAAGCCGAACCCGGCGAAAAGGCCCTGCTGACCTTCCACACTATTGCGTTTGAAGGGTCCATTGGCCTGGTCAACATGCTGCAGGCCAAGCGCCTGCTGCGCAAAGGTTTTGAAACCAAAATCCTGCTGTACGGGCCGGGTGTGCAACTGGGTGTGCAGCGCGGTTTCCCGACCCTGGGCGCCGAGGCGTTTCCCGGCCATTTGGCGGTGAACAACCAGATCAAGGCGTTCATGGCTGAAGGCGGTGAGGTCTACGCCTGCCGCTTCGCCCTGCAAGCGTTGTACGGCCAGACCGAGAAAGCCCTGATCGAAGGCATTCGCCCGATCAACCCGCTGGACGTGATGGACCTGCGCCTGCTGATGCGCCGTGAGGGCGCGATGATTATTGATACCTGGACGGCGTAAGTCAGACGGGGCAGCCCGCTTCGGCAGGTCACACACAAAACCTGTGGGAGCGGACCTGTCCGCGAAGAGGTCGGTACAGCCCATATATTTTTGGTGCCGGACACAATGTCTTCGCGGACGGGTCCGCTCCCACAGGGATCTGTGCCGGTCAGATAAATGATCGTTCCCACGGCCCGCGTGGGAACGATCACAACCTTGTGGGAGGGAGCTTGCTCGCGATCGGTTGATCAGACGCCGCATGTCTGTCGGCTCTACCGACGTCTCGCGAGCAAGCTCCCTCCCACAGATGCTCGCTCCACCTGCACCAGGACTCACCCATGACCACCATCCGCGCCGCCGCCGTTCAGTTCAGCCCTGTGCTGTATTCGCGCCAAGACACTGTTGCCAAGCTTTGCCGCACCTTGCTGGAGCTGGGCCGCGAGGGTGTGCAGTTCGCGGTCTTCCCGGAAACCGTGGTGCCGTACTACCCTTATTTCTCCTTCGTCCAGCCGCCTTTCGCCATGGGCAAGGAACACCTGCGTCTGCTGGAAGAGTCCGTCACCGTACCCTCCGACGTGACCCGGCAGATCGGCGAGGCCTGTCGTGAAGCGGGCATCGTCGCCTCCATCGGCGTCAACGAGCGCGAAGGCGGCACGATCTACAACGCACAATTGCTGTTCGACGCCGACGGCACGCTGATTCAGCACCGCCGCAAGATCACCCCGACCTATCACGAACGCATGATCTGGGGGCAGGGCGACGGTTCCGGTCTGCGCGCCGTGGACAGCGCCGTCGGCCGGATCGGTTCGCTGGCCTGCTGGGAGCATTACAACCCGCTGGCGCGCTACGCCTTGATGGCCGACGGCGAGCAGATCCATGTGGCGATGTTTCCAGGCTCCCTGGTCGGCGACATCTTTGCTGAGCAGATCGAAGTCACCATCCGTCATCACGCGCTGGAGTCGGGCTGCTTCGTGGTCAACGCCACCGCTTGGCTGGACGCTGATCAACAGGCGCAAATCATGGCCGACACCGGCTGCGGGCTTGGGCCGATTTCCGGCGGATGTTTTACCGCCATTGTCTCCCCGGAAGGCCGTTTGCTGGGCGAGCCGCTGCGCAGCGGCGAGGGCTGGGTGATCGCCGATCTGGACCTCAAGCTGATCGACAAACGCAAACGCATGATGGATTCGGTGGGGCATTACAGCCGCCCGGAATTGCTCAGCCTGCTGATCGATCGCACACCCACTGCCCATGTCCATGAGCGCGCGCCGCAACTGAGCGCGCAAACCGTCAAAACCGAGGAGCTTGCCCATGCAGACCAATGAATTATTGGCCGAACTGCAATGCCACGGCGTGCGCTGGCCGGCCTCGCAAAACGGCCTGTCGCGCAAGGGCGGAGCGGGTCCTTCGGACCACAAGGCCCTGACGTTCGGCAGCCGGACCATGATGGTGCCGATCCTCAATCAGGCCTCACAAAACTCGCCGTACCTGGCCGAGCCCAGCGCTGACGGCAGCCAGGCGCTGATCTTCCGCGAAGGCCTGCAAGTGGGTCAGGTGCAGATGCCCGGCGTGCCGAACTTCTATGGCTTGAGCACCGCCGAGGGCGTTCCGTACTGGAAAATTGCCACGCTGCACAGCAAGGACGTCCTCGCGACCACCGTGTTGCAGCATTGCATCCGCTTCAATGATCGGGCGACGTCCTGCCAGTTTTGCGCCATCGGCCAGTCGCTGGCAGCGGGCAAAACCATCGCCCGCAAACGTCCGCAGCAACTGGCTGAAGTGGCCAAAGCGGCGGTGGAACTGGATGGCGTCAAGCACATGGTGATGACCACCGGCACGCCACAAACCCCGGACCGTGGCGCGGCGATTCTGTGTGAATCCGCCGCCGCCGTTACCGCTGCCGTAGCGCTGCCGATTCAGGCGCAATGCGAGCCGCCGGACGATGACATCTGGTTCCAGCGCCTGGCCGAAAGCGGCGTGGTGTCGCTGGGCATGCACCTGGAAGCGGTTACCGATGAAGTGCGTCAGCGGATCATGCCGGGCAAGGCCGAAGTGCCCCTGAGCCGGTATTTCGAAGCGTTCGAAGCGGCGGTGAAGGTGTTTGGTCGCGGTCAGGTCAGTACTTACATCCTGGCAGGTTTAGGTGATAGCGAAACGGCGATCACCGACATGAGCGAGCGCTTGAGCGAGATGGGCGTTTACCCGTTTGTGGTGCCGTTCGTGCCCATCGACGGCACCCCGCTGGCCCATCACCCCAAACCCGACAGCGCGATGATGGCCCGGCTGTATCCGCAGATCGGCGCCAGCCTGCGCCGCCATGGTTTGCATTCCGATCAGATCAACGCCGGCTGCGCCAAATGCGGCGCGTGCTCGGCGCTGAAGAATCACGAGTAAGCCCTGAACTTTCGGGAGACGGATCATGCAGAACCTGGCCTTCGCACTGGTCGACAGCACGTTTGAACCGTTTCGCGCAGGCGAACTGGTGGTCAAGCCCGCCAGCGAGCACTGGGAGAAGCAGGCGTATTTCGCGTTGCGCCGCTCGGTGTTTTCCGATGAGCAACAACTGTTGGCGCAGGACAAGGACAGCCATGATTTTCAGGCCATCGCCATTGTCGCGTTGGCTGGCAGTTGTGGCATGGCCGATCAGGTGGTGGGCGCGGTGCGGATTTATCAGCCCGAACCCGGCGTTTGGTTTGGCGGGCGGTTGTGTGTGGCCCCGGCGTATCGGCGGCACAGCATGATAGGCAAGGCGCTGGTTAACGAGGCCGTGTCCCGTGCCAGAGAGCTTGGCTGCGAAACCTTTCGGGCTACGGTTCAGTCGGGCAACGAAACCTGGTTCCACGGCTTGCGCTGGCAAACCCTGGAACAGATGCAATTGCTCGGTCAGCCCCATTGCCTGATGCAGGCGGATCTGGCGAGTTACCCGCTGATGCCGCGTCAGGTTTCGTTGCGCTCTTTGAAGGCCAAACGTCATGACTGACTCACTTGATCTGAGTGCACTGCTGGATACCCTGCGCAACACCCCGGCCATGCGTTCCAAGCAGACGATTCAGCAGCCAGCCCGCGCTATCGGCCCGGTCAAAAATCCCCTCAGCCGCGCAGAGCTTTACGCACTGCCTGGCGATGACACCGCCGCGATTGCCTGCGGCGAGCAGTTTCAGTTGCTGGCCATTGAGGGCATGTTGCCGGGCTTCGTCAAGACCGCGCCGTGGTTCGCCGGGTGGTCGGCAGTAATGGCCAACGTCAGCGATATCACCGCCATGGGTGGGCGGGCAACGGCGGTGGTCAACGCCTATTGGCACCACGACGATGCCGCTGCCCAGGAAATTCTTGCGGGCATTCGTGCCGCCTGCGAGGCCTACGGACTGTTGCTTGCCGGCGGTCACACCAGTCTGGCCGAGGGCAATCCAACCGCGCTGGCAGTGGCGATCACGGGCATTGCCAGCAAGTTGCTGTCGACGCTGCATGTGGCGCCAGGTCAGGTGATCGCCATGGCGGTCGACCTAGAAGGTGACTGGCACGCCGACAGCACTTATTGGAAGGCCTTCGAAGGCGTACCTGCCGAGCGCCTGCGCAGCAAGCTCGAAGTGCTGCCGCGTCTGGCCGAAGCCGAACTGTTGCGCGCCGCCAAGGACATCAGCAACGCCGGGGTATTGGGCAGCCTGTTGATGCTGCTGGAAACCACCGGATGTGGCGCCGACATCGACCTGGCTCAACTGCCATGCCCAGCTGATGCCGACCTCGTACGCTGGCTTCAAGTGTTCCCCAGTTACGGCTTTCTCATGACGCTGGACGAAGCCGATTGGCCCAACGTGCAGGCGGCCTTTGCGTTCGAAGGCCTGCGTTGCGAGCGTGTCGGGCAGGTCAACGACAGTGGCGCATTGCGGGTGCATTGCGGCGCGCAGCAAGAAACGTTCTGGGACCTGCGTGCGCAGTTGTTCACCGGGTTCAGTTATCCCGATCTCGATCTATCCCCTTTGTCTGTTCACAAGGAGCACTGACATGCCCGCCGTCAATTTCAAAATCCGCTGGCCCAACGGCAAAGAGGCCGCCGGGTATTCGCCCTCCACTGTGATCTACGAGCATTTGCAGGAGGGCGCGAGCTATCCGCTGGCCGAATTTCTGGAGCGCATCGAGGGCGGTTTGAACAACGCGTCGGAGCGGGTCAAGCAGGTTAAGGGTTTCTATTGCAGCTCGGCGATGGACACTCTTAGTTCGCTCAAAGGCCAGGCGCATTACCAGGAAGACGGTCCGGTAGAAGTCACCAGCATGCGCACCGAAGGCGGCGGGCGGGTGACGGGGGCAGGGTGGAGTTCGTTTTGAGCGACCGCCACACCCCCTGTAGGAGCGTGGCTTGTCCCGCGATCGGGGACGCAGTCACCGCAAATCCGATCAACGCGTTGTGTCAGGAAACACTCATTGATCGGTTACGACGGGTTCCCCGCCGATCGCGGGACAAGCCACGCTCCTACATTCCTAATCTCATGCAAACCCGGAGAACCCCATGGCCCAGGCAATCACCCACATCAAATTCGGGGGCGGGCTGGAGTTCGTTTTGAGCGATCGCCGCAACTTCTGTAGGAGCGCGCTTGCCCGCGATTACGGAGTGTCAGGCGACATCAGCGTCACAGGCAGATCCCGATCGCGGGCAAGCGCGCTCCTACATTCCTAATCTCATGCAACTCCGGAGAACCCCATGCCCAGCCCAATCACCCATATCAAACCCCCACACCACAACGTGATCGTCGTCGGCGGCGGGCAGGCCGGGTTGTCTGCCAGTTACCACCTGCAGCAACAAGGCATCGAGCATCTGGTGCTGGAAAAACACAGCCTGACTCACACCTGGCGCAATCAGCGCTGGGATGCGTTCAGCCTGGTTACGCCCAACTGGCAATGCGCGCTGCCGGGCTATCGCTACACCGAAGAACACGGCGGCAGCGACCCTCACGGCTTCATGAAAAAAGATGAAATCAACGCCTATCTGGCAGGCTTCGTCAAAGCGGTCAACGCCCCGGTGCGCGAAGGCGTAACGGTCAAACGCGTGGTGCCTCGCGCCTCCGGTGGCTTCGATGTGCACACCTCCCAGGGCGAGTTCACGGCCGATCAGGTGATCTGCGCATCCGGTGGTTATCACACGCCGATCATTCCGCGCCTGGCCGAGCGTCTGCCAGCCGCAATCACGCAGATTCATTCCGAGCAGTACCGCAATCCGCAGTCGCTGCCGGAGGGCAACGTGCTGGTAGTCGGCTCCGGGCAATCTGGCGCGCAGATTGCCGAAGACCTGCACCTGGCCGGTCGCAAAGTTTTTCTGGCCGTGGGCGATGCGCCCCGTTGCGCACGTTTCTATCGCGGCAAGGACGTGGTCGAGTGGCTGGCGCATATGGGCTACTACGACATCGGCGTGGACACCCATCCGTTGCGCGAAGGCGTGCGCGACAACACCAACCACTACGTCACCGGCCGTGACGGTGGGCGCGATATCGATCTGCGCAAGTTCGCGTCCGAGGGCATGGAATTGTTCGGTCGGCTGGAAGGCTTGAGCGGCAGCGTTTTGCAGTTCAGCGATAACCTGGGCGCGAGCCTGGACAGCGCCGATGCCGTCTACAACCGGATCAATGCCTCCATCGACAAATACATTGCCGAGCAGGGGATTGATGCTCCCGCCGGGCAGCGTTATGAACCGCTGTGGACGCCGCAGCAGGAGCGTGCAGAACTGGATCTGGCCGAGCAGGGCATTACCAGCATCATCTGGTGCATCGGTTTTACCCCGGACTTCACCTGGGTCGAGGCGCCGGTATTCAACGGTCGTGGGCATCCGGGACATCAGCGCGGAGTAACGGCGCAGGAAGGTCTATATTTTCTGGGGCTGCCGTGGTTGTACACCTGGGGTTCGGGCAGATTCTCCGGTGTTGCGCGGGATGCTGAGTATGTGGTTGAGCATTTAGCCGGGTTGGCGCAGCGGCCTGTACGACACGCCTCTTCGAGCAACACGGTCTATTGAAGCCGCGTGGTGCCCAGCTTTCACGGGATCACGCAGAGCCCGTTTAAGACAGCCCTTGGCATCAGATTTCATGCGTGTATATTGAATGCAAAATACAAAAACAGAAGGCATCGATATGAAAAATGCGCTTGATAGACCCGTATTCGTCCCATTTATCGGCCCCACGTTGTTAGGCACACCGCTTCTAAATAAAGGCACCGCGTTCAGCAGTGAAGAACGCGACACCCTGCATCTGCAAGGACTGCTTCCGCAGCAGGTCGAAACCATTGAGCAACAGGCTGAGCGCGCCTATCACCAGTTTCAGGCGTGTACCGGCGATCTGGAAAAACATGTCCTGCTGCGATCAATTCAGGACTCCAACGAAACCTTGTTCTATCGAGTGGTCGACGATCATCTCGATGAAATGCTGCCGATTATCTACACGCCCACGGTCGGCAAAGCCTGTCAGGAATTCTCGCGGATTTATCGCAGCCATCGGGGTGTTTTTATCAATATCGCCGACAGCGGCCGTCTCGATGAAATCCTCAATAACGTCACCAAAGACCATGTGAAGGTCATCGTCGTCAGCGACTGCGAGCGCATTCTCGGGCTGGGCGATCAGGGTGTCGGTGGCATGGGCATTCCCATCGGCAAACTGTCTTTGTACACCGCGTGTGGAGGCATCAGCCCGGCTTACACACTCCCGGTTGTCCTTGATGTGGGCACCGACAACCCCAAGTTGCTGGCAGATCCGTTGTACTTCGGTCGTCGCGAGAAGCGCATCCGGGGTCCCGAGTACGATGCGTTCCTGCAGGCGTTCGTCGAAGGCATTCAGCGACGCTGGCCTGACGCGATTTTGCAGTTCGAAGATTTTGCCCTAACCAATGCCATGCCGCTGCTGGCCCGATACCGTGATCAGCTGTGCTGCTTCAACGACGATATTCAGGGCACAGCAGCCGTAACTGTCGGCACCTTGCTGGCGGCGTGCAAGGTCAAGGGCCAGCGTCTGTCCGATCAGACTGTTGCGTTTGTAGGCGCGGGTTCGGCGGGCTGTGGTATCGCCGAGCAAATCATCGCGGCCATGCAGCTGGAAGGTTTGACCGAGGCAAAGGCCCGCAGCCAGGTTTACCTGCTCAACAGCAAGGGTCTGTTGACCGACCGCCAGCCTGATCTTTATGACTTTCAGCAGCGCCTGGCCCACTCCAGCGAGGCGCTTGAGCACTGGACTTTCAGCGGCCAGTGGCCGTCGCTGCACGAAGTGGTAAGCAACGCCAGACCGACCGTGCTGATCGGGGTTTCAGGCAAGGCGGATCTGTTCACTCAAGAGGTGATTGAGACAATGTATGCCCATTGTCCGAAACCCATCATCATGCCGCTGTCCAACCCTACTTCGCAGATCGAGGCGCACCCCAAGGACATTCTGCAATGGACCGAAGGTCAGGCGCTCGTTGCCACAGGCAGCCCGTTTTTGCCCATCGAAATGGATGGCCGAACCTTTCCCATCGCGCAGTGCAATAACTCCTATATCTTTCCCGGCATCGGTCTGGGCGCCATTGCCAGCAAGGCCACTCGCATCACCGACGGCATGCTGATGGCCTCCGCCCAGGCGCTGGCTCAAAGCGCCGGGGCAGGGGAAATGCTGCCTCCACTGCGTGATGTTCAGGCCGTGAGCAAGCGCATCGCGCTGGCTGTCGGCCAGGCCGCTCAGCGCGATGGCGTAGCGGCACCGTTGTCGGACGAAGCGCTGCAAGCGTCCATCGACGAGCATTTCTGGAAGCCGGTTTACCGGCAGTACGCGCGCCGCCCCGAGTAAATAAAGAAGCAAAGAAAACCCGCCGATCTGGCGGGTTTTTTGTGGGTCTGCCGCCAGCAAGGCTGACAGCGTTACTTAGTGATGATCGTTGAAACGTGGGGGTCCGTTGCCGGTTCGAGGGTCGGCTTCACCTGCTCGAATTTGTTCTGGGGTTTCATACGGAACGACAGAATTACCCCGATCGCCAACAGCACGATGCTCACGAGAAACGGCAGCTGCCAGTTGCCGAACTTATCGATCAACAAGCCTGCTGCCACCGGGCTGACGATGGCAGCCATCGCCGATCCGGTGTTCATCATCCCGCTCGCGGTGCCGCAGTGATCGGGTGCTATGTCCATCGGGATCGCCCACATTGGCCCGATCGTCATCTCCGAAAAGAAGAATCCGATGGCCAGACACGCCAGTGAAACGTGCAGATTGCTGGTGAACATCAGCGGCAACAGCGCGAGAAGCGTCAGTGACAGGCAGATCGCGACCATGAGGCTTCGCGCTTTATTCAGATTCTTGGTGCGGGCATAAATGCGGTCGCTGACGATGCCGCCCAAGGTATCCCCGACGACACCGCCGAAGAACACCGTCGATGAGAAGATCGCGGTGTTCTTGAGGTCCAGGCCCATGTTCATGAAATACATCGGCACCCAACTGAGCAACAACCAGAGCGTCCAGCCGTAGCAGAAGTAGACAATCGTCACCGGCGCCATGCGCTTGAAGAGTCGGCCCCAGGCCAAGGGCACATTACTTTTCACTTTGGGCGCGGGCAGTACGTCCAGCTCTTTTTGTGAAATGCGCGGGTGGTCCTTGGGCAATTCGGTGAAAACCAGAGCCCAGAGGCAAACCCAGACAAAACTGATGCCTGCACAGACATAGAACGATTCTCGCCAGCCATAGGTCGCCATCACCGCGATCATCGCCGCTGGCGCCAAGGCGTTGCCCAGACGGGCGAAGGCGTGGGTGATGCCTTGTGCGAAGCCTCGTTTTTCCTTGGGAACCCAGCGCGCCATGGCCGCTGTGGCAGCGGGGAATGTGGCACCTTCGCCAAGCCCCAGCAGTACGCGCGCCACGATCAGGGAAACGAAACCACCGGCCAGGCCGGTCAGCACCGTAGCGCTGGCCCAGATCAGCCCGCACACCACCAATGTGCGCTTGGCTCCAAAGCGGTCACTGACCCAGCCGCCGATGATTTGAAAGATGAGATAGGGGTAGGCAAACGCAGAGAAGACGATGCCGATCTCTGTTTTGGTCAGGTTGAATTCCTTACCGAAACCGACCGCTGCGGTACTGACGTTGACGCGGTCCAGGTAAGTAATGAAATACATGGCGCACAGCATAAAAAGCACCACCGTGGTGGGGCGCAGACGTAAAAACTTCATGTGCTATCTCCAGTTTCTTATTGTTCACGCTGACAAACGCGTTGATTCGGGATAGTTGAGTCGGAACGGGGGAGCTGCTGCCGAGGGCGCAACTCCCTTTTTGGATCACTCGCGCCGCAGCGGCACGGATTGCCCTCCCAGGTAATCCATCGCGGCCAGAACACCACTGGATTGCAGTTTCACTCCTGCCATTTGCAGGCCCATCTCACAGCCAGTCAGGGTGGCCATCAACATCAGATCGTTGCAGTCGCCCAGGTGACCAATGCGGAACATACGGCCCTTCATTTTGCCAAGCCCGGTACCCAGGGACATGTCAAAGCGCTCGTAGATAATCTTGCGCACGGCGTCGGCGTCGATGCCGTCAGGGGTCATGACTCCAGTCAGCACCGGGCTGTAGACCGCAGGGTCGGCGCACTGGATTTCCAGTCCCCAGGCTGTTACAGCAGTGCGACAGGCTTGGGCCAGACGATTATGGCGGATGAACACGTTCTCCAATCCTTCGCCGAGGATCATGTCCAGCGCTTCCGAGAGCCCGTAAAGCAGGTTGGTGTTGGGGGTGTACGGCCAGTAGCCGGTTTTGTTCATTTCAATGATTTCGTCCCAGGCCCAGAAGCTGCGAGGCAGTCCGGCAGATTTGCTGGCCTCGATAGCTTTGGGTGAAAGGGCATTGAAACTGATGCCGGGCGGGAGCATGAGGCCTTTTTGCGAGCCTGATACGGTGACGTCCACGCCCCATTCGTCATGGCGGTAGTCAGCTGATGCCAGGCCGGAAATCGTGTCCACCAGCAGCAGTGCAGGGTGGCCGGCGGCATCGATTGCCCGGCGCACCGATGCGATATCGGAGGTCACGCCGGTGCTGGTTTCATTGTGTACAACGCACACCGCTTTGATGCGCTGATCGCGATCTTCGCGCAGGTGGGCTTCGATCATCCGGGCGTCGACTCCGCCGCGCCAACCCTCGATACCCGGCTGGCCAATGAACTGCGGCTTGAGGCCGAGGCTCAGGGCCATTTTCTGCCAGAGCGTGGCGAAGTGGCCGGTTTCAAACATCAACACTTCATCACCTGAGCTCAAGGTGTTGCACAGCGCGGCTTCCCAGGCTCCGGTGCCCGAAGCGGGGTAAATGATCACAGGATGCTGCGTCTTGAAGATTTGCTTGATGCCTTCAAGAACCTTGAGCCCCAACTCGCCAAACTCCGGGCCTCGGTGATCGATGGTCGGATAACTCATGGCGCGCAGAATGCGATCAGGGACGGGACTAGGACCAGGGATTTGCAGAAAGTGACGGCCAGCAGGATGGAAGTCGAGCTTTAGCATGGGTGACTCCTTGTTGTTGTATTTTGCATTCAAAATACGTTAGCACGTCACTTGGGTGTGTCAAACGTCATAATTGCGCTAACATTCCTCAATGTCTGGGCCGATTTAGAATAAGGCGCGACCGCTGATGAGGATTTTGAATGCAAAATTTTAACGAGCTGGAAGAGCACGAGTCTCCACGTCTGATGCCCAAGGTCGAGCGTCAGCGTCTGCATGACACCGTGGTTGAGCATCTGCGCAGCTTTATTACTGAAGGGGTATTGGGCCCCGGCACCAAACTCAACGAACGCGAGTTGTGCGAAACCCTTGGCATCTCGCGCACGCCACTGCGAGAAGCACTGAAGGTCCTCGCCGTCGAGGGCTTGATTGAGATCAATCCCAATCGCGGTGCCAGCGTCGCGCGCATGTCGGAGCTGGAAATCCGTGAAACCTTTGAGCTGATGAGCGGCATCGAAGCCTTCGCCGGTGAGCTAGCCTGCGAGCGCATCACAGACCAGGAACTGGACGACATCAAGGCACTGCATTACGCCATGGTGGTCAGCAAAAACCAGAACGACCTGGCCGGTTATTACCAGCGCAACCGCGCCATCCACGACCTTATAAATCTGGCAGCCCGCAATTCGGCGCTACGTCAGGTCTACCTGTCCTTGAATCGCCGCATCCAGGCGCTGCGTTACCTGTCCAACCAACAAGCGCCCAAGTGGGAGCGGGCTCTGCACGATCATGAAGAGATGATTGAAGCGTTGCAGGCACGAGACGGTAAACGCATGAGCAGCATTCTTCGGCACCACCTTCTGGAGAAGCGTGATGCGATTATGTTGATGGTCCGCGATCACGCCGAGCATCCAAAGTCCATCCGTCGCTAGGCCTGACCAAATCACATCGGGGCGGACCTCGCGCCTGCGCGGCACGCCCGTATCTAGAACTGAAGACCCGGAACTGAAGACGGATGACCCTTGACGGGTACATGTAACGAGATAATACTTCGCTCAGATTCATATAGATGAATACATAAATACAACAGCGAAGCGATCGAACATGAACCGACTCTCCAGCGACGTCCGTCTTCCGCTTTACCAACGCCTGCGTGATCAACTGGCCGAGCAGATTGCCAATAACCGCTGGCGGCCGGGCGAGGCGATTCCCACCGAAGCCGCGCTCTCCAGCGAGTACTGCCTGTCCACGGGCACTGTGCGCAAGGCCATCGACATGCTGGTCGCCGAAAACATCCTTGAACGCCAGCAGGGGCGTGGCACGTTCATTCGGCGTCCGCAGTTCCAATCCTCATTGTTCCGCTTCTTCCGTTTCCAGACGGCCTCCGGCGAACGTCAGGTCCCGGAAAGCCGCATCCTTTCCATCGAGCCGGTCAGTGCGCCGTCCGCTGTGGCGCAAGCGCTGGGCCTGCCGCTGGACGCTCCGGTGATTCGTATGATTCGCCTGCGATTGCTCGATGCGCAGCCGGTGCTGGCCGAAGAAATCTGGCTGCCTCAGGTGCAGTTTCAGACCTTGCTTGAGATCGACCTGACCCGTGAAGGTCCGCTGCTGTATCCGATTTACGAGCAGTTCTGCGGCCAGGTCGTGGCCTACGCCGAAGAAAGCCTGACCGCTGAGGCCATCAGTGAAGTCCACTCGCGATTGCTGCAAGTGCCGGTCAACAGCCCGGTGGTGGTGATCGAGCGTCTGGCGCGCAACTACGCCGGACAACCGCTGGAATGGCGCCGCTCTCGCGGGCACGCCGAGCATTTCCGCTACAGCGTGGATATTCGCTGAAAACACGATCCCTGTAGGAGCCAACTTGTTGGCGAGGCGTCCTGGTGCGTACATCCGGACGGGCGCCTCGCGAACAAGTTCGCTCCTAGGGCATGCGTCGCGCCAAAACAATTGCCACACGCACACTCATAAGGACAAAAACCATGTTCAGTTGGTATCGCCAAGTCACTCCTCGGGAGCGCAAAACGTTTTGGGCCTGCTTCGGCGGCTGGTCGCTGGACGCACTCGAAGTGCAAATGTTCGGCCTGGCGATTCCGGCGCTGATCGCAGCCTTCGCCCTGAGCAAGGGCGATGCCGGCCTGATCAGCGGCGTGACCCTGGTGACCTCGGCCATCGGTGGCTGGGTCGGCGGCACACTGTCGGACCGCTACGGCCGGGTGCGCACGCTGCAATGGATGATCCTCTGGTTCTCGGTATTCACCTTTCTATCGGCCTTTGTCACCGGCTTTCATCAGTTGCTGATCGTCAAGGCCCTGCAGGGCTTCGGCATTGGTGGCGAGTGGGCGGCGGGCGCGGTGCTGATGGCCGAAACCATCAACCCGCAATATCGCGGCAAAGTCATGGGCACCGTCCAGAGCGCATGGGCGGTGGGCTGGGGCCTGGCGGTGGGTGTGTTCACCTTGATCTGCTCGTTCGTCCCGGCGGATATCGCCTGGCGCGTGATGTTCCTGGTCGGCTTGCTGCCCTCGTTCCTGATCATCTGGGTGCGCCGTAACGTCGAAGAACCGGACAGCTTCCAGCGCCTGCAAAAAGAAAACGCCATCCCCCAGAGCTTTTTCAAATCACTGGCCGGGATCTTCCGTCCGGAACTGATTCGCGTGACCCTGCTTGGCGGCTTGCTGGGCCTCGGCGCTCACGGCGGTTATCACGCGGTGATGACCTGGCTGCCAACGTTCCTGAAAACAGAACGCAACCTGTCGGTGCTCAACTCCGGCGGCTATCTAGCGGTGATCATATTCGCCTTCTGGTGCGGTTGCGTGGCCAGCGGCTTTTTGATCGACCGCATCGGCCGGCGCATGAACATCGTGCTGTTTGCTTTGGCATGCGTGATCACCGTGCAGTGCTACGTGTTCCTGCCGCTGACCAACACGCAAATGCTGTTTCTCGGATTCCCCCTGGGCTTTTTTGCGGCAGGCATTCCGGCCAGCCTCGGTGCGCTGTTCAACGAGCTGTACCCGGCTGACGTGCGTGGGGCAGGGGTGGGCTTTTGCTACAACTTTGGCCGGGTGTTGTCCTCGGTGTTTCCGTTCCTGGTTGGTCATATGAGCGAGTCGATGTCTCTGGGATCGGCCATTGGTATCGATGCAGGTATCGCTTATGGCGTAGCGGTGATTGCCGCGCTTTGCCTGCCGGAAACCCGTGGTCGCAGCCTCGAAGCAACGTCCGCCGCCGCGCAGGGTTCTGCCAAGGGCGAGACCGCTCGCGCCTGATGTTTTTTGTCTGTGTGGTGCGCCCCTTGCCCGACGGCACGCACCGCACTTCCTTCCATAGATGAGTGCCATGTCTGATACCTGTTCCCAACCGATTCTCGGCATCGATTCCCATGCCCACGTGTTCAGCAGGGAGCTGGATCTCACCACCGCACGGCGCTACACACCCGACTACGACGCGACGCTCGGCTTGTACCTGGACAACCTGCGCGAACACGGTTTGAGCCATGGCGTGTTGGTACAGCCGAGCTTTCTTGGTACCGACAACAGCTACTTGCTGGCAGCGCTGCAACTGGCGCCCGAGCAGTTGCGCGGGGTTGTGGTGGTGGAGCGCGACATCAGCTGCGAGCGCTTGAATGAAATGGATCGCTGCGGCGTGGTCGGCGTGCGCTTGAACCTGATGGGCAAGCCGCTGCCGGATCTTTCCGAACCTGCGTGGCGCAGTTTCTTTGCCCACCTCGTCGAGCTGGATTGGCACGTTGAGCTGCACCGTCAGGTTGAGGATTTGCCGATTTTGATTCGCGGGTTGATGCCGTTCGGGATCAAGATCGTGGTCGACCATTTCGGTCGTCCGGATGCGCGTCTGGGCATGGATCAACCGGGCTTCGGCCAGATGCTGGAGCTGGGCTTGAACGGACAGGTCTGGATGAAGGTCTCGGGCATCTATCGTTTGGGGGGCAGCGAGCAACAGAACCTGGATTTCGCCCGTCAGGCCCTGCCTTTGCTGGAACAGAGCTTCGGGTTCCGGCGGCTGGTGTGGGGCAGCGACTGGCCGCACACCCAGCATGAAAACAGCATCAATTACGCAAGCGTCGTGCAGCAATTGCAGGCCCTTGGCTGCTCGGCGCAGATGATGCGCTCACTGCTGATCGAAGCGCCTCAGGTGTTGTTTGATTTTGCGGTTGTGGAGGTTTGACGCTCTCTGCAGCTTCGCGCTGAACCCATGGGAGCGGACCTGCGCCTTGCTCAGGTTTCAGCCGCGTCGCTGATCGGTTGTGGGAGCGGACCTGTCCGCGAATGCGGTGGCTCAGCCATGAAGATGCATCAGCTTGTACCTAAGTCTTCGCGGACAGGTCCGCTCCCACGGTATTTGCGGGTTCAGCCACGCCGCAGATTCATTGTGGGAGGGAGCTTGCTCGCGAATGCAGGCGAATGACCGACAGATAGATGTCGGATGTACCGAAGCCTCGCGAGCAAGCTCCCTCCCACAGGGCTAGCTGCTTTTCCACCCACCGCCCAACGCCACCATTAACTCCACGCTCGCTTGCAATCGACTGCTATCGAGCACTTGCAACCTGCGCTGAGCCTGCAACGCGGTGGTCTGCGCCGTGACCACCACCAGGTAATCCGTCGCGCCAGCCTCATAGCTGCTCATCGCCATTTTCTCCGCGCTGTTGGCCGCATCTACTGCCGCCTGTTGATCTGCCGATTCCAGCTGCAAATCCCGCAATTGCCCCAAGTTGTCTTCCACCTCGCGCACCGCCTTCAAGACCTGACTGTGGTACTGCGCGGCGGCTTCTTCGAATTCGGCTTTGGCCTGACGCTCGTTGGCGCTGCGGCGTCCGCCGTCGAAGATCGGCAGGTTCACCAATGGCCCCAGCGCCCAATAACGGTTGGCCGCCGCCAGCAGATTTCCGCTGCCACCGGTCATGCCGCCGAACATCCCGGTCAGGCTGAAATCCGGGTACCACGCGGCTTTCGCGACGCCGATGTTGGCGTTTGCCGCGAATACCCTGCGCTCAGCCGCCGCGATGTCGGGGCGTTGCTGCAACAGACTGCCCGGCAACGCCTGGGGTATACCGGGCAAGGTGATCGGCTGCGGGTCAGCAGCCAACGCGAAATCACTGGGCAGCTTGCCCACCAGCTCGGCAATGGCGTGTTCGCTGAGATTGCGTTGCGCGCGCACATCGTCGAGCTGCGCCTGGGCTTCAGCCAGTTGGCTTTGCGCACGAGTCAGGTCCAGTTCCGACGCGATCTTGCCTTCATAGCGATCACGGGTCAGTTGCAGCGCCTGGGTGTAATCGTCCAGCGAAGTCTTGAGAATCTGGCTCTGGGCATCCAGCCCGCGGGCCTGCACATACAGCGTCGCCAGTTGCCGTTGCAGGCTCAGGCGTGCCACCGCCAGATCGTCAGCCGAAGCCTGCGCTTGGGCATCCCCCGAGGCCACTTGATTGCGGATCTTGCCCCACAGGTCGAGATCGAAATTCAGATTCAGGCCCACGGTGTCGCTGTTGTAGACCGAAGGCTGAGTGTCGCCGCGCAACGGGCGGCGGTCCGACTGACGCTGGCGCACCGGGCCGCCGCTGGCGTTGATCTGCGGGAACAACCCGGCGTGCAGCTGACTGGCATAGGCCTGCGCGGCATCGAAGTGCGCCAGCGCGGCGGCCAGGTCCGGATTGGCGTTGAGCAGTTGCTGTTGCAGGTCATCTAGCTGGCGATCACCCAGCAACGTCCACCACCGGGCCTGTAACTGATCCGCCGGTTGCGCCGGATGCCAGTCACCCTCGGGCTGTTCTTTGTAGTGCGAGGGCAAGGCAGTAACCGGCGTCTGATACGTTGGCGCCAATGAACAGCCCTGCAACGTCATCGCGATCACCAGCGCCAAACCTTCAAGCCTTGCGCGCATGTGTACCTCCAGCGTCGGCCAGTTGCACAGGATCGTTTTCACGCAGGGCATCGGGCGGGTTGTCGACGATACGATCCGCAGGCTTGAGACCCTGATCTATCACCAGCCGGTCACCCAGATCCATCGCAATGTGGATGTCCTGCAAATGCACGTGCCCGGCGCTGTCCAGCGTCGCCACCTGAGTGCCTTTGGCGCGGAAAATCAAGGCGCTGGCAGGGATGCTCACGGCCCGGTTATTGGCCGCGACCTTGAGTGTGGCTTCGGCGTAGTCGCCGGGCATCAGCGCTCCCTCGGCATTTTCCGCTTCGAATTGCGCGAGCAAGGTGCCAGAGCGCGGATCGACCGCTGTGGAGTCGCCCAGCAATCTGGCGCTGAACGTCTGGCCCGGATGTTCCGGCACGGTCAGTTGCACCTGCATGCCGGGGGTGATGACGCTGGCGTAGTTCTGCGGCACCGGCACATACAGGCGCAAACGATGGGTGTCGGCCATGTTGAACAGCGGTGTGATGCCCCCATCATCGGCCTTGATCAGTTGACCGATGTCGGTGTTGCGCGCGGTGATGGTCCCGGCGAATGGTGCGCGAATGGTCTTGTACGCCTCAAGGTCCGACAGCCGTTGATAGTCCGCCGCAGCGGCCTGCATATCCGCCTTGGCAGCCAGCGCGCCGGAGGCTTTTTCGTCCACTTCCTGCTGCGACACAGAATGGGTGGCCAGCAGATGCTGCCAGCGACTGGCGGTGGTTTCGGCGATGCGCGCGGTGGCCTGTTGCTGAGCGAGATGGGCGCGGGTCTGGGCCATCTGCTGGTCCAGTTCCGGGCTGTCGATCTGCGCCAGAATCTGCCCGGCCTTGACCTGAGTACCGATGTCGGAGCTCCAGCTTTTCAGGTAACCGCTGACCCGCGCGTTGATCGGCGCCTTGCTCCAGGCTTCCAGATGCGCGGGCAGACGCAGTGTGTCGCCCGTCGCGTTCTGCGAAGGCTGGATCACGCTCACCACAGGCAGCGACTGACTTTGGGTCCAGGCATCGACCGCATGTTCATGTCGGGTACGGGCGGCCAGGCCGTTGGCGACCAGCAGCGCCGCCAAGGTCAAACCGCCGACGCCGACCAGCATCAGGCGTTTGCGCGAAGGGGCGTTTTCAGACGACATGGGGTGTTTCTCCAATGTGAGCGTTGGGTTGAGCAATGGGTTTGGAATGGCGATGTACCAGGCTGAACACCACCGGCACAAACAGCAGCGTCGCGGTGGTGGCGAGGATCAGGCCGCCGATCACGGCGCGTCCCAATGGCGCGTTTTGCTCAGCGGAAAGCGCCAGCGGCAGCATGCCGAGAATCATCGCCAATGCGGTCATGCACACCGGACGAAAGCGCGTGTAACCGCCTTCCAGCGCCGCCAGCATCGCGTCGCCGTGTTCGGTCAGGCGCTCGCGGCAGAAACTCACCACCAGAATCGAGTTGGCAGTGGCCACGCCCATGCACAGAATCGCGCCCGTCAACGCTGGCACCGACAGCGAGGTGTTACTCAAAAACAGCATCCAGACGATGCCGGCCAACGCGGCGGGCAGGGCAGTGATGATCACGAACGGATCGATCCACGACTGGAAATTCACCACGATCAGCAGGTAGATCAGCACCACTGCGCCGATCAAGCCCAGGCTCAAACCGCTGAAGGCTTCGTTGAGTGCGTCGATCTGTCCGTGCAGCGTCACGGTTGCGCCTTTGGGCCGCAGGTGCGCGGTGTCGTCGATGATCTTTTGCACATCCTTGGCGACGCCGCCCAAGTCCCTGCCCTGCACGTTGGCATACAGATCGAGGGTCGGCTGGATGTTGTAGTGCGTGACCACTGCCGGGCTTTCGACACGCTTAATGGTCGCCAGCCCGCCGAGGATTTGCGACTGTCCGTTGCTCCCGGTAATCGGCAGCGCTTCGAGACTCGGCAGGCTGTCCAGACGGTATTGCGGCGTGGCAGCGACCACCGAATACGACACGCCGTTTTTCGGGTTCAGCCAGTAAGTCGGCGCCACCTGAGACGTACCGGCCAGGGACGCGCCGAGGCTGGTGGTCACGTCGTGTTCGGTGATACCCAACTGCTTGGCGCGCAGACGATCGACGTCCACTTGCAGCGACGGGTAGCCGGTGGACTGCTGAATGCGCAAATCGGCAATGCCCGGTACGTGTTGCAGACGGCGTTGCAGTTCCAGCGCGTAGGCACGGTTGGCGTCGCCATTAGGCCCGGAGACTTTCAGGTCCAGCGGAGCGGGGGCGCCGAAGTTGAGAATCTGGCTGCTGATGTCGGCAGGCATGAAGGCAAAGTGGCTGCCGGGAAAGCTTTGCGGCAGGGCCTCGCGCAGGCGTTTGACGTAATCGGCGGTGGGCGCGTGCTCGGGTTTCAGCGCGACCTGAATGTCACCGTCTTGCGGGCCGATCGTGCCGCTGCTGCTGTAGGCCATGTCGATGCCGCTTAAGGGGATGCCGATGTTGTCGATCACTGTGTCCAGCTCATCGGCTGGAATGATTTCGCGAATGCGCTGTTCGATGCGGTCGAACGCGGCGGCGCTTTCTTCGATGCGGGTGCCCAGTGGCAAGCGCACGTGCAGCGACAGTGCGCCTGCGTCAGTGGCCGGGAAGAAGTCTTCGCCCAGGCTGGGCAGCAGCGCAAAGCTTGCCAGCACACAGGTCAGGAATCCCAGCAAAAAGCGCTTGCGCGCCTTCAGCGCCAAGCCGAGCAAGCCGTAGTACACATCGCGCACGGCAGAGAATCCGCGCTCGAAACCCTGCTGGAATTTCAGCCCGGCCAGCAGCAGCGGATTGCGGCGAGGTGCGTGCTGATCACCTTCGTGATGGTTGATGAACTCATCTTCCGGGTGGCGGCCTGCGCCGCTTTCGAGCACATGGGGCTTGAGCAGAAACATTGCCAGGGTCGGCACCAGCGTGCGCGACAGCAGGAACGAGCTGGCCATGGCGAAAATCACTGCCAGCGCCATGGGCCGGAACAGGTAACCGGCGATGCCCTGAAGCATGAACATCGGCACGAAGACGATGCAGATACACAACAGCGAAACGAACGCCGGACCGACGATTTGCCGGGCACCGTCGAGAATTGCGTCCTTGACCGCCTTGCCCTGTTCCAGGTGCCAGTTGATGTTCTCGATGGTCACCGTCGCATCGTCCACCAGAATCCCCACGGCCAGTGCTAGCCCGCCGAGGGTCATGACGTTGAGCGTCTGGCCGCTGACCGCCAGCAGCGCTATCGCTGACAACACGGCCAATGGAATCGATGCTGCGATGATCAGCGTCGAGCGCCAGCTGCCGAGGAACAGCAGGATCATCACGCTGGTCAGCAGCGCGGCAATGATGCCCTCGCGAGCGACGCTGCCCACCGACTGTTTGACGAACACCGAGGCGTCCCCCAACAGCGAAGTCTTGAGCGCGGGCGGCAGGGTTTCATTGATCAGCGGCAGCATGTTGCGAATGCCGTCGACGATTGACAGCGTCGAGATATTGCCGTTTTTCAGCGCCGGCATCAGCACCGCGCGATGACCATCGACCCTTACGATGTTGGTCTGCGGCGGCGAGCCGTCACGCACGTGGGCCACTTGGCCGATGGTGATCAGCGCGCCGTCGACGGTCTTGATCGGCAGGTCGTTCAGCTCATCGATGGCCTTGGGACTGTTGTTGAGCAGCACGGTGTATTCGTCGCTGCCCATCTTCGCCGTGCCCACAGGGATGATCTGGTTGCCAGCGGCCAGCGCATTGCCGACGTCCTGCGCCGACAGGCCTTTGGCCGCCAACGCCTGCGGGTCGAGGTCGAGGGTGATCTGCCGCTGCTTGCCGCCCATGGGCGTGGGCATCGCCAGGCCTGGCACGGCGCTGAGTGGCAGACGAACGCTGTTCTGCACCAGATCGCGAATCTTCGCTTCGGAGAGCGTCGGGCTGGAGAAAGCCATTTGCAGGATCGGCACGGTGGAGGCGCTGTAGTTGAGGATCAGCGGCGGGGTGATACCGGCTGGCATCTGCTTGAGCACGGTCTGCGAGACTGCCGTCACTTGCGCGTTAGCGGTGCGGATGTCGACGCCGGGCTGGAAGAAGATCTTGACGATGCCCATGCCCGGCAGCGATTGCGACTCGATGTGCTCGATGTCATTGACCGTGGTGCTGAGCGAGCGCTCGTAGGTGTAGATCACCCGTCCGGCCATGGCGTCCGGCGAAAGACCGGCGTACTGCCAGACCACCGCCACCACGGGAATGCCGATGTCGGGGAACACGTCGGTCGGTGTTTTCATCGCCGCCATCGGCCCGACGATACAGATGAATATTGCCAACACGATGAACGTGTAGGGCTTTAGCAATGCAGTCTTGACCAGGCCAAGCATGCCGGAACCTCCCATTTCGATTCACGGCAGTCTTGTCGTCCGGACCTAACAGGCAGCCGTCAGGCGAATGAACAAATAGTTAGCCCGGTGCACAAGGAGCTTTCATGGGGGATTCATTTGTTGTTCATCTGCAGGGCGCGCAGCCTCGGCTCATCGAAATTCACCCTGCGCCACAGGGATTTTTTCCATCTGCCGAGGTTTATGTCATGAACGCCAAATCGTTGCTGCTCGTGCCCATGTTGGGTCTGGTTGCCGTCCTGTCCGCCTGTGCGGGCCCCATGCCCAAAGCTGACCCCAGCGAAGCCTGGATCAGCTTGCAGGAAGAACCTTCCGGCGTGTTGATGGCTGAGGATCTGGACGGCAAGCGACTCAATGATGGTCGCTACTTTGAAGTCAAACCCGGTGCTCACAAACTCGACCTGGATTTGATCGTTGAGGGCTACGGTGATAGCGGCGAAACGAACTGCCAGACCGGCATCAAGTTCGACCAGTTCAAGGCCGGTGAACATTACAAACTGGTCGAGTCGAGCCTGGGCGAGGAGTACCGCGTCAAACTCGAAGACTCCCACGGCAAACAACTCGGCCACAGCAAAGACTTCACCTGCCTGCCCGGCTAAACAGAACGCTCCCTTCAACGGTCTTCGTTGAGCCCACGGTGAAAGCCGTGGGCTTTTTTTTGTCTGCATAAAGGTTGTGTCATCCGGTTTCGTCGGATAGGCAGGGATGCCCAGGCCGCAAATAATGCGCGGTGTCAGATTCGAGTCGCGAATCTCTGGAAACGGAAGCCAAGGATGTTCACCCTGGACGAACAAAGGATTGCAGATGAGGCAGTGGTGTTTGCCAAGGCGAACAGAAAAGAAATTGCGATGCGGTTGACTGATAGCTCGATATATCCATCCGAAGATTCGCCAGTGTCAGTATTCATGGCTGGCTCGCCCGGCGCTGGGAAGACAGAGGCCTCCTTGGAGTTTCTCGCTCGATTTGGAGGTCATGTCCTTCGTATAGATCCCGACGCTTACCGTTGCGAGCTCCCGGGATATACAGGTGCTAATTCTTCACTTTTCCAGCGAGCAGTGTCGGTGTTGGTATCCGCCGCGCATGACGAAGCGTTGCGGATGCAACAATCGTTTTTGTTAGACGGCACCTCTTCAAACTACGAGACGGTGGCTCTGAACATAGAGCGTTCGTTGAAGCGAGGCAGATTCGTGCTAGTGCTATACGTCTATCAAAACCCGGAAAGGGCGTGGGAATTCGTCCAGGCGAGGGAAAAAGTCGAGGGAAGGAACATTCCGCTAGGGGAGTTTGTTCGTCAGTATTTCGCCGCACGTGAGGTAGTAAACCGTGTGAAAAAAAATTATGGGCACGCCGTGACCGCCGACATTTTCATCAAGAATCAAGACGGGAGTACTCGCGCTTACAGAGAAAATATCCAGCAAATTGACACTCATATTTGCGAAACCTATGATCGGGATTCGCTCAAGCAAAAGCTTGACCATTCAAGGAGTGAATGATGCCTTCTACAAAAAAACTAAAAACCGTTAAGTCCACTCCCTTTTCCGACTTCGTCCGCAACGCCACCTCGGAAGAAAAAGAGCGGGTCTACCAAGAGGTCATGAAGAGGGCATGGGAGCGGCAAGACGTCATTATCGAGAAAGCCCGGAATATGTAATCCGCACCATTGAAAAAGCCGCCAGATCAGGGCGGCTTTTTTGCGTCTGGCTGATCGCTATCGACTGTAGGAGCGCGCTTGCCCGCGAAAGGTCTTCCAGGCGCTGGAGATGTATCGGACACACTGACGCCATCGCGGGCAAGCACGCTCCTACAATTTTTGGTGCGATGTGCGCGTTGGATTATCCCTAGCGCCGCGTTGTCTGGATTGGGGGCCGCTGCGCAGCCCATCGCTGACGTCGTAACCTCCGTGAGCTCCTACGCCTTCGGCAGAAGCGGATTGCGGCGCACATGGCTTTTGATTCTGGCCGGGAGGCCGTAGGAGCGCGCTTGCCCGCGAAAGGTCTTCCAGGCGCTGGAGATGTATCGGACACACTGACGTCATCGCGGGCAAGCGCGCTCCTACGGGGTCAGCGTAGATGCATTCACCCCAACGCCAACACCTGCCGACACTCCAGCACCAGGCTCGCGCCACCGGACGGGCTGGTGCCGATGTGCAGTTTGAAGCCGTGCAGGTTGACGATGGCGGCGACGATGGAGAGGCCCAGACCGAAGCCGCTTTGCTGGTTGCCGCTGTCGCTGCGATAGAAACGCTTGAACACCGCCTCGCGTTCAGCGGCGGGGATGCCGGGGCCGGTGTCCTGGACTTCGATGAAAGTGGCGTCACCTTCGGCGCGCGCGATCAGAGTCACCACGCCGCCCGGTGGGGTGAACTTGATCGAATTGCTCAGCAGGTTCGCCAGTGCTTCAAACAGCAGCGCCCGATCCCCCACCAACGGCGGCAGCAGCTCACCGATCTTCAGCTCCAGCGACACGCGACCTTCTTCGGCCAGTGGCAGGTAGAAATCATGCAATTCCTGCAGCAACGGGCGCGGGTCCAGCCGATCAAAGGCCGAGCGGCGCTGGTGGTCTTCAAGTTCGGAAATCCGCAACAGCCCGCGAAACCGCGCCATCAGCGTATCGGCGTCGGCGATCACCTGGGCCATTTGCTCACCCTGAGGCGAGTCTTCCGGGGACTGCTGCTGAATCCGGTACAACTGCGCGCGCAGACGTGTGAGCGGGGTGCGCAAGTCATGGGCGATGTTGTCGCACACGCCCTTGACCTCGTTCATCAGCCGTTCGATACGGTCGAGCATGGCGTTAACGATGTCCGCCAGCATGTCCAACTCATCGCGACGATCCGACACCGGCAGACGCCGCGCCAGATCACCCGTGACAATGGCCTCGGCGCTGGCCTGAATCGCCCGGATACGTTGCAGCGGGCGACGACGCAACAGATGCCAGCCCGCGATCCCCGGCAGAATCGTCAGCGAGATGCCCCACAGCAGCGCCCGCAGAATCAACGTGGTCACGGCGAACAGGGAACCGTTGTCGCGCACCAGCACCAGCCAGCGGTTATCCAGCGTATGAATCGCCACGGCGTCGCAACTGGCGCGCGGCAGATTCGGGTCATCGGAGTCGATGCAGGTGTCCAGCTCCTCGATCTGCCCGTTGAGCGGCAAGCCGGTGGGAATGGCGTGGATCGGCCCGCTGATGGGTTTGAGGTCTTTGTCGAACAGGCCGTAGGCGTCCACCGAGCGCATGTCGAACTTGTCGCTGGTGGCCAGAGCGTCATCCAGTTGCGCGCCCTGAAAACGCGAGAACAATTGCTGACGCTGCATCAGCGAGTGACGGGCGAGGGTGTTCAGGTAACTGGTGACTTCCCAGTACAGCACCCCCATGAGGATGCTGCTCCAGGCCACGAACAAGAAACTGTACAGCGCCAGCAACCGGCTGCTGGAAGAACGCCAGCCCTTAGACGGGTTCGGCAATGACATATCCTGAGCCTCGAACGGTTCGAATCAGGGGCGTCAGGGTAGGGGGATCGATTTTCTTGCGCAAGCGACCAATGTGTACGTCGATGAGGTTGGTGCCAGGGTCGAAGTGATAACCCCAGACTTCCTCGAAAATCATCATGCGGGTGATGATCTGGCCGTTGTTGCGCATCATGAATTCCAGCAGCTTGTATTCAGTGGGCAACAGGTTCAGCGGCTGGCCAGCGCGGCTGGCTTCCCGGGAGATCAGATTCAACTCCAGATCAGCAACGCGCAACATGGTTTCGGCCTGGGTGCTCGGGTGGCTACGGCGCAGCAGCACTTCTACCCGAGCAGCCATTTCGTCTGACGCAAACGGTTTGGACAGGTAATCATCGCCACCAGCCCGTAGACCTCGAACACGCTCATCGACATCGGACAGCGCGCTGATCATCAGGATCGGCGTAGAAATACCCAGCGCGCGCATAGTCGTGACAATTGCCAGACCGTCCACTTCGGGCAGCATTCGGTCCAGGGTAATCAGGTCGTAATCACCGCTGACGGCGCGCACCAGTCCTTCGCGGCCATTATCGACCCAGTCTACGTGGAGGCCGTGGCTGCTTAACTCGGCCACGATCTCCTTGGCCGTTACGGCATCGTCTTCGATCGTCAGAATTCGGGTCATGAGTTTGCCTGAAGCAATTGCGACTGGAAGCTGTAGTTTGCCTACAAATGCGGCGGATATTTCTGAATAAATATTTAGGAAAGGGGCTGCGCGGTTATTTGGTCCCTGTAGGAGCCAACTTGTTGGCGAGAAATGGAGGCGGCGAACCAGGCCCGGCGCCTCGCGAACAAATTCGCTCCTACAGAGAGTCAGGCGTTATTTCTGGGGTAGACGTTCTTCCTGAGTCTGGTTTTTTTTGCTGGAGGTACCTTTCTTCTCCTTAGGCGTCCCGCTCTCGCTTCTGATCTGCGCATGGCTGATCAGCGCAAAGATGAAGCTGCCGCCGATGATGTTGCCCGCCAGCGTAGGCCCTGCAAACACCATCCAGAAATCCTTCCACGGCAGTTCACCGGCAAACACCAGGTACGAGACCTCTGCCGAGCCGACGACGATGTGGGTGAAATCCCCCAGCGCCATCAGGTACGTAATCATCACGATGATCACTACCTTGGCAGTTTCCATCGAGGCGATCATCCAGACCATGGTGGCGATCATCCAGCCGGAAATGATGCCCTTGGCGAACATGGTGCCGACGTCGTTTTCCATGATTTTGCGACCGATCTCAAGAAACGCGTGGTCAGTCTTGGTGTCGAAAATCGGCAAGTGAAGCATCACGTACGCCACCAGCAGGGTGCCACACAGGTTGCCCACCAGCACCACGCCCCACAAGCGGAACAGTCGGGCGATGTTGCTCAGAGTGAACTTGGTCATGACCGGCAACACCGCCGTCAGGGTGTTTTCAGTGAACAGTTGCTGACGGGCGAGGATCACCGCCAAAAAGCCCGCGCAGTAGCCGAAACTGGCAATGGCCTTGAAGCCTTCGCTGTCGGGCAGCCGGGAATTGAGCAACCCCATGGCCATCAGTGACAGGCCCATGGTCAGGCCAGCGGCGAGGGCCGACCACCACAGCGCCGTGACGCTGCGCTCCAGCTCATGATCGCCCTGGGCGCGGATGGTTTCGTGCAACACCGCCGCGCGGGGCGGCTGGTTCTCGTCGATCTCCTGTTCTTCCTTGGCGGTCAGGCCCGGGGTCTTGCCGTCTTCTTTCTGGTTTTCCATGGGTGTTCCTTGGGGCGTTGATCATATGGAGACGGCATGGCGTATTGAATGCTGCGCCGGACTGTTGCTTGAGACACAATCTGTCATCCGTCGTTCGCCGCTGAACGATGTCGTTTTGCCGCACCCTAGGAGAGCATGTGTGACCCTTCAGATTCGAGATGCAATCCGCGCTGACGCCGAGGTGATTCTGGGCTTCATCACTGAACTGGCGATTTATGAAAAAGCCGAGCATGAAGTGCTGGCTGGCCTTGCTGATATCGAACGCAGCCTGTTCGACGACCCGGCGTCCCCGGCCAAGGCCTTGATCTGTCTGCTGGACGACCAGCCCATTGGTTTTGCCGTGTACTTCCTCAGCTATTCCACCTGGCTGGGCCGCAAGGGGCTGTATCTGGAAGACCTTTACGTGTCACAGCAGCATCGCGGTGTTGGCGCGGGCAAAGCCTTGCTTCGGCATCTGGCGAAGATTGCGGTGGACACAGGCTGTGGACGTTTCGAATGGAGCGTACTGGACTGGAATCAGCCGGCGATTGATTTTTATAAATCGATTGGCGCCGAACCGCAGGATGAGTGGGTGCGGTATCGGATGGAGGGCGCGAATCTCACCGACTTTGCCTCAGGTAAACGCTGATCCCTGTAGGAGCGAAAACTCTGTAGGAGCGAATTTATTCGCGAGACGGCTTTTGGCGTACTCAACCAGAGCTCCCGGCGCGAATGTCGCCCTCCGCTCAATGCGCATTTAATTGGCATAGTGCAAGTTTCCCCGAGAGTTTTCCCCTCATCAGGTAGGACCTATAACCTCCCTGATGTAGTCCCTTTCTGAAACTTCCGCAGCACTCCGTTTTTGTGTTTCAGCGCTCAGACACGGGCGCTTGAGCTCTCTACATTCCGGCGCTTTCTCGGCGCGAACTACACGGAATGTCAGACGCTCGTTGGGCCGCCCGCCAGGGCGATGCCCTTTCCCACACCTCGGTCATGGCCGACCTC
>NZ_JBSKHW010000021.1:0-133882 GCF_057128765.1 Pseudomonas corni
TACAGAACCGCGCTATCTGACGCACCCCGAGCCTGTAGGAGCGAACTTGTTCGCGAGGCTTTGGACCTGACGCGCAGTAAGATCGCCTCGCCAACAAGTTGGCTCCTACAGAACCGCGCTATCTGACGCACCCCGAGCCTGTAGGAGCGAACTTGTTCGCGAGGCTTTGGACCTGACGCGCAGCAAGATCGCCTCGCCAACAAGTTGGCTCCTACAGAACCTCGCTATCTGACGCACCCCGATCCTGTAGGAGCCAACTTGTTCGCGAGGCTTTGGACCTGGCACACAGCAAGATCGCCTCGCCAACAAGTTGACTCCTACAGAACCGCGCTATCTGACGCACCTCGAACC
This sequence comes from Pseudomonas corni, assembly GCF_057128765.1. Classification (NCBI taxonomy): domain Bacteria; kingdom Pseudomonadati; phylum Pseudomonadota; class Gammaproteobacteria; order Pseudomonadales; family Pseudomonadaceae; genus Pseudomonas; species Pseudomonas corni. Next base: position 352 of record NZ_JBSKHW010000021.1, read on the forward strand.
TGTAGGAGCGAACTTGTTCGCGAGGCTTTAAACATGACGCGCAGCAAGATTGCCTCGCCAACAAGTTGGCTCCTACAGAGACGGGCGCCCGGCGATAGACCTTTCATCAAATCGCGGGCAAAAAGAAACCCCGAGCAGCGGGGAGACTACTCGGGGTAAACCGCGGCCCATATGGGGCCCGTACGACAGGTATCAACCACCGGAGCACAATGCCTGAACCTGCCGTACTGGATAGGAGCCCCAATCCGGCTTAAGGTTCCCGTGCGGCTAGACAAATGCCCTTGCGGATGCGAAAGCTGCGACCTGCGTCGCATTTTTCATGGCGGCAATCACACATGGTTCGATACGGCCTTCGGCAACCATCAGGTCACGGTGCAAACCGTCTACAACATCGGTCAACTGGCGTCTGTCGCACAGCTGCCCTGCAGGAAAGACACGTTCGATGACCGTTACACCGGCTGCATCGTACAGCGTGACCAACCGTTCGCCCCGCGCGCCGACAGGCCCGAGACGCGCTTGATAAGGTGCCAGTGCTTCACTGAGTAACAAGCTGATATTTTCCATCTGGATCACCACTCAACCGTTTGAATGCAAAGGTGCTAATCAATGACCATCGACGTAGCCGGAAAGTTCTTTACGTCGTACTCAAGGTCATTGTCGCAACCTGGCATTCGAGCATGCCTACCGAATGTGACAGACAAAATTCACCCCCATCCACCCGGCCGACGGCGCTCTGGATCAGCCAAATGCCTGAAACCGCGAAGCCAGCGCGTCGATGGTCTCCTGGCTCTGGATGCATCGATACCGGCCAATCGCTTTGCGCGTCGAGTAACGACAAGGTGTGACCCGGGCCACATAGATGACCGGCAGCGCTGACGAAGACGTGGCACACACCGTATGTTCCTTGTGAGGTCTCATCTGCGATTCCTTTCAGGTAAGTGAGCTGTCAGTCTGAGCGGCGGCGTCGTGAATGGCCTTAGGACATGTCCGAAAACTCAACTCATGGAGCCGTCATGGCCAGTGAAGCCCTACCCTTGCAGGTCATTCTTGCGGACGATCACCCGATATTTTTGATCGGGCTCAAGGTTGTAATCGAACAGGGAGAAAGGGCGAAGGTAGTTGCACAAGCCAGCTCCCCGGATGCCTTACTGCACCTTTTGAGAATCCATTCCTGCGACTTGCTGGTGACCGACTTCATGATGCCGGTCGAAGATCAAAGCGACGGCCTGCGCTTGCTTGAACGAATTCGGCGCGACCACCCCGTGCTGCCGATCATCGTGGTGACCATGCTCAACAACGCCGGGCTGTTTCGCGCCATGCTCGCCCTCGGCATTCGGGGGTTGTTGAGCAAAGGCAGCGTCGCCGCAGAGCTACCTGCTGCCATCGATAGCGTAGTCAGCGGCAATACGTTCGTCGCCGATTCGGTCAGCCGCACAATGCTTGCTGCGGGTGATTACGGCTCGGACACTCTGGTGGCCCCCGAGGACTTGTCCCCCAGAGAACTGGAAGTCATCCGTTTGCTTGCTGCCGGGCATTCCGTGGGTGCCATCGCGGCTCAGCTCAGCCGCAGCAAACAGACCGTCAGCGCTCAAAAAGTCAGTGCCATGCGCAAACTTGGGCTGGCCAACGATGCAGCATTGTTTATCTACCTTCAGGAACACGGCCTCACTTAGTACCGCTGGACTGGCTCGCCAAGGGAGGATGGCCCCGATAGCTTTCGATCCACCGTTTAAGGTCTGCCTCGTTCATGGGTCTGGCGATGAAGTAACCCTGAATGGCAGGTTTGCCCAGATGCAGTAGCGCCTGAAAATCATCAGCCGTTTCGACGCCTTCGATCACCACATCCAGCGCCATCTTCTGCGCCATATACATGGCCCCTGCGACCACTGCCGACTTACGCCGGTCATCGGCCATGCCACGCACGAATTCAGCCGGGATTTTCAACTCGTTGAACGGCATTTCCAGCAGCCGCTGAATATTTGAAGCGCCTGTGCCGAAGTCATCGATGGAAAGCCGACACCCTGTCATGCGCAGACGTAACAGATTTTCAAACTGGACCACCGCCATTTGCCGCGCCGATTGCTCGACGATTTCGAGGGTCAGCATTTGCGGGCGCACCGGAAAACGTTCCATTAGCGCCATCAGATGGGGAACGAAATCCGGCTGATCCAGCATGGCTGGCGGGATGTTCACCGCCACCGGCAAAGCGCGGCCCGTGCTGTGCAGGCGCTCGGTTGATAACGCCAGACCCAGCTCAAGCATTCGCCAGGTCAAGGCATCAAGCAGTCCTGTGTCTTCCAGCGCAGTAAGGAAATGGCCCGGAGCCAATAACCCACGTGTCGGATGCTGCCATCGGGCCAATAGCTCTACACCCAGCAACTTACCTTCCAATGAGACCTTGGGTTGAAAGTGCGCGATCCATTGGGGGTACCGTTGGCCATCTTCAGCATCTTGAGCCGCGTCACGCTGATGCAGTTCATGATCTGAAAATCCTGCATCGACAGGAGCAGCCAACGGCGTGACGGCTTCATCCTCCGGACGCTGCCAACGGCCCAGCAGCTCTCCCAAAGTTGCCACTGATGCCGGTTTTTGCAGACAGCCCAGCACGTCCATACCCTGCTGGCGCGCCAATTGGGCCACACCGTCCAGCACTGACTGCTCGGCGCTGCTGAGAATGATTAGCGCACGGGCCTGGCCGGTTTCAGCAAGATAGCGGATCAGCGAAAGGCCGTCGGGGCCGTCCATTTGCAGATCGCAAATGGCGATATCTACCCCGCCACGGTTGTTCAGCGAGCGCTGCGCCGCGTCGACGCTGTCTGCCGTCAGGACATCAAACACCTGATTGGCGTTAAGCATCTGGTGCAGCGCCATCAATTGAAAGGGATTGTCTTCAAGAATCAGAACTTTAAGCGAACGCACGCGTGAACCTCTTGGGTCGGGCAGTCTTCAGCCAGTGAACCTGTACTTTAAAGCGGCTGAAAACTGCATCGAATAGGACACGTCTTAAAATGCGGGGTTCGTGAGGTGCGGCTCAAGCCCGGCGCACAAGGACTGGATAGACGCATCCAGCTGCTCCCACGCCTGCACAAGAGATTCACTGTTCTGCTGACGCACGCTGCTGTCGAGCTGGCTGCACGCTTTGGCAAGCGGCACGGCATCGATCAGACAGGCAACGCCTTTGAGGCGATGAACGCCTGCGGCCAATGCTTTCCAATCCTGCGCGATGACAGCGACATCAATGCCACGTTGCTCGTCGAGCAAGTTTTCTTTGAGCGCGGCAAGCATGCGCTGCAGTTGCTCTTCGTTGGCCTGAGTCATGCGGTACAGCGTCCTGATATCGAAATCCGCCTCGCCGGCAGGATGTGCCGCAACGTCTTTTAGCGTGGTCACCAACTGCGCCAACGACACCGGTTTGACCAACAGGCCGTCCATGCCCGATTGCTCACAGCGTGTGCCTTCATCAAGCATGGCGTTGGCGGTGCAGCCTATGACCAGACATTGAGGGCGCTGCTCTCGGGCTTCAGTCTCACGAATCGCCTGGGCCAGGGCATAGCCCGTCATGCCAGGCATATTGCAGTCGGTGAAGACCGCCTCGAAGTCCGCGTCCTGCCACAAGGCGAGCGCCCGCTCACCGCTCTCGGCCGACACCACCGTATGACCGAGAAACTCCAATTGCTGGGTCAGCACCATTCGATTGGCCGCAACATCATCCACCACCAACACCCGCAACGCGTGCTCGGCGATACTCGGTGACATCGGCTCAACCAGTTCGGTTATCGGTGCATCCACGGCGACCAGCGGGATGTCGAGGGTCACACGCGTGCCCTGCCCGACATCGCTGACAAGACCAATGTGCCCGCCCATCAATTCCACCAATTGCTTACAGATGCTCAAGCCCAGGCCGCTGCCGCCAAAGGTTGCTGCCGTCGCGCCGTCAGCCTGAGCAAAACGCTGGAACAACCCTCGTTGTTGTTCCGCGCTCATGCCGACACCTGTGTCTTGTACGCAGATGCTCAACCCCGGTGGATGTGTCTCGACATCATCGACTTTCACCCTGACCCACACCTCACCGCCCTCGGTAAACTTCAAGGCATTGCCGATCAGGTTGTGCAGGACTTGCCGCAAACGCTGCGGATCAAACGCGTAGCAATCCTGAACCTCATCATCTATTTGAAGCGCAAGAGTGGTACCTGCGGCTGAGGCTTGGGCCTCAAAAAGCTGGCAGGTTTGCTCGAAAAAATCCCGCAGCCGCGTCGCCACCGGTGACAACTGAAGACTGCCAGCTTCGATTTTCGCCAGGTCCAGGCTTTCGCCAATCAGCGCGACCAGTTCATTGGCAGCACGACGCGCCAGTTCGAGGCCCTGCGAAGGTTGCTCACCACGCCGTATCGCCTGCTCGCGCTCCAACTCCAGCAAACCAATGATCGCGCCCATTGGCGTGCGGATGTCATGGCTCATGTTGGACAAAAACATTGTCTTGGCCTGATTCGCACTGTCAGCTCGCTGCTGAGCTTTTTTGAGCTGATCTTCAAGAAGCTTGCGTTCGGTGATGTCAATCCAGCCGCCGAGCAAGCCTTGCAACTGACCGTCTGCGCGATAAAACGGCACCGTCCACTGGTAGGCCTCAATGGGCTTGCCGAACAGCTCCATGCTACGGTCCGCAAAAACCGGCTGCTGGGTCTCTAGCAACCTCAGATAATCGCCGTGCAGTTGCTCGGCACTTGCCTTGGGGATCAGCTCCACGTCGATCAGCCGCCGGCCGTTCATCTGCTCAAAGCTGATCCCGAAGCTCTCTTCGTAACTGCGGTTGCAGGAGATCAAACGCCCTTGCAGGTCGCGCACGTAAATGGGGTTGGGAATCCCGTCCAGCAACGCCCGTTTGAAAGCCAACTGGTCACTGAGCTGTTCTTCGGCCCGCAGACGCTGACGGATCTGGTACTTCAGGCGGCTACTCCAGCCGAACGACACCAGCGCCAACAGCAACGCCACCGCAAGCGCCCAATAGACCCATGGCGGAATCCGCTGCCAGATCGAAGGCTGGGCAATCGTCGCGCCCAACCACTTCACCCGGATAGCGCGCATTTCCGCCACCGGGAATTCCTCCAGCGCCTTGTTCAGAATGCTCAGCAGTTCAGGCTGGGTCTGGACCACTGAGAATCGATCTGGCGACCAACGCCCTTCCACGCTGCGAGCGACCTTCAGCTTGCCCGGCGGATACAACCAGGCCGCTGCCTCACTCTGGATAGTGGCGGCGGCCTCGCCTGATTCGACCAACCTCCTGGCATCGTCATAGGTCTTGACCGAGCGCAGCGTGATTTGCGGGTATTCAGCGCGAATGGTGTCTTCCAGTGCGTGCCTGGCGGGCAACGCCAGCACTTTTCCGGAAAGCGCCTGAAGGCTGATTTTCGAGGACTGGTTTCCAGGCACCACGAACACCCAACTGTTTCCGCCGTACGAGTAGGTAAAATCGAGCAACTGCTTACGCTCGGCGTTTTCCGAGAGCGTGGTGTTCATGTCAGCGCCGCCGCTGCGCAAGGTGTCGAGGGTGTCCTGGGTCGATGCCATGGGTTTGTAAACGAACTGCAATCCGCTCATTCGGGAGATCCGGTTCAGCACATCGACATTCAATCCGACCCAGCGTCCATTGATATCCTGATAGATGTAAGGCGGCTGCTGACTGGCGGCGACAATGACCTGCGGATTTCGGCGTATCCAGCGTTGTTCGATGGCGTTGAAGTTAATGCGTTGACGCAACAGGTCGGCGCCCAGACCGACCGTCCACCGCCCCAATACCTCACGCGCAACCGATTCATCGAGGCCTGCCAGCGCGCGGCTCATGAGTGTGAGTAGACGTGGATCACTCTTGCGGGTAGCGAAAGTGAAACCCGTGGGCGCAAGCTTGCCTTCGAACCTGATCTGCAAGCCCAGATACGGCCGCAGAGAATTGTAGGACCGCACGATCACTTCGTTGCCGATGAAGGCGTCGACATCTCCCTGGCTCAGCGCTTCAAGGGCGGTGTAGAGAGTAGGTGCGAGTATGATTGTGCTCTGCGGATAGGCGTTGTGCAGCGAATCGGCATCGGCGTAGCCATCAAGCACTACCACGCGCTTGCCCTTTAGCGAAGGGGACAGACTGGAGTCATCGCCCCGCCCCACCACCACGGCTCTGTCCGGCATGTACTCTTGCGTGAACGCCAGGTTCCCAAAGCCTTGCTCATAGCCATTGGCGCTGGTCAAAATATCGAGCGTGCCATCGAGCAACGCTGCTACTGCCTGCTCGCGCTTGGCAAATCCCACGACTTGCACCGGAACCGACAATTTGGCGCTGACCAGACTCAAGTAGTCGGCGCTGATACCCTGATACCGGTTACGGTCGCTGGTGATGTCGATTGGCTCATAGTCGGCAATCGCGATGCCGACTCGAAGCGGTCCGCGCTCATTGAGCCATCGCCGGTCTGTGCCATCGAGCAGTAACGGTTGCAGGGTCAGGAAGGGCGCGACCAAGGTAAAAGGCAAGCTTTGCGCTGCCACACCGATCTGGCTCAGCGTACTAAGCAGCAGCAACAGTGCGGCTCCCAGCGCCCGGGGAATTGAGAGGTGCTTCATAAACGCCTCTGACGCGTACATCCTTGATTGCTTCACAGCCAATAACTCATCCGTAAGATTCTAAACTCCTGAAGTGTGGCACGCGCATATGAGAAGGCCCGCGCAATGGCGGGCCTGAACTTGTTACACGACGATACCGTTACAGTGGTTTGCCGCGGTTGCCGTGCTGGCTGACGAAGGCCTGCATGGCTTTCAGGTCGTTGGGCAACACGGTGCAACGTTCGTCTCGCTCAAACAAATCAGAAAGATGTGCAGGTAACTCGAGCGCTTTTCCTACACCGGCCTTTTGCACTGCCTCAGGGAATTTCACCGGATGCGCAGTACCAAGGATGACCATCGGCGTGTCCAGGCTGCGACGGCAGTCACGGGCGGCTTTCACGCCGATCGCGGTGTGCGGATCGAGCAATTCACCGGTGCTGGCGAACACCTCTGCGATGGTCTCGCAGGTCTGGTCGTCGGTAACCGCCAGTGAATCGAACAGCTTGCGGGTTTCAGTCCAGCGCTCTTCGTCGACGCTGAAACCGCCGCCCTGCTTGAAGTTTTCCATCAGCCCGGCAATGGCTGCGCCGTTACGCCCGTGCATGTCAAACAGGAGCCGCTCGAAGTTCGACGAGACCATGATGTCCATGGATGGCGACAACGTGGCGTGCAAGGTTTCCTTGACGTACTGATTGCCGCTCATGAAGCGGTGCAGGATGTCGTTGCGGTTGGTTGCCACGATCAACTGGTTGATCGGCAAGCCCATGTTGCGCGCCAGGTAACCGGCAAAAATATCGCCGAAGTTGCCGGTCGGCACCGAGAACGATACAGAACGCGCCGGACCGCCCAGTTGCAGCGCCGCATGAAAGTAGTAAACGATCTGGGCCATGATCCGCGCCCAGTTGATCGAGTTCACCGCTACCAGACGCGTACCTTTCAGGAAACCCTGGTCAGCGAAGCTGTTTTTGACCATTTCCTGGCAGTCGTCGAAGTTACCTTCGATGGCGATGTTATGAATGTTGTCGCCGAAGATGGTCGTCATCTGCCGACGCTGCACATCCGAAACACGGTTATTGGGATGCAGGATGAAAATATCGACGTTGTCGCAACGACGGCAGCCTTCAATCGCCGCAGACCCGGTATCGCCAGAAGTGGCACCGATAATGACAACGCGCTCGTTGCGCTTGGCCAACACGTAATCGAGCAAGCGGCCCAGCAACTGAAGGGCAAAATCCTTGAACGCCAGGGTCGGGCCATGGAACAGTTCGAGCACCCATTCGTTGCCATTCAACTGACGCAACGGGGCGACAGCGCCATGAGCAAACACACCGTAGGTTTCTTCGAGGATTTTTTTGAAATCTGCGTCAGGGATGCTGCCGGTTACAAACGGGCGCATAACCCGAAACGCCAGCTCGTGATACGGCAAGCCAGCCCAGGAAGCGATTTCTTCCTGAGTGAAACGCGGCAGGTTTTCCGGTACGTACAGGCCGCCATCACTGGCCAACCCTGCGAGCAACACGTCTTCGAAATTCAGGGCCGGTGCCTGGCCACGGGTACTGATGTAGCGCATAAAATCAAACCTTCGGTCTGAGCTGCAAGCCGCAAGTGGCAAGCTACAAGCTGAGTTTGTGTCTGGTCTGGCTTGTGGCTCGAAACTTACAGCTAGCAGCTGCTGTTAATTAAGATGTTCGACGCGTATACGCATGACTGGGCCGACCACGTCCTGCAAGGCTTCCAGCGCAGCGATTGCATCGTTCATGCGCTGCTCGACCACGCGATGAGTCAGCAGAATCATCGGCACCAGGCCGTCATGTTCTTCGACTTCTTTCTGCATGATCGATTCGATGTTGATGCCGCGCTCCGACAGAATGCTTGCGACCTGCGCCAGCACGCCCGGATGATCCTTGGCCTGAATGCGCAGGTAATAGGCGCTCTCGCAGGCCTCAATCGGCAAGATTGGATGCGCCGACAACGAATCCGGCTGGAAGGCCAGGTGAGGCACACGGTTTTCCGGATCGGTGGTCAGCGCGCGGACTACGTCCACCAAGTCAGCCACAACCGAGGAAGCAGTCGGTTCCATGCCAGCGCCAGCGCCGTAGAACAACGTCGAACCTGCGGCGTCGCCGTTGACCATCACCGCGTTCATGACTCCATTGACGTTGGCAATCAGTCGGTCGGCGGGAATCAGGGTCGGGTGCACGCGCAACTCAATACCGGCCGGCGTGCTGCGGGCGACGCCCAGATGCTTGATGCGATAGCCCAGCGCTTCGGCGTAGTTAACGTCTGCGGTGGTGAGCTTGGTGATGCCTTCGGTGTAGGCCTTGTCGAACTGCAACGGAATACCGAACGCGATGGACGCCAGTATCGTCAGCTTGTGTGCCGCGTCGATGCCTTCGACATCGAAGGTCGGATCGGCTTCTGCGTAGCCCAGTGCCTGCGCTTCAGCCAGCACGTCCGGGAAGGCACGGCCTTTCTCGCGCATTTCGGTGAGGATAAAGTTGCCAGTGCCGTTGATGATGCCTGCAACCCAATTGATGCGGTTGGCAGCCAGCCCTTCACGAATGGCCTTGATCACCGGGATGCCACCTGCAACAGCGGCTTCGAACGCAACGATCACGCCCTTCTCGCGGGCCTTGGCGAAGATTTCGTTGCCGTGCACAGCAATCAGCGCTTTGTTGGCAGTGACGACATGCTTGCCGTTTTCAATGGCTTTGAGCACCAGCTCGCGCGCGATGGTATAGCCACCGATCAGCTCGATGACAATGTCAATTTCAGGGTTGGTTGCCACGGCGAACACGTCGGTCGTGGTGGGAGTACCGGTAATCTGGCAGTTGGGGTTTGGCGTACGCATGGCAATTTGTGCCACTTCAATTCCACGCCCGGCGCGGCGGGCAATTTCCTCGGCGTTACGCTTTAGTACATTGAAGGTACCGCCACCGACAGTACCCAGCCCACAGATGCCTACTTTGACCGGTTTCACTATGAACTCCCCATAAAACGGCCGACTCGAGGCCGGCCGTGGCAACAGCCGCAGTTATCAGCGGCTCACTATTGATGAAGCGACGGCACGTGCGTCGGTTCAATGTTGGTCACGGCGCACCGCGACCAGCAGGATTACTTGACGCTCAAAGCCAGTTTGGCCACTTGCGGCGCGGGTTGGTAGCCCGGAATCACCTGGCCGTCAGCCAGGACGATGGCCGGCGTGCCGTTTACGCCGATCGACTGACCGATCTCGAACTGCTTGGTGACCGGATTGGCGCATTTAGGCGCTTGGATGTTCTTGCCGTCGACCATGCGGTCCATGGCGGCGCGTCGATCCTTGGAGCACCAGACAGCCTGCAATTGCTCATCACCCGGCGAACCCAGCCCCTGACGCGGGAAAGCAACGTAGCGCACCTCAATACCCATCTTATTCAACGCAGGCACTTCTGCGTGCAGTTTGTGGCAGTAAGGGCATGTGGTGTCGGTAAACACGGTGATATGGGATTTGGTCTCGCCGATGGCCGGGTAAACCACCATTTCACCAGCAGGGATGCCGTTGATGGTTTTCGAAATGGCCAGGCGCTCGGTCTTCTCGGTCAGGTTGACCGGCTTGCCATCCTGGATCTGAAACAGGTAGCCCTGCATCACGAATTGGCCGTCAGGGCTGGCGTACAGGACACGGCCGCCTTTGAGTTTGACTTCGTACAGACCATTCAACGGGCTGCTGCCGATGCTTTCGACGGGCAACTCCAGATTGAGCGATTCCAGGGTCTTGCGAATGGCTTTGTCAGCAACTTCGTCGGCTTGGGCGAACAGGCTGAAAGTACTTGCCAGCACAACTGCGGCGGTGGCAATAAAACGAGTCACGCGCATGAAAACTCCTCGGGCGGTGGGCAGACGGGCAAATCGAAAACAGAGGGAGAAAATGGCCCTGAAAGTTTTCGGGTGCTCCTGTCCGCGAAACCGGCAAAGCCTATCACATAAGGTTCCCAAGGCCGACGCTGAGTGATGTAAGACTCGTCGTAAATTCCCGCCGGGCACTACCCCCTTGGATGGTGTTTGGCGTGTACTTCCTGCAACCTGGCGCGAGCAATATGGGTGTAGATCTGCGTAGTCGACAGATCGCTGTGACCCAGCAGCATCTGCACAACGCGCAGGTCGGCGCCGTGGTTGAGCAAATGCGTGGCAAATGCATGACGAAGCGTGTGCGGCGACAGGGACTTGTTGATGCCCGCGACTCTGGCCTGGTGCTTGATGCGATGCCAGAAGGTTTGGCGAGTCATCTGTTCGCCACGTTGACTGGGAAACATCACGTCACTGGGGCGCCCATTAAGCAACTCATGACGCGCGTCGCGCATGTAGCGCTCCAGCCAGACGATAGCCTCCTCGCCCATCGGCACCAGCCTTTCTTTGCTGCCTTTGCCCATTACCCGTAAAACGCCCTGACGCAGATTGACCTGCTCCAGGGTGAGGCTAATCAACTCGGTTACACGCAAACCACAGGCGTAAAGCACTTCGAGCATGGCGCGATCACGCTGACCGATGGCCTCACTCAAATCAGGTGCCGCGAGCAACGCCTCAACATCGGCTTCTGAGAGGGACTTTGGCAGAGGCTTGCCAAGCTGCGGCATGTCGACCTGCAGCGTTGGATCAACCGTGATCAGCTTTTCCCGAAGCAGGTAACGATAGAACCCACGGGCACCGGACAGGAAACGAGCGGTGGAGCGCGGCTTGTATGCGTTGTCTACACGCCAGGCCAGGTGGTCGAGGATGGCATCCCGACTTATACCGAGCAGATCAATGCCTTTTTCTTGCAGCCAGCCGTTAAACAACGTCAGGTCGCTACGGTAAGCGTCGCGCGTGTTATCAGACAGCCCTTTCTCCAGCCATAAGGCGTCGAGAAAGCGGTCAATCATGGGGTGGTCGATGGCGGGCATTGGAACCAGACTTGAGCAGATGCGAAGGGTTGGCAGTTTTTCATATCCACGATGCCGATACAAAAGCGTATGGCTGTAGGAGCGCGCTTGCCCGCGATTGCGGTGGATCAGTCAAATCGATATCACGGGCGTAAAACAATCGCGGGCAAGCGCGCTCCTACAGTTCCGTAAATTTCAGGCAACAAAAAAGCAGCCCGCAGGCTGCTTTTTTTGCATCGGAACGCTGGACTTAAGCCAGTTTTTCCTTGATGCGAGCTGCTTTACCGGACAGGTCACGCAGGTAGTACAACTTGGCTTTGCGAACGTCACCGCGACGTTTCACAGCCATGCTGTCGATTTGCGGGCTGTAGGTCTGGAAAGTACGCTCAACGCCAACACCGTTGGAGATTTTACGAACAGTGAATGCACTGTTCACACCACGGTTACGCTTGGCAATTACAACGCCTTCGAACGCTTGCAGACGCGAACGGTCGCCTTCCTTCACTTTCACCTGAACGACGATAGTGTCGCCTGGGGCAAAGGTAGGGATCTCTTTGGTCATCTGCTCTGCTTCGAGTGCAAGGATGATTTTGTTAGTCATGCTGTGCTCCTAAGGTAAATCATCAGGATTTACCATCGATACGTTAACTATCGTTCCGCTCGCGGAGGTAGTCCGCCAGCAGCTTCTTCTCTTCTCCAGAAAGCGAGCGGCTTTCCAGAAGATCGGCGCGTCGTTCATAGGTCCGCCCGAGGGACTGCTGTAAACGCCAACGCCGGATGTGTGCGTGGTTGCCACTTAGCAACACGTCGGGAACACGCTGATCCGCATACACCTCCGGTCGGGTGTAGTGCGGGCAATCCAGCAGACCGTCCGTGAAGGAATCCTCCTCCGCGGAGTCCGCATGCCCTAAAGCTCCAGGCAGCAGCCGTGTAACCGCATCAATAAGGACCATTGCCGGCAGCTCGCCGCCAGACAACACATAGTCACCAATCGACCACTCTTCATCGACATGAGCATCAATAAAACGCTCGTCAATGCCTTCATAGCGACCCGCGATCAGGATGAGTGCTTCTTCCTGCGCCAGTTCGCGTACCGCAGACTGAACCAGCTTGCGGCCTTGAGGCGACAGGTAAATCACCTTCGCCTTCTCCCCTGCTGCCTGCCTGGCCTGAACCAAAGCGTCTTCCAGAGGCTTGATCTTCATCACCATGCCCGGGCCACCGCCAAACGGGCGATCGTCCACAGTGTGATGTCGATCAGTGGTGTAGTCCCGCGGATTCCAACAAGTAAGCTGCAACAGCCCTTGTTTCACCGCACGGCTGGTAATGCCGTATTCGCTGATGGCGGAAAACATCTCGGGAAACAAACTGATCACTTCTATGCGCAGGCTAGCCATTGCTTAGAAGTCCGCGTCCCAATCCACCTTCATCTCGCCTGCATTCAGGTCGACCGACAACACACAGTGCTCCGTATAGGGCAGCAAGCGTTCACGATCATCCAGACTGCCAGCGCAGGGTTTGACCACAATTACGTCGTTCGAGCCAGTTTCGAGGAGGTGATCGATTTGTCCGAGCAGTTGCCCGAGGTGGTCGATGACCTTCAAACCGACAAGCTGGTACCAGTAGTACTCGCCGTCAGTCAGTTCAGGGAACAGGTTGCGTGGCACACAGATCTCGTAACCGGCCAGAAGACGAGCTTCCTCACGATCATCAAGACCCTTGAGCTTTGCGACCAGGAACTTGTCGTTCCCTCGTCCGCTGACTAGCTCTACCTGTTTCACACTACCTTCGCGCTTGAGCGTCCAGGTCTTGTACTGCAACAGGTTTTCAGTGGGATCAGTAAAGGAATACACCTTCACTTCGCCGCGAACGCCATGAACAGAGTAAATTTTGCCGACAACGATCAAATCGTCAGCAACAGCTGGCGTCGCGTTCATATTGCTCAGGCCGCAGCCTTAGCAGATTCCTTCAACAGCGAAGCAACACGCTCAGAAGGTTGTGCACCAACGCTCAGCCAGTGGGCCAGACGCTCTTGGTTCACGGACAGACGGATTTCCTGACCACGGGCAACCGGGTTGAAGAAACCGATTTGTTCCTTGTGCGAACCGTCGCGTGGGTTACGGCTGTCGGTCACAGTCAGGTGGTAGAACGGGCGCTTCTTGGAGCCGCCAAGGGCAAGACGGATTGTTAGCATTGAACAATTTCCTGTAGTCGGAGCTGCAAATCTAAGATGCACAGCGGGCATGGGTGCCCGAAAGGCCGCATATTCTAAGGAATATCCGGATTTTTGCAAATGACTTTTTGGGTCGCCTGCAACCGCTTCATCTAGATGTGCCATGAGCCAGCCTTACAGGAAGGCCGGCGAGTCCCCGCAAATGCGGGTCAATGGGAGTGACCTCCCAAAGAATGGGTGCGCGAAAAGTAACTTCCGCGCAACGTAATTACATTTTTGGCATGCCACCGCGAGGCATCATCGAGCCCATTCCGCGCATCATTTTGGCCATTCCGCCCTTGGCGGAGAACTTCTTCATCATCTTTTGCATCTGTTTGTGCTGCTTGATCAGACGCCCGATGTCCTGCACCTGAGTGCCCGAACCCATTGCTATACGGCGCTTGCGCGAGCCGCTTATCACGTCCGGATCACGACGCTCGGCCGGTGTCATGGAGTTGATGATGGCTTCCATCTGCTTGAACTGCTTCTCTGCCGCACCTTGAGCGTTGCCCATCTGCGCCACGTTCATGCCGCCCATGTTAGGCAGTTTGTCCATGAGGCCGCCAAGGCCGCCCATGTTCTTCATCTGTTGCAACTGATCGCGGAAGTCTTCGAGATCGAAGCCCTTGCCCTTCTTCAGCTTCTTGGCCAGTTTGTCGGCCTTGTCCTTGTCGAGGGTCTGCTCGGCCTGCTCGATCAGGCTGAGCACGTCGCCCATGCCAAGGATGCGCGAAGCGATACGGTCCGGGTGGAACGGCTCAAGCGCGTCGCTTTTCTCGCCCATACCGATGAACTTGATCGGCTTGCCGGTGATGGCACGCACCGACAAAGCGGCACCACCACGGGCGTCGCCGTCGACCTTGGTCAGGATCACACCGGTCAGCGGCAATGCGTCGCCGAAGGCCTTGGCCGTGTTGGCGGCATCCTGGCCGGTCATCGCGTCGACCACGAACAGCGTTTCAGCTGGTTTGACCGCGGCATGCAACGCCTTGATCTCGCCCATCATCTCGGCGTCGATGTGCAGACGACCTGCGGTGTCGAGGATCACGACGTCGATGAACTTGAGCTTGGCTTCTTTGATAGCCGCTTCAGCGATGTCCACCGGCTTCTGACTGAGATCGGACGGGAAGAACGTCACGCCGATGTCGTTGGCCAGGGTTTCCAGTTGCTTGATGGCCGCAGGACGGTAAACGTCCGCGGACACCAGCATTACGGTTTTCTTTTTGCGCTCTTTGAGAAACTTGGCCAGCTTGCCGGCAGTAGTGGTTTTACCCGCACCCTGCAGACCTGCCATGAGAATGACCGCAGGCGGCGTGACGTTGAGGGTCAGCTCTTCATTAGCCGCCCCCATCATCTCTTCGAGTTCAGCCTGGACGATCTTCACGAACGCCTGACCCGGTGTCAGGCTACGTGATACCTCGGTACCGACAGCACGGTCTTTGATTTTGTTGACGAAGTCTTTGACGACCGGCAAGGCAACGTCGGCTTCGAGCAAAGCCATACGGACTTCACGCAGGGTGTCCTTGATGTTGTCTTCGGTCAGCTTGGCCTTGCCAGTGACCTGGCGCAGCGTCTGCGAGAGACGATCTGTCAGATTTTCAAACATTGCGTGATCCTTTAGGTTCGCGGCGAACCCCGGTTGTGCGGCCCGGCCCGTATCGACCCTGTTATATAAAGCACCGGTTGAACACAGTGCGGATGAACAGCGCTCGGCGAGCCTGTGGCTTGAGCAGGTCGCGGATTATAGCGAAGAGTCTGCCTCACGGACACCACAGGTAGTCTGCTTATGTGGTCTTTCGTGCGTGGTCTTTTGTGAAGGGTCGGTTCTATGCCAAACTCAGCGCCTTTCGGGCACGCCCACCAGGATCTATGTTCCCCTTGTCACCCAGCTTGCTTCCCAGCATCGCCGCCGCCGTCCTCTATGCCGCTGCGACTCTTTATCAGGGCCTGCGCTTGCGCCAGCGCACCAAGGTCGACAAATGGCTGCTGTGCCTGATCGGCACACTCGCCGTCGCTTGCCAGGCGAGCGCGTTGTTCGGTCAACTGGTGCGCCCGATTGGCCTGGGGCTGGACTTTTTCAGCGCCGCCAGCCTGATTGCAGTCGCAGTCATCGTAGTGACCCTGCTTGCGTGTATTCGCATTCCAGTCGAAAACCTGCTGATCCTGCTCTTCCCACTCGGCCTGCTAACTACGCTGATGGCGCAGTTCGCGCCAGCCGGTACGCTACAACCGATCGACGCCGAGCATGGCCTGATAAGCCATATCCTGCTGTCCATCCTCGCCTACGGCATGTTCACCATCGCGATGTTCCAGGCATTGTTGCTGCTGGTTCAGGATCGCCAACTGAAAAACAAACACCCCTCGGGCCTGATCAAAAACTTCCCGCCGTTGCAGACCATGGAAAGCCTGTTGTTTGGTTTTCTGTGGGCCGGCTGGACGCTGCTGTCGATGTCACTGATCTCTGGGTGGCTATTCGTCGAGAATCTGTTCGCGCAGCATCTGGTGCACAAGACGTTGCTGTCGATCCTCGCCTGGATCGTGTTCAGCGTGCTGCTGTGGGGCCGTAACAGGCTGGGCTGGCGCGGACACAAGGCGATTCGCTGGACCCTGGGTGGTTTTTGCCTGTTGATGCTGGCCTACTTCGGCAGCAAGCTGGTACGCGAATACATTCTGCACATCTGACGGGCGCTGATAATGGATAACCTGCCCCTGGGCACGATGCTCGCGGTTCTGACGTTGCTGACGCTGTGGTCGGGACTGCTGACGGCAGTAGAGGCCGCGCACCATCAATTGCGGGCTCATCATTCGAAGACCCGGTCCAACGACCCACCCAAGCCGACCCTGACATTCAACCTCAACAGTCTGGTCCTGGCCAACACGCTGATCCGAGCGTTGATCACGGTCGTTGCCACCCTCCTCGCTCTTAACACCTGGTACTTCAACGGCCCGACGATTGCGTGGCTGCTGGTCACCAGCGTGTTGCTCATCATCGCTGAGTTCATACCGCGCAAACTGGCGTCCCGTCGTCCCGAATCCATATTGCTGCTGGGCAACAGCCTGCTGCGCACGCCTATGCAACTGCTCAAGCCGTTGACCTGGCTGTACAAGAACATTGCGAAGTTGCTGTTGAGGCCGTTTTTGTCGAAGCGCCATTCGGCGTCCGATGATGATGAAGACGATGATCATGGCCCGACGGTCTATCAGGAACATACCGCGCCGCAGTCCGGCCGCGCGCAGGTCATCTCTGGCATCTACGCCCTGGACAGCATGACCGTCAATGACATCCTGGTCCCGCGCAGCGAGGTCGATGGGGTCAATCTGGACGAGAGCATCGAGCACATCATCGAGCACCTGATTATCTCGCGGCACACTCGCCTCCCGGTTTACCACAACGACATCAATCAGGTGGAAGGCGTGCTCAACACGCGCATGATCAGCCACTTGCTGCCCCATGGTCAGCTCACCAAAGAAGAGTTGATGGCCGCCTGTTATGAGCCGTACTTCGTTCCCGAGAGCACCCCGCTCCAGCTGCAGTTGTTGAATTTCCACAAGCAACAGCGGCGCATGGGCGTTGTCGTTGACGAATACGGCGAAGTGCTCGGTATTGTCAGCCTGGAGGACATTCTCGAAGAGATCGTCGGCGAATTTGAAAGCGAACAATCCATGAGCAACCCGCACATTCACCCGCAAGCCGATGGCCGGCTTGTAGTGGACGGCGCGGCGTCGATTCGCGATCTGAACAAGAGCCTTGGCTGGCATCTACCTTCCGACGGACCGAAAACCGTCAACGGCTTGATCACCGAAGCGCTGGAAAGCATTCCCGAAAGCGCGGTGTGCCTGAAGATCGGGCCCTACAGGCTCGAAACCCTCGAAACCGAGGACAACCGGGTCAAGCGCGTCATGATGTGGCAGAACACCGCCACCAAATCTGTGCACTGAAACCTGACCTGTAGGAGCGCGCTTGCCCGCGATTGCGTTTTACCGGTGCCTAACATGTGACTGATACACCGCGATCGCGGGCAAGCGCGCTCCTACAGAGTGATGTGAGATCCGGCTTGCGTTGAAACACTTGTTTCCAAACGATTCAGCTTTCTATAATCGACCGCGCTTACCCAGCCCCGCCGATCCGCGTGCTACCCGCACACAGCGTGATCCGGCCAGTCACTCAGCCTGACGTGTTCCGCATCACCCTGGCGCCCGCTCCCATCCCGAGCAGTGCCAACGCCCCCGCCCGGATCCGGGCTAGTCTGTTCAGCGCTGTACCTAAAATAATTAACGTTTGCCACAGCGCGCGTAAGAGTTTTCGACGGCGTCTGACAGGCAAGATGACTGCCCAGGGATACCCGCATGACCACAACATCCGCCTATCAACCGAGCGACGACATCGAAGTTCGGCCAGCCAACTCTGCCACTCGCGTCGCAACGGCAAGCTTCATCGGCACCGCCATCGAGTTCTACGATTTCTACGTTTACGCCACTGCGGCTGCACTGGTGATCGGGCCCGTGTTCTTCCCGCAGACCTCCAGTACCGCACAAATGCTGTCGGCGTTTCTGACGTTCGGCATCGCTTTCCTCGCACGCCCGCTGGGGTCTTTGCTGTTCGGGCACTTCGGTGATCGTATCGGGCGCAAGTCGACCCTGGTCGCATCGCTGCTGCTGATGGGAGTGTGCACGACGCTGATTGGCGTCTTGCCGGGTTACGACGTCATCGGGTCGTGGGCACCTATTCTGCTGTGCGTCCTGCGCTTCGGGCAGGGCCTTGGTTTGGGTGGGGAATGGGGCGGCGCGGCATTGCTCGCCACCGAAAACGCGCCCAAGGGCAAACGCGCCTGGTTCGGTATGTTCCCGCAGCTGGGCCCATCGATTGGCTTCCTCGCCGCAAACGGGCTGTTTCTGACACTGGCGATGACGCTAGACGACGAGCAATTCCGCGCTTGGGGCTGGCGAGTACCGTTCCTGCTCAGCGCGGTGCTGGTGATCATCGGCCTGTACGTGCGACTGAAACTGGAGGAAACACCGGTTTTTGCCAAAGCGATTGCGCGTCACGAACGGGTGAAAATGCCGATTACCGAGCTGTTCTCGCAGTATTGGGCGCCAATGCTGCTGGGCGCGGCATCGATGGTGGTGTGCTACGCGCTGTTCTATATCTCGACGGTGTTTTCTCTGAGCTACGGGGTCAAGACCCTCGGCTATACGCGAGAGACCTTCCTCGCCCTGTTGTGCTTCGCCGTGCTGTTCATGGCCCTGGCGACGCCGCTTTCGGCGTGGGCGAGCGACCGCTTCGGACGTAAGCCGGTATTGATCATCGGCGGCGTGCTGGCGATCGCCTCTGGCTTTCTGATGGAGCCGTTGCTGACCCATGGCACGACCTGGGCGGTGGCGTTGTTTCTGTCGATCGAGCTGTTCCTGATGGGCGTGACCTTCGCGCCAATGGGCGCGCTGCTGCCGGAGCTGTTTCCTACACGCGTGCGTTATACCGGCGCGTCAGCGGCCTACAACATCGGCGGTATTATCGGTGCCTCGGTGGCGCCATTCTTTGCGCAGAAGCTTGTCGAAATGGGCGGATTGAGCTGGGTAGGCGGGTATGTGTCGGCGGCGGCGTTGCTGAGTTTGATTGCCGTGCTGTGCTTGAAGGAAACCCGGGAGCGGGATCTGGATACGATTGCGTAGGATCACACATGATCTGTAGGAGCGCGCTTGCCCGCGATTGAGGTGTGTCATTCACAACAACTGAAGCTGACACACCGCTTTCGCGGGCAACCGCGCTCCTACACAAGCGGTGCACCCAAACAAAAACGGCGTCCCGAGGGACGCCGTTTTTCGTTGCGGTTGCCGCTTACAGCTGCACTTTCACCGCGCGCGATGCACGGGTCGCTTTGGCGCGAGCCGTTTCGACGGACTCATCGCGAGCCAGTGCCACGCCCATGCGGCGCTGACCGTTGACTTCAGGTTTGCCGAACAGACGCAGCGCGGTATCAGGCTCGCTCAACGCCTGCTCCAGGTTGGCGAACGCCGTCTGGGTCGATTTGCCGTCCACCAGAATCACCGCCGAGGCCGATGGCCCGAACTGGCGAATCAACGGAATCGGCAAGCCCAGAATCGCCCGTGCGTGCAGCGCGAACTGCGACAAATCCTGGGAAATCAGCGTGACCAGGCCAGTGTCATGGGGGCGCGGAGAGACTTCGCTGAACCACACCTGATCGCCTTTGATGAACAGCTCGACGCCGAACAGTCCGCGACCGCCCAATGCCTCGGTGACCGCTTTTGCCACACGCTCGGACTCAGCCAACGCGGCCGGGCTCATGGCCTGGGGCTGCCAAGACTCTTGATAATCACCGTTTTCCTGACGATGGCCGACCGGCGCGCAGAACGTGGTGCCGCCGACATGACGCACGGTCAGCAGGGTGATTTCGTAATCAAAATCGATGAAGCCTTCGATGATCACGCGGCCTTTGCCAGCGCGACCGCCTTCCTGCGCGTAATCCCAGGCTTTCTGGATGTCGGCATCGGTCTTGAGCAAGCTCTGGCCTTTTCCCGACGAGCTCATGACCGGCTTGACCACACAGGGGAAACCCAAGTCTTCGACAGCTCGCTGGTAGGCTTCAAACGTGTCAGCGAAGTGGTAAGGCGACGTCGGCAGGTCGAGCTCTTCAGCAGCCAGACGACGAATGCCTTCGCGGTTCATGGTGAGCTGCGCGGCGCGGGCAGTCGGAATGACGGTGAAACCTTCGGACTCCAGTTCCACCAGTGTGGCGGTGGCGATGGCTTCGATTTCCGGGACGATGTAATGCGGTTTTTCGGCTTCGATGACTGCACGCAAGGCGGCGCCATCGAGCATGTTGATCACATGGCTGCGATGGGCGACCTGCATGGCCGGCGCGTTGGCGTAGCGGTCCACGGCGATCACTTCAACGCCCAGGCGTTGCAGTTCGATTACCACTTCCTTGCCAAGCTCGCCGCAACCGCAGAGCAATACACGGGTCGCGGTTGGCGACAGTGGCGTTCCGATTTGAGTCATCTCAGGTCCTCGTGGAGCAGATATCGAGGGCAACCCGCCATGGGCGAGCAACCGCAGGGGAGAAAGGCGCGCAATTTACCATGAAGGCCGGGGGATGGGGTGTAGGGACAGATGGACGAGGTTTGTTGCAGGAGCGCGCTTGCCCGCGAAGACGTCGTGTGCCAGATGGATTTGTGCTGACCGGTCAATTGTTCGCGGGCAAGCGCGCTCCTACAGTTTCAGACGGTGAATAGCATGCCGCTCGCCAAAGCCCGCTCCTGACACAACCCCAAGACCACCCGCCGCGCCGCGCTGTCCATGCGGCTCCAGCCATTAATTTCGGCGGCAGTGCGCTGGCAGCCAGTACAAATATCCTGCTCGTCCAGCGCGCAGATATTCACGCAGGGCGAGCGCACAGGCTTTTCGCGAACGGGCGTTTCTGAATTCATTCTTCTTCCTGCGGCGCCAGCTCCCGCGCATAGCGCTGGGCATTCAGGACGTAATGTGCGGCGCTGGCTTCAAGCATCTTCTTTTGCAGGTCGGTCAGTTCGCGTACCACTTTGCCCGGCGATCCCATGACCAGCGAACCATCGGGGATGACCTTGCCTTCCCCGATGAGCGAATTGGCGCCGATGATGCAGTACTTGCCGATCTTTGCGCCGTTGAGGATCACCGAGTTGATGCCGATCAGCGTGTTGTCGTCCACATCGCAACCGTGAAGCATGACGTTATGGCCAATGGTGACGTTCTTGCCGATATTCAGCGGCGAGCCCATGTCGGTGTGCATCACCGTGCCATCTTGAACGTTGCTGTTTTCGCCGATATGAATCAGCTCGTTGTCGCCGCGCAACACGGCGCCGAACCACACGCTGGCGTTGGCTTCCAGCCTGACGTTGCCAATCAGCGTAGCCGTTGGCGCAATCCAGCTTTGTGGATGGGCTTGGACACGGGAATCCCCCAGGCGATATTTCATATTATTGTCCTCATGGCGCTATGGCCGCGGGTGAGCGCGTAGCTCTGAAGTGGATGAACGCAAGAATCAGGATTTCAGGATTTCGATGGCGGAGCGCTTGGGCGGCGTGTTCAGACTGATGTTGCTGTCGTACAGCACGTTCATCAGCTCGACAATCATGATGGCCGTCAGCCCCCAGATCTTGTACTCGCCGAAGCGGTAACTGGGCACGTACCAACTGCGTCCCTGGTAATCGATGCGGTGCGTGTGCTCGCGCGCATCCTGACGGAAAAACTCTAGTGGCACGCTGAACACTGCTGCGATCTCGCCATCATTGGGCGTGTATTCGACGAAGTTGGGGATGATCCCGACATAAGGCGTCACCTTGATGCCGTGCCTGGAAATCAGCGGACTGAGCGGCCCCACCACTTCCACCAGGCCTGGCGGCAAACCGATTTCTTCCTCGGCTTCGCGCAGCGCTGTGAAGATCAGATCGGGATCTTCGGGGTCGCGACGCCCACCGGGAAACGCCACTTCGCCGCCATGGGTCGACAGGCCGCTGGCGCGCAAGGTCAGCACCAGTTCCGGCTCGTCACTGCGGGTGATCGGTAACAGCACAGCCGCTTCGGGGAAACGCGCGTCGGCCTGCAACGTACCTGGCGTATGGCTGCCAATTCGGCGAAGTAGCTCGTCCAGCATGGGATTTCTCGATCTGTTGCCTACTCGGCATCATGCACCAAAGCGACGACCTGCCCAAGTCCTTGTAGGACAAGTTACCGAGAGATCTAAAAGCGCTGCTTGCCGTTCACCCACGGGGCACGCCAAGATAGCCGCTGACTCAGTCATCCGGTTCGATCATGAATTTCTGCAGCCAGTGCGGCGAACAGGTCATCCAGCGTATTCCCGAAGGCGACAGCCGTTTGCGCTACGTGTGTGAGCATTGCCACACCATTCACTACCAGAACCCGAATATCGTCGCCGGGAGTCTGCCGGTCTGGGAGGGCAAAGTGTTGCTGTGTCGCCGCGCCATCGAACCGCGCCTCGGATATTGGACGCTGCCAGCGGGTTTCATGGAGAACGGCGAAAGTGTCGAGCAGGCCGCGCGCCGTGAGACCGTCGAGGAAGCCTGCGCCACGTTGCACAATCTTCATCTGTACACACTGATCGACGTGCCGCACATCAGTCAGGTTCATGTGTTTTACCGCGCTGAGCTGCTGAGCCCGGACTTTGCTGCCGGCGTCGAAAGCCTCGACGTGCAGCTATTCGACGAAGCCGACATTCCGTGGGATGAGCTGGCTTTCCACACTGTCAGACGTACCTTAGAATGCTTCTTCGCGGACCGCCGCAAGGGCGTTTTCCCGGTTCACACCGATTGCCTTCCCGCGTCGCGCCCCACGATGACCACTTGATCATATAACCGACGCGCTAATGTGCGCTGTCTTCAGGGATACCGTTTCGATGCGTTGGTTGCTTGCCATTTTATGCCTGTCGTTCGCTTCGCTGTCGCAGGCGTCGTTCACCCAGACCATCGTCCCGAAAGGCAGTGAGCAGAAGTTCATTGGCAACAAAGTCATCAACACGGAAAACATCGCCGATCGCACCATCGATAAAATACTGGTGCTCAAATCGGCGCATCAGTTGCAGTTGATGAGTAACGGCGAGGCGCTCAAGACCTATCGGGTGTCTTTGGGCAAGGCGCCCATCGGCACCAAGCTCCAGGAAGGCGATCAACGCACCCCGGAGGGCTTTTACTGGCTGGACTGGCGCAAGACCAGTGACAACTACAACCTCTCGCTGCACATTTCCTATCCCAATATCACCGACTCGGCCCGCGCCCGCCGCGAGGGCGTCAACCCTGGCAGCATGATCATGATCCACGGCACGCCGGTGGACGAGGATTACCCCGAGTGGTATTTCCAGACGCTGGACTGGACCAACGGTTGTATCGCAATGAAGAACAGCGATATCCGTGAGGTATGGGATCTTGTCAAAGACGGGACGATGATCGAGATCCGTCCTTGAGTTGCGCCTACCTTAAGACCGCAGGCAGACCGCTGGCCTGTAGGAGCCAACTTGTTGGCGAGCCGCTGTGTCAGGTAAATCCTCTCGCGAACAAGTTTGCTCCTACAGGTTTGCAGCTTCCGTCACGGTTCAGTGACAACAAACCAGACCATTGGCATTGACGTGGTATTCAAGTGGTATTAGTTTTCGGGGCGTTGTCCGAGAATAAATAAAACCACTCCGGAAACCGCTCATGCATTCGATCCTGTCCCTGCGGCCTGACGATACCCAACCTACGCCGCTCTATCTGCAACTGGCGCGCAACCTGGAAGCCGCGATTCATGCCGGTCAGTGGAAAGCCGAACAAGCCTTACCGTCCGAGCGCAGCCTCAGCGAAACTCTGAACATCTCCCGGGTCACCGCCCGCAAAGCGCTGGAAATCCTCTTCGAACAAGGTCTGATCCGGCGCAACCAAGGCTCGGGCACCTTCATCACGCCACGCCTTGAGCAACCGCTTTCAAGGCTGTCGAGCTTCAGCGAAATGCTTCGGCTCAAGGGTTTCACGCCAAGCTCGCAATGGCTGGAGCGCGATATCGCCCTGCCCACCCATGAACAGCTGATTCGCCTGAGCCTCTCGCCCACGGAAAACGTCGCGCGCCTCAAGCGCTTGCGTAAGGCCGATGGCATCGTCATGGCCGTCGAAATGAGCGCCCTGCCCGCTTCGTTGCTGCCGGACCCGCTCGCCATCGGCGATTCGCTGTATGCCCATCTCGACGCCATTGGCCGCCCGGTGGTCCGGGCGCTCCAGCATATTCGCGCGATCAACGCATCGGCCGAGATGGCTGAGCTGGTCGGCATCGAAGCCGGCACCGCGATGCTGCTGATGACGCGGATCGGGTTTCTTGCCGACAACACGCCCATTGAACTGACCGACACCTACTGCCGCGACGATTACTACGATTTCGTCGCCGAGCTGCGTCGTTAAGCCGCGCCTTAAAACACCGGAGCCTGTATGCCCGAGCACAACATCTTTACCCCCAGCGGCTGGGTCCGCGGCCAGCTTGCGTACGGCCATGGCCGGATAACAGCGGTGATCGGCGAACCTTGCGACCCGCAGCAAAACGATCTGCCTTATGCGTTGCCCGGATTCATCGACCTGCATGTCCACGGCGGCGGCGGAAGCGACATCATGCAGGGCGCCGAAGGTTTCGCGACTATCGCCCGGACCCATCTGCGGTTTGGCACGACTTCCATGCTGGCAACCACCATGACGGCGCCGTCCGAAGAAATCGAACGGGTGCTCGCTCAATTGGGTGACTACTGCGAGCATCGCGCCCCTGAGACTGCGCGCTTTCTTGGCGTACACCTGGAAGGCCCCTACATCAATCCGGGAAAACTCGGCGCGCAACCCAACCATGCACACACCGCTTTGATCAGTGAAGTCGAGCACTACCTAGACTTGGCGCCGATCAAGGTCATCACCATCGCCCCGGAAATCGCCGGGCACCTGGAATTGATTCGCGCGCTGTCCGACAGAGGCGTGCGCCTGCAAATCGGCCACACTCTGGGCAGCTACGAAGAAGGCGTGCAGGCACTCGAAGCTGGCGCCAGCAGTTTCACCCACTTGTACAACGCCATGAGTCCGCTGCATCACCGCGAGCCAGGCATCGTCGGCGCGGCGCTGGCCCACGCGCAATACGCCGAGCTGATTCCCGATCTGTTGCATGTCCATCCCGGCGCCATTCGCGTGGCCCTTCGCTCGATCCCCTGCTTGTACTGCGTCACCGACTCCACCGCCGCGACCGGCATGCCGGACGGCGAATACAAGTTGGGCAGCCACACCGTGAACAAATGCATGGGCGGGGTGCGCCTGGCCGACGGCACGCTCGCCGGGAGCACGCTGACTATGGATCAGGCGTTGCGCAACCTGGTGAAAATCGGGGTGCCACTGGCCGAAGCCTCGCAACGCCTGTCGCAATTTCCTGCGGATTATCTGGGGATTTCTGATCGTGGACGTCTGCAAGCCGGCAGTTGGGCCGATGCGGTGTTCCTTGATCGCGAGCTGAAACTCAACGCCGTCATGGTTGAAGGAGAAACCGTTGAACTCAAAAATGCTTGATGAAGCCCTGGCTTCCAGCGACGCGGTGCAGGCTCAACTGGACCTGAGCGAGCCCCGTGTGATCGCCCTTGCTGAGCGCCTGCGCCAGACTGCCCCGCAGGTCGTCATGACAGTTGCCCGTGGCAGCTCCGATCACGCGGCCAGTTACTTTGCCTATCTGGCCATGCAACTGACCGGCGTCCCGGTAGCATCGTTGCCGATGTCGGTGGTCACGCTGCACCGATCCCGGATGCGGGTAACGGGCCAGCCAGTCATAGCGTTCTCCCAATCGGGGCAAAGCCCGGACCTGGTGGACAGCCTAAACGCCCTACGTAAAGCCGGGGCAGTGACAGCGGCGATGGTGAATGCCAATGGCTCGCCGCTGGAGCACGCCTGCGAATACCTCTTGCGGTTGAACGCAGGCGCCGAACTCAGCGTGGCCGCTACCAAAAGTTTCATCGCGACGTTGAGCGCCAGTGCCCGACTTGTCGCGCACTGGGCAAAAGACGCCGAATTACTGGCGGCGAGCCAAACGCTCCCTGAGCGTCTCCGAGAAGCGGCGCGTCAGGATTGGTCTGTGGCAATCACCGCGCTGAAAGACTGTCAGCGTTTGATGGTCATCGGTCGCGGACTTGGCTTTTCCATCGCCCAGGAAGCGGCGCTGAAATTCAAGGAAACCTCCGGCCTTCAGGCTGAAGCGTTTAGCAGCGCTGAGGTCCGCCATGGCCCAATGGCCTTGGTGGGCGAGCACTACCCGATGCTGGTATTCGCCCCGCGCGGCGCTGAACAGACGGGATTGTTGAAACTGGCGTCGGACATGCGCGAGCGCGGCGCCCGGGTATTGCTGGCAGCGCCTGCGGACATCGCCGAGCGCGACCTGACCCTGGCCTGCGCTGATCACCCCGCGCTCGACCCGATCCTCGCCATTCAGAGTTTTTACGTCATGGCCGCCGGGCTTGCACAGGCACGCGGTCTGAACCCGGATCAGCCACGCCATCTGAGCAAAATCACCCGGACTCACTGATTCGCCACGCGGCACAAGGACGACGTCATGCATAACAATAAAGAAATGACCCTCAGCGCCCCACTCAGCGGTCCAGTGATCGCGTTGGCCGATATTCCGGACCCTGTATTTTCCAGCGGCACCATGGGCGACGGGGTCGGCATCGATCCGCTGGATGATTGCCTCCACGCGCCGTGCGCCGGGGTTGTCGTCAACGTTGCCCGCACAAACCATGCCTTGACCCTGCGCGCCGACAATGGCGCCGAATGGCTGATGCACATCGGCATCGACAGCGTGACGCTCAACGGCGACGGCTTTAAAGCGCTGGTCACCGCCGGCCAGCGCGTTGCCGAAGGTCAACCGCTGCTGCGTTTTGATCTGGACAAGGTCGCGGTTCACAGCCGCAGCCTGATCAGCGCATTGATCCTGCTCAACGGAGAGGAATTTGAACTGACCCCGATCACTCACTTAACGTCAGTGAACGTCGGCGAACCTTTGTTGCACATATCGCGGCAGACTCCCGCATCCGCGAATGAAACCCCCAGCGACGCACCTGCTCAATCTTCGCGCGGCGTCGTTCGGGTCGCCCATCATGGCGGTCTGCATGCAAGACCGGCTGCGTTGGTACGCCAGACCGCCCGGCAGTTTGCCAGCCAGACTGAGCTGCATTTTGCGGGCGCCAGGGCGTCCAGCGACAGCGTGCTGGCAATCATGGGCCTGGGCGTTGCCGAGCACGATGAAGTCGAAGTGATCTGCCTGGGTCACGACAGCGAAGTGGCATTGCAGGCCCTGATCAAGGCTTTGTCGACTCGGACAGCAGATGAAAAGCCCTACACGCCTGCGCCCTCTTCACTACATCAATTGCTGCCATCGGGAGACGTCGAAAAAGGTGTGCTGACAGGCATCGCTGCATCACCCGGTCTGGTCAGCGGCCCGTTATTCCGGCTGGACGCCATTGAGTTGGAAGAAGACCTGGGCAATCACTCGGTCAACGAACAACGGCAGGCGCTAAACGGCGCGCTGGATCAGGTGCGCACCCACATCGCCGTGACGCTCCAGCAATCTCGCCCGACCGCCGACCCGCAAGCCGCTGCGATTTTCGCCACCCATTTGGCAATGCTGGAAGACCCGGCCTTGCTGGACGCTGCCTACTTGGCGATTGAACAGGGTCGTTCAGCGAGCCATGCCTGGAGTCAGGCGCTGCTTGATCAATGCGCCAGGCTCAAGGCCCTCGACAACGCGCTGCTGGCCGAACGCGCCAATGATCTACGAGACCTTCGCCAAAGAGTGTTGCGCGAACTGCTCGGCGCGAGTCGGACGCTGGACATCCCGCCCCACGCCATCGTCATTACCCAAGAGCTGACGCCCTCGGATTTGATGCTGTTGAGTGAGCAGAACATCGCCGGGGTTTGCATGGCCGAAGGAGGCGCGACGTCACACGTTGCCATTCTTGCGCGCGGCAAAGGCCTGCCGTGTCTGGTGGCGCTGGGGGACGCGTTGCTCACTTCGACTCAGGCAATGGCCGGCCAGACAGTGGTGCTCGACGCCGACAATGGGCAACTGGAGCTGGCACCTGATTCGGCGCGACTGCAACAGGTCGCGACGCTCCAGGCCCGACATCTTGAGCAACGTCGTCATTACCAGCAACAGTCCCGATTACCTGCCATCACCCTGGACGGTGTGGCTATCGATATCGCCGCCAATGTCGCGTCGAACATTGACGCGCAGCAGGCTTATGACGTCGGCGCTGACGGAATTGGTCTGCTGCGCACCGAGTTTCTGTTTGTCGAGCGACGCACCGCCCCAAGCGAGGATGAGCAGCTTGTAGCCTATCAAGCAGTGCTCGACGCAATGGGCGACAAACCCGTGATCATTCGCACTATCGACATCGGCGGCGACAAGCAGCTGGAGTATCTGCCTATGCCGTTCGAGGCCAATCCGGTGCTCGGTTTGCGCGGGATTCGCCTGGGGCAAGCGCGACCTGAACTGCTGGACCAACAGTTGCGCGCGCTGTTGCGGGTCAAGCCGTTGAGTCGGTGCCGCATTCTGCTGCCGATGATCAGCGAGGTCAGCGAGTTGCTTGCAGTTCGTCAGCGACTGGACGCGCTGGCGTCGGAAATGGGCCTGTCCAAGCGTCCGCAATTGGGCGTGATGATAGAAGTCCCTTCGGCCGCCTTGATGGCTGAACAGCTATCAGAACATGCAGATTTTCTTTCTATCGGCACCAATGACTTGTCGCAATACACCTTGGCGATGGACCGTGATCACGCGGGGTTGGCGGGACGAGTTGATGCGCTGCACCCGGCACTATTACGGCTGATTGCCATGACCTGCGCAGGCGCAGCGGGAAAATCCTGTTGGGTTGGTGTATGCGGCGCTGTGGCATCTGAACCATTGGCCACAGCCGCACTGATCGGGCTCGGGGTGCGCGAATTGTCGGTCAGCCGGCCACAAGTGGCCGAGATCAAAGCGTTGGTTCGCCAGTTGAACATACGTGATTGCGAGGGGCTGGCGCAGCGAGTCCTCAACTTGAGCAGTGCACACGCGGTTCGCCAAGCCTGCGGAGCGTTTCAACAGCAGACGTTGGCCCGGCAGGGCAATTCCCTATAACAATAATCAAGGAGAGACGCCGTGTATCAGCACTTCATCGAAGGCCTGCAACGCCTTGGCCGCGCGCTCATGTTGCCCATCGCCATCTTGCCCATCGCCGGTTTGTTGCTGCGTCTGGGCGACACCGACCTGTTGAACATCGCGATCATTCATGGGGCAGGTAACGCGATTTTCAGCAATCTGGCGCTGATTTTTGCCATCGGCATTTCGGTTGGCTTTGCCCGTGATAACAATGGCACGGCGGGTTTGGCGGGTGCCATTGGCTACCTGGTGATGACAGCGACGCTGAAGGTGCTCGATCCGCAGATCGACATGGGCATGCTCGCCGGAATTATCAGCGGGCTGCTCGCGGGCGGGCTTTACAACCGGTTCAAAGACATCGCCCTGCCTGCGTATCTGGCGTTCTTCGGCGGGCGGCGCTTTGTGCCGATCGCCACTGGTTTATCTGCGGTGTTGCTCGGACTGATCTTCGGTTTGATCTGGCCGCCGATCCAGCAAGGCATCAACAGCCTCGGTCAACTGATGCTGGAGAGCGGCAGTATCGGGGCGTTCTTTTTCGGCGTGATGAACCGCATTTTGATCATTACCGGGCTGCATCACATCCTCAACAATCTGGTGTGGTTCGTTTTCGGCACCTTCACCGATCCGGAAACCGGGCGCGTCGTAACAGGTGATCTGGCGCGTTACTTCGCCGGCGACCCCAAGGCCGGACAGTTCATGACGGGCATGTTCCCGGTGATGTTGTTCGGTTTGCCTGCGGCGTGTCTGGCGATGTATCGCAACGCCCTCCCCGGCCAGCGCAAGTTGATCGGCGGCGTTTTGCTGTCCATGGCGCTGACCTCCTTCCTGACCGGCGTGACCGAACCGATTGAGTTCGCGTTTATGTTCCTGGCGCCGCTGCTGTATGTGATTCACGCGCTGCTGACCGGGGTGTCCATGGCGCTGACCGACCTGTTGAACATTCGGCTGGGCTTCACCTTTTCCGGGGGTGCCATCGACATGGCGCTTGGCTGGGGCAAGTCCACCAATGGCTGGATGATCTTCCCCGTGGGCCTTGTGTATTTCGTCGTGTACTACGTGGTGTTTGATCAATGCATTCGCCGGCTGAATCTCAAGACGCCGGGGCGTGAGCAGGTGGTGGCAACTGCTGCACAGGTCTCAAACAGTGATCGCGCCGGGGCTTATATCTCCGCCCTCGGTGGCGCCTCCAATCTGCTGGGTATCGATGCCTGCACCACGCGGTTGCGTTTGCAATTGGCTGATCGCAGCAAAGCCAATGACGCCGAACTCAAAGCATTAGGTGCGATGGCCGTGGTCCGACCGGGCAATGCGGGCAGTTTGCAGGTAGTGGTCGGGACGATGGCGGACGGGATTGCCGATGAATTACGCAATGCGTTGCCCCACACCACCAGTGATTCGCCTCAGGAAACAGCGACGTTGCCTGTGAACATTCCGACGGTCGATCCTGGTCAAGCGTCTTTGTGGCTCAAGGCGCTGGGCGGGAAAGGCGTGGTAGCGGTGGAATGTGTCGCGCTCACCCGTCTAAGGGTGCAGCTCAAGGATGGACAGCACATCGCCGCCAGCCAGTTGGACGCGTTGGGATGTCAGGGCGTGAGAAATGTCGGAAACGGCGTATGGCACGTATTGGTGGGAGAGCGCGCGCAGGGGTTGAGCGAGGCGTTGCGGGGGTTGGTGGCAAGACATTGAACTGACGGTGAACTGTAGGAGCGAACTTGTTCGCGAAGCGGTGTGCCTGAACACACCGGGTCATTCTCTCGCCAACAAGTTAGCTCCTACAGGGGTTTGCAGCGCGCTTTAGAAATCCGCCAGCTTCCAGACTTCGTAGGCTGGCGTTTCGTAAGGGTGGCTGTGCTTGAGCGCGGCCACCGCTTGCTGAATCAGGTCATCGGCGACAACCAGCTCAACCTTCCACTCCTCCACCTGCTCGATCTGGCCAGTCTGCCCAATGAACGGCTGGCTGCCGTCCAATGGCCGAAACTGACCTTGACCGAGCACTTGCCACGCGCAGCAGTCGTAAGCCCCGATTCGCCCCGCACCGGCGGCGAATACAGCGCTTTTGACTTGCTCTACATGGCTCGGCGGCACGAAGAAGGCGAGCTTGTACATCAGCTATCAGTTCACCCAGACACGCGCATTGCGGAACATCCGCATCCAGGCGCCATCTTCGTTCCACTCTTCCGGGCGCCACGAGTTGTTGACTGCGCGGAACACACGCTCAGGGTGCGGCATCATGATGGTGACGCGCCCGTCGCGAGTGGTCAGGCCGGTGATACCGCGCGGCGAACCGTTCGGGTTGGCCGGGTAGTTTTCAGTGACCTTGCCGTGGTTATCAACGAAGCGCATGGCAACGGTGCCTGACAGATCGCTTTCCAGCAGCGATTCCGGGCTCTTGAATTCCGCATGACCTTCGCCGTGAGCAATGGCAACCGGCATGCGCGAACCGGCCATGCCCTGCAGGAAGATCGAAGCCGATTCCTGGATCTGCACCATCGCCACGCGCCCCTCGAACTGCTCGGAGCGGTTGCGCACAAAGTGCGGCCAGAACTCGCTGCCAGGAATCAGTTCGCTGAGGTTGGACATCATCTGGCAACCGTTGCACACGCCCAGCGCAAAGCTGTCCTGACGCTCGAAGAATGCCTGGAACGCATCACGCGCTCGGGTGTTGAACAGCGCCGACTTGGCCCAGCCTTCCCCCGCACCGAGCACGTCGCCGTAGGAGAAGCCGCCGCAAGCGACCAGACCTTTGAACTCGTTCAGATCGACGCGACCGGCAAGGATGTCGCTCATGTGCACGTCAACCGAAGCGAAACCGGCGCGATCGAACGCGGCAGCCATTTCTACCTGACCGTTGACGCCCTGCTCACGCAGTACCGCCACTTGTGGGCGAATGCCCTTCTTGATGTAAGGCGCGGCGATGTTGTCGTTGACGTCGTAACCCAGCTTGACGCTCAGGCCCGGATTGTCTTCTTCCAGCAGCGCGTCGAATTCCTGATCAGCGCACTCG
Organism: Pseudomonas corni; assembly: GCF_057128765.1. Taxonomy (NCBI): domain Bacteria; kingdom Pseudomonadati; phylum Pseudomonadota; class Gammaproteobacteria; order Pseudomonadales; family Pseudomonadaceae; genus Pseudomonas; species Pseudomonas corni. The sequence continues at coordinate 32,733 of NZ_JBSKHW010000021.1, forward strand.
GCGTTGTCACGCAGGCGTTGAATCTGATAGCTGGTTTCAGCCCACTGACGGTGCAAGAGACGACGCTGACCGGTGAACACAGGTTCGCCGCTGTAGCCGATGTGCACGTCGTCGTTGTTGACCGGCTGGCCGATGACCGCGACACAATCACCGCCCAGGCCTGCTGCGCTGAACTGAGCCAGCACGTCCGGCGTTGCATCCTGACGCACCTGAATTACAGCGCCCAGTTCTTCGTTGAACAGGATCGCAGCGATGGCGGCTTTGTTTTCAGCCAGGCCATCAAGTTGCAAGTTCAGGCCGCAATGACCGGCAAAGGCCATTTCCAGTACCGACACCAGCAAACCACCGTCGGAACGGTCGTGGTAGGCCAGCAAATGGCCGTCGGCGTTGAGGCCCTGAATCACGGCGAAGAACGCCTTCAGGTCTTCAGCGTCATCGACGTCCGGGGCAACTTTGCCCAACTTGCCGTGAGTCTGCGCGAGAATCGAGGCGCCCATGCGGTTCTGACCGCGGCCCAGATCAATGAGGATCAGGTCGGTAACGCCCTTGTCCATGCGCAATTGCGGCGTCAGGGTGCCGCGAATGTCAGTGACGGGCGCAAAGCCGGTCACGATCAGCGACATTGGTGAAGTGACGGTTTTTTCCGCGCCTTCGTCGCTCCAGCGGGTCTTCATGGACATCGAGTCCTTGCCCACAGGAATAGTAATGCCCAACTCCGGGCACAGCTCCATGCCGACCGCTTTCACGGTGTCATACAGACGCGCATCTTCTCCCGGGTGGCCGGCGGCGGACATCCAGTTGGCCGACAATTTGATGTCGGAAATCTTGCCGATGCGCGAGGCCGCGATGTTGGTCAGGGTTTCGCCGATTGCCATGCGCCCGGACGCCGGAGCGTTGAGCAAAGCCAGCGGCGTACGCTCGCCCATGGCCATCGCTTCACCGGTGTACACGTCGAAACTGGTAGCGGTTACAGCAACGTCGGCCACCGGCACCTGCCACGGACCGACCATTTGATCGCGATTGACCAGACCGGTGATGCTGCGGTCGCCAATGGTGATCAGGAAGCTTTTGCTGGCGACGGCCGGGTGACGCAAGACGCGCTGCACGCTTTCCTCGATGTCCAGCGTGCTTGGGTCGAAGTCATCGCCCAGCTCGGTTTCACGCACAGCCGAACGGTGCATGCGCGGGGCCTTGCCCAGCAGCACTTCAAGCGGCATGTCCACCGGGCTGTTACCGAAATGACTGTCGGTGACAGTCAGTTGCGGCTCTTCAGTGGCCTCGCCGACCACTGCAAACGGGCAACGCTCGCGTTCACAGATCGCTTTGAAACGCTCGAAGTTCTCGGCGCTGACCGCCATGACGTAGCGTTCCTGGGACTCGTTGCTCCAGATTTCCAGCGGGGCCATGCCCGGCTCGTCGTTGGGGACGTTGCGCAGTTCGAAGCGCCCGCCGCGACCGCCATCGTTGACCAGTTCCGGGAAGGCGTTGGACAGACCGCCCGCGCCCACGTCGTGGATGAAGGCAATCGGGTTCTGCTCGCCCAGCTGCCAGCAACGGTCGATCACTTCCTGGCAACGACGCTCCATTTCAGGGTTTTCCCGCTGAACCGAAGCGAAGTCCAGGTCTGCCGAACTGGTGCCGGTGGCCATGGAGGAAGCCGCGCCGCCACCCAGACCGATCAACATCGCCGGACCGCCGAGCACGATCAGCTTGGCGCCGACCTTGATTTCAGCCTTCTGGACGTGGCCCTCACGGATGTTGCCCATGCCGCCAGCAAGCATGATCGGCTTGTGATAGCCGCGCACTTCGTCGCCGTGGGGGGTGTTGATGGATTGCTCGAAAGTACGGAAGTAACCGGTCAATGCCGGCCGCCCGAATTCATTGTTGAACGCCGCGCCACCCAGCGGGCCTTCGATCATGATGTCGAGCGGAGTGACGATGCGCTCAGGCTTACCGTAAGGCTTTTCCCAAGGCTGGACGAAACCCGGGATATTCAGGTTGGACACGGTGAAGCCGGTCAGGCCTGCCTTTGGCTTGGCGCCACGGCCGGTTGCGCCTTCATCGCGGATCTCGCCGCCGGAACCGGTCGCTGCACCCGGGAACGGCGCGATGGCCGTCGGGTGGTTGTGGGTTTCGACCTTCATCAGGATGTGCACCGGCTCCTGAACGGCACCGTATTCACGGGTGTCAGGATTCGGGAAGAAACGGCCGGCGACGCTGCCGACGATAACCGAAGCGTTGTCCTTGTAAGCGGACAACACGCCTTCGCTGTGCAGGACGTAGGTGTTCTTGATCATGCCGAACAGGCTTTTTTCCTGGCTCTGGCCGTCGATGTCCCAACTGGCGTTGAAAATCTTGTGACGGCAGTGCTCGGAGTTCGCCTGGGCGAACATCATCAATTCAATATCGTGAGGGTTACGCTTGAGACCGATGAAGCTGGTGACAAGATAGTCGATTTCATCCTCGGCCAAGGCCAGGCCCAGCTCGACGTTGGCTTTTTCCAGCGCGGCGCGACCGCCACCCAGCACATCAACGGCGGTCAACGGCTTGGGCTCGGCGTGGCTGAATAAGCCAGCGGCCTGCTCCAGCGCGCCCAGTACCAGCTGCGTCATGCGGTCGTGAAGGCTGTCGGAGATCAACTGCGCGTCGGCGTCGCTGAACTGGCCTTCTACATAAAAGGCAATCCCGCGTTCCAGGCGCTGGATCTTGCTCAGACTGCAATTGTGGGCGATATCGGTGGCCTTGCTGGACCACGGAGAGATCGTGCCGAAACGCGGGAGGACCAGAAACAGGCGGCCGCGTGGCTCTTGAACCGGCACACTCGGGCCGTATTTCAGGAGACGGGCGAGGACCTGCTGCTCTTCGTCGGTCAGAACACCGGCGACCTCAGCGAAGTGGGCGAATTCAGCATACAGGCCACTGACAGCCGGAACTTTATCGTTCAGCTGCGCAAGTAATTTCTTGTGGCGGAAAGCAGAAAGGGCGGGAGCACCACGCAGGATCAACATCGTCGGGACAGCCTCGGGGAAGGGGGTGTGCTTTGAGGCCGTGCATTCTAGCGTAAAGCTCCACTTTCGGCACCCGAAACGACTGCTTACAACGCACCCGAACGTCGGCACGGCAAAGCGCGGCTGGCAAACGCGTCGAGAAGTCGCTGCTCTATCAGACGCAACCTTCGCTGTCGAGATATGGCGGTCAGGCTCCTTTGCGTATACTGCACCGATGTTTTCCCAATCAGATTTCCGCCCACGCTGCGCCAAGTGGCTCATCGCTACCGGAATCTTCCTGCTGCTCGGTGCGTGTGTTGAGAAACCCAACACACTCGAACGAGTCAAGGAGGATGGCGTCCTGCGCGTCGTTACTCGTAACAGCCCGGCTACCTATTTCCAGGATCGCAACGGCGAGACCGGTTTTGAGTATGAACTGGTCAAGCGTTTCGCCGAAGATCTCGGTGTAGAGCTGAAGATCGAAACAGCTGACAACATTGACGATCTGTTCGACAAGATGAACAAGCCCGGAGGGCCGGTGCTGGCCGCCGCAGGACTGGTCAGCACTGAGCAACGTGCGAAGCAGGTGCGTTTTTCACATCAGTATCTTGAAGTCACCCCTCAAGTCATCTATCGCAACGGCCAGAACCGGCCTACTGATCCGGGCGATCTGGTGGGCAAGCGCATTCTGGTGCTCAAAGGCAGCAGCCACGCAGAGCAACTGGCGGCGCTGAAGGTCAAATACCCCCAATTGCAGTATGAAGAGTCCGATCAGGTGGAGGTGGTTGACCTGCTGCGCATGGTCGATGAGGGCCAGATCGACCTGACACTGGTGGACTCAAACGAACTGGCCATGAATCAGGTGTATTTCCCCAATGTCCGCGTCGCCTTTGACTTGGGTGATGGCCGCGATCAACGCTGGGCCGTGGCTTTGGGCGACGACAATAGCCTGCTGAACGAGATCAACGCGTTCCTCGACAAAGTGCAGAAAAACGGCATGTTGCAGCGGCTCAAAGACCGCTATTACGGCCACGTGGACGTATTGGGTTACGTCGGCGCATACACGTTTGCCCAGCATCTGCAGGAGCGTCTGCCCAAGTACGAGAAGAGTTTTCAGTCGTCCGCCAAGGAAGAGCAGGTGGACTGGCGACTGCTGGCAGCCATCGGCTATCAGGAATCCTTGTGGCAGCCGGGCGTTACGTCGAAAACCGGTGTTCGCGGGTTGATGATGCTGACCCAAAGTACTGCTCAAGCCATGGGCGTTTCCAACCGGCTGGACGCCAAACAAAGCATCAAAGGTGGCGCAAAGTATTTTGCCTACGTAAAGGATCAGCTGGATGACAAAATTCAAGAGCCCGATCGTACGTGGCTCGCTCTCGCTTCCTACAACATTGGTGGCGGTCATCTGGACGATGCGCGCAAATTGGCGGAAAACGAGGGCCTGAATCCAAATAAATGGCTCGACGTAAAAAAAATGTTGCCCCGTTTGGCGCAAAAACAGTGGTACAGCAAAACCCGTTACGGGTACGCCCGAGGCGGAGAGCCGGTCAGCTTTGTCGCCAACATCCGCCGGTATTACGACATCCTCACCTGGGTGACTCAGCCGCAACTCGAAGGCAGCCAGGTCGCCGAGAGCAATCTGCATGTGCCGGGCGTCGACAAGACCAAGCCGCCAGAAGAGAAAACACCGCTGTAGGCTCAACCCTTCGCTCTTCTCATCCTGAAAAACTCGCTCAACATCGCCCCGCACTCTTCCCCCAGCACCCCGCCCTCGAACAACACGCGGTGGTTGAGAAACGGCTGGGTGAAGAACTGGCCCTGGCTCTGCACGATGCCTGCCTTTGGCTCAAGCGCCCCATACACCACGCGGTTGATTCGGGAATGAACGATCAAACCGGCGCACATGCTGCACGGCTCAAGGGTGACGTACAGCGTGCTGCCGGGTAACCGGTAATTGCTGAGGGCCTGGGCGGCGTTTCGGATGGCGACCATTTCGGCGTGAGCGCTGGGGTCGCTGCCACTGATTGGGCAGTTGAAACCACGGCCAATGATCTCGCCGTCCTGAACCACTACGGCGCCTACAGGCACTTCGCCCAAGACTGCGCCCTGGGCTGCGAGGGCCAGGGCTTCACGCATGAAATGTTGATCGCGGCTGCGATCAATGATTTGCGGCTGGCGCATTACGAAACCTCGATAGCTGCCATAAGACCTGTTTCCATGTGATCGATCACATGGCAGTGGAACATCCACACGCCCGGATTATCCGCCACCAGCGCAACGCGTGCGCGCTCGTTTCTGCCCAGTAAAAAGGTGTCGGTGAAATACGGAATAATCTTCCTGCGATCCGAAGCGATGACTTTGAAGCTCATGCCATGCAGGTGAATCGGATGCTGATACTGGGTCATGTTCTTCAATTCGAAGATGTAACTCTTGCCCTTTTCCAACTTGGCAATCGGACGATCCGCACAGGTCTTGTCGGTGATGTCCCACGCTTGACCGTTGATTTGCCAGAGGCTCGGCGGCTTGCCGTTATCGACATTGACCGACACGGCCCCGGCCCACTCGATATTGAAGTTGAGCTTTTCGGCTGCCTGCAGATCCGGCTCGGCAACGGGATTGGCTGGCAGCTGCGCAGGCCATTCGCCAGGTTTGTCGTTGCTGGCGACCGAACGAAACGTCCCCAATCGCACAGGGCCATTGCGCAGCGCAATCTCCTCTCCCACCGCTGGCGCCTTGATCGCCAGACAAATTCTCATGCCCGGCCCCAGCCAGTAATCTTTGCCTAGCGGGCGCGGCGCGACGGGATTGCCATCGAGCGCGTAGATCTGCGCCTCGGCGCCCGGCAGGTTCAGCCGGTAGGTCACGGTGTTGTCGAGATTGAGGATGCGCACCCGTACGATCTGCCCGGCTGGCAAATCGATGACGCCCTGAGGAATGCCGTTGATGCTCGACAGCCGCCCCGCCGTGCCTTCGCGCGCCGCCTCACGCGTAACGCTGAACGGCGTAAAAGCGCCCTCCTCATCCACGTGCCAGCTCTTGAGGCTGACCGTGCGCTCATGAGCAAACCCGGTGGGCTCGCGCTCCTCGACAATCAGCGGTCCGACAAGCCCGCGCCCCAGTTCTTCGCTGCTGCTGACGTGGGGGTGATACCAATAACTACCGGCATCGGGCACGCGAAACTTGTAGTCGAAATACTCGCCTGGCTTAACTGGCAGCTGCGATACGTAAGGCACGCCGTCCATTTCCAACGGCAATCGAATGCCGTGCCAATGGATCGTGGTCTCGACCTCCAACTGGTTGATAAAGCGCACCCGAAGCCAATCACCCTGCCTGACCCGCAATTCGGTCCCCGGCACCGAACCGCCGAATGCCCAGGCCGAGGTCTGATGGCCAGCAACCAACTCGACATCCAGCGGCGCGGCGATCAGCTCGTAATCGTATCCCTCCCCCGGACCGGCACGCCCCAGCCAATACCGCGATGCCCCGCCCGCCCCCAATCCAACGACGGCAAGACCGGCCAGACCTCCGAGTATTTGTCGACGGGTAAAAGACATGGATGAGTGGCACCTTGAAATTTCGGGAGAATGAAGCGCTGGCGAGTCAGTGCGCGAGGGGCAAATAAGATACACCCGCATTTGGAATAAAATAAGGGCAGCCTGGGCTGCCCTTATGGGTCAAAACGTTTCAGCGCCGAAATGGCTTCGGCGCTGTTTGCATCATTCCCACTCAATCGTCGCAGGCGGCTTGCTCGACACGTCGTAGGTGACGCGGGAGATGCCTTCGATTTCGTTGATGATGCGACCGCTGACGGTTTCCAGCAGCTCGTATGGCAGGTGAGCCCAACGTGCGGTCATGAAGTCGATGGTTTCAACGGCTCGCAGTGCAACAACCCACGCGTAACGACGGCCATCGCCTACAACACCCACGGATTTCACGGGCTGAAACACGACGAACGCCTGACTGACTTTGTGGTACCAGTCGGCCTTGCGCAGCTCTTCGATGAAGATGTGGTCAGCGCGACGCAGCAGGTCGGCGTATTCCTTTTTCACTTCACCCAGGATACGCACGCCCAGACCCGGCCCCGGGAATGGGTGGCGATAGACCATGTCGTACGGCAGGCCGAGTTCCAGACCCAGACGACGCACTTCATCCTTGAACAGTTCGCGCAGGGGCTCGACCAGTTTCAGGTTCATTTCTTCCGGCAGGCCGCCCACGTTGTGGTGCGACTTGATCACGTGGGCCTTGCCGCTTTTGGCGCCAGCCGACTCGATCACGTCTGGATAGATCGTGCCCTGGGCGAGGAACTTGATGTTGTCCAGCTTGCAGGACTCGGCATCGAAGACGTCGATGAAGGTGCGACCGATGATCTTGCGCTTCTTCTCCGGATCGCTTTCGCCTGCCAGGTTGTTGAGGAACTGGTCTTGAGCATTGGCACGGATCACTTTGACGCCCATGTTCTCGGCGAACATGGCCATCACTTGCTCGCCTTCATGCAGGCGCAGTAAGCCGTTGTCGACGAAGACGCAGGTCAGCTGATCGCCAATGGCCTTGTGCAGCAACGCCGCGACCACGGAAGAATCGACGCCGCCGGACAGGCCCAGCAGCACATTGTCGGTGCCGACTTGAGCGCGGACTTGAGCGATGGCGTCTTCGGCAATCTTCGAAGGGGTCCACAGCGCTTCGCAGCCGCAGATGTCGAGGATGAAGCGCGAGAGGATGCGACCGCCCTGTTTGGTATGGGTCACTTCAGGGTGGAATTGCACGCCGTAGTAACCGCGAGTGTCGTCAGCCATGCCAGCGATCGGGCAGCTTGGGGTGCTAGCCAGCAGGTGGAAGCCTTCGGGGATCTGAGTCACTTTGTCGCCGTGGCTCATCCACACGTCGAGGCCGAAAACGCCGTCTGCATCGACGTGGTCTTCGATGCCGTCGAGTACGCGGCTCTTGCCGACAACGTCGACACGGGCGTAGCCAAACTCGCGCATCTCGGAGCCTTCAACGCGACCGCCCAACTGCTCGGCCATGGTCTGCATGCCGTAGCAGATGCCGAACACCGGAACACCAAGGTCGAACACCGCCTGTGGCGCACGCGGGCTGTCAGCCATATGCACAGACTCCGGACCGCCGGCGAGGATGATCCCGCGCGGTGCGAATTCGCGAATCGCTTCATCGTCCATGTCGAACGGATGCAGCTCGCAGTAAACGCCAATCTCACGCACGCGGCGGGCGATCAACTGGGTGTACTGGGAACCGAAGTCGAGGATAAGGATACGGTGGGCGTGAATGTCGAGGGCCATGAGAGGTCTCTGATGTAGCAGCTTCAAGCCTTAAGCTTCAAGCTGCAAGGGTATTGAGGGAGCTGCAGATCCGTGGCGGCTGCGCGGTGAGGCGCTACCGCCACGGATCGCTTGTAGCTTGTGGCTTATAACTTGCGGCTGGAGGCGTTAGCCGACGCGATAGTTCGGCGCTTCCTTGGTGATCTGCACGTCGTGAACGTGAGACTCAGCCATACCAGCGCCAGTGATGCGCACAAATTCCGGCTTGGTGCGCATCTCGTCGATGTTGGCGCTGCCGGTGTAACCCATGGAAGAACGCAGGCCGCCCATCAACTGGTGAACGATGGCGGTCAGCGAACCCTTGTAGGCCACGCGACCTTCGATACCTTCAGGCACCAGCTTCTCGGCGCCATCGGACGAATCCTGGAAATAGCGGTCCGAGGAGCCTTGGGTCTGAGACATCGCGCCCAGCGAACCCATACCGCGATAAGCCTTGTACGAACGACCCTGGAACAGCTCGATTTCACCCGGTGCTTCTTCAGTACCGGCGAACATCGAACCCATCATCACGCAGTTCGCGCCAGCAACGATGGCTTTGGACAGGTCGCCGGAGAAGCGGATGCCGCCGTCAGCGATCAAGGTAACGTCAGTACCTTTCAGTGCTTCTGCCACGTTGGCGATGGCGCTGATTTGCGGAACGCCGACACCAGCAACGATGCGCGTGGTGCAAATGGAGCCAGGACCGATACCGACCTTGACGCCATCTGCGCCCGCCTCGACCAACGCGATGGCGGCAGCGGCGGTGGCGATGTTGCCGCCAATCACCTGCACGTCAGGGAAGTTCTGCTTGACCCAGCGAACGCGATCGATCACACCTTTGGAGTGACCGTGCGCAGTATCGACGACGATGACGTCTACGCCGGCCGAGACCAGTGCGCTGACGCGCTCGCCAGTGTCTTTACCGGTGCCGACTGCCGCGCCAACGCGCAAACGACCTTGATCGTCCTTGCTGGCGAGTGGGTAGGCTTTGGATTTCTCGATGTCCTTGACGGTCATCATGCCCTTGAGCGCGAACTTGGCGTCGACGATCAGGACTTTTTCCAGGCGGTGCTTGTGCAACAGATCACGTACTTCGTACTTGTCGGCGCCTTCACGTACGGTGACGAGACGTTCTTTAGGCGTCATCACTTCACGAACGGTGGCTTCCATACGGGTTTCAAAGCGCACATCGCGCGAGGTCACGATGCCGACGAGTTCGCCGTCATGCAGGACCGGTACACCGGAGATATTGTGTTGGCGGGTGAGTTCGAACAAATCGCGAACCGTAGCGTCGGCCTCGATGGTGATCGGGTCCTTCACTACGCCGGCTTCGAACTTTTTGACCTTGCGGACTTCGGCAGCTTGCTGCTCGATGGTCATGTTCTTGTGAATAATCCCGATGCCACCTTCCTGAGCCATGGCGATTGCCAGACGGGCTTCAGTGACGGTGTCCATTGCAGCAGAAACGAGGGGGATATTCAGTTCGATGCCACGGGTCAAACGGGTTTTCAGACTGACTTCGTTAGGGAGTACCTCGGAATAACCGGGCACAAGGAGAATGTCGTCGAATGTAAGAGCTTCTTGGCTGATACGCAGCATCGCGGGGGCTCCCGAGCGGGAAATTGGAAGCGCGCCATTATACCCACAGAGGTGCCGGTGCTCAATGTAAAGATCAGTCTATTTAAGAATGACCGTGATCGACGCGCTCTATCGCCAATCGCAGCTGTAACGCTGGTGTCAAAGCCGCACTTTGACGAAAGACACCGGCCGATCAAGACGCTCGGCAAAATCATCCAGAAAACTCTGCTTGAAGTCAGCTTCAAGCCAGTCATTGAAGATGAACCCAAGATTGGAGAATCCACAGGGATCAAGAAACATGAAGCCGTTGATATCGTCTTCATGCCGGCATTCGGGGCAAATAAAGTTATCGGTCTGACCCGGCATCCACTCTTCGAGACTGTCGAACAGCGCCTCACCGATCTCTCGACGACACTCGGGACAGCCCGCCTCTTCGACAAACCCCTGCTGCGGTGTATAGATGCAGCGCTTGAGCACAATCTCCAGACCATTGACCTCTTTGCCATAAGGCAGCGCATCTGGATGTTTGACGAAGCGTCTGGCGCCGGGGGCAATCGCGTAGGCCATCTTGTTATAGCTGCGTCCGCAGGTACTCAGGGCTTCTTCGACCACGTCCAGCTTTACCAGCCAGCGCAAGATGGCGCGGGCCTTGGCTTCGCGGGCCGGGAAGTTGGAGATTTGCGGGACGATGATGCTTTGGGTGTTCATGGCCTGGCCTGTCGCTGACGGTCAACTGAGTGCGGCAGCTTAATGCTGTCGTCGCTAAGGTCAAGTTTAGCCATCAGCCCGCCAGATAGCGGCCAATGAGGGTGATTCCGCTGACCAGCACCAGCCAGGTAACCAGTCGCACGAACATTTCTCGTGAGAGTTTCATGACCAGACGACGCCCGATCCAGGAGCCAATAATCATCGCAGGCAGAATGCACACAGCCAGCAACAGCAGGGAAATCTGCGCGTACACCCCGGTGATCACGAACAGGCTCAAGCGCACGATGGTGCTGCAACTGATCAGTGCATTCTGCGTAGCGCGAGCCTGACTTTTATCGGTCAGTCGCCCATTGAGGTAAATCGCATATAGAAAGCCGCCACTGCCGAAGAGCGCGCCAAACAATCCGCCTACTGTGCCCATCGGGATCGCCCAGCCTGCCGACAGCTGAGTCGGTCGGACCTTGATGGCGAGGCTGTAGACCGAGTAGGCAATGAGGAATATGCCCATGAGCAACAGCAGCAGATCGGACTTGAGATTGAGCAGAAACAGCACACCCAGCGTGCAGCCCACGGCCATGCATGGAACCATCCTCAATAGCTCGGACCTGACCACCTGTTGCCGAGAAGGTAGCAGGTGGCTGAAGGCGGCAAGAAAGTCGAGCATCACCAGCAGCGGGATGATTCGCGACAAGGGCATGAAGTGAATCAAAACAGGGCCTGCCACCAGAGCAGTGCCAAAGCCTGCGATGGCGAACACCAGATAGGCGGCGATCACGCCTAGCTCAATGATCAGCCAATCCATTGGGGTGAACCCCAGCTGATGACTGAACTCGCCCAACAGCCCGGCAACGGTCACAGCGCCTCCTTTCTGAACAGATTGACGGGAAATAATGGGGGCAGACTTTAACCACACGAAAGAAATATACATAGAAGAAATGCCGAACATGTTCTGTAGGAGCGAACTTGTTCGAGAGGGGATTTTTCGGGCTGACTTTGTAAGCGTCTCGCCAACAAGTTGGCTCCTACGGAAAATTGGCGCCGTTCTGGCAAACAGTGGCGCCCATCTCCTGTGGTGACGATCACCCCATTGCCTTTATCATGCCCGCCATGATCAAAGACCCCTTCGCAAGACTCGGCCTCGACCGGGAAGTCCTCACCGTCAGCCAGCTCAACGGCCGCGCTCGTGTGCTGCTGGAGGATGTGTTCTCCAACATCTGGGTAGAGGGCGAAATATCCAATCTGTCTCGACCCGCTTCCGGCCACGTGTATTTCACGCTTAAGGACACCGGCGCCCAGGTGCGCTGCGCGCTGTTCCGGCAGAGTGCAGCCCGAGTGCGTCAGGCATTGAAAGATGGTCTGGCCGTTAAGGTGCGCGGCAAGGTCTCGCTGTTTGAAGGCCGTGGCGATTATCAGCTGATTCTCGACACCGTTGAGCCAGCAGGTGATGGTGCGCTGCGCCTGGCCTTCGATGCGCTGAAAGAAAAACTCAGCGCCGAAGGATTATTCAGTGCCGAACGCAAGGTCGCGCTGCCGTTGCACCCACGGCGCATCGGGATCATCAGCTCACCCACAGGGGCGGTGATCCGCGACATCATCAGCGTCTTTCGTCGTCGCGCGCCGCAAGTGGAACTGACCCTCATTCCCACCGCTGTGCAAGGCCGCGAGGCCATCGCGCAAATCGTGCGTGCGCTGAAACTGGCAGACGGTCGTGGATTCGACGCGTTGATTCTCGCGCGCGGCGGCGGCTCTCTCGAAGACTTATGGTGCTTCAACGAAGAGGCAGTGGCGCGCGCCATCGACGCCTGCGTAACGCCGATTGTCAGCGCTGTAGGGCATGAAACGGATGTGTCGATCAGCGATTTCGTCGCCGACGTCCGTGCCCCTACGCCGTCAGCGGCCGCCGAACTGCTGGCACCCGACTCCAGCGACCTGCATCGCCGGGTCGACAGCCTGCAGCGTCGCTTGATCAGCCGCATGCAGGACCGGTTGATGCGCGAGCAACTGCGACTGGACGGTATTTCCCGCCGCTTGCGACATCCCGGCGAGCGTCTGCGTCAACGGGCACAGCGTCTGGACGATCTGGACATGCGCATGCGCCGCGCGTTCGAGCAACAGATGCACAAGCGCCAGGTGCGTATGAGTCATCTGCAAAGCAGACTGGCGGCGCAACATCCCGGACGCACGCTGGCTTTCCTGCGCCAGCGCCTGGATGTGTTGGCTGAGCGTCTGCCGAAAGCCATCAGGGACAATCTGAAGACCCGTCGCTTGCAGCTGCAAAATCAGGTGCAGACGCTTAACGTTGTCAGCCCGCTTGCAACGCTGGGTCGCGGGTACAGCATTTTGCTGGACGATAAAGGACATGCCATTCGCAGCGCCGGGCAGACCAAAACCGGCCAGCGCCTGACGGCAAAACTGGGCGAAGGCGAGTTGCTTGTTCGAGTCGAGGACAACCACCTCACCCCCGTTACCCTCTCTCTACTGGATTGATCTATTGATGCTCGGTATGACTCGATTTTTCACCACTGTCGCGCTGGCCGCTTGCCTGATCATGCCCGCTTTTGCCGCAGCACCCGCCGAAAGCTTTATTACCCGCGCCTTGAACAAGTCGGTTCCCGGTGGCGTCGCGGTGGTGGATCTGGGCACAGGAACCGAAGCGCCAAAAGCCTCTTATCAGGGCAAACCGGTCATGGTGGTCAAGGAGCAAGGCAACCGCTGGCTGGCGATTGTCGGCATACCGCTGACAGTCAAACCCGGTACTCAGCAATTGGTGGCCAAAGATGCGGGCGGCAACCGTAATCTGTCCTTCGTTGTGGGTAACAAGACCTACCCCGAGCAGCGCATCACGTTGAAAAACCAGCGTCAGGTGAACCCTAACCCGGATGACCTGAAACGCATCGAAGGTGAACTGGCGGTGCAGGTTCAGGCTTATCGCAGTTTCAGCCCAGGCACGCCAAGCAATCTTATTCTTGATAAACCGGTGAACGGGCCGCTGTCGAGCAAGTTTGGCGTGCGCAGGTTCTTCAACGGCGAAGAGCGCAACCCTCATGCGGGGCTGGACTTCGCCGTCCCTGCCGGTACGCCAATCAAATCACCAGCGGCGGGCAAGGTGATTCTGATCGGTAATTACTTCTTCAACGGCAATACGGTTTTTGTAGACCACGGCCAGGGTTTCATCAGCATGTTCTGCCACATGTCGAAGATCGACGTGAAGGTCGGTGATGCCGTACCTCGCGGCGGGATTGTTGGCCGTGTCGGCTCCACAGGCCGGGCAACCGGGCCGCACATGCACTGGAATGTCAGCCTGAATGATGCGCGCGTGGACCCGGCGATATTTATCGGCGCGTTCCAGCCTTAACACTTCCATCTAGAGGAGCGCGCTTGCCCGCGATAGCGGTTTTCTAGACGACGTAATGCCGCTTGGTATGACGTCATCGCGGGCAAGCGCGCTCCTACAATTGACAGCATTGCGGCGGTCGTTGGTGTGCAGCAATAAAATCTCGCTAAGCGGACGATAGACGCAGCATAATCTCGAAAACCTGCACTTTATGCACATTCTTACCAATTTTCCTCAACAGCTTGCCACCTTTCACCCCATTGGATACCGTGGCCGTTATGAAAATCTCTCACACCCTCATTCTGCTGCGTCAGCATCGCTGTCTCAGCCTCGTCAGTGCACGACTGCCAAGCTAATTGCGGTGCCTCGACCCCTGTCTATGCTTCAAGCGGCTGGCCGCCTTTTTTCGGCCCTCAGTATTTAAAGGACTGCTCACATGACCATGCTCAAAGATCCCTCGACCAAGTACCGTGCGTTCCCGGTCATCGATTTGGCCGATCGCACCTGGCCTTCCAAGACCATTACCCAAGTGCCTATCTGGTGCAGTTCTGACTTGCGTGACGGCAACCAATCGCTGATCGAGCCGATGGATGCGGTCAAAAAACTGCGCTTCTGGAAAACCCTGGTTCAGGTCGGCGTGAAGGAAATCGAAGCATCGTTCCCAGCAGCATCTCAAACCGATTTCGACTTCGTGCGCACCCTGATCGAAGACGGGCACATCCCGGACGACACCACCATTCAAGTCCTCACCCAAGGCCGTGAAGATCTGATTGCGCGGACCTTTGAATCGTTGAAGGGCGCCAAGAAGGCCATCGTTCACCTGTACAACGCCACCTCCCCTTCTTTCCGTCGCATTGTCTTCAACCAAGACAAAGCGGGCGTGAAGGAAATCGCAGTAAGCGCCGCCAAACTGTTCGTCAAATATGCGGCCCTGCAGCCAGAGACCCAATGGCAGTTCGAGTACTCCCCTGAAACCTTCAGCGCCACTGAGCTGGAGTTTGCCAAGGAAGTCTGCGACGCCGTGATTGAGGTCTGGAACGCAACGCCGCAGAACAAGGTCATCCTCAACTTGCCCGCTACGGTCGAAGTGGCCACGCCAAACATCTATGCCGACCAGATCGAATGGTTCAGCCGCAACATCACTCGCCGCGACAGCGTAATCATCAGCCTGCACACCCATAATGATCGTGGCACTGGCGTGGCAGCCACTGAACTGGGACTGATGGCCGGCGCCGATCGTGTCGAGGGTTGCCTGTTCGGCAACGGCGAGCGCACCGGTAACGTCGATCTGGTGACAGTGGCATTGAACATGTACACCCAAGGTCTGAACCCACAACTGGACTTCTCCGATATCGACGGCGTGCGCAAAGTCGTCGAAGAGTGCAACCAGATCGCGGTTCACCCACGTCACCCGTACGTGGGCGACCTGGTCCACACGGCGTTCTCCGGCTCGCACCAGGACGCCATACGCAAGGGCTTCTCGCAGCAGAAACCCGACGCCGTGTGGGAAGTGCCGTACTTGCCGATTGATCCAGCTGACATTGGCCGCAGCTACGAGGCCGTTATCCGCGTCAACAGCCAGTCGGGCAAGGGTGGCATCGCCTATCTGCTGGAGCAGGAATACGGCATCTCCCTCCCGCGCCGCATGCAGATCGAGTTCAGCCAGGTAGTTCAGGGCGAGACCGACCGTTTGGGTCTGGAAATGAGCGCCCAGCAGATTTATGCGCTGTTCAAGCAGGAATACCTGCAAGCCAACAAGCCCTACGCGCTTGTCAGCCATCGTCTGCAGGAAGAAAACGGTCACAGCGCCGTCGAAGTCGAGGTATCGGCCAAGGGCGATGGCGAGACCAACCTGCACTGGAGAGGCAAAGGCAACGGCGCCCTCGAAGCGTTGGTATCCAGCCTGCCGGTGGGCGTCGAGATCATGGATTACAACGAGCACGCGATTGGCGCTGGCACCACGGCAAAAGCTGCGGCCTACATTGAACTGCGGGTGAACGGTGATCGTGCGGTCCACGGGGTAGGCATCGACGAAAACATCACTACCGCCAGCTTCCGCGCGTTGTTCAGCGCCTTGAACCGTTCGCTGGTTCAGGCTGAAGCCAAGGCCGCCTAAGTGCTGAATCTGTAGGAGCTAACTTGTTGGCGAGGCAGCCGAAGCGGTCTGTCGGCCAAGATCTCTCGCGAACAAGTTAGCTCCTACTGAAGTCGAGAAATAAAAAGGCCCCGAAGTACAGACTTCGGGGCCTTTTTGTTGAGCAGGGCCATCAAGCGGTCGTGCTGACGCTGCCTTTCATCAACTCAAGCAATGCAGCCTGCTGTGCTGCCAGTTGGGCCATGGTGCCCGAAACCTGTTGCTGGATAGCCATTACTTGCTGGCCTTTTTCTGGCTCAGGCAACTTGCTGTTTTGCGCAACAGCCAACTGTTGCTGCTGCTCCAGTAGACGTTTCTGGGTCTCTTTGATCTGCTCCTGCAGCTGCTTGATCGCCTGCTGCGAAGGCGTGAGGCTTTCGGAGGACTCTGCCTTGCCAGCCGCCCCGGCGGGTTTCATTACGGTGCCACGCAAATCGACGCTCACTGTAGTGGCATCGCTGACTTGAGAGTTATCCGTTTTAACACCAGCAGCGAACACGCTGGAATACGACCCCAAAGAACTCGTATTAATGATGGTCATGGCTGAACTCCTGTTTTATTACAGGCGATATCGGCCATGGCACGTCAATCTGAAGTGCGCCGGTGAGTGTTTTTAATGTTGCCGATCGACGGCCTTTCTCCACGCAAAGGCCACCGTATCTACGCAGATCAAGCGGTGGTGTTGATACTCCCTGACTGCTGCAGTTGCAGGAGTGCCCCTTGCTGAGTGGCGAGCGATGCACTGGTACTCGCAACCTGAGCCTGAATAGCCATCAACCGCTGGGACTTTTCTTCGTCCGAACCTTTGCTTGCCTGAACAGCAGCCAGTTGCTCCTGTTGCTCCTGCAGAAGTTTTTCGGTTTCCTTGATTTGCTGTTCCAGCTTCTCGATCGCCGCTTCACTGGTGCTGCTGCTCGATGAACTGGAACCCCCGCTCGCCCCTGCTGCCCCGCTGGGTGCGCCGGTTTTATCGGTTGCGCCGCTAGAGTCGCTCGCTGTTGCCGAGGTAGTGGTAGCGGCGTCGGCGTCCGCGGTGGTGGCAACGTCTTTCTTCACAGTGACGTTGAAGGAGCTGGCGTAAGTGAGGGAAGAGGCGTTGATCGTGGTCATGACTGAACTCCGGGTTTGGTACTACCGGTATCGACCATCAACGCCCCGACTTCATAGCATTACTGTATCTCGAATGTATCAGCGTCGAGACATGCCGGGAATTTGGTCCGATACGCGCCAAGGCTCTCGGCCGACAGCTTGACTTGAAAGACCCCATCCGCCGCCCCTGCGTTCAGCAAGCTCTCACCTTGAAAATCCAGCACTTGGCTGTCGCCGGTGTAGGAGAAACCTTTGCCATCGGTGCCAACACGATTCACCGCCGCCACGTAGCACAGGTTTTCGATCGCCCGCGCTGGGAGCAAACGGTTCCAGTGCAGCCTTCTCGCCCCAGGCCAATTGGCGGTGTACAGCAACAGGTCCGTGTTGTGAGCGTCGCGACTCCAGACCGGAAAACGCAGGTCGTAGCAAATCAGCGGTCGAATTCGCCAACCCTTGAGCTCGAACTGCACTTGGCGCTCGCCAGCACTGTAGTGCTCATGCTCTCCTGCCATCCGGAACAAGTGGCGCTTGTCGTAGTGCAGTAACTCACCGTCGGGGCGCGCCCAAAGCAGGCGGTTGCGGTGGCTTCCATCATCGGCACGCACGATAACGCTACCTGTAACGACCGCGTTCAGCCGCCTGGCGTGAGCCAGCATCCAGGCTGAGGTCACGCCCTGTACAGGCTCGGCCAGCGTTTCGGACTCCATAGAAAACCCGGTGGTGAACATCTCCGGCAGGACCACCAGATCCACATCACGCACTTCGCTCAACAGCTCATCGAAGTGCGCGTGATTGGCCGGACAGTCGTGCCAGACCAAGGTGGTCTGCACCAACGCCAGGTTGAGATCGGGCAGCAAGCTCAGATCGCGCATAATTTCTCCGCAGCCTGGCGCAACGTCTCTTCGCGCTTGGGAAAACACAAACGAATCAAGCGTTGGCCTTCAGGCGGCTTTTGGTAGAACACAGAAATCGGGATGCTCGCGACGCCATGCTCACGGGTCATCCACAACGACATGTCGACGTCGTTCAAGTCCGGTCGAATATCCGAATAGTCGACGAGCTGAAAGTAAGTGCCCTGGGCACGCGTGAAGATAAAGCGCGACGACTCCAGCTGATTGCAGAAGAAATCGCGTTTGGCTTGATAGAACGCCGGCAGCTCCTCGACATGCTCGGGGTGCTGCGCCATGAAGTCAGCCAATGCCCACTGCAAAGGCGTGACACCACAGAAACCAACAAACTGGTGGATCTTGCGCATCTCGGCAGTCAGTGCTGGCGGCGCCACGACGTAGCCGGTCTTCCAGCCAGTGACGTGATAGGTCTTGCCGAACGAGCTGACCACAAACGCTCGCTGATACAGCTCTTCATGGGCCAAAACGCTGGCGTGCTTCACACCGTCGAACACCAGGTGTTCATAGACTTCGTCGCTGACCAGGTAGATATCGCGATCCCGAATCAACGCCGCCAACTGGTCCAGTTCGCTGCGAGTAATCAATGCACCGCTCGGGTTATGCGGCGAATTGATGATGATCATGCGCGTACGTGGGCTCAGGGCTGCACTGAGTTGTTCCCAGTCAATCGAGAAATCGCTCTGCTTGAGTTGCACATGCACGCAACGCCCACCGGCTAGTTCAACCGACGGCTCGTAACTGTCGTAGCTGGGATCGAAGACGATGACTTCGTCCCCCGCCTGAACGACGGTCTGGATCGCGCAGAAAATCCCATGGGTGGCGCCGGGCGTAATGGTTACTTCGGTGTCGACATTGACCTGACGGCCGTAGGAACGGGCAATCTTGGCTGCTACTTGCTCGCGCAGTGCAGGCAACCCGGTCATCGGCGCGTATTGGTTGTGGCCGTCCATGGTGTGACGGCAGAGCGCCTCGCGCAGCGCGTCCGGGCCGTCGAAGTCGGGGAACCCCTGGGAAAGGTTGATCGCGCCGGTTTCGGCTGCAAGCTGAGACATCACGGTGAAAATGGTGGTGCCAACGTTCGGCAATTTGCTGGTGATCATGAGGTGTCCTGCTCCACACCCGGCTCCTGGACGGCACGGGGACCCGCAGGATAGCTCAGACCGCGCGCACAAAAAAAGGCGCCATTGGCGCCTTTTCGGAGAAAGCCCGTTACATGATCAGCGCTTGTCGCGGCGCTTCTTGTCGGCTTTCTTGTGGTGCGACATCATCCGACGCTTCTTGTTGACCTGACGGTCAGTCAGCGTGTTCTTGTTGCCTTCATACGGGTTCTCGCCGCCTTTGAACTCGATGCGGATCGGCGTACCGACTAGCTTCAGAACGCGGCGATAGGTGTTTTCCAGATAGCGGACATAGGACTTAGGGACCTTGTCGACCTGGTTACCGTGAATCACGATCAGTGGCGGGTTGGCGCCACCCAAGTGCGCGTAACGCAGCTTGATGCGTCGGCTACCGACCATCGGTGGCGCATGCTCGCTGACCGCATCTTCCAGAATCTGGGTCAGGCGGCTGGTTGGCCAGCGGGTGACTGCGGACTTGAACGAGTTCTGCACCGATTGGTACAGGTTGCCCACGCCAGTCCCGTGCAGCGCCGAGATGAAATGAATGTCAGCGAAGTCGACGAAGAACAACCGGCGTTCAAGCTCGGTCTTCACGTAGTCGCGTTCGCTCGGCACCATGCCATCCCACTTGTTCAGTGCGATAACCAAGGCACGACCCGCTTCCAGAGCAAAGCCCAGCAGGTTCAAGTCGTGGTCAACCACGCCTTCGCGCGCGTCCATCACGAAGATCACCACGTTGGCGTCTTTGATCGCCTGCAGGGTTTTGACCACCGAGAACTTTTCAACTTCCTCGTGGATCTTGCCGCGTTTGCGCACACCGGCCGTATCGATCAGCGTGTACTTCTCGTCGTTACGCTCGAACGGGATGTAAATACTGTCGCGCGTGGTGCCCGGCTCGTCATACACGATGACCCGGTCTTCACCGAGCATGCGGTTGACCAGCGTCGATTTACCAACGTTGGGACGACCGATGATGGCGATCTTGATGCCGTCTTTTTCGCTCGGGCCCGGGATGCGCTTGGCTTCTTCGCCTTCAGCGACGATTTCCGGCTCGCCCTCTTCTTCGTCATCGTCTTTTGGAAACGAGCTAAGAGCGATTTCCAGCATCTGCGTGATGCCACGGCCATGCGCACCGGCAACCGGGATCGCATCGCCCATGCCCAACGGGCTGAACTCTGCCCGGGCCAGTTCCGGGTCAATGTTATCGACCTTGTTGGCCACCACGTAAGAGGTCTTGTTGCGCTTGCGCAGGTGCTCGCCAATCATTTGGTCAGCAGCAGTGAAACCGGCTTTGGCGTCAACGAGGAACAGCACGACGTCGGCTTCTTCGATGGCCAGCAGCGACTGCTCGGCCATCTTTTCGTCCATGCCGTGTTCATCACCGGAGATACCGCCGGTGTCGATCAGGATGTAGCTGCGCCCTTGCCACTTGGCCTCACCGTATTGGCGATCACGGGTCAGACCGGACAAATCGCCGACGATAGCGTCGCGAGTCCTGGTCAGGCGGTTGAACAAGGTGGACTTGCCGACGTTCGGTCGACCCACCAGGGCGATTACGGGAACCATGCGGCTCTCCACTTCGTTATTTCAGAAAATACAAAAGCCGCTGCAAGGCAGCGGCCGGAGTTCGGCGCGACACTTAACGTGTCGCGAGCCCTGCCGGAGCAAGGCTGCTGGCGGGACACCTCACTGGAAGTCCCGTCAGCATAGACAGCCACTACTTGATCGTCAGGGCTTCAAGCTTACCGCTGTTGCCAAAGACGTAAATAGTGTTGCCCGATACCAGCGGACGGGCACGCAGGCCATCGCTGTCAATCTTCTCGCGACCGACGAAACGACCGTCGACCTGGCTCAGCAGATGCAGATAGCCTTCCATGTCACCGACCGCGACGTAGCTGGAGAACACTTCCGGCGCGCCCAACTGACGGCGGGCCAACGAATCGTTGCTCCACAGTGCAGTGGAAGAACGCTCATCGATGCCTTCAACTGTGCCGTTGGCCAGGCTCACGTAAACGCTCCCAAAACCTTGAGCTACACCAGCGTAGCTCGACGCATCACGCTGCCAGAGCACGCGCCCGCTTTCCAGTTCCAGACCGGCAACACGACCCTGGTAGGTTGCGACGTAAAGCGTACCGCCAGACAACAGCAGACCACCGTCGATATCAACCACGCGATCCAGCTCAGAGCGACCTTGTGGAATCGCTACGCGCTGCTCCCACGCCGGAACACCGTTGCTGGTCTCAAGCGCAACAACCTTGCCAGTGGACAGGCCAGCAATCGCCAGGTGATTGGTGACGATAGGTGCACCGGTGCCACGCAGGGTCAGGACCGCTGGTGTGCTTTCGTAGATCCAGCGCTGAGTACCGGTGGCCGCATCGAAACCAACCACGCGGTCATCCTGAGTCTGAACCACTACCACGTCGCCGTTGGTTGATGGTGCGGCCAAGACTTCACTGGTCACACGGGCGTGCCATTTTTCTTCGCCAGTAGACTCGTCAAGAACGATGACTTCGCCCTTGAGCGTGCCGACCATGACCATGCCGAAGCCAACGCCAACGGCGCCGGAGACAGGCTTGTCGAGTTCTTTCTTCCAGACCACATCGCCGGTGGAGCGCTTGACCGACATAACGACACCGGTGGTGTCGGCGGCAAAGATGTTTTCGCCTTCGATCGCCGGAATCAGCATGTTATAGGTCTCGCCCTGACCGTCACCGACCGAGCGGCTCCATTGCTTTTGCAGAACCACTTCTTCTTTGAAGTCGGTCAGCTCGGCCGGAGGCAATTCCTTTTTGCTGTTGCTGCTGCAACCCGCGGCCAGTACGGCCAGAGCCAGCAATGCTGCATGTTTCCAACGAATCACGTCACGCATCCCCTTTCGCCAGATCGTCGAGCTTCATTTGTAGGCCACCGACCGCAGCTTCTTCAGACAGCGCGGCTTTAGCTTTTTCGTAGGCAGCGTGCGCATCGTCCGTGCGACCCAGCTGAACCAGCAGATCGCCACGCAGTTCTTCACGGGCAGCAAGGAACGCTTTATCAGCTTGGCCGTCGAGCAGTTTCAGTGCGTCTTCTGGCTTGTTCTGAGCAGCCAGAACACGGGCCAGACGCTGACGAGCGATCTCACCTAGCGTCGGGGTCGCAGGCTTGTCCGCCACGCCTTTCAGCTCAGCGGCAGCATCGTCAAGCTTGCCCGTATCAACCGCGACTTTAGCAACGAAAAGGCTGCCGTACTGGGCGTAGGGAGTCCCGCCAAAATCGCTTTTCAGCTTGCCAGCGATTTCCGCCACACGGCCGGCATCTGCCTGACCGCTTGGTGTCAGCGCGGTTTCCAGCAATTGCTGGTAGAGGGCTGAAGCGCCCTGCGACTGATTGGATTGATACTTTTGCCAGGCTTGCCAGCCCAACACCACGATCAGCGCGAGGAGACCGCCAGTTACCAGTGGCTTGCCATTACGCTGCCACCAATCCTTGACCGCCACCAGCTGTTCATCATCGGTACTCGACACCCCAATACTCCTATTCGCTAAATCCGCTGTTTGTCAGCTTCAACCCTGCACAATGCAGGTGGCCAGGTGCTCGGACAGAGCATCCCAGGCAATATTTTGTTGTTCGCCCTGACCGCGCAAAGGCTTGACGCCCACTTCCTTGCGCGCCAGTTCTTCGTCACCGAGGATCAGCGCATACAAGGCGCCGCTCTTGTCGGCCTTCTTGAACTGGCTTTTGAAGCTGCCAGCGCCAGCATTGACTTGCAGACGTAAGGCAGGAGCCTGATCACGTAGACGCTCGGACAGCGCCAGCGCTGCCAGTTCGGCAGCTTCGCCGAAGGCACACACATAAACGTCGACCGTGCGCGAAATCTCTTCGGGAACTTGCCCCAGTGTTTCAAGCAGCAGGATCAAGCGCTCGATACCCATGGCGAAACCCACGCCAGAGGTAGGCTTGCCACCCATTTGCTCGACCAGGCCGTCATACCGGCCACCGGCACACACTGTGCCCTGGGAACCCAATTGATCGGTAACCCACTCGAATACGGTTTTGCTGTAGTAATCCAGGCCGCGAACCAGCTTTGGGTTGATCACGTAGGGAATGCCAGCGGCATCCAGACGCGCTTTCAAACCTTCGAAGTGGATGCGTGACTCGTCATCCAGATAGTCAGCCAGCTTCGGCGCATCCACCAGAACAGCCTGCGTATCCGGGTGTTTGGTATCCAGCACGCGCAATGGGTTGGTTTTCAGCCGGCGTTGACTGTCTTCGTCCAACTGGCCCAGACGAGCCGAGAGGAACTCGACCAGCGCTTCGCGATAGCGACCACGCGCTTCACTGGTGCCCAGGCTGTTGAGTTCCAGTTTCACCGCATCGCGAATGCCCAACAGCTTCCACAGACGCCACGTCAAGACGATCAGCTCGGCGTCGATGTCCGGACCGTCGAGGTTGAACACTTCCAGGCCGATCTGGTGAAACTGACGATAGCGACCTTTCTGCGGACGTTCGTGACGAAACATCGGGCCAATGTACCAAAGCTTCTGAACCTGACCACCGCCGATGATGCCGTGCTCCAGCACCGCCCGAACGCAAGCTGCCGTGCCTTCAGGACGCAGGGTCAGGGAATCGCCGTTACGATCTTCGAAGGTGTACATCTCTTTTTCGACAATGTCGGTCACTTCACCGATGGAACGCTTGAACAGGTCGGTGAACTCGACAATCGGCATACGAATCTGGCGATAACCGTAGTTATCCAGCAGGCGCGCAACCGTACCTTCGAAATAGCGCCACAGCGGCGTCTGCTCCGGCAGGAGGTCGTTCATGCCACGAATGGCTTGCAGAGGCTTACTCACAAAAAATCCTTAGAAACTGGGTGGGCGGCACTGTCAGCTGCGCAAGATCAAGGCGGCGTCGGCCTCGACCTTCTCGGCCGCTCTCTGACGGATCAAACGTTCCAGCTCATCCACCAGATTGTCATTGGTCAACTTTTGCGCAGGCTTGCCGTCGATGTAGATCAGGTTCGGCGTGCCACCGGTCAAACCGATGTGCGCTTCTTTCGCTTCACCGGGACCATTAACCACACAGCCGATCACCGCAACGTCCAGCGGCACCAGCAAATCTTCAAGTCGCCCCTCCAGCTCGTTCATGGTCTTGACCACATCGAAGTTCTGCCGCGAGCAGCTCGGGCAGGCGATGAAGTTGATGCCACGGGAACGAAGGCGCAGGGACTTGAGGATGTCGTAACCGACTTTTACTTCTTCGACCGGATCAGCTGCCAGCGAAATGCGGATGGTATCGCCAATACCATCGGCGAGCAGCATACCTAGGCCGACGGCCGATTTCACTGTGCCTGAACGCAAACCACCTGCTTCAGTGATGCCCAGGTGAAGCGGTTGCACGATTTGTTTGGCCAGCAGACGGTACGCTTCGACGGCCATGAACACGTCCGAGGCTTTTACGCTGACCTTGAAGTCCTGGAAATCCAGGCGGTCGAGGTGCTCGACGTGCCGCAGCGCGGATTCTACCAGCGCTGCAGGCGTTGGCTCGCCGTACTTTTTCTGCAGGTCTTTTTCAAGTGACCCGGCGTTCACACCGATGCGGATAGGAATGCCGCGATCACGGGCAGCATCCACCACCGCGCGCACCCGGTCTTCACGACCGATGTTGCCCGGATTGATACGCAAACAGTCAACCCCAAGTTCGGCAACGCGCAGCGCGATCTTGTAATCGAAATGGATGTCGGCAACCAGCGGGACTTTGACCAGTTGCTTGATACGACCAAAGGCTTCGGCGGCGTCCATGTCCGGCACGGACACGCGGACGATATCCACGCCGGCAGCTTCGAGACGGTTGATCTGAGCGACCGTGGCCGCGACGTCATTGGTGTCGCTGTTCGTCATGCTCTGCACTGCAATCGGCGCATCTCCGCCGACCGGCACGGAGCCGACCCAGATTTTACGAGATTCGCGACGCTTGATCGGTGATTCGCCGTGCATGACTTATTGCCCTAGCTTCAGGCGAGCAGTTTCGCCGCTGGTGAAAGGTGCGACATCTACTGGCTGGCCGTTGTAACTGACTTGAGCTGCGCGGGCGTAGCCCAGGCGCAGGGTCAGGGGCGGCTTGCCATTGACGTCGATACTGTCGCCCTTGCGCTTCAGGCCGCTGGTCAGGACCTTGCCGTTGCCGTCAGTGACCTGAGTCCAGCAGTCGGCAGTGAATTGAACCTGGACCTGACCAGCACCGGCCGCGACAGGGGCAGCTTCAGCCGTCGCTGCCGGGGCGGTGACAGGCGCTGCGGCCGTTGGGGCTGGCGCTGCGTGTGCAGGTGCGACCGGAGTAGCTGGCGTCGTTGTGCCGTGGACCGGCGCGGTTGCCGTAGTCGCAGGCACCGTTGAAGGTGATGCGGTAATTGGCGCGGCAGGCGTTGACGCGCCGGCAACCGGCTCACTGTTGTTGAGCGGCAGAGGCGAGGAATTGCCGTTCTGCGAGTCCGCGACGGCCTGATCTTCGGGCTCATCGAGCGGGTGAATCTGCGTGGTGCCGTCAGCGCTTTCGACTTCTACATGTTCCATGCCAATGCTGGCGGGCTCTTTGCCGCGCATCGCTGCCTGATCCTGCCACCACAGGAAACCGCCGCCAACCAAGGCAACCAGCAGCAACAGGCTGACGATCCGCAAAATGTTATGGGACAAACGCACCGGCTCTTCGATACGACCCAACGCGTGAACATTGCTGCCTTTGCCGTCGGTGCCGGTGTACTGATCGAACTGACTGACCAGAGCCGCCTGATCCAAATCCATCAATTTGGCGTACGCGCGGATATAGCCCCTGGCGAATGTGTGACCGGGCAGCTTGTCGAAATTGCCGGTCTCCAGATTGCTCAAGGACATCACGGTCAGGTTCAACCTTAAGGCCACATCTGGCAGCGACCAGTTTTTGTTCTCGCGGGCCTGACGCAAGGTCTCCCCAGGATTGGTGCGAGTGGCTGCTACAACTTCGGGATGCGCCGCTTTCATCATTGCTCCGACAGGTATTGCTGATATTCCGGCGTACCGGGATAGAGTCTTTTTAGTTGCAGGCCATAACTGGCTGCCTTGTTACGATCATCATAGATTTTCGCCAACCGCGTACCCAACAGGAGACTACGTGCATTTTGCTCGGCGAGTTGGCTAAACCGGTCGTAAAAGTCGCGTGCTGGCACATAATGCCTGTCTTCGTAAGACAACTCAGCCATTTCCAGCAATGAA
This sequence comes from Pseudomonas corni, assembly GCF_057128765.1. Taxonomy (NCBI): domain Bacteria; kingdom Pseudomonadati; phylum Pseudomonadota; class Gammaproteobacteria; order Pseudomonadales; family Pseudomonadaceae; genus Pseudomonas; species Pseudomonas corni. The sequence continues at coordinate 59,127 of NZ_JBSKHW010000021.1, forward strand.
CGCGGCTGCTGTTGATCCAGACGCAACGCTTTTGAGAAATGCTCTCGAGCTCCTTCCCGGTCGCCCAGCATAACTGCTGTCATGCCAAGGTTTTCAAACACCCGTGCACGCTCGGCATAAAGGTTGTCATTGGCCGCCTGCTGGAATCGCTCGTAGGCGTCTTTGTACCGCTTCTGACTGTACAAAAAGCTGCCGTAGTTATTGAGGATCCGGGCGTCCTTGGGGCGAGAGGACAACGCTTTGGCGTAGTACTTGTCTGTGAGTTCCGGCTCTTGCTCGGCCTGAAACACCAGTGCCAGCGCGGCATTGGCATCGGCGTCGGAGCTGTCCAGCTCAAGCGCACTCTTGAGCGGCCCCTTGGCCCGTTCGACTTGCCCCTGCTGCAAGTAACCCAGCCCCAACTGCACATAGGCCTGACGTGCCTCGTCTCGACCCTTGCTGGTACTCAGCGGATCAACATTGCCGGATGAAACGCAACCCACCAGCAACGTGGCAAGACACAGCAATAGCGCAGCGCGCAGGGACATAGAGATCCTCTCAGTCAATTATCGCAGTCAGTTGCGGGACGCAGCGATCTGAGCCCCTTCGGCCTCAGCACTGAGTTCGCGGACAGCGATGTAGCGTTCGCTGCGACGAGTGCGATCCATGACTTGCCCGACCAACTGACCACAGGCGGCATCGATGTCCTCACCGCGTGTGGTGCGCACGGTGACGTTATAACCGGCTTGATGCAATTGATCCTGAAAACGGCGAATTGCGTTATTGCTCGGACGCTCGTATCCCGAGTGCGGGAACGGATTGAACGGAATAAGGTTGATCTTGCAGGGAGTGTCCTTGAGCAGTTCGATCATCTCGATCGCGTGCTCGACCTTGTCGTTGATGTCCTTGAGCATGGTGTACTCAATGGTCAGCACGCGCTTTTCGCCCAGCGACGACATGTAGCGACGGCAGGATTCGAGAAGCATCTTCAAAGGGTATTTCTTGTTGATCGGTACCAGCTGATTACGCAGCGCGTCGTTTGGTGCGTGCAACGAGAGTGCCAGGGAGACGTCGATGTGCTTGGACAGCTCATCGATCATCGGTACCACGCCGGAGGTGGACAGCGTCACCCGACGTTTTGAAATGCCGTAACCCAGGTCATCCATCATCAGATGCATGGCAGCCACGACATTGTCGAAGTTCAGCAATGGCTCGCCCATCCCCATCATCACCACGTTGGTGATGGCGCGGTCGACGGTTGCCGGGACACTGCCAAAAGATTTGTTGGCAATCCACACTTGGCCAATGACTTCGGCGGCGGTGAGGTTGCTGTTGAAGCCTTGCTTGCCGGTAGAGCAGAAACTGCAATCCAGCGCGCAACCCGCCTGGGACGAAACGCACAACGTGCCGCGCTTGCCCTGAGGGATGTAAACGGTTTCTACGCAGCTGCCGGACTCGACACGGACGACCCATTTACGGGTGCCGTCGGTAGAAATGTCCTCGCTGACGACTTCAGGACCACGAATTTCGGCCTGGTTCTTGAGCTTCTCGCGCAAGGGCTTGCTGACGTTGGTCATGGCGTCGAAATCATCGACGCCAAAATGGTGAATCCACTTCATTACCTGACCGGCGCGGAAGCGTTTTTCCCCGATTGACTCGAAGAATTTTTCCATTTCCGGCTGGGTCAGACCCAACAGGTTTGTTTTGCCAGTCAATGCTGTCATGAATTCACCCTCGCTCGTTGGCCAAAAGGCTTATCGAGCGGTTACTTCGGTAGCTGCGAAGAAGTACGAGATTTCACGAGCAGCGGCTGCTTCGGAATCGGAACCGTGAACAGCGTTGGCGTCGATGGAATCAGCGAAGTCAGCACGGATGGTGCCAGCTGCAGCTTCTTTAGGGTTGGTAGCGCCCATCAGTTCGCGGTTCAGAGCGATAGCGTTTTCGCCTTCCAGAACCTGAACGACAACCGGACCGGAAATCATGAAAGCAACCAGGTCGCCGAAGAAACCGCGAGCGCTGTGCTCAGCGTAGAAACCTTCTGCTTCGGCCTTGGACAGTTGCTTGAGCTTCGAAGCGACAACGCGCAGACCGGCTTTTTCAAAACGGGTAGTGATCTCGCCGATAACGTTTTTAGCAACAGCGTCAGGCTTGATGATCGAGAAAGTACGTTGAACAGCCATGGTGTAACTCCAGAAACAGTGATTAATGCGAAAAATTAAACCCGCGAATTATACGCGGGTTCTGGTGTATTGCCTAACGTGCAAAAATGATCAGGCTATTTCGTCGGCCCAAAGCGTCTGGACTGCCTCCAACACCTTCTCGCCTACCCGGCCAGAGGTGTCATCGAAATCCGGCAGTTGCTTGATCATCTGCGGTAGCTTCACGAAACTCACAGAATAAGGGTCGACGCCCGGATGGACCTCGGCCAGCTCTTCTGCAATCCGTTGAACGTCATTCCAACCGTAGCTCATGACTGGCTTCCTGAATCAGTGCGGCGCTTCGGCGGCATGGTTGAGGGAGTATTTCGGGATTTCGACCGTCAGGTCCTGCGTCCCGACCTTGGCCTGGCAGGACAGCCGGGAATGCGCCTCCAGACCCCAGGCACGATCCAGGAAATCCTCTTCCAACTCATCCGCTTCTTCAAGTGAGTTAAAGCCCTCACGGATGATGCAGTGACAAGTGGTGCACGCGCAGACCCCACCACAAGCACTTTCGATCTCGATGTGATGCTCATGAGCCAGTTCGAGAATCGATTGACCGACCTCCGCTTCTACAACCATGCCATCCGGGCAATGCTCGGCGTGTGGCAGAAATATGACCTGCGGCATCAGTTATTCCTCAATCTCATTCAGGTTGCGTCCTGACAGGGCGGCCTTCACCGTCGAGTCCAGGCGACGGGCAGCGAAGGCATCAGTCACTTGCGACAGACGCTTGGTCTGCTGCTCAATGGCCGCACCGTCGGTGCCCTTCATCAATTCACGAAGTTCATCCATCTGCAGATCAATGACCATGCGCTCTTCGGCATCCAGCAAGCGCTCGCCGTCGGCATCAAGCGCGCCCTGGACAGCTTCGAGCAGGCGCTCGGCATCAACCTGCTGCTCGCGCAGAACACGGGCTACCTTGTCGTCGCTGGCGTATTGAAACGAATCCTTGAGCATGCGAGCGACTTCGCCGTCAGTCAGGCCGTAGGATGGCTTGACCTGAATGCTCGATTCCACACCTGACGCCAGTTCGCGGGCAGCAACGCTAAGCAGACCGTCGGCGTCGACTTGAAAGGTGACACGGATTTTCGCAGCACCGGCAACCATGGCTGGAATGCCGCGCAACTCAAAACGCGCCAACGAACGGCAATCGCTGATCAGCTCACGCTCGCCCTGCAAAACGTGAATCATCATGGCCGACTGGCCGTCTTTATAAGTGGTGAAGTCCTGGGCGCGGGCGACGGGAATAGTGGTGTTGCGCGGAATCACCTTTTCCATCAAGCCGCCCATGGTTTCGAGCCCCAACGACAGCGGAATCACATCCAGCAGCAGCAATTCGCCGCCGTCGCGCTTGTTGCCAGCGAGAGTATCAGCCTGAATAGCCGCGCCGATGGCAACCACCTGATCAGGATCAATCTCGGTCAGCGGTTGACGCCCGAACATCTCTGCTACGGCGTCACGCACGCGGGGCACTCGGGTAGAACCGCCCACCATGACCACCGCTTCGACTTCATCGAGTTCAATACCGGAATCACGAACAGCGCGACGGCAAGCCTTGAGGCTGCGCGCGACCATCGATTCGATCAGGCCGTTAAAGCCTTCACGGGTCAGAACTGCACTCCATTGGCCGTAGGCAACATCAACCGACTGGCTGTCGGTCAGCGCTTCTTTCGCCGCGCACGCAGCTTGCAACAGGCTACGCTGAGCCGAAGGATCCAGATCATCGGAAAGGCCCGCTTCGGCAATGATCCAGCTGGCGATGGCGTGATCGAAATCATCACCACCCAACGCGCTGTCGCCGCCAGTGGCCATGACTTCAAATACGCCGCCAGTCAGTCGCAGAATCGAGATATCAAAAGTACCGCCGCCCAGATCGTAGATAGCGACGATGCCTTCGGCATTTTGGTCCAGGCCATACGCAACGGCAGCTGCAGTCGGCTCGTTGAGCAAACGCAGTACATTCAGACCGGCCAGCTTCGCCGCATCCTTGGTGGCCTGACGCTGGGAGTCGTCAAAATATGCAGGGACGGTAATGACCGCTCCCACCAGCTCACCGCCCAAAGTGGCTTCAGCGCGCTGACGCAGAACTTTCAAAATGTCGGCGGACACTTCAACCGGGCTTTTAGGGCCCTGAACCGTGTCAATGAACGGCATGTGGGATTCGCCGCCGATGAAGCGGTAAGGCATCTGCTCACCCAAATGCTTCACGTCAGCAATGCCACGCCCCATGAGACGCTTGACCGAGATGATCGTATTGAGGGGATCGGAGGCGGCGGCAAGCTTGGCCGACTGCCCTACTTCCACGCGATCGGCGTGATAACGGACAGCGGACGGCAGGATAACTTCACCGTCAGTATCGGCCAGCGGTTCGGAAACACCACTGCGCAATGCAGCAACCAGCGAGTTGGTGGTGCCGAGATCAATCCCGACGGCCAAACGGCGCTGGTGAGGTTGTGGACTTTGGCCAGGTTCGGCGATCTGCAGTAGAGCCATTGCTTTTCTGATTTCACAGGCGCGCAGCCAAAGGCAGCGCGGGGTTAATCGTCGAGGCGCTCTTCCAGCTGGCGCACTTCGTAGGAGAGCTTGTCGAGAAACTGCATACGGCGCATCAGCCTTTCGGCTTGCTCACGCTGTGCGGCATCATCCCAACAAGCTGCGAAGCTTTCGTTCAGTTCTTGCTGTGCGGTCTTCAATCGACTCTTGAACGCCGCGACACCTTCCAGGTCAGCCTCGTCCTGCAAATCCTCGAGCTCTTCGCGCCATTGCATCTGCTGCAGAAGAAAATCGGGATCATGCACGGTGACTTCCAGCGGCACCTCGCCGCCATTCAACGCCAACAAATACCGAGCCCGTTTGGGCGCGTTTTTGAGGGTTTGATAGGCGTCGTTAAGGCTCGCCGAACGCTCCAGCGCAACACGCTGCTCACGCTCGGAAGCATCAGCAAAGCGGTCTGGGTGCACGCCACGGGCCAATTCGCGGTAACGCGTCGCGAGCAGATCAAGGTCGACAAGAAACGCAGGCTGCAGGTCGAATAAAGCGAAGTGACAAGGAGTACCCACAATAAGCCTCAGATTTTGAAGCTTTCGCCGCAGCCACATTCGCCGCGTGAGTTAGGGTTATTGAACTTGAAACCTTCGTTCAACCCTTCCTTGACGAAATCAAGCTCAGTACCGTCGAGGTAAACCAGGCTTTTGGGGTCGATAATCACTTTGACGCCGTGAAGTTCGAAAACGGTATCTTCACTTTCCGGCGCATCCACGAATTCAAGCACGTAAGCCAGGCCCGAACAGCCCGTGGTGCGAACACCCAGGCGCACGCCGTCACCCTTGCCACGACCCGAGAGGGAGCGCTGCACATGCTTAGCGGCAGCTTCTGTCATGCTGATAGCCATTTGAACTCCTTACTTCACAGCTGTTACTGAACGCATACTTCGCAAAAGACTGCTTAGAGCAGGCCTTTCTTCAGCTTGTAATCGCGAACGGCCGCCTTGATAGCGTCTTCTGCGAGTACCGAGCAGTGAATCTTCACCGGCGGCAGGGCCAGTTCTTCGGCGAGCTGAGTGTTTTTGATGGTCTCTGCTTCGTCCAGAGTCTTGCCTTTCATCCACTCGGTTGCCAGGGAGCTGGAAGCGATCGCAGAACCGCAGCCGTAGGTCTTGAACTTGGCGTCTTCGATGATGCCCTGCTCGTTAACCTTGATCTGCAGACGCATAACGTCGCCGCAAGCTGGCGCGCCGACCATGCCGGTGCCAACATCAGGATCTTCCGCGTTCATCTTGCCGACGTTGCGCGGGTTCTCGTAGTGGTCGATGACCTTTTCGCTGTAAGCCATGATACTTATCCTCTCAACAGGTGAGCCGCTCTACGGGCTGCGCAACCAGTGGTCAAGCGCGGCCCGTGTGGTAGGCGACTTTAAATTAGTGCGCCGCCCACTCGATCTTCGAGATATCGACGCCATCTTTGTACATGTCCCACAGCGGCGACAGAGCGCGCAGCTTGGTCACGGCCTCACAGACTTTCTGTGCGGCGTAGTCGATTTCTTCTTCGGTGGTGAAGCGGCCGAAGGTAAAGCGAATCGAACTGTGTGCGAGTTCGTCGTTACGACCCAGCGCACGCAGCACGTAAGAAGGCTCCAGAGACGCCGATGTACAGGCCGAACCTGAAGACACCGCCAGATCCTTAAGCGCCATGATCAGCGACTCGCCTTCGACATAGTTGAAGCTCAGGTTCAGGTTGTGCGGTACGCGGGCAGTCATGCTGCCGTTGACGTACAGCTCTTCCAGATGCTCAACCTGCTTATAGAAGCGATCGCTCAACGCCTTGAGACGGAGGTTCTCTGCAGCCATGTCTTCTTTGGCAACACGGAAGGCTTCGCCCATACCCACGATTTGGTGAGTTGCGAGAGTGCCGGAACGCATGCCGCGCTCGTGACCGCCGCCATGCATGGCCGCTTCAATGCGAACACGCGGCTTGCGGCTAACGTACAGCGCGCCGATGCCTTTAGGGCCATAGGTCTTGTGAGCGGAGAAGGACATCAAATCGACTTTGAGCGCGGCCAGGTCGATTTCGACCTTGCCAGTAGACTGCGCTGCGTCAACGTGGAACAACACGCCACGTGAGCGAGTCAGCTCACCGATGGCAGCAATGTCGTTGACCGTACCGATTTCGTTGTTCACGTGCATGATCGAAACCAGGATGGTGTCGTCACGCATGACCGCTTCGATCATCGATGGGGTGATCAGGCCGTCTTCCTGCGGATCGAGGTAAGTGACCTCGAAACCTTCACGCTCCAGTTGGCGCATGGTGTCGAGGACAGCCTTGTGCTCAATCTTGGAGGTGATCAGGTGTTTGCCTTTGGTGGAATAGAAATGGGCAGCGCCTTTGATCGCCAAGTTGTCGGATTCGGTAGCACCGGATGTCCAGACAATCTCACGAGGGTCAGCGTTGACCAGGTCCGCGACCTGACGGCGAGCGTTCTCAACCGACTCTTCAGCTTTCCAGCCAAAGACGTGGGAGCGCGATGCAGGGTTGCCGAAGTTTCCGTCAACCAGCAAGCAATCGCTCATTTTCTGAGCAACACGCGGATCGACCGGGGTCGTCGCGGAGTAATCGAGGTAAATCGGCAATCTCATTGAATATCTCCTATCGGGCAGGCGCGCCGCGCGTTCATCTGCGTTCACTCAACGGCGGATGTTTCAATCTTGTCCAGCTGAGACGTCTTGCTGTTGCAACGACGCTGATCCTGACGCTGAGCGACTTCTTGTACCTCACGGCGAGTGACAAGGTCGGCCAGACTGATACCGCTTAGAAATTCGTGAATCTGCTGACTGAGGTCGCACCACAAGTGGTGGGTCAGACAGGTATCGCCAGCATGGCAATCGCCGAGCCCCTGGCAGCGAGTGGCATCGACAGACTCGTTGACCGCATCGATCACTTGAGCAACCTGAATGCCCTGCATGTTGCGGGAAAGCTGATAGCCACCACCCGGCCCGCGCACACTGGACACCAGATTGCTGCGGCGCAGCTTGGCGAACAGTTGCTCAAGGTAGGAAAGGGAAATGCCCTGCCGCTCGGAAATATCGGCAAGAGACACTGGCCCATGCTGCGCGTGCAACGCCAGGTCAAGCATGGCAGTTACAGCGTATCGGCCCTTTGTAGTCAATCGCATGGCATATACCGCGGAGGTTCGGAATGGAGCCGAGTATGCTATTCCCGAGTATTTAAGTCAACTATAAGACCTAGCGGGTTAGTCGGGATTACCCGCAAAACAGCGGCAGCATCATAGCAAATCCGAACCTCAAAGGGCACGCGCGCCATTGCTCCTGGCGGCCGTTGTCTTTCCCATTCAGCCAGTCTTGGTTTCGTTACGATCCTGGACGCAGTCGAATACATCTTTCTGTAGCGTCGGGAGCTCCTGTTCCCGGTACTGGCAGCCGATCTTTTTCAGGGCATCACCCATATCCTCCAGGCGAACGTCCACAGCCTGGAGATGATCTAGCAATTGCCCAATGGCCTTGGCCACCGGATCAGGCATGTCTTCACTGACCCCATAGGCATCGAAACCAAGCTTTTCGGCCATGGCCTTGCGCTTGGCTTCGGTTTCGTCGCTGGACTTCATAATGATGCGGCCAGGTATACCCACCACCGTCGCGCCGGCAGGAACCGCTTTGGTCACAACAGCATTCGAGCCCACCTTGGCGCCTGCCCCAACGGTGAATGGCCCCAGGACCTTCGCTCCAGCACCGACTACTACGCCAGACTCCAGGGTCGGGTGACGCTTGCCTTTGTTCCAACTGGTACCGCCCAGGGTGACGCCCTGATACAGCGTCACGTCATCACCGATTTCAGCGGTCTCGCCAATGACGATGCCCATCCCGTGATCGATGAAAAACCGGCGACCGACCGTGGCACCCGGATGAATTTCGATGCCCGTGAACCAACGACCGAAATTCGACACCATTCGGGCAGGCCACTTGAAACCGCTGAGCCACAGCAACCGCGAAAGCCGATGCAACCAGATGGCGTGCATGCCCGGATAGCAGGTCAGCACCTCAAACGCATTGCGGGCCGCCGGGTCTCGGTGGAAGACGCTCTGAATATCCTCACGCAGACGCTCGAACATCACTGATCCTTACGCTTATGGGGCTCACCGTTGGCCGACTTTTGGGTTTCGGTGAGGATGCCTCGTAAAATACTCATTTCGGATCGATTAACTGCCGAGCGCCCATAAAGGCGGCGCAGCCGGGCCATCAGATGGCGCGGCTTCTCTGGATCGAGGAAACCGATGGTGACGAGAGTCGATTCCAGATGCTCATAGAATTTCTCCATCTCATCCATTGTCGCGAGCTCGGTACTGCGCACCGAATTCACTTCGAATTTTTCCGTTTTGCTTGCCTGACCGTCTGCCGCCAGCCAGGACATCCGCACTTCATAGCTCAGCACCTGAACAGCTGCTGCCAGGTTCAAAGAGCTGAATTCGGGATCTGACGGGATATGGACGTGATAATGACAGCGCTGCAACTCTTCATTGGTGAGTCCGGCGTATTCCCGGCCGAAGACCAAGGCAATTTCTTCACCCAGCGCGGCATGCTCCACGGATTTGATTCCGGCTTCTCGCGGGTCCAGCAGCGGCCAGGGAATGCGGCGATCCCGGGCACTGGTGCCTAGAACAAGATTGCAGCCCACCAAGGCATCTTCGAGCGTCGCGACCACCTGAGCGTTCTCAAGAATATCGCTGGCACCGGAGGCCCGGGCATCAGCCTCGTGATGCGGGAAAACGGCAGGATCAACCAACACCAGACGCGAAAGGCCCATGTTTTTCATGGCACGAGCAGCGCCACCGATATTTCCCGGATGGCTGGTACCGACCAGAACAACACGAATATTTTGCAGCAAAGGTGAGGTCTCACTAGCAGATGAAATTGGGGAAAGAATCTTACAGAAACGCCCCACGTAACGCCACGAACCCGTGCGACGGTCATTGCGCTTTACCGCATCGACATTAGCCCATGAGCCACGTTTTGCGGCATGAGCAACACTCTGCGCACTGCCCGCAGACGAACTCGCGCTGGAAATCGGTCGGGATTACCCATAGAATGCCCGGCTCTCTTTAACGACCTAGGTGATACATCCATGCAGCCCATGCTGAATATCGCGCTGCGCGCCGCCCGCAGCGCCAGCGAATTGATTTTCCGCTCCATCGAGCGCCTGGATACCATCAAGGTCGACGAAAAAGACGCGAAAGACTACGTAACCGAGATCGATCGCGCCGCCGAGCAGAGCATCATCACTGCCCTGCGCAAGGCTTACCCTACTCATGGCATCCTCGGCGAAGAAAGCGGACTGCATGAAGGCAGCGGCGAAGGCACCGACTACCTGTGGATCATCGACCCACTGGACGGCACCACCAACTTCGTGCGCGGCGTACCGCACTTCGCTGTCAGCATCGCCTGCAAATACCGTGGTCGCCTTGAGCACGCAGTGGTTCTGGACCCGGTTCGCCAGGAAGAATTCACCGCCAGCCGTGGCCGTGGCGCAGCGCTAAACGGTCGTCGTCTGCGGGTCAGCAATCGCAAGAGCCTGGAAGGCGCCCTTCTCGGCACCGGCTTCCCGTTCCGCGAAAACCAGCTGGATAACCTGGAAAGCTACCTGGACATGTTCCGCAGCCTGGTTGGCCAGACTGCCGGGATTCGTCGCGCTGGCGCAGCGAGCCTGGATCTGGCCTATGTTGCAGCCGGCCGCTTCGATGCGTTCTGGGAGTCGGGCCTGTCCGAGTGGGACATGGCTGCTGGCGCCCTATTGATTCAGGAAGCAGGCGGCCTGGTCAGCGACTTCAATGGCGGCCACGACTTCCTTGAGAAAGGTCACATCGTGGCAGGCAACACCAAGTGCTTCAAAGCTGTTCTGACTTCCATCGCTCCGCACGTTCCAGCATCGCTGAAGCGCTGAGTTTTCGAAGCTCGCGAAAAACCGGCCATTGGCCGGTTTTTTATTGCCTGCTAAATGTCTGGCCGTAAAACAACAAAAGCACCCGAGGGTGCTTTTGTTACTTCAGCCCATCAGGGGATTACTGACTCGCCTGACTCAACTCCAGCTGACCGTCTTTATTGACAGGAATCTTGTCGCCCGGATCACGATCCATACGGACCTGACCGACCTTGTCATTGAGCTTGTACTTAACGTTATAGCCAACAACCTTATCGCTGATGTCGTTGACCGTACTGCAGCGGGTCTCGGTAGTTGTGTAGGTATCGCGGTTCTGCATACCTTCCTGAACCTTGTTACCGGCATAACCGCCGCCGACCGCACCGGCGACTGTTGCGATCTTTTTGCCGTTACCACCACCGACCTGATTGCCCAGTAACCCGCCAGCCACCGCACCCAGCACGCTACCGACGATCTGGTGCTGATCCTTGACGGCCGCTCTATGGGTAACCGCTACATCCTTGCAGACCTCACGCGGGGTTTTGATCTTTTCATTGACGGGCTCGACGGCGAGCACGTCCGCGTATTCAGGACCGCTTTTAACGAGGCTATAGGTTGCCACAGCACCCCCGGCAGTTACGCCGACAGCACCCAATACAGCACCAACTAGCAACGATTTGTTCACTTGAACCTCCTGAGGATCTTCAACGCGATTGCTCGCGCTACTCCCAGCCTTGGAGCACAAAAAAAGGCGCGAGTTCAACACTCGCGCCTTTTGGATGACAACCGGTGGGGAAACGCCTTACGGGCGATCGTCCACTTTCTCGGCAGTCACAGGCGGCAGCAAATCTTCACTGCGCAGGTTCAGCCAGATCAACACCACGTTGGCGATGTAGATCGACGAGTACGTACCTGCCAAGACGCCGATGAACAGCGCGACCGAGAAGCCGTGCAAGCTATCGCCACCGAAGGCCCACAGCGCGATGATCGCAAGGAGAGTCGATACCGACGTTGCAATCGTACGCAGCAGGGTCTGAGTAGTGGAGATGTTGATGTTCTCGATCAGCGTGGCCTTGCGCAGCAGACGGAAGTTCTCACGAACCCGGTCGAATACCACGATGGTGTCGTTGAGTGAGTAACCAATGATCGCCAGCACCGCCGCGAGCACCGTCAGGTCGAACGTCACCTGGAAGAACGACAGAATACCCATCGTCACGACCACGTCGTGAATCAGCGAGATGATTGCCCCGACTGCAAACTTCCACTGGAAGCGGAACGCCAGGTAGATCAGTACGCCGCCGAGGGCGAGCAACATGCCGATGCCGCCCTGATCGCGAAGCTCCTCACCCACTTGAGGGCCGACGAACTCGACGCGCTTGACGGTCGCAGGGTTATCGGCGCCGTTCTTGCGCAGCGCCTCGGCAACCTGAGTGCCTAGCTGCGGATCTTCCCCTGGCATACGCACCAGCAGATCGGTTGTCGCGCCGAAGCTCTGCACGACCGCTTCGTGATAACCGGCAGAGGCCAGCTCGTCACGAACCTTGCCCAGGTCAGCAGGACGCTCGTACGTCAGCTCGATGAGCGTGCCGCCGGTGAAGTCCAGACCGAAGTTGAGGCCTTTATGGAACCAGCTGAACAGCGCCAGTACGGTAAGCAGCATGGTGATGCCGAACGCAACGTTGCGAACACCCATGAAGTTGATGGTACGTTTCATGTCAGCCCCTTAAATCCACAACTTCTTGAAGTCACGACCGCCATAAATCAGGTTGACCATTGCGCGGGTCACCATGATGGCTGTGAACATCGAGGTAAAGATCCCGAGCGACATGGTCACGGCGAACCCTTTGACCGGGCCGGTACCCATGGCGTAGAGAATCCCGCCGACCAGCAACGACGTCAGGTTGGCGTCGAGAATCGCTGTGTAGGCACGATCGAAACCTTCGTTGATCGCACGCTGCACGGTCATGCCGTTGGCCAGCTCCTCACGTATCCGCGAGAAGATCAGCACGTTGGCGTCCACCGCCATACCCATGGTCAAGACGATACCGGCGATACCTGGCAGGGTCAGTGTCGCACCCAGCAGGGACATCAAGGCCAGCAGCATGACCATGTTCAGCGCCAGGGCCACGGTCGCTATCACACCAAAGAACCGGTAGATGGCGATGATGAACAACGACACGAACAACATGCCCCACAAGGATGCATCGATACCCTTGGTGATGTTGTCAGCACCCAGGCTCGGACCGATGGTGCGCTCTTCAGCGAAGTACATCGGCGCAGCCAGACCACCGGCGCGCAACAGCAGAGCCAGCTCGGAAGCTTCACCTTGACCGTTCAAGCCAGTGATACGGAACTGAGCACCCAGCGGCGACTGAATTGTCGCCAGACTGATGATCTTTTTTTCTTCCTTGAACGTCTGGACCGGCACGTCTTTCTCGACGCCGTTGACGGTTTGCTTGGTGTAGGTAGTGAGCGGCTTTTGCTCGATGAAGATCACCGCCATGCTGCGACCGACGTTGGCGCGAGTCGCGCGGCTCATCAAGTCACCACCATGACCATCCAGGTTGATATTCACCTGCGGACGACCGTGCTCGTCGAAGCTCGCCTTGGCGTCGGTAACCTGGTCACCAGTGATGATCAGGTTACGCTCGACCGGCGCAGCAGGACGTCCGCCTTCGCGGAACTCGAACATTTCTGTGGTGGCTTTGCTGTCATCGGGACCAGCGCCCAGACGGAACTCAAGGTTGGCCGTCTTGCCCAGAATACGCTTGGCTTCTGCGGTGTCCTGCACGCCTGGCAGTTCGACCACGATGCGGTTGGCACCCTGACGCTGAACCAGCGGCTCTGCAACACCCAGTTCGTTGACGCGGTTACGCACCGTGGTCAAGTTCTGCTTGATCGAGTATTCGCGAATTTCAGCAATCTTGGCCGGCGTCATCGCCAGGCGCAGGGTCGGCATTTCGCCACGATCACTTGGAGTGATTTCGAAATCTGTGAAGCTCTTGCGGATCAATGCACGGGCTTGCTCGCGGGAATCAGCATCGCTGAAACCGAGCTGAATGCCACCATCGACCTGAGGCAGGCTGCGATAACGCAGCTTCTCTTTGCGCAGCAGGCTTTTGACTTCACCCTCATAGACATTCAGACGAGCGCTGAGCGCTTTGTCCATGTCCACTTCGAGCAAAAAGTGTACGCCGCCAGAAAGGTCCAGGCCCAGCTTCATTGGGGTGGCGCCGATATTGCGCAGCCACTTTGGCGTCGTCTGAGCGAGGTTGAGTGCAACGACATAATCGTCGCCCAGCGCCTTGCGAGCGACATCCTTGGCTGGCAGCTGGTCTTCCTGCTTGGTCAGACGCAACAAACCGCCCTTGCCATTCTCGGCCAGAGTCGCGCCCTTGACCGCGATACCGGCATCGGTAAGCGCCTTGCTTACACGATCCAGATCAGCCTGATTGACCTGCAGCGCAGTGCTTGCGCCGGTGACCTGAATGGCCGCGTCATCAGGGTAGAGATTGGGTGCGGAATATATAAAGCCGACCACCAGCACAGCCAGGATCAGGATGTATTTCCACAGAGGGTATTTGTTCAACATCACGCCGCCTGCTTATAACGCGGGGCGCCTTGCGCGCCCCGTCGATTGGTAAAAGACTGGAATCAGATGGCTTTCAGAGTGCCCTTGGGCAGGGTTGCAGCGATAGCGCCCTTCTGGATCTTCAATTCAACAGTGTCGGAAACTTCAATAACAACGAAGTCGTCGGTCACTTTGTTGATCTTGCCGGCGATACCGCCGGAAGTTACAACCTCATCGCCCTTCTGCAAGTTGCCCAGCAGGTTTTTCTGCTCTTTGGCACGCTTGGCTTGTGGACGCCAGATCATCAGATAAAAGATGACGAGAAAGCCGACCAGGAAGATCCATTCAAAGCCACCACCCATAGGGCCTGCAGCAGGTGCAGCAGCGTCCGCGAAAGCGGAAGAGATGAAAAAGCTCATTTAGCACTCCAGTTGCATAATTTTAATAAGAAGCAGAAAGACCGGCTGTCATTCAGTCCAGCGGCGGCGTTGCAAGCCCGCGTTTGGCATAGAAGGCATCGACAAAGGCGGCCAATGTACCCTGTTGAATAGCCTCGCGCAAACCAGCCATAAGCAGCTGATAATGACGCAAATTGTGGATCGTATTAAGCATGCTTCCCAGCATTTCGCCGCACTTGTCCAGATGATGCAGATAAGCGCGCGAGAAGTTCTGGCAGGTGTAGCAGTCGCAAGTAGGATCAAGCGGCGAATCATCGTGACGGTGAAACGCATTACGGATTTTCAGAACACCGGTGTCGATGAACAAATGACCGTTGCGCGCGTTGCGGGTCGGCATCACGCAGTCGAACATATCGACCCCGCGGCGCACACCTTCAACGAGGTCCTCAGGCTTGCCTACCCCCATAAGGTAACGAGGTTTGTCAGCGGGCATCCGGCCTGGCAGGTAGTCCAGCACCTTGATCATCTCGTGCTTGGGCTCGCCCACTGACAGGCCGCCAATGGCTAGCCCGTCGAAGCCGATCTCGTCCAGGCCTTCGAGCGAGCGCATGCGCAAGTCTTCATGCATGCCACCCTGAACAATGCCGAACAGCGCGGCGGTGTTTTCGCCATGGGCAACTTTCGAACGCTTGGCCCAGCGCAGGGACAGCTCCATGGAAATGCGCGCCACATCTTCGTCAGCCGGATAAGGCGTACATTCGTCGAAGATCATCACGATGTCGGAGCCCAGATCACGCTGGACCTGCATCGACTCTTCCGGACCCATGAAAACTTTTGCACCATCGACCGGGGAAGCGAAGGTCACGCCCTCCTCCTTGATCTTGCGCATCGCGCCCAGACTGAAGACTTGAAAGCCACCGGAGTCGGTAAGGATCGGGCCTTTCCACTGCATGAAATCGTGCAGGTCGCCGTGGCGCTTGATCACTTCGGTGCCTGGACGCAGCCACAGGTGAAAGGTATTGCCGAGAATCATCTGCGCGCCAGTCGCTTCGATATCCCGAGGCAGCATGCCCTTCACCGTGCCGTAGGTACCTACTGGCATGAACGCCGGAGTTTCGACCACGCCACGGGGAAAAGTCAGACGACCACGGCGAGCTTTGCCATCAGTGGCCAGTAGCTCGAAAGACATACGACAAGTGCGACTCATGCTAGATCCTCAGGGGCCGCACTCTGGGGAGCAGTCGGCGCGGGATTGCGGGTGATGAACATCGCATCACCGTAACTAAAGAAGCGGTAGCCGTTTTCCACAGCCGACGCGTAGGCGGCCATGGTTTCCGGGTAGCCGGCGAACGCCGAAACCAGCATCAGCAGAGTGGATTCAGGCAAATGGAAATTGGTGACCAGCGCATCGACCACATGAAAGGGGCGGCCTGGAAAGATGAAAATGTCAGTGTCGCCACTGAACGGTTTGAGTACACCGTCGCGCGCGGCGCTTTCGAGAGAACGCACGCTGGTGGTGCCTACAGCAACCACTCGACCGCCACGCTGACGGCACGCGGTCACGGCATCGACCACTTCCTGGCTCACTTCAAGCCATTCGTTGTGCATGTGGTGGTCTTCAAGGCGCTCGACGCGCACCGGCTGAAACGTACCGGCGCCGACGTGCAGGGTCACGAACGCGGTCTCAACGCCTTTTTGCGCGATGGCATCCATCATCGCCTGGTCAAAATGCAGCCCAGCCGTCGGCGCAGCTACCGCACCGGCCCGCTGCGCATAGACCGTTTGATAACGCTCGCGATCCGCGTCGTCGTCCGGGCGATCAATATAAGGAGGAAGCGGCATGTGCCCTACGCGCTCGAGCAGCGGCAGGACCTCTTCAGCGAAATGCAGCTCGAAGAGCGCGTCGTGCCGCGCGACCATCCGGGCCTCGCCACCACCATCGATAAGAATCGATGAGCCAGGCTTGGGCGACTTGCTGGAACGCACATGCGCCAGCACACGATGGTTGTCGAGGACGCGCTCAACGAGAATTTCCAGCTTGCCGCCCGACGCCTTCTGGCCGAACAGCCGCGCCGGAATCACGCGAGTATTGTTGAACACCATCAAATCGCCAGGAAGCAAATGCTCCAGCAAATCAGCAAATTGACGGTGGGCCAGCGCGCCACTCACCCCATCAAGGGTCAGCAAACGGCTGCTGCGTCGCTCGGCCAAAGGATGGCGAGCGATCAAGGAATCAGGGAGCTCGAAGGTAAAGTCAGCAACGCGCATGATGGGGTTCGTCTAGCAGGGCCGGAAAGTTTAGCGGAAATAGTTAAAATTGACCATGAAACATGATTGACCAACGGTCGGACCCTCTCTATACTTCGCCGCCATTGAGCCCTGATGGCGGAATTGGTAGACGCGGCGGATTCAAAATCCGTTTTCGAAAGGAGTGGGAGTTCGAGTCTCCCTCGGGGCACCAAACAGCAGCAAATTCAAGTCCTTACCAGACTTGAAAAACGAAGAAACCGGCCACGTTTGAGCCGGTTTTTTTGTGGGCGTTATTTGACCACGCCACTTGCGCCCTGCCCTCTCAAACCGTCGTTTTGCCAGCCCGCATATCTGCAGACTCCGCCGATATCTACTAGCCTTAAACCTGACTGATCCATAGCCGTTGGACCTTCCTCTGAACCTGGCTGATGGGATAAAAACAATAATGAGAGATCCCTATGCGTTTGGCTTTTACTGCGCGCTGTTTGCCTTGGCGGCGATAACAGGCGCGGTCTTCTACGAGTCGTACACCGGCGCGGGCATTTCGGGGTCGGCGCGTGCGTATGACGTCATCAATTCTGTCTCTGCGCTTGTGCAGGCGCTGGCCGCGATCGGGCTCGTCGGGCTTGCGTTCAAGGCATATCGCGCGTGGAAAAACGAGATGATTCACAACAAAGCCCTCGGGATTATCTGGGAGGCCAATGTGGCGTTTCGCGAAATCGAGATGAGTTTCAACGAGTGGTTCTTCGGACCCAACGCGGTCGATAAAGCAAATAGCGAAGGTGCTCGAATCACGTCATTGCTGAGTGCCAGCCCTTTTGGCGTCAGTCTGCGGGCGTTCAAGAAGCAGTGCGTCTTGCTCGACAAAGTGGTGATCAAGGACAACTGGCAGTGGGTCAATCATGCGACTGAACTGGACATGCTTGCGCGCGTCCTGAGCATGGATGCGTTTCGCCCCGCCAGCCGAACCAAGGAGACTGCCAATGTCATCGACTTTCTTTACTCACGCGAAGGCGAAGCGCTCAAACGCACCCAAGGCGAGTGGGAAATGTTGATGAAAGTGATTGAAAAAGATCTGGCGGCACTGGAGGCAGAGTTCGCTGATTAGCCAACGCAGGACTTGAATCCTGCATCGTGTGCGCATCTCGCAAACCGGACAGAACTGTTCCGACACGCACCGGGTCGAACAGCTTGCGCAGCCCGGAATCGGACTACGTAATCCGCCGGGACCTCCTGCGGCAATCCCATCATTCAAGGTCCGCGCATTTCGTATGTTTGAACATATCGACGTCAATTATTTGCTTGCCACCTACGGTTACTGGGCAGTATTTGTTGGCTGCTTGTTGGAAGGCGAGACCATTCTGCTGCTGGGTGGCATGGCCGCACACCAGCACATCTTGAGTCTCTGGCCGGTCATCGCATACGCCAGTGTTGCCGGCATGCTGGGCGACCAAATCCTGTTCTGGACCGGGCGCTATTTCGGGTCACGACTGCTGCCGCGCCTGCATCGCCATGACGCCGCGATCAAGCGCGTTTCCGGGCTGATTGAGCGCTACCCCACTGCATCTATTTTCTCCGTACGCTTTCTCTACGGCATGCGGTTGGTGGGCCCCATGGTGATCGGCGCCAGTCGGTTATCTGCGATTCGTTTCTCACTGGTGAATCTCGTCGGTGCCGTGGTGTGGGCAACGATTTTCGCGAGCGCCGGTTATTGGGCTGGCGAGTTTCTTGAACAAATGCTCGGCAATCTCAAACCGTATCGTTTGCCAATAGCGATAGTCGTCGTGGTCCTCGCATGCGCTGTCGCGCTGTTCCGGCATTACCGTGCAAAGTCTAAAACGCTTAAATCACCTCAAGACTGACTTCCCTTCTGCCGGTTTTCCTCTTAAAACAACCGGCAGGGTCTAATCGAAGAGGTATCGACACATGAACAAATGCATTACTGCCAGCCTGCTGCTGGGATTGTCGAGCATCGCCCATGCGCAGGAGTCACCCTCGCATCTGGATAAGATCATTGAGCAGGGCCAATTGGCGGTCTGCACCACTGGCGATTACAAGCCCTACACATTTCTACGGCCCGATGGCCAATACGAAGGGATCGATATCGAACTGGCGCAATCGCTGGCGCAGAGTCTGGGCGTGAAGGTGCAATGGGTGCCAACCACCTGGAAAACCCTGATGCCGGACATGGTTGCCGGCAAGTGCGACATCGGTGTCGGCGGCATATCGGTGACGCTGGAGCGCCAGAAAAAAGCGTTTTTCAGCAGCACGCTAGACATCGACGGCAAAGTCCCACTGGTGCGCTGCGAGGACCAGGCTCGCTACCAAACGGTCGAGCAGATCAATCAGGCTTCAGTGCGTGTAATCGAACCTCAAGGAGGCACGAACGAGGCGTTTGTGCATGCCTATCTGCCCAACGCGAATCTCGCTTTTCACGACAACAAAACCATATTTCAAGCGCTCTTGGATAAGCAGGCAGACGTGATGATCACCGACGCATCCGAAGCGCTCTACCAGCAGAAACGTATGCCCGGCCTGTGCACCGTCAATCCGGCGAAATACATGCAATACGGCGAAAAGGCTTACCTGCTGCCCCGCGATGACGTGGCCTGGAAAAGCTACGTCGATCAATGGCTCAAGCTGAGCAAGGCAACCGGGGCTTATCAGAAGGTGGTTGGTGAGTGGTTAGCGGTGCCGGGGGAGTGAGCCGCTTGGAATATGAAGTGGTGATTAAGGCCGATACGTTGCACGTTTGATCTATCTACTGCGGCCGCGATACTCCATTCAGCATCATTCCTCAAAACCTCGGCACGGACTCGACGCCTCGAATGAAGACCAGCAAAAGCATCACCCGCGCGTTTTGCGTCGAGTTGCAGACGGAGTTGTCGATCGTGGCGGCGCGGCGGGAGTATTTTTCGCAGGAGCTGCCGCGAACCCGGTTCAGCTTCTTGTGCTCGACCGAGGCCTGCCGTGAGCGGGGAGTGAAGATTACCGGCGTGCGATACGACGTGAAGCCGCAGGAAAACCCGACGTTCGTCGCCGCGCATTTCCGCGCTAATCCCAATTACGAGCATACCGCCGAATGCGAATGGGTAGACGAAGCTGCTGTCGAGGACGTTGAGGTCGCGGACGAAACAGAGGACCTAAGCGCGCTGCGCAAAGCCAAGCGCAAGCTGGACGACTACATTGATGTGTTCGACCCGTCGATAAAAGAGAAGGCAAAGTCTGAGCCTGCCGCGGCTATTTCAGACGACGTTCGCCCATCCGAACTACAGCCTCGTGAACCCTCTTCCGAAAAAGCCCGGCCACCAAAATCCAGCGAAACTCGCACCAATAATTTCGAGCGACTGGTGGACAGCTTTCGTCAGGCACAAGCACAGCTGGCCAAGGAAGAATTCAGCCTTTTGACCCTGCGCGTACCCGGCCAGGGTGAAACGACATTGCGCGCCTATTTCCGCCACATCAAATTCGCTCAGACGGGCGATGAGCGCCGCGTGCTGTACGGCGGCGCACTGGTCGAGCGCTACGGGGCAGGCTTCAAATTCAAATTTTTTGATCGGCTGCAGGGCAAACTGGTGACACTGTACGTGTCGCCAGCGCAGATGCAGGCCTATCGATCAGCACGCTATATCAGCGAATTGCTCAGTCACGCCGACGAGGTGCGCTTCTTCACTGTATTTGCGCTGGGTACGCTGGTGGCAAGCCCGTCGGGCAAAAGCTTCAGCGTCGTAATCGAGGACCTGCGCCATCTGGCAATTGTGCTCGGTCCTACGAAAGAGGCCACGCAGGATGCACAGAAGGCAGTGCCTACTGAATGAGGGCATGACGGACAGGGTGAACAATTGCAGAGGTGGCTTGTCGAGTATCGATATACGCCAGAAATGCATCCATGTCGGAACCTGAAAGCATTCGCGCCACGGATTTAACCTCCTCCATGGGCCAGTCCCACCAGGCGGCAACCAGCAATCGTTGACGCAGTTCTTCGTCGAATCGCCAGCGTATGAATTTACCAGGATTCCCCCCAACCACCGCGAACGGCGCAACGTCTCGGGTCACGACGGCACCTGCGGCGACGATCGCGCCATGCCCGATAGTGACGCCGGAGAGAATCATCGCATCCGCGCAAATCCAGCAATCGCTACCGATGACTACATCGCCTTTGCTCGGTGCGTAGTCCTTGATGTCCTCAAGGCCAGCCATCATGGCGGGGAATGGATAGGTGGTCAGCCAGTCAGTGCGGTGCTCTCCCCCTAACAAAATGCGCACACCGGCCGCGATTGATGTATAGGACCCCACGCGCAGAATCGTCTCGTCGCCAAACTCGAAAACTTCGGGAATACCGTATGTACCGGTGCCCACTTCATAGCGGGGATATCGCAGCCGAATCTTTTCAGCAGCCCTTTCGAGCTTGTCCATTTGACGCAATCGCTTTCTGGTCTTACGCGCTTTGAGGAGTTCGAGGAGTTTCATTGAAAAGTCCGAAGGGAATTACAGGGCGCACGTGACGAACTATCAGCTGCGCTGGCGGTGCAACAGCAAGCGTTTGAACCGGCGCAACGTCGTTTTGTTGAACTGGCGAATCGGAATAGAGCGCAGCAGGCTCCACGCGTGCTTCTTGTCAGTCACGACCGCGTACTTCAATGCCTTATTGATAATAGCGGTGAGCGCTCGGCTATACGCCGGATGCGCCTGATACGGAGCGATGGTGCGCAGGTCCGCATCCAGCAGAACTCTGTAGCGGCGCGACAAATTGTTTGGGTGGCGCCGATAGCGAGTGACGCTCACAGGTAGAACGTGTACCCCAAAGCCCTGATACGCGATTCTCAGGGTCATCTGGAAATCCTGAACCCTGATCTCGGGATCATAGAAGTCGGCAGCTTTGAGAGCGTCCATGCGGTACAACGAAACCGGTGCGCCCACCACTAGCGCATCACCCAGGATTTCATCGAAACTCAACGCTTTGATTCCGTCGAGCTTCTGGGTTTTGGTGTCATTGCCGTCGCTGTCCATATAGACGATCAGTGCCCCAACGCACCCAACGTCCGGGTGTTCGTCCAGATACTGCGCGCGAATACGCACAGAGGAAGGGAGCATGATGTCGTCGAGGTCCGGGGTGGAGACGTAGACGCCTTTGGCGTATTTCAACCCAAGGTTGAGCGTCGCGCTCACACCCTGATTGGGATGGGAATAAAGCTGAAAGTCGTATTTGCTTTGCAGCGCCTGAAGCATGGCAACGCTTTTATCGGTCGACCCATCGTCAACGATGATGACTTCAAAGTTGCCGTAGTCTTGCGCAAATATGCTTTCGAGCGCGGCTTCCAGGTACTTTTCCGCGTTATAGCAGGGCGCGATGATCGACACGAGGGGTATCGAATCGGTCACTTGCGCAATTCCTGAAGTTTTTTGGTCAGTCATAATTCGTTTTTGTATAGCGAGGCGACTGGATGTCGCAGCGTTGGCGACAATCCTGATACATAACGAATACATGATGCTGCAAACCAAGGGGCTTTGTCATTGGCAGATTCGCCAGCAAGTAGGAGCAGGCCTACATACAAGGTCCGTTTCTCTTGTAAAACTGGCAATAAAAAACCCCGTGGCTCTTTCAAACCACGGGGTTTTGCGTTTCAGATCAAAGCAATCAAGGCGCCGCGTAAGTGACTAACAGCTCCTTAGTTACCTGAAAATCCAGCGACATTGCCACGCTCAACGCCGTAATGGTGAAGATCGAGAACACGAACAGCTTACGTGCCCAGACAACATCATCTTTGGCCTTGTAGCCAGTCCAGGCCATGTACAACCAGTACATGCCCATGGCGGCAGCAACAGCCAGGTAATTGAGGCCAGCGTAACCTCCGAAGGTCAACATCAACGTTGCCAGCAGGAATGCCAGGATGTAGATCAGGATGTGCAGCTTGGCAACCCGGATACCACGCTTGACCGGCAGAACCGGAATCGACGCAGCCAGGTAGTCATTGAAGCGGAAGATCGCGATTGCGTACGAGTGAGGCATCTGCCAGAGGCTGAACATGACCAGCAAGGTCAAGGCAGCCAGGTCGAAAGAATTGCTCACTGCCACGTAGCCGATAACCGGAGGCATGGCCCCCGACAAACTTCCGACCAGCGTGCCGTGAACCGATTTGCGCTTGAGGTACAGGCTGTAGAAGCCGACGTAAATCACAAACCCGATCACTGCGAACAACGCTGCCAGCGGGTTGGCCTTGGTGTACAACAGGCCAACACCGACGACACCCAACACTGTCGCGAACAGCAGCGCCATGTTCAGGGAAACCAGCCCCTGAACCAGCACGCGGTTCTTGGTGCGCTCCATCTTCACGTCGATATCACGATCGATGCAATTGTTGAAGACGCACCCGGACGCTACCACCAATGAAGTGCCGATCATCGCTGCTAGAAACAGACCGAAATCGACATGCCCTTTGGAAGCCAGAAAAAAGCCACCCGCCACCGAAAGCACGTTACCGAAAATGATCCCCGGTTTGGTGATTTGGATAAAGTGCTTCAGTGACATCAGGGGTTCCCTCAGTGCGCCATCATGGCGGTGTGGATGCTGAACATGATCCAGACCGACAAGCCAACCAGCAGGAAGATGACCAGGCCCGCGAAGGCAAAGGCAACGACGTTGTTACGTTGCGCCGCCGAGCGGTCCAGGTGCAGGAAGTACACCAGGTGAACCAGTACCTGAACCACCGCGAATACCAGCACGATCCACAAGGTCGCGACTTTCGAGAGAGTCGGAACCATCACCAGACCAAATGGAATCGCAGTCAGGATGATCGACAGTACGAAACCGATCATGTAGCTCTTCATGCTGCCGTGGCCTGCGTGGGCATCGTCAGCGTGTTGATGTGAATTTGCCATTTAAATGGTCCCCATCAGATAGACAACGGTGAACACACAGATCCAGACCACGTCCAGGAAGTGCCAGAACAGGCTGAGCATGCTCAGGCGTGTGGCATTGCCCGGCGTCAGACCGTGCTTCTGGACTTGATACATCATGACAGCCATCCAGATCAGACCACTGGTGACGTGTACGCCGTGGGTGCCGACCAGCGTAAAGAACGCCGACAGGAAGCCGCTGCGGTTCGGGCCATAGCCTTCAGAGATCAACATGTGGAACTCGTTGATTTCCATGCCGATGAAGCCCAGACCGAACAGGAAGGTTACGAACAACCAGCCCAGAACGCCCGCCTTGTTACCTTTGTGCATCGCCAGCATGGCGAAGCCGTAGGTAATGGAGCTGAGCAACAGGCAAGCCGTTTCAGCGAGTACGTAAGGCAGTTCGAAAATGTCGTGTCCCGATGGACCGCCTGCGACGTTGTTAACCAGCACTGCGTAAGCGGCGAAGATCGACGCGAACAGAATGCAGTCCGTCATCAGGTAGATCCAGAAGCCAAAGATTTTCATCTCGCCGGCGTCATGATGATCGTGGGCATGGTCATGACTTTGGTCATGACCTTTAGCACCTTCAAATACTAAGTTGGACATTGTTTATGCCTGCTCCAGCTTGTTGACAGGAGTGTTTGCCTGGGCATTGCGGACCGAGGCGAGGATCTTGTGTTGTTCGCCTTCGATGCGTGCCACTTCCGAAGCAGGAACCATGTAGCCCTGGTCGTCACGTGATGCATGGATGATGAAGTACACGATAGCGCCACCCAGACCTACGATTGCCAGCCACCAGATGTGCCAGATCATCGCGAAGCCAAACACGGTCAGCAGCAGGCCGATGATCATGCCGCTCGCGGTGTTGTTCGGCATGTGGATGTCCGAATAGTGAGCCGGAACCTTGTACGCTTCACCGTCACGCTTGGCCGCATAGAATGCGTCGATTTCTTCAGCTTTCGGCATTTCTGCGAAGTTGTAGAACGGCGGTGGCGACGAAGTTGACCATTCCAGTGTGTGGGCATTCCACGGGTCACCGGTCAGATCGCGGTTTTGCTCGCGGTCACGAATACTCACGTAGATCTGGATCAACTGGCAGGCGATGCCGATTGCGATCAGCACGGCGCCGTAGAAGGCGATGTGCAGGTACGGAGTCCAGTCTGGGTTGTCAGTAGTGTTCAGACGACGGGTCATGCCCATGAAGCCCAGTGCATACAGTGGCATGAAGGCCACGTAGAAACCGGAGATCCAGAACCAGAACGCTGCCTTGCCCCACTTCTCGTTCAGCGTGAAGCCGAACGCTTTCGGGAACCAGAACGCGAAGCCTGCGATGTAACCGAAGACCGCACCGCCGATGATCACGTTATGGAAGTGAGCGATCACGAACAGACTGTTGTGCAACACGAAGTCAGCGCCTGGGATGGCCAACAGAACGCCGGTCATGCCGCCGATCGAGAAGGTCACCATAAAGCCCAGGGTCCAGAGTACTGGCGCGGTGAAGCGCAGACGGCCCTGGTAGATCGTGAACAGCCAGTTGAATAGCTTCACACCCGTCGGGATGGCAATCAGCATCGTCGCCAGACCGAAGAAGGCGTTGACGCTCGCCCCCGATCCCATGGTGAAGAAGTGGTGCAGCCAGACCATGAAGCCCAGAACGGTGATCGCGCCACTGGCGTAGATCATCGAGTGGTGGCCGAAGAGACGTTTGCCGGTGAACGTGGAAATGACTTCGGAGAAGACCCCGAAAGCCGGCAACACCAGGATGTAAACCTCAGGGTGACCCCATGCCCAGAACAGGTTCACGTACATCATTGGGTTACCACCCAATTCGTTCGTGAAAATGTGGAAGTCCATGTAGCGGTCAAGCGTCAGCAGAGCCAGGGTTGCAGTCAGGATCGGGAACGAAGCCACGATCAGAACGTTTGCCCAGGTGCAGGTCCAGGTGAAGATCGGCATGTCCATCAGCTTCATGCCAGGTGCGCGCATCTTCAGTACGGTCACCAGGAAGTTAACCCCGGTTAGCGTTGTCCCGAGCCCTGATAGCTGGAGTGCCCAGATGTAGTAATCAACACCCACGCCCGGGCTGTAACCCAGTTCGGACAGAGGTGGATAGGCTACCCAACCGGTACGTGCGAATTCGCCGACACCCAGAGACACGTTGACCAGAATCACGCCGGAGATCAGCAGATACAGGCTCAAGGAGTTCAGGAACGGGAACGCAACGTCACGGGCACCAATCTGCAGAGGCAGAACGATGTTCATGAGGCCGGTGAAGAATGGCATGGCCATGAAGATGATCATGATCACACCGTGAGCGGTGAAGATCTGGTCATAGTGCTCAGGCGGCAAGTAGCCCGGTGAGCCTTCAGTGGACAGTGCCAGTTGCGAACGCATCATGATGGCGTCGGCAAAACCGCGCAGCAGCATGACCATTGCGATGATGATGTACATGACACCGATTTTCTTGTGGTCGACTGAGGTCAGCCACTCGGTGTACAGGTAAGTCCATTTCTTGAAATACGTGATCAGACCGAACACCGCCAAACCACCGATAGCGATCATGGCGATCGTGATCATGACTATCGGTTCGTGGAACGGAATCGCATCTAGAGTTAATTTACCAAACATCGTTTACTCCTCTGCCCCAGCAGCTGATTGCTTACCCATGTCCATCCCTTCCATACCGGCCACTTCTTTCTTCTCGTGGACAACCTTGCCCGGTTTCATACCTTCATACTTATCGATGATGATCTGGAACAGGTTAGGAGTGACCGTGGAGTAGAGTTCAACGGGGTTCCGTTCGCTAGGTTTGGCCAATGCAGCGTATTCAGCCGTTGCCAGCTGTTTAGGTGAATTCTTGACATCGGCAACCCAAGCGTCGAAATCAGCCTGAGAGGTTGCAGTTGCCTTGAATTTCATGCCGGTGAAACCTGCGCCGCTGTAGTTGGCGGAGATGCCATCGAACTCGCCGTTTTCATTGGCGATCAAGTGCAATTTGGTCTGCATGCCGGCCATTGCGTAGATCTGGCCACCCAGTGCAGGGATGAAGAACGAGTTCATGACCGAATCAGAGGTGATGCGGAAATTGATTGGAGTGTTGGCCGGGAACACGATTTTGTTGACAGTAGCGATGCCCTGTTCCGGATAGATGAACAACCATTTCCAGTCCAGCGCAACGACTTCGATAGTCACGGGCTTCACGTCGGACTCGAGCGGACGGTAAGGGTCCAACGCGTGAGTCGAGGTGTAAGTGATGTAACCCAGCACGATGATGATCGCGAGCGGCACCAGCCAGATCACGAGTTCGATCTTGGTTGAATGCGCCCAGTCTGGGGTATAGGTCGCTGCCTTGTTCGTCGCGCGGTATTTCCAGGCGAAGATGATGGTCATGAAGATGACCGGAACGACCACCAGCAACATCAGCAACGTAGCCGTGACAATCAGGTCACGCTCTTGAATGCCGACATGGCCCTTGGGGTCCAGCAAGGTGTAATCGCACCCGCTGAGCAGGAGCATGCTGAAAAGCGCCAAGAAACCAAACAACCTGGGGTACCTTTTTTTACTCATCTCACGACCTCTAAAAGCAGCTTTCGCATCGCAGTTGGGTTTCGACCGCCAACACTTCACCCTGCCAGGTGCTGGCAAATTTTTTGGATTGAACAGGGGCCTGTCATGAAGCTGGAGAGCCTCGTAACAAATCCGGGTTTAGCTGTGGTTTCTTATTCGAATGGTGGCAACGGCCTTCGCAGACCAATTCCTTTTGGCGCAGACATTCTGAATTTGATTCATGAGGCCGTCCAAAAATGGCGTCTACAGCAGCGCAAACGCGCTTTCTGACCTCATTTTCCGCCAGCAGTTGTGCTCGCTGGCGTTAAGTGGGGGCGATTGTAGATACGTAAAGTTTTATTGACTATGACTTATCGCGCAACAGTTAATTTCTGAAACTGTAAAAATGCGGCCATAAATCACGCCTGAAAAACACCTACCTGCCCCGGATTTCTTAATGGAATCGGGGCAAAAACGCACGCAACACTTTGTAATCATCGAGCTTTTCGGCGGTTTCGGATAATTCCGGCCGGAACGAGGATTACTGTCAAAACGAATGCAATCAAAGCCCATTGCGCCAAAGACAATCCGAGAACTGGCGGATATGGCGTCTCGCAAAACCCGCCAACCTGAAATCCCAGCGGGAACATGGAGGCCAACGGCAAACCATCAACGAACGGCTGCAATACATCGATACCGCAGCTCTCGGACGGGTGACTCTGGATGTACACATGACGTCCCGCTGCAACAATCCCGCCCACGGCACTCAGAGTTACAAGCGCTTCGCATATCGTGACGCCTACCCGTCCGGGCATGGCCGCACCGATAAACGCGAAGATCGCGATGAACAGCAATGCATATCGCTGCAGGATGCACAGTGGGCACGGCGCTTCACCGAGTACCACCTGCATGTACAACGCACCGCCGATCAAGGCGAGGCAGACGATACCGAGTAAAACCAGAAACTGTTTTTCGCGCCGCAGATAAAACGTGTTGTCGCTCATTCACATACCCTTTGAAAGGAAGTCCATGCCTGTCGGGGCTCGATGCCCAAAACCGGACGAGAGCTTAACACCGCCTCGCCACCCCGCGCCGGGAGTGATCATCAGGTTCGGTACAGAGCATCTCAACGGATCTGCGCCATACGCAATGATGTGCCGGGCAAAGGGCAACAAACATGGACATCCGGCCTGGACAATCGTTGATCGCCACAAGACTCAAAGGTTACAAAATTCTGGAGCATCTGAACCGGCTTGTACGTGTTTGCACCGATCAGATGCCACCCCAAAATAATACGCCTCTATATATATAGAAGCGTGCGGCGTATTGCCGCAGGAGAGCACACCACCCGCTTACTCCAGCGCAGATGCCGGACCAAAAAATTCGAAGCGGCTCTGGCTCTCAGGAACACCCGCGGCCTTGAGCTGGCGCTTCACAGCGGCCATGAACCCTTTTGGCCCAAGAAAGTACGCGTCAAGATCGCGATCTTCAGGCAGCCATTGCTCAAGCCGCGCCTGATCCAGCAGACCAACGGCATGGGCAGCCGGGCTCACACCATCGTCTTCGCCATAGCAGTAAAAGCGCTTCAGCTGCGGATGCTTACCCGCAAGGTCTTCAACCCAGTCACGAAAGGCGTGCACCCCGCCGTTACGGGCGCAGTGGATGAAGCAAATAGGCCGCTCAGTCAATAACGCAGCTTCCAGCATCGCCAGCGTTGGGGTAATGCCGACCCCGCCACTGATCAGCACCAGCGGCTTATCGTTATGGGCGAGTGTGAAGTCACCAGACGGCGTGAACAGATTAATACTGTCACCGATGCGCATGTTGTCATGCAGGAAGTTCGAAGCGCGTCCACCTGGTTCGCGCTTGACGCTGATGCGGTACTGATTGTTACCCGCCAGCGCCGACAGCGAGTAGTTGCGACGAATTTCTTCACCGTCGATGAACAGCTGCATACCAATGTACTGGCCAGCGGTGAAATCCAGAATCGCCTTGCCATCGGCTGGTGCGAAGTAGAACGAGGTGATTTCCGCGCTCTCCTGAACTTTGTTGGCGATTTTGAATTCACGCGCTCCACGCCAGCCACCAACAGCGTGCTCTTTTTCGTCGTAGATGGTCTTCTCGGCACCTATCAGGATGTCCGCCAATTGCTGGTACGCACGTCCCCAGGCATCGATCACCTCAGGGGTGGCAATTTCACTACCTAATACTTCAGAGATTGCCCGCAACAGGCAACCGCCAACTAACGGGTAGTGCTCAGGCAGAATTTGCAGAGCCACATGCTTGTTGATGATCTTGGCGACCAGATCGCCCAGTTGCTCAAGCTGATCGATATGACGGGCATACATCAGTACGCCATTGGCCAAGGCACGAGGCTGGTCGCCACTGCTCTGGTGCGCCTGATTGAACAACGGGCGGACTTCAGGATGCTCCTTGAGCAACATTTTGTAGAAATGAGTGGTTAGGGCTTCACCGCCACTTTCAAGAAGAGGAACGGTGGCTTTGACGATGGCACGATCTTGGGCGTTTAACATGGCTAACTCCTGGCGTGAAGGACTCAAAAAGTTAACTGTTCATTATCAGAAAGCGTGCCACGTTTAATATCGTTTCAATTCATATAGTTAGCGTCAATCAGTCATTTTGACCCCAACCCGAATGCGGTCATTAGGACTAGAGCTAGTCTTTTCGACACGGCGTCCCAGCCTTGTTAACCGGCAGTTGAAGTCACCCGCAAGCAAAACCGTTAAAGCCTGACCTGCTCAAGTCGATAACCCGTCATCGAAAGCTGTTTGCCGCCGGGTGCAGCCAACAACTCATGTCAGAAGGCTCCTATGTCCACAAATGTCCGCGCAGATTCACTTTCGCTCCTGCTGTTCACCTTGCGCAGCGGTAAGTTGATGGCGATCAACCTGCTCAAAGTCAGCGAAATCATCCCCTGCCCTCCCCTGACCCGGTTGCCCGAATCACACCCACACGTCAAAGGCGTCGCCACATTGCGCGGCACTGCTTTGTCGGTAATTGACCTCAGCCGAGCCATTGGTGAGCGTCCTCTGGAAGACCCGAACGGTGGCTGCCTGATTGTTACAGACGTCAGCCGTTCCAAGCAGGGGTTGCACGTGCAGGCGGTGAGCAAGATCGTTCACTGCCTGACTACGGACATCCGTCCTCCGCCCTTTGGCGCGGGCAACCGGTCATTCATTACGGGCGTGACCCAAGTGGACGGCACACTGGTGCAGGTGCTGGATATCGAAAAGGTCATTCACGGCATTGCTCCCGCCAGAATTAACGCAGGGCCGGCCGAACTCAGCGAACAAGACGCCAAAGTGCTGGCAAAAGCCCGGATTTTGGTGGTCGATGATAGCCAGGTCGCGTTACAGCAGTCGGTCATCACGCTGCGTAGTCTGGGGGTCGAATGTCACACCGCGCGCAGTGCCAAAGAGGCAATTGATCAACTGCTGGAACTGCAAGGGACCGAGGCCCAGATCAACGTCGTAGTGTCGGATATCGAAATGTCTGAAATGGATGGATACGCTTTCACACGAACGCTACGGGAAACGCCTGACTTCCAAGAGCTGTATGTTCTGCTGCACACTTCTCTGGACAGCGCGATGAACGCCGAAAAAGCCAACGCGGCGGGAGCGAATGCTGTGTTGACCAAGTTTTCCTCACCAGAGCTGACACGATGTTTGATCCAAGCCGCGCGTACGGTAGAAGCACAGGGCATCTGACGCCCTCCGCCGATGATGCTTCCCCCAGCCATTACTGGCTGATGCGCAGGGACCTTTCGCAAGCACCTGCCCCGGTGCAATGGCCCGCCTCGCTGCGGGTCGCGACGCTCACTGCGGACAACGCCACCCAAATCCATCAGCTATTAATACTCGGCCGCCAGCACGGCGGCGGTCGGGTGGCAGACCTGCGCACCTGGCTCGGCGCGTTCGAAACAGACCCGGAGTTTGACCGGCATCTGGTTTTCGCGGTTGAGGACAGCGCAGGCATCGTTGCTGTCGCTCAATGCTGGACCAGCGCCTTTATTCGAAATCTGGTCGTCCACCCTCGTGCGCAGGGCCAAAGTATCGGCCAGCGCCTGCTTGAGCACGCTTTCGACGCGTTTTACCGAAAACGAGAGCAGCGCGTTGATCTCAAGGTCATGGAGAGCAATCTCATCGCCAGACGCTTGTATGAGCGCGTCGGCATGGAATATGTGCGGCGCGGCGAACTGGATTCGGTCTGACCGACTCTAATCGGTTTTGTAGCCCTTGCAGGATAACGCCCCCATGGAGATACACATGAAAACCACCACTGCGCTGCTGCTTGCTCTAGCCGGATTCGCAAGCCAGGCAAACGCCTCTAGTACCGAAGCATGGAACGCGCTGGACAAGGCCGTCATCGATAGCTGCGTCAAAGCCAGTCAACTGAAAAACGCCAAACCCGCCGGCACATCGGCGTTATTCGATGACACGATTGGCTATAGCGCCCTGCTGATAAAAGGCCAATACAAGCAGGCGTTCATGAAGAATAAGACAGGCACCGAGCTGTGCCTTTACGATCGCAAGAACAAGAAAGCCGTCAGCACCGAGTGGGACAACCTGACCACGCTGCCGAAAAAATAATCGCTCATCCCCCCACGCAGTCACAGCCCCCTGCTGTGACTGGCGCATAACTTGCTGCACATCCTGACCAAATCGGAAAACCCCTGGCCGCGACAGATTGCCAGCGTTTTATCCGGGTTTCTTGATTCAGGTGCAGTCGGGTTAGTTATCTTCATGAATACTCAGTTTTCCTGCGTTGGGTGTGGCAAGTGCTGCACCGATCACCACGTACCTCTTACGCTCAGCGAAGCCATACAGTGGGCGGCTGACGGCGGTTCTCTGATTGTCCTTACCGAAGCGTTCATGGCAGATGGCTACGGCGTGTCCGCAGAACAGCTCATTCACGCAACGCGCCGTTCGCAACCGGTGAAAAGCGGATCGGCTAATGCTCACGTGGCCATCACTTTCGCTGCCTTCAATGCCGGACGCTGCCGAAATCTTGACGCCCAGGACCTCTGCCGTATCTACGAACGTCGCCCCCTGGTGTGTCGGATTTATCCAATGGAAATCAATCCACACATTCCGCTACGCCCTGAAGCCAAGGATTGCCCGCCAGAAGCGTGGACCCAAGGACCTGAGTTGATCGTTGGCAATGCTTTGGTCGATCACCAATTGATGGCGCTTATTGAGCAGTCGCGACAGGCCGACCGTGACGACATCGCGCGCAAGGAAGCCATCTGCGCGGCGTTAGGGCTTAAAACCACCGCGCTCAAGGGCAATGGCTTTGTGGCTTATCTGCCAGACATGAATGCGTTCATTGCCGCGACCGAGCAAAGCGTCGAGGACACAACCTCCACGCGGCACGAATGGAATTTTCGCGTAGTTGGTGATGAGGTAGAAAACACCCTGCGCAATTGCGGCGCGCTGGTGGAGACAGGCGAGGCATCGGGCTATATGTTTATCCCTCTGCAAAGTGCCTGAGGCCTGTCGATGAAAAGCGTGGCAATCGTGCTATTCCCCGGCGTGCAGTCGCTGGACGTTGCTGGCCCGCTGGATGTGTTCGCCGAAGCCAATGGCTTCGTACCTGCGCAGGATGGTTACCGTATGGTCACCATCGGTGCCGCGCCGTATCCGATTCTTGCCTCCAACGGCATGCCGTTGGGTGCGCAGTATGAAATCGACGATGCGCCGATTGAGTTTGATGTGGTGTTGGTGCCAGGCGGGCCATCGCTGCCGCAGGCGCAGGCGATGCCGCAGATAACGGCATGGCTCAATGCAGCCGTCCCGAATGCCGAATGCTACGGTTCGATTTGCACCGGCGCCTTTATCCTTGGCCATGCCGGGTTGCTCGATGGCAAACAGGCGGCGACACATTGGAGTCATGCGCAGCAATTGGCCGATCAATTTCCACTGGCGCGGGTACAGCCGGATCGAATCTATGTACGCGACGGCGCGTTGGTGACGTCAGCCGGAGTGACCGCTGGAATCGATATGGCGCTGGCGCTGGTGACGCAGGATCACGGCGCGGCCATTTCTCTAGCCGTCGCAAAGCGTTTGCTGGTGGTCGCTCAACGCCAGGGCGGGCAATCGCAATTCAGTCCTTACTTGACGGCATCGGCTGAAGACGACTCGCCCGTGGCGAAGATTCAGCGCTACGTCATGGCGCATATTGGCGAGCCGTTTTCAGTCGAGCGTCTGGCCGAAGTGGTGTCGATGAGCCCACGCAGCTTCGCCCGGATTTTTGCCCGCGACGCCAAAATCACCCCGGCCGAATTCGTACAACGTGCGCGAATCGATGCCGCTCGGCATCTACTAGAAGGCAGCGACATGGTGATCAAGGCTGTGGCGTATCACTGTGGATTCGGCAGCGCTGCGCGCATGCGGCTGATATTCAGCCAGCGCCTGGGGGTGACGCCTACGCAGTATCGGGAGAGTTTTCGTAAAGAAGGATGAGTTGCTTGGGGTCTGTAGGAGCCAACTTGTTGGCGAGACAAGCTTAAAACGCCTCGCGAACAAGTTCGCTCCTACAGATTCGCGCTGATTTTCAGCGCTTACCCATCGACCGGCGAGTGCCTGCAGGCGCAGCGCCCGGGCGCTTTTCGTGATTGGACTTGCCGCCTTTCTGGTACCAGCCCTGATCCTTCTTGGCCTGCAACAGTTCGCCCGGCTTGAAAGGGAAGCTGAAGGCCGGGATGTCGGCTTTATCCTGGGCAACCGATGCCGCGTTGTCGACGGTCTCGGGAGCGGGCGTAAGTTCAGAAGTGGTCATGAAAGCTCCAAAAGACGGGAAACGATCGACAATAAACGGGCTAACACCCAAAAGGCCGCGCAGCATACCTCAATCCCCCAGCGGTTGCCTGTTGGCGCACGCCCTCTCATCGGGTCTTGCCACTCGGGTCACTTGTAGAACAAATCCACCATCACTTCGGCTTCGAAGGGCCCTGGCTTGGGTGTTTCGGTTTGCCACAGCAATTCGGCATTAAAGTCCGCCGTCGCCGAATAGTTTCCACCCAGAAGATCGTTCAGGTGAAAGGGTTCGTTGTAGGGAAACGGCTTGCCGCCCTGGGCCGGAACGATACGGATACCAACGCTATTATTGTTGACCGGCACCAGCACCTCACCTGATAACACGCCGGATACCGGGGTAAAACGTGCATCGAGGCTGAACGGTGAGTCGCAGGTACGGCTAGTGGCCAAGGCAAAGCGCCGATAGTCGGCAACTTTGCCAACCTGCACATTCCGGATGGCGACCTGCCCGAACTCCACGACCTCGGGCATCACGCGCAACTCGGCGTCACAGGCGATAAACCGCAGCCCCGTCAGGTTGTTGATCACGTAATTAAGGTTGTTGCCGGGAAACGGATTCAGGCCCAGCGAGCTGTCGAGCTGAAACATTCGATAGTCCAGCAATTGGCTCGCTTGCCCGGAAGGCGGGGTTGGCCCGTATTTCTGAATGAACACCGAAAACGGCAAATTGAAGCTGACCTTTGGGCACGCGCCGATGTTTGATTCGTCCTCCTGACATGCAGGGAGAACCTGCTGGGTACCGATTCGCCCTTGGGTTTGCACATGATCGACCCCATTGACCGTCAGCCCCGCGCGGATGCCCTGCCCCACCTGAAGATTCTCGGGGTTCAGGTAAATAGATACCTCCTCGGCCATTCCCAATTGACCGTCCTTGGCACACACGACCTCAATGCTCAGGCGTTCAGATCGCCAGACCACAGCGCCATCAGCAAGCGCGGCAGGGATCGCCACCGAGCTGCCAAGGTCAGCGCGGATAATCGCTTCGCCCGACCCTTGGGTCTTGCAAGTCATGGCCATGGCCTCAGCGCAAGTAAGTAACAATGCAAGCGCGGACAAGTAAGCTCGCAAGGTCAAAAAAGGCGTATTCATACTCAGCATTTCCCAATCATTGAAGTCGGTGTCCCTGTCATCAATCGCGCAGACTCAGGCCCGTTGTGGCTCAACTGCGCGCAATACCCACGCTGGCCGCCGTAGTCATTCAGCGCCTTGAACGAAAGCCGAGCAGCACTCACGCCCTTGGCAAGCAGCACGGACGTGGTTTGCGCTGGCTTGATCAGCCAGTCATCCCTGACGCGCTCGCCATCGAGCTGCAGGGCCAGCAGCGACACATGAAAAGGCGTGGGGTTGCGCACGTGCAGACGAATTTCCCCGCCCGGTTCTTTCACTAACTGCCATAACAATCCCTGCGCAGCATCAGCGGGATTTCCGCCTAATCCTGCGGGTCGATAAAACACGTTGATGCGCTGTCTTACCGCGATCGTCAGTTGCTGCTTTGCGTCGCTGCGCCGGGGTATTTCCATAACATAAAGGTGCAACAAGGACTCTCGCCCGCCCGGCATACCCACGCCCTCATAAAGCAAACGCAACGACTGCTTGCCCTGCGAAGGTAAATGCACCAAATGCGGGGTGACGACGAAGGGCAGGTCTTCGGGTCTTGACGACTGATCGGCAGCACTTAGCCACGCTTGCAACAGCACTTCTTTGTCGCTGCGGTTGCTTGCCTCAATGCTGGCTTCGCGATACTTGCCATCGAAGATCAGTCGAGTCCCTGCCAACGAAACCCCCGCCTGTCCGTCGGCGCTGAACAGCATCCCGACACACAACGCGCTGACTGCTTTGAGCCACGTCATTGGCACACCACCTTGAGCCGTTCATAGGTGCGCGCCGGGGCCTTGGGCGGCAGACTGAACGCCGCGCTGCACTGCTGATCGGACCAAGTGACCCTGAGCATCCCCCGATCCTCATCGCTCAGCACCAGCGCACGTCCCGTGGGATCGACTGCCGCCAGTATTTTCCCGCGTTCATCCTCAACCACCGCGCCCAGAGGTAATCTGCTGCCATCGGCGCGCACCAGTTCAAATTGCACACGGCGTCCGACTGCCGCCTTGAACGTCACCAACGGCACGGCCCCACGCCTGGGGACGATCTGGGTCACAGCGTTTTCCAGCTCGACATCGGCGCCAAGTTGGCGGGTATCCAGCGTGATCCAGTTGGTCCTGTAAGGCTGGGCATAGGGCAAAACCGCGTAGCCATTGCTCGCTGTCTGCACATTGCTGTAGCTGGAGAGCTTGGCGCCGCCGACATCCTTCACCTGAATCAAGGCGAAGGTTTCTCCCAGTGTCTGACCCAGGTTGACGCCGCCAGCGTGCGCCACTACCGAGCCTGCCGCGCCCACGGAAAAGGTTCGGTATTGCGCGCCCTGCCCGTAGCCCGCGTCAAAGCGCCCGTAGGGAGTGGTGGTGTTGAGCTTGCCGAATCCTGAGGACCCCGAGCGATTGTCCTTTCCGGCCTGAACCGAATAAAACGTGTCGCGATCTTCGAAGACTTGCCCGTTGATACCGGCCTGGGCGTTGTAGTCGCCTGCGCTGTCACGCACCGCATTGAAAGACACCCGCGATGCCCCCGGATTGCTGCCCAGTGGAAAGCTGAGGGTCAACGCGATGCGATTGTCGGTTTCGCTCTGTCCGCCTCGGTTAAAGGTTTGATTTCGCTCAACCGAAAAGTTGTAACTGAGCGCGTGCCAACTGGCGTTGTAAGAAACATACAGCTGCCGGGCTTTGCCGGACATGTCCCAGTAACGCTGTTCGGAACCGGTCAACGTCAGTGAACCCGAAGCATCGGGCAAGGCCTGGGTCACGTTGACTTCCAGACGATCCTTGGCTCTGCCTGAACCGTAACGGTCCACGCGGGCATTCAGTTCATCGACATGCTCGTCGAACGTTCGGTACTGGTCCGTCGAGTAGCGGTAACCGGCAACTGCCAGGGTGGTGCGGGTGAGTTCCAGCGTGTTGGCGTAGCGCAGACGCACGCTTTGCCCCCTGCGGGTTTGCTGGCGTTGCTGGCTGATCGACTGGGTGACGTCCGCCGAGACCGCGCCAAACCCGGTATTGATACCCGCACCCAGATTGCCGGCCTGATACGCCTCGGCCATCTGCACCCCGCCGAAGCCGGTGATTCGATCGTTCAAGCCATAGATCAGCGTACCGCTGGCGAAATGCGGCGATACGCCGTTGTCTTCGTTGCTGTCGTACTGGCCGGCCGCAAGGCTGTATCGAAGGGCACCTTCGGGCACCATGATTGGCAAAGAAGCGTACGCCTGAATGAACACGCGCTTGCTGCCATCGGCTTCTATGACGGTCACTTCCAGATCGCCGTTGGAGCCACTGGGGTAGATATCCGTGATCTCGAACGGGCCGGGGGAAACGTTGCCGCTGTAAAGCATGAAGCCGTTCTGCCGCACCTCGACGGTGGCGTTGCTTTGCGCGATACCTCGAATGGTCGGCGCATAGGTGCGCAAGCTGTCGGGCAACATGCCCTCGTCCGACGCGAGCGTCGCACCAAGAAACCTCACGCTGTCGAATACCTGTGAATCCGTGAAGATTTCACCCAGCGTCAGTTGGCTGTTGAGGGCAGTCATGTCGCGCTGGACAAAGGTCCGGTTGCTGCGAAATCGATAAGGTTGCCCGTCTCCGTATACCAGTGAAGACTCATTGCGCAGCCGCCACGCCCCAAGGTTCAAACCATTGCGCAGTCCGAGGTAATACTGATCGGCGCTTTGCCCTCGATTACTGCGCCGCGAGCCGCTGAGGTTGTAATTGATAAAGCCGGTAGTTTGGCCTTGATCCCACAGTTCGGGCGGTACAAATCCCTTGGCGCTGCGGGACATCACCGCCTGTGGCACGCTGATATTGAGCCGCAGGTTGTTGGGTTGATAGTCAATGTGCGCAAAATCAACCTTGGCCTGCAAATCGAAACAGGCGTCAAGCGCTTGCCCTGGAATTCCGCCTTCCAACTGTTGCGTGTCCAGGCCCAACTGTCCGAGCATTTCCAGCGTCAGACAAGGCTCAATGGCCCCAGTGACGGGATTTGCGCTGAAGGTAATATCCCGCCGACCGCTCAAGGCGCGATTGATAAAGACATCCACGCGATAGCTGCCAGGCACCACACTGGCGCCATCCAGAAATGCCTTGAGATCAGGCGGTTGGTCGCTGCCTTGAATGAACGCGGTGTTGAATCGCACGTGAGCAGATGGCTGCTGGGCTCCACCGACTTGAGCACCGGCGTGATCGGCCATTGCAGCAAAAGGAAATACCAGCGCAAGGCTCGCAGCCGTTGTCATGAACATCGGCATTGCGGCAGTAGCTGCCGATGGCTGATCAAAAGGCTCGATAGGTTGCCCGTCAGCCAACGCTACCCCGCAGATCAGTTCTTTATTGTATTTGTCTCGCCGTTCCATTAGCAGGTATCACTCGATTTCGGTATATCAGTGCGCGGCCGATTCCTTTCGCCCAGCGCGCGACTTCAGAGCGGGAGTTACCCGGCTCAAAAAGGGGAAACAAGAAAAACCCGAGTAGCGAAAGTGCTATTCAGGTTGGGTGAAGGTCCGCGTCGCCAGGTTTATCCGGTGACTGTCAACGACGGCTTGATAAGGAACTTGAGCGCCGAAATCATTGATGCTGATGAACTTCAGGTTTGCCGTAGCTCCCGCTCCAGACTGTTCGAGAGGGAACCTCACCCGCTGCAACGGCGCCAGCATCCGGCTTTCCTCCCTCAGCAAACGTGTGCCCCCCCGCTGCAACCCAAGCTGGATCAATGAAACGTGGTAGGGGCCAGGATTGCTGACTTCCAGCGTTGCGCCATCAATGAGGCGCCATTCCAGTTTTTCCGCCGCTTCCAATGGATCTCCCGGTAACCCGGCTGGACGGAAGAACAACTTGATCCGCTGTCGAACCGCAATTTGCAGGACATTCTCATCAGCGGTCTGCGGAATTTCCTGAACGTTCAGCCAGTACACCGATTCGCGGTGTTGGGGTAAGCCACTACCGGCATAAATGATCCGCACCAGCTGTTTGGCATTGCCCGACATCCGCGCCAAAGCAGGCGTGACTACAAACGGCAGGCTGCCGAGGTCTGCGTTCTCCGCATCGGTTTCAAGCCATGACTGAGCGAGAATTTCTCCCGAACCGCTGTTGTGAATGCCCAGACTGACTTCTTTGTCCTTGGCCGGATAAATGACCCGCGTGGTGTTAAGCACCACGCCCGCCTGGGCGTTGATCATTAGCGTCAGACCCAGCAACAGGGTGAAACTGCGAAGGTAGAGAGAGAACATGAGGGCGTTCGCCTTGCGTATCGGAGATAGGACGGGGCGAGCCTGGCTCGCTCCGTCCGGTGGCATTACTCGTAATCCAGCACGAATGGCAGGAAGCCGTCTGCGTTACCGGGGTTGGTGTCGGCCGTTGATCCATTAAGCGCGTACACGGCAGCGAAGTTGATTTCGGCGGTTGCCCCGTCTGTGCCTTGACGCACCAGTTCGGCATCAATGGTTTCGTTGCCGCTCAAGTCCATGAACTGGTTCGAGGAATTAAGCAGCGCGATGCCCACACCGTCTGCCGCGCCAGTGGTGCGCAGCAATGTCTGGTCGCTGTTGTCCAGCCCGCTTCCCTGACGGGCGATGAAGCGCATTTTGACGGTGCTGTACTGCGCGGCACCCGCCGAACAGTTGACCAGCAATTGAATCGGCGAAGCGGTTTCGATCTTGTTGGCGGCCGGACG
The DNA here is from genome assembly GCF_057128765.1 of Pseudomonas corni. Taxonomy (NCBI): domain Bacteria; kingdom Pseudomonadati; phylum Pseudomonadota; class Gammaproteobacteria; order Pseudomonadales; family Pseudomonadaceae; genus Pseudomonas; species Pseudomonas corni. The sequence continues at coordinate 99,003 of NZ_JBSKHW010000021.1, forward strand.
GCCAATATCGGAGAAAGATACGTTGCCCAGATCAACGTTGATTTCGCCTGGATTATTGCCAGCGCTGGCACCGCTGCCAGCCCCGACATCGCATGAGATGTTGGTAAGGGTCCCGTTAAGAACCAGTTTTCCGTTGTTTGCGGCGTTGGCGCTGCCTGCTACACCCAGGCCCATTGCAACCATTACAGCCAAAGAGAGAGATACCTTTTTCATGCTAACGACAATCCTTGTGTTAATTCGTCTGTGCCCTCAGTGGACGCCGAAGACTATAGGCGGATGTCTTTTTAGCGGCTGTCAGGATTGGTACCAAGAGGGCTCAGAATCGACAGTGGCGAGTGCCGGAAATTTCCGTAGGAATAAGCCAGATAACGCCAGAGGCCACGTAGTACAAGGGCTGTAGAGTGCAGTAGACAAAATAAGGTGGGCAAAGGTGGCAACTGTTTGAGTCGGCCGCCATTTAAGAGAATATGGAAATGAGCAAGAACCAGACGTAAAACGCCCGTCGCTTAGTGTTTTATGCGACTGGCGTTAATAGCTTTAGAGGGGGTTAGAAGAAAGGCGTTAGAGCAAAAAATCACAGTCGAAGACTTACCGGTAAGTCAGCGTAATCAAACCAGAGTGGTCCTTGAGGTTGGCAGCCGACCTTTCAACGTAACGTGCCTCGAGCGGAACATTTTGCGCACCGCACGCGGTGCGAATCTGGACGGTAGTCTGCTCGTTGGCGGTCGCGCCATCGAGCCTTACCTGCTTAAGTTCAGCAGCAGACAAGCCAAGGCATCCGCCATTGACCATCGCCCCCCTGAAGCTTAGCCCTCGTTCATTAGCGCTTGCCGCCATCGACATGGCGCATCCGCCGATCACCACGATTGAGACGTACATCGAAACGGTTTTCATGATTTTCATCGCCATACTCCAGAGTGAGGGGCAAGCCATGACCAATACCGATCCCCTCAATCGGGTTATCGCCCTGACGAAGATTTTCTTGATGCCCGCCCATCATCCGTCAGACGTTTGCTGACAGTACTGACAGGTGGCAGTCATTTTGCTGACCGGATGAAAGGGCTATAAAGGAGGCAGCATTGTGTCGCTTCCCACTCATTCCCTGGCGTTAACCTTGTATGCACAAAAAGACACAAATTTCTGCTATAGCTGCAGGTGTCATAGCGCTATTGGCTATCGGAATCTGGACTTACACCCGACCGGTTACCGCAAAAGTCAGCACGCCGATTGCGATCCCGGTACGCGTCGTGAATGTGGTGGAACAAGACGTGCCGCGCTTCGCAACCGGTATCGGTTCGGTGTTGTCTTTGCAGAGCGTGATGATTCGCCCCCAGGTGGATGGCATCCTGACCAAGTTGCTGGTTAAAGAAGGGCAACAGGTCAAAGTGGGTGATCTGCTGGCGACTATTGATGACCGTTCGATTCGCGCAACACTTGACCAGACAAAAGCCCAACTGGCGCAAAGTCAGGCGCAGCTGGACATGGCTCAGCTGGATTTGAAACGTTACAAACTACTCAGCGTCGACAACAGCATTTCCAAGCAGCAATACGATCAACAGCAAGCGTTGGTCAGCCAGCTCAAGGCCACGGCAGCTGGCAACCAGGCCACGATCAATGCCTCACAGGTTCAGCTGTCCTACACTCAGATACGCTCCCCGGTCACCGGCCGCGTTGGCATTCGCAATGTCGATGAAGGCAATTTCCTGCGCGTGAGCGACGCTCAAGGCTTGTTTTCAGTAACCCAGATCGACCCGGTATCGGTCACGTTTTCGTTGCCACAACAGATGTTGCCAACACTTCAAGGCTTGATCAGCGCCAGCACCCCCGCTTCGGTCAAGGCCTACCTGGGCGAAGGCGCGACGGGCACATTGCTCGGGGACGGAAAACTGACATTGATCGACAATCAGGTGGTTGCAGCGACCGGCACCATCCGCGCCAAGGCCGAGTTTGCCAACCCGGCGGCGAAGCTCTGGCCAGGGCAACTGGTGACCGTGAAGATCCAGACCGCACTTGACCGCAACGCATTGAAAGTCCCGCCGCAAGTGGTGCAGCGCGGTGCAGAGCATCACTATGTGTATCGGGTCAAAGGCGACAGTGTTGAGATCGTGGCGGTCAAGGTGCTGTATCAAGACAGCGATCTGGTGCTGATCAGTGGCGTCAAAGCCAACGACGTTTTGGTGAGCGATGGCCAATCCAGGCTCAAGGCCGGCTCGCACATCGAAGTCGTCAAGGCACCCACCGACGACGCATTGGTGGACGCCGCGGAGCCCGCGAAATGAAAGGCCACGGTTCGATTTCGGCATGGTGCGTCAACCATCCGGTTGCCACTGTTCTTCTGACGTTTGCCCTGGTTTTATTAGGGCTGATTGCCTTTCCCAGACTACCTGTAGCGCCGTTGCCCGAGGCAGAATTTCCGACCATTCAAGTGTCAGCGCAATTGCCCGGCGCCAGCCCCGAGACCATGGCCTCCTCGGTCGCTACGCCTTTGGAAGTGCAATTCAGCGCCATTCCTGGCATGACCCAAATGACCTCCAGCAGCGCGCTGGGCTCAACCAACCTGACCCTGCAATTTACCCTCGACAAAAGCATCGATACCGCCGCCCAGGAAGTACAGGCCGCGATCAACACCGCCGCTGGGCGATTGCCCGCTGACCTGCCGAACCTGCCAACCTGGCGCAAAGTGAACCCGGCCGACAGCCCGGTGCTGATTCTCAGCGTCAGTTCCGACCTGATGCCCGGCACCGAACTCAGCGACGTCACCGAGTCGTTGCTCGCCCGTCAGTTAAGCCAGATCGACGGCGTAGGCCAGGTCAATATCGTCGGACAGCAACGTCCCGCCATTCGAGTTCAGGCTTCACCTGACAAACTCGCCTCGATTGGTCTGACCCTGGCCGACCTGCGCCTGTCGTTACAGCAAACCAGCCTGAACCTCGCAAAGGGCGCGCTTTACGGCAAAGACAGCATCTCCACCCTCGCCTCTAACGATCAACTGTTTGAAGCCAAGGACTACGAGCAACTCATCGTTTCCTACAAGGACGGCGCGCCTGTTCACCTGCAAGACGTCGCGAAAGTCATCAACGGCTCGGAAAACGCCTACGTCACGGCCTGGTCCGGCGACCGCCAAGGCGTGAATATCGTGGTCTTCCGCCAGCCTGGCGCGAACATTGTCGACACCGTGGATCGCGTACTGCGGGAGCTTCCGCGCCTGCAGGAAATGCTCCCGGCGTCGGTGGATGTATCGGTGCTGAGCGACCGCACCAAAACTATTCGCGCCTCCCTGCATGAAGTGGAGATAACTCTGCTGATTGCGGTGCTGCTGGTGATCGCCGTCATGGCGCTGTTCCTGCGCCAACTGTCCGCGACCTTGATCGTGACGGCAGTATTGGGCGTCTCGCTGATCGCCAGTTTCGCGTTGATGTACGTCATGGGTTTCAGCCTGAACAACCTGACGCTGGTGGCGATTGTGGTCGCAGTCGGCTTCGTGGTGGATGACGCCATTGTGGTGGTGGAAAATATCCACCGCCATCTCGAAGCCGGCGAAAACATGCGCGATGCAGCCATTAAAGGCGCCGGGGAAATCGGCTTTACCGTGGTGTCCATCAGCTTCTCGCTGATTGCCGCGTTCATTCCGTTACTGTTCATGGGCGGCGTGGTCGGGCGGCTATTCAAGGAATTCGCCCTCACCGCGACCTCGACCATTCTGATCTCAGTGGTGGTGTCGCTGACCCTGGCGCCGACCCTGGCCGCGCTGTTCATGCGCGCGCCTAAACATGATCCCCATGCCGAACCCGGTTTCGGCGAACGCCTGTTGGCCCGTTACGCACGAGGGGTCAGGTTCGCCCTCGCTCACCAGCGGCTGATGCTGGGCGTGTTCAGCCTGACGCTAGTGTTAGCGGTGATCGGCTACGTGCTCATTCCGAAGGGGTTTTTCCCAGTCCAGGACACCGGCATGGTGCTGGGGACCAGTGAGGCCGCTGCCGATATTTCCTACCCGGACATGGTCGAGAAACACAAAGCGATCGCGAAAATAATCGGCGCTGATCCTGCGGTCAAAGCGTTCTCGCACTCGGTCGGCGTCAGCGGCAGCAACCAGACTATTGCCAATGGCCGTTTCTGGATCGCTCTGAAAGATCGCGGCGACCGCGACGTCTCCGCCAGCCAATTCATTGATCGGGTACGGCCGAAACTGGCGAAGATACCTGGCATCGTCCTGTACCTGCGCGCCGGGCAAGATATCAACCTCAGCTCCGGGCCAAGCCGTGCGCAGTATCAATACGTGCTCAAGAGCAACGACGGCCCGCTGCTCAATCTGTGGACCCAAAAGCTCACCGAAAAACTGCGCACCATTCCGGCGTTCAGAGACCTGTCCAACGACCTTCAATTGGGCGGCAGCGTGACCCATCTGGAGATTGATCGCAGCGCCGCGGCGCGCTTCGGGCTGACCACCGCCGATGTCGACCAGGCGCTGTATGACGCGTTTGGCCAGCGTCAGATCAATGAATTCCAGACCGAGATCAACCAATACAAAGTCATTCTGGAACTCGATGCGCAGCAACGAGGTAAAGCTGAAAGCCTGAACTATTTCTACCTGCGCTCGCCGCTGACCAGCGAGATGGTGCCGCTGTCTGTGCTGGCTAAAGTCGGCGCGCCGGTGATGGGGCCGCTTTCCATTGCCCATGACGGCATGTTCCCGGCCGCCAACCTGTCGTTCAACCTCTCGCCCGGCATCGCGCTGGGTGATGCAGTGATATTGCTCGATCAGGCGAAAAACGAGATCGGTATGCCGGCCTCGATCAATGGCAATTTCCAGGGCGCTGCGCAGGCGTTCCAGAGTTCGCTGGCCAACCAGCCGTGGTTGATCCTCGCGGCGCTGGTGGCGGTGTACATCATTCTCGGCGTGCTGTACGAAAGCTTCGTTCATCCGCTGACGATCATTTCCACCCTCCCCTCCGCAGGGATCGGCGCGCTGCTGTTGCTGTGGTTGATGGGGCAGGATTTCTCGATCATGGGTTTGATCGGCATCGTCCTGCTGATCGGGATCGTCAAAAAGAACGGCATTCTGCTGGTCGATTTTGCACTGGACGCCCAACGCAACCGCGGGTTGAGCCCGCAAGACGCGATTTACGAAGCATGCCTGACGCGCTTCCGGCCGATCATCATGACCACATTGGCTGCATTGCTCGGTGCCTTGCCGCTGATGCTCGGTTATGGTGTCGGCGCCGAATTGCGTCAGCCACTGGGGATCGCCGTAGTCGGTGGCTTGCTGGTGAGTCAGGCGTTGACGCTGTTCACCACGCCCGTGATTTATCTTCAGCTGGAGCGGCTGTTTCATCGCCCCCCTACAGGCTCGACGGCAACACCCATGTCGACGTCCACGCCCACAAAAAGACCTGCGGCTACGCTGATAACCGAAAAGTGAGAGTGGACCGATGCGTGTCCTGATTATCGAAGACGAAGAGAAAACCGCCGATTACCTGCACCGCGGGTTGACCGAGCAGGGTTACACGGTGGACGTAGCCCGTGAAGGTATCGGCGGGCTGCACATAGCGCTGGAAAGCGATTATGCGGTGATCATTCTCGACGTCATGCTGCCCGGGCTTGATGGCTACGGCATCCTGCGGGGGCTGCGTGCGCGCAAGCAGACGCCGGTGATCATGCTCACCGCGAGAGAGAATGTTGACGACCGTATTCGCGGCCTTCGCGAGGGCGCGGATGACTATCTCGGCAAGCCATTTTCCTTTCTTGAACTGGTGGCCCGGCTGCAAGCGTTGACCCGCCGAAGCGGTGGTCATGAGCCGGTGCAGATCAGCGTTGCTGACTTGTGGATCGATCTGATCAGTCGCAAAGCCACCCGTGCAGGATCACGTCTGGACCTCACTGCAAAAGAGTTTTCGCTGCTCAGCGTGCTGGCGCGCAGGCACGGGGAAATTCTCTCCAAAACAGCAATTGCAGAAATGGTCTGGGACATCAATTTCGACAGCGACGCCAACGTTGTCGAAGTTGCGATCAAACGCTTGCGGGCCAAGCTCGACGGGCCGTTCGAACAAAAACTGCTGCACACCATTCGTGGCATGGGCTATGTGCTGGAGAGCCGCTGTGTCGACTAATTCCATCGCATTGCGCCTGAGCGGTCTTTTTGCGCTGGTGGCACTGCTGGTGTTCCTGCTGATCGGCGCAGCCCTTTATATGCAGGTCGACAAAGGCCTGGGTTTGCTGCCCGAAGCCGAGGTCGATGCGCGTTACAGCGTGCTGGAATCGGCGGTTACCCGCTATGGCAATCCGGAGCACTGGGCGAAGATCAACGCCAAGCTGCGCCTGCTCAGTGAAGAAGACAAACGCCTGCGCTTCTGGGTGGTGAGTGACAACCCGACCTATGAGTTTGGTAATCCCGGCCCTGACATTCGCGCTTTTGCCAATGGCCCGTTGGGGATGCGCGATCTGAAACTGGCTGGCCATGATTATCCCTTCAAAGTGCGTGTCAGCCAGTTTCCGGCCAAGGATCAGCGCCCACCCTTGCGCTTCCTCACCTCCATCGACACTGAGACGTTCTGGCACACCCAACACTCATTGCTAATGGCGTTGATCAGCCTGGCGGCGATTGGCATCGTGCTGGCCTCGGCATTGGGCTATTGGGTGGCGCGCATCGGATTGAAACCGCTGCGCGATCTGTCTGCCGAGGCGCGCAAACTTGCGCCGCCTCGGTTATCCGGCCGCTTGCAAATGAGCTCGCTGCCGCCAGAACTGGACGAGTTCGTCACCTCTTTCAACTCAACCCTGGAGCGCGTCGAGCAGGCCTATTCGAGGCTTGAATCCTTCAACGCCGACGTCGCACACGAATTGCGCTCCCCGCTCACCAATCTTATCGGTCAGACGCAAGTGGCGTTGACACGTGGCCGCTCAGCCGAGCATTACTTCGAGGTGCTGCAATCGAATCTTGAAGAGCTGGAAAGGCTGCGTTCGATCATCAACGACATGTTGTTTCTCGCCAGCGCCGATCAGGGCAGCAAGGCCACCGAATTGATTCGTGTGTCCCTCGCCGAGGAGGTCGCGACCACTCTGGAATATCTGGATTTCATCCTTGAGGATGCGCAGGTACAGGTCCGGGTTCATGGCGATGCCAACGTGCCTATTGAAAAGGCGCACTTGCGCCGCGCATTGATTAACCTGTTGCACAATGCCGTTCAGCACACTGATCCTGGCCAAGTGATCAACGTCAATATCCACCTCCAGGACGATCATGTAAGCATAGGTGTAGCTAACCCCGGCAGTGCCATCGCACGCGAGCATCTGCCCAAGCTATTCGAGCGCTTTTATCGGGTTGACGCCTCCCGCAGTAACAGCGGGGCCAACCACGGTCTTGGACTGGCGATTGTGAAAGCCATCGCTTTGATGCATGGCGGCACGGTCTTCGTGCTTAGCAAGGATGGCATCAATACCTTCGGTATCAATCTTCCGGCCTAGTTTGGCTCGGTCAGATCTTGGCGCTTTTTCCCACATATATCTGGGAAACGGTGGACTTGAACAAGCCGCCCAAAGTATTTCTAATTCCCCCCTTCGAAATATAAGGTTATAAACAGCTCAACGACTGACGTTTGACACTGTTTATCGAGCTGCAACATCCCTTGCAAGCCAATTCATTGGGCGTCTAGCGTGCACTGGCATAGTTTATTGATGACATCGATCGAGAACACGAAGGCTGATCAGAACCGGTGGTCGCGCTCGGAAATAATGCTGATGTCTGGCAGTGCGTTTGCGGTCATCGCAATCCTGACCATCGTTACGTCATTACTCATTCGCGAGTACGGAAACGCCCGTGATGCGGCGGTACGTTCGGCCAACAATGTCGTGCAGTTGATCGATGCCGATGTCCAGCGTAACGCCGAGCTATACGACACCTCCCTGCTCGGGATGATTGCGGCATCCAAGCGCCCGGATCTGATCAGCATTTCGCCGACGCTGCGTCACCTGGTCCTGTTTGATCGATCCACTGCCGCGCCTTATAAAGGCGACTTGTTGCTGCTGGACCAGAACGGCGACATTCTCGCGGATTCAACATCCATTACCCCACGCCACGACAACTTCTCCGATCGCCCGCATTTCCAGCAGCATCGCAACGATCCTTCACTGGAACTCAATGTCGGCGGACCGTTCCAGTCGCGATGGGGTTTCAAGGACTGGTGCATCAGCTTCAGCCGGCGTATCCCGTCCGATGATGGAAGCTTTGTCGGCGTCGCCACAGCCGCGATGCGCCTTGCTTACTTCAATCAGCTGTTCAGGTCGCTGGACGTAGGTCACAACAGCTTTATCACCCTGATCAACACTCGCGGCGTTGTACTCGCACGCCAGCCCGAAGCGCAAGGCAAGGATTACGTCGGCCAGGACTTCAACAAAGCACCCAACTTCCAACGCATTCTCAAGGACGGCACAGGCAGCTTCGCGGCGCTGTCAGCCCTGGACAACATTGACCGCATATATACGTTTTCCAGGGTGGGGGATTTGCCGCTGATTGTGGTGGTGGCGCAGGCACGAGACGAGGTATATGCGGTGTGGAAGCGCAACGCGTGGCTGGTCGGAACAGCGACCAGCATCCTTTGTCTGGGAATCCTTTGGCTGTCGTATCTGCTGGGCAAACAGTTACGTTTGCGCCAGCGGGCCGAACAGGATCTGGCAGAGCTTGCAGCGACAGATAGCCTGACTGGTCTTGCGAATCGACGCCGACTCGATCAGGTGCTCAAGCAGGAATGGTCGCGAGGTTCACGGTCCGGCCAACCGCTATCGTTGCTAATGATCGATGTCGACCACTTCAAAGCATTCAACGATCGTCATGGCCATCAGGGGGGGGATGAAGCATTACGGCAGGTAGCCCAGACCATCGCAGGCACCATCCGCCGGCCTGGCGATCTGGCCGCGCGTTATGGAGGCGAAGAGTTTTCGGTGGTTCTACCCGGCACCACACTGGACGGCGCGAAAGCCATCGCAGAGAAAATCCGCGCAGCGATCCAGGCACTTCCGAGATTCCCCAATGACGCGTATTCGATAACAGTGAGCATTGGATTGGCATCTCTAACACCAGCCTTGACGGACACTCATGCGGATATCCTCGTAGTAGCCGACAAAGCGCTGTACGACGCCAAGAAGAATGGGCGTAATCGGGTTGAGTTTTGAGGATGGCCGTCGTAGGCCACAGAACGGACGTTCAAAAATTACCAACACGTTGAAAAAAATATTAAAAAAAAACGCCGAACAAGTCGGCGTTTTTTTAGCAGCTATAACTTAGCTAGCGCGGCGAACGGTGTCACGCAGAGCCTTCACTTTATCGTGATTGGCTTGGGTGCCAGCCAGCTGACGCTGGATCAGGCTGGTTACGTTCACTGGGAGATTTTTCTCCACAGCTTTCTGGTGCGCTTCTTTGTAAGCTTTCAAAGCGTGGTCTTCACCGGACTCGACTTCGTTCAGCACGGCTTCGTCGGTTTTGCCGGACAGAGCGGACTTCAGCTCTACCCACAAACGGTGTACACCACCAGCGGCGCTTGAGGATGTTTCTGGGTCGCCGCCCAGTGCGCGGACTTCTGCCTGCAGTTCAGCTACTGCAGTTTTGCACTCAGCAGAGCGGGACAGCAGATACGCTTTGATTTCTGGGTTCTTCGCGTCTTCAGCGGCGGTATGAAAACCCTTCTCGCCGTCGATGCTGGTCTCGATCAGGTCATTGAGTACGGAGATCGAATCTTTGTTGATATCAGACATTTGTCTTTTCCTTCCTGGCAGGTTGATCGAACTATAAATTCTGGAAGAGCGATCTATTTCAGCTCTGTGCAGTAGGTATTGCAGCGGCCGTGCCAGCTTTTAGCGCTAAGGTTTTTCTTTGTAAATCAATTAGTTATATTTATCAATACACAGACAGACCAAGCTTTCTGCATGATCTGTCGATTGGCACCGTTGCAGAATGCACGTATCGTTTCGGTTCACTTGAATAGACCAACGGCGCCCCATGGATCCCGAGAAACTCAAGCTTTTGGTGACGCGTGAAATGCCCTTTGGCAAATACAAAGGTCGCCTCATCGCCGACTTGCCCGGGCAGTACCTGAACTGGTTCGCACGCGAAGGTTTTCCCAAAAATGAACTGGGCGGCCTGCTGTCGCTGATGCAGGAGATCGACCATAACGGACTGTCCAGCCTTCTCGATCCACTGCGCACCCGTCCTCGCCAGCCGCTGAACGATCGCCCGGCCAAAACCACCATCCGCTTTACCAACAGGGACGACTGATATGTCTGAAGCACTGCACGCAGATTCGCTGCCTACTGCAACCGCCCGCGCGCAGGATGAAGCGTTCTGGCAGGAAGTCGCGGCTCAGTATGATGTTGCACCGGGTCCGGTGAATCTGGAATACGGCTATTTCGGGCGGATGACGCGCAAGGCGTTGCGCAACTACGAACAAAATCTGGCATACGTCAACGCCAGCAACTCGGTGTATGTGCGCCAGCAATTCGATGCAGTAGACAGCGAGATCATTCGCGCTCAGTTGGCGCAGGTAGTAGGCGCAGAGACCAGCGAAGTGGCGATCACCCGCTGCGCCTCGGAAGGCTTGCAGTCTCTGATTCGAAATTACAACGAGCTGCGTCCGGGCGATCAGTTGCTAATCAGCGACCTCGACTACATGAGCGTGCAAACCGCCATGCGGTGGTTGGCGAAAACCCGAGGCATAGAGCTGATCGAGATTCAGCACGCACACCCTGCAAGCTTCGAGGCATTACTTGATAGCTACCGTGTTGCCTTCGAAAGTTATCCACGCTTGAAGCTGATGGCGCTGACCCACGTGACACACCGCACAGGGCTGGTGATGCCGGTCCAGGCCATTGCTGCGCTGGCAAAAGAACATGGCATCGACGTGATTCTCGATGGCGCACACGCGCTGGGCCAAATGGAATTCAAGGTGAGCGAGCTTGGCGTTGCATTTGCTGGCTACAACCTGCAGAAATGGATCGGCGCCCCATTGAGCCTAGGCTTTATATATGTCGCCAAAGACCGTCTGCAATCGATCGATCCGGACATGGGCGACGCCCGCTATCCGCTCAATGAACTGCTATCACGTGTCCCGTATGGCACCCCCAACATCCCCGCGCTGATGACCTTGCCTACCGTGTTTAAAGAACATCTGGCGGTGGGCGGTTCGGGCGTCAAAGGGGCGCGGCTCAATTACTTGCGTGATTTGTGGGTCATCCCTGCCCGCGACATCGAAGGTATCGAGATTCTGACGCCCGATGATCCCAGGCTTTATGCGGGAATCACTGCTTTCCGATTTACGCGTCACCCGGATCAGCATGTGATGATTCAGCGACTTCTTGATGAGCACGGGGTGTTCACCGTCGCTCGCGAAGGCTCTGCCTGCGGGACATGCATACGCGTGACGCCAGGTTTCACCACCTCGGCCCAAGACATGGAGCGACTGGTCAAAGCGCTGCGGGTATTGGCATAACGGTCAGATTGCAGACGAAAAAAAACGGTGTCCGGACCAGGGAGCACCGTTAAAAAGCCAAGCTGTAATCGCGATAGCGCGCCCGAACCTCAACGAAGTATGTTTTCGTGGGTGAGCGCGCTGTTACATGTTCTGCCGCGAATCAATCAAACAGCGCGATTGCTTCAGCCGTCGCGTCGGTGATGCGATTCCAGTCGCCGTTCTTCACCCAGGCGTTGTCGATCATCCAGGTGCCGCCGACGCACATCACATTGGGCAGCGCCATGTAGCTCTTGAGGTTGGCCGCGCTGACGCCGCCGGTTGGGCAAAACCGCACTTCCGGGAACGGCCCGCCCAGCGCTTTGATCGCGCCAACGCCGCCGCTGATTTCTGCCGGGAACAGCTTGAAGCGACGATAGCCCAAGGCGTAACCGATCATGATTTCCGACGCACTGCTGATGCCAGGCAACAGCGGCAAGTCGCTTTGCACGGCAGCTTCCAGCAGATCCTGCGTGCTGCCGGGAGTGACGATGAACTGCGAACCGGCAGCTTCGGCAGCCGCCAGCATGCGACGGTCGAGAATGGTGCCAGCACCGGTGCAAAGCTCCGGCCGTTGATCGCGCAGGATGCGGATGGCTTTAAGGCCAAACTCTGAACGAAGGGTGACCTCCAGGGCATTCAAGCCGCCTGCTGCCAGCGCGTCGGCCAAGGGCAGCACGTCCTGTTCACGGGCGATAGTGATGACCGGCAATATCTTCGCTTTCGCGCACAGTGCGTCGATCTGGGCAATCTTGCTCGCCATGTCATTGAACGGCTGTTTTGCTTGGGTATTTTCCATGGCGGCTGATCCTTTGCTTATGGGCACCAGTAAATCTCTAGAGACGGGTTGAGAAAGGCACGAATCGGCATTTGGGCGATGTCATCGCCAGCCAGCGCCGTGCGCAGGGTTTCCAGTTTGGCCTGTCCGGAAATCGACAGAATCGGCGATTTCGCCGAGGCCAGAAGTTTGCGGGTCATGGTAAGACGCTGATGCGGCGTGGATGGCGCCAGCATCGGCAGACACAAATGCTCGCTGTTTAAATCCAGCGCATCGGCCAGGTTCGGGCTATTGGGGAATAGCGATGCCGTGTGGCCGTCATCGCCCATACCCAGTACCAGCACGTCAATGGACGGCATTTCTTCTTTAAGTGCGCTATCAGCCGCGGCTGCAGCTTCGTCCACCGTGGTGGTCGCGCGGTACAGACTGAAGAAACCGGCTTCGGCGGCAGGTCCTTGAAACAGGTTGCGCTTGACCAGGCCTGCGTTGCTGTCCGCATGTTCGGTCGGAACCCAGCGCTCGTCAGCCAGGCTGATTGCCACGCGAGACCATTCGATATCTTTCTTCGCCAGCGCCTGGAAAAAAGCTACCGGGCTCTTGCCGCCGGACACGACCAACGTCGCCGTGCCGTGCGGGTTGCTGTTGATAGCCGTCGTCAGCAAGTCGGCCACATGATTGGCCAATGCCTCTGCCAGCAGGGTTGGGTTATCGAATTCGGCAGCCTTCAGGCCATCCGGAAATTCAAGTTCACATATCGCCATACCAGGATCTCCCGTCACGCGTAATAAGGGCAATGGAGCTCATCGGACCCCAGGAACCGGCCGGATAAGGCTTGGGCGCATCGCCCGCTTTCTTCCAGCCAGCAATCAGCTGGTCGCACCATTGCCACGCAGATTCGATTTCGTCCTTGCGGACAAACAGGTTTTGATTGCCGCGCATCACTTCCAGCAACAACCGCTCGTAGGCATCGGGAATCCGGGCACTGCGGTAGGCATCGGAAAAGCTAAGCTGCAGCGGGTTGCTACGCAATTGCATGCCTTTGTCCAGGCCCTGATCCTTGGTCATCACCTGCAGGGAAATCCCTTCATCGGGCTGCAGACGGATGATCAGGCGGTTGCTGATTTGCAGCCGCTGCTCCGGCGCGAAGATATAGTGCGGCGGCTCTTTGAAATGGATCACGATCTGCGACAGCTTTTGCGGCATGCGCTTGCCGGTACGCAGATAGAACGGCACGCCTGACCAACGCCAGTTACGAATGTCGGCACGAATGGCGACGAACGTTTCGGTGTCGCTCTGGGTGTTGGAGTTTTCCTCCTCCAGATAACCAGGGACCGGCTTGCCTTCGCTGTAACCGGCGATGTACTGCCCGCGCACCACTTGGGTCGCCAGACGCTCCGGCGTGAAAGGTGCCAGGGCTTTGAGCACTTTCACTTTCTCATCCCGAATACTGTCAGCCGACAGATCGCTGGGAGGGTCCATGGCAATCAGGCATAACAGCTGCAACAGGTGGTTCTGAATCATGTCGCGCAGTTGCCCGGCCTGGTCAAAATACCCCCAACGGCCCTCAATCCCCACCTTCTCCGCCACGGTGATCTCAACGTGGGAAATATGGTTCTGGTTCCACTGGGTTTCAAACAGGCTGTTGGCGAAGCGCAGCGCGATCAGGTTTTGAACGGTGTCCTTGCCCAGGTAGTGATCGATCCGGTAAACGCGATTTTCCGGAAGGAACTGGGCCACGGCGTCGTTGACCCGACGCGATGAAGCAAGGTCATGACCGATTGGCTTTTCAAGTACCGCGCGGGTGCGTTCGGTCAGATTGACCGACGCAAGGTTTTCGCAAATGGCGCCATAAACCGACGCAGGGGTGGCGAAATAGGCGATCAAGGTTTCAGCGTCGCCTACCGTTTCGGCCAGGGCGACGTAATCTTCGGCCTTGAGAAAGTCAACGTGCAGGTAACTCAGGCGGGCCTGAAAACGCTCAACGTGTTCATTTTCCAGTTGGGCCTCAGGGACAAAGCGACGCAGGCTTTTGTCGATATAAGCCAGATGCTCCTCTGGGGTCCCGGTTTCGCGAGCCAGGGCTAGAATTCGGGTGTCGGCATGCAGCAGTCCTGCTCGATCAAGCTGGTATAACGCTGGAAACAGTTTGCGTACTGCCAGGTCACCCAAGGCGCCAAACAGGGCAAAAGTGCACGGTTCAACCGTAATCGAAAGCATAATGTTGGTTCTTTTATCAAGTTAGGCTACAAATACCTTTTTTAAAGGCGTTACTCAAGGCCATATGTAGTAATAACCACAACATTTCGTCATAAAGCACTTTCCGGTGGTGATCAACACAGGCCCTCAGTACGATAGGCCACCTTTGCGACAGGCTAAAGGCCCCTTTAGATAAACATCGTTTATCTCCCGTCGCAGCTTTAAAAGAAGGACTCTGAATGGACCGCGTACGCAATCTTCTGGAGCAGATCCAGAGCCGCCTGGAAGACTTGAACAAAGCCGAGCGCAAGGTCGCTGAGGCCATTCTGCTCAACCCTCAGCAAGCTACCCGCTTCAGCATCGCGGCCTTGGCACAAGCCGCCAAAGTCAGCGAACCAACGGTCAACCGGTTCTGCCGATCGTTTGAGGTCAGCGGCTATCCCGAACTAAAACTGCAACTGGCACAGAGCCTGGCCAGCGGCGCTGCTTACGTCAGTCGTGCGGTAGAAGCCGATGACAATCCCGAGGCCTACACCCAGAAGATTTTCGGCAGCGCCATTGCTTCACTCGACAGCGCGTTGCAGGCGATAGACCCCAACCTGGTGAGCAAGGCCGTGGATTTGCTGATTCAGGCGCGGCAGATTCACTTCTTCGGCCTTGGCGCCTCGGCTCCTGTGGCACTGGATGCGCAGCATAAATTCTTTCGCTTCAATCTGGCTGTAACGGCCCACGCCGACGTGTTGATGCAGCGCATGCTGGCTTCAGTGGCGCACACGGGCGAGCTGTTCGTGATTATTTCCTACACCGGGCGCACTCGCGAGTTGGTGGAAGTGGCACGCATTGCGCGGGAGAACGGCGCCTCAGTACTGGGCCTGACTGCGGCGGATTCGCCATTGGCCCGGGCCAGCACCTTGAGCCTGAACATTCCCCTGCCCGAAGACACAGACATCTATATGCCAATGACTTCGCGGATCATTCAGTTGACCGTATTAGACGTATTGGCGACCGGCATGACATTGCGCCGGGGCGTGGATTTCCAGCCGCATCTGCGCAAGATCAAGGAAAGCCTCAATGCCAGCCGGTATCCGGTGGATGATGAACTGAACTGAATGAGCTTCTCTCTGTAGGAGCGAACTTGTTCGCGAGCCGGCTTGCCTGACACACCGCAGAGTCTGGCTCGCCAACAAGTTGGCTCCTACAGCGATAGTCCTAATGCACCAAATGCGCCTGCAAGCTTAGTTTGGCCTGCTGCCCCGGCGCCAGGCTGAAGCTATCCGCCGCGCCCGACGCCGCTTCCACCCGCACAAACCCACTCGCCTCTCCCCCGCCCACTCCCAGCAGTGGCCGGCTGCCCGGATGCCAGACCACGGTGCTGGCGCTGTCGCCGGTGTCGATGCTCAAACGTCGGTGCCATGTTTCGTCCAGCAGCTCAAGGGCGCCAGCGTGCTCGAATACTCGCTGACAGCCGCCAGCGACCCGCAACTCGCCCTTTTGCTCACACACCCTGCGGTTCAGCTCGTCGTACCCGTGGGCGCCGTCCAGGCCGTCAACCGCCACATCAGCTACATCACTGATGCGCCAATAGGCATGCAGCGCGTGGCTGAACTGACAAGGCTGGCTGTCTTCGTGCTGAGTCTCCAGCCGCAAAGCCATGCTCTGGCCCAGCTCGGCGTACAAGTCAGCCTGCCAATCCCACAGCTTCAGACGCCAATGCAAGGTCACACCGGCTTCGCTTTCAGTACTGTCGATCAGCTTCCAGTCGAGCAGTCGTGCCCAACCATGAGCGGGCCAGACCTTTTCGCTTGGATGGCGACCCACCCACGGCCAGCACACCGGCACGCCGCCGCGTATGGCGCCGAACTGCGGCCACTGCGCGGCGCACCAAAGCCAGGGCTTTTGGTCACGAGGCTGAAAATGCAGCAATTGCCCACCCTGCCGACTGAAGACTGCCTGGCATTGCGGGTGATCGATCACCAGCACCTCCCGTTGCTGATAACGCTCCCACTGAAACGTTGGCATCGGGCGCGTGGCGGTGAAGAAGCGCTGCAGAGGGTGCTCAAGCGATGCTGATGCGTTGATGGCCATGGAGTGTTCCTGAGGCGCCACATTCTCCTGTAGGAGCTGACGAGCCGCCGAAGGCTGCGATGCGATTTGTCTGACGCACCGCAATCGCAGCCTTCGGCGGCTCGTCAGCTCCTACAACGGCAGATAATTTCAATAAAAAATGCCCTGAAACCACCAGAGCCGACAACAAAAAAAACGGGCAGCCAGGCTGCCCGTAAAGCACACACGACCCTTGATCGTTTGTGAAGCGGAGGAGCGTCCGCCTGAATCAGAACTTCGACTGAATCTTGATACCGGCAACCAGTGCGTTTTGAACGTCGTCCACACCGCCCGGGCTCTTCACGTACTGCAAGTTAGGACGCACGGTCAGCCAATCGGTGACGTGTACGCCGTAGTAGATTTCCGAGTTGTACTCAGTCTTCTGGATTGGCAGATAGCCTGGGTTGTCGTAGTCGTCGATGCCGTTGGTGGCATTGATCAGGCGACGGTTGTCCTGAGCATCGTCATTGACGTGGATACGGGCGATACCGATACCGATGTCATCCTTCGGACGGGCATTGAACGGGCCTTTGTAGACAAAACCGACCTGCTGGTAGTTGTCGACGAAGTTGGTGGCTTTGTCATGCACGGTCGCGTTGGCGAAGATGCTCAGACCACGGGAGGTGTCGCCACCTACGCTGGTCAACTGCTGCTGCGCCACGACCCACCAGCCGTGTTTGTTTTTGTGCGACTTGAAGTCACCACCGGCAGTCGCTTGCGGCTGACCGTTTTCGTTTTCGTACAGGTCATCGGCATTCGGGCTGCTGACGTAGTAACCGACGCGGTATTCGCCCGGCAACGCGTTGACTGTCGGCGACCAGACCAACTCAACCGGAACCACGGTGCCTTTGGCGCCGCTGCCACTCAACTTGAAGCTGTTGCCGGTTTCCAGGTACGAAGGGTTCTGCTCGTACACACCAATCTGGGCAAAGACTTCTGGCGTGATGTTGTACTTCACGCGCAATGCCCACTGGCTGACTGGCCAGTTGTACCAGGTGTTTACGTAGTTACCGACTTGCGAGCCGCAGAACGAAAGGTTCTGGAAGTCGCATGGGAAGCTGTTGAAGTCTTCGCCTTCGCCGAATCGCCCGGCTTTGATATCCAGTTTGCCGTCGAAGTACTTTTGCTTGACCCACATCTGTGTCAGACGCCAGGTCTGACCACGGCCCCAGACTTCTTGGGAAGAGCTGAGGGTGCCGGCGCGAGGATCGCCGATACGGTCATTGGAAATGTTGTTGCCGCTACGCTCGGTGATCGCCAGTTTGAATTCCGCGTCATGCCAGCCGAGAATTTTTTGCAGGTCCATCTGAACGCCAAACGCGAACTGATCGCTGTAGCGCCCGGTCGTGTCGTCGTTGTAGCCGCCATTGAGATTGGAGCCCGCTTCACCCACGTACTCGATAGGGAAATCAAAACCCTTGTCGTAAAGCTCTTGGCGCAGACCACCCCAGTCGCCGGTCAGGTGTTCGCTGGCGTGGAACGGCTCCATTGCAGAAGCGGTCCCGGACAACGTCAACGCACTCAGAACCGACAGTCCACCGATAAGCTGAAACTGCTTCAGCGATTTGCCTTGTACCTTCTTCATCCCTTAAATCCTCGTTTTATTGTTATTAGCTATAAACCGCGTTGTAACCACTTGCCTCGTGTGCCTGACTGGCCATTTTTACGGCAGGGTCGGCCAGTCAGATGTGCCCGCTTCTTGCTTTGTCGGTTGCGGATCAGTTGCGATTCAGCCGCGTGACATTGCTGACGCGTTCAGCGGCTGGCGACTTTCCCAATACACCCAATCGCTCCCCTGTCTGTGCGTCAAATAACAGGACCTTGCTCGGGTCGAATTGCAGATTCAACGACTCACCCACTTGTGGCGCCACATCCGGCGCCAGACGGCAGCAAACCTTACTGCCGTTGAGAGTAACGAACACCAGCGTATCGGGCCCGGTGGGCTCTGTAACTTGTACTTCAGCACGAATACCCGGCAAAACACCCGCTTCGCCGGACGCTAGCATGATCTGTTCAGGGCGAAGGCCCAGAATCACCTCACGATCCTCAAGACCTGCATCGTTCATGCTCATCGGCAATTCACAGCGGGCTTGACCACTGTCGAGCAGCGCTATCAGACGGCCATCTTTGCGTTGCAGACGCAACGGTATGAAGTTCATCGGAGGTGAACCGATAAAGCTGGCCACGAACAGGTTAGCTGGATCGTTGTAAATCTGCTTGGGCGTACCGAACTGTTGAATGATGCCGTCCTTCATTACCGCCACTTTGTCGCCCAGGGTCATCGCCTCGATCTGGTCATGGGTGACGTAAACGGTGGTGGTTTTCAGGCGTTGGTGCATCAGTTTCATTTCAGTGCGCATCTCGACGCGCAGCTTGGCGTCGAGGTTGGAAAGCGGTTCATCGAACAGGTAGATTTTCGGGCGACGGGCCAACGCACGGCCCATGGCCACGCGCTGCTGCTGACCGCCGGACAACTGGCCCGGCTTGCGATTGAGCAGGTGTTCGATCTGCAGCAACTTGGCGACTCGCGCCACTTCTTCGTCGATAGCGGCCTGACTCATCTTGCGAATCTTCAAACCGAATTCGATGTTCTCGCGCACGCTCATGGTCGGGTACAAGGCGTAGGACTGGAACACCATGGCGATGTCCCGATCCTTGGGGCTCATGCCGCTGACGTCCTGATTGTCGATCACAATCTCGCCGCCAGTGATGTTTTCCAGCCCGGCGATGCAATTCATGAGGGTCGATTTACCGCAGCCCGATGGACCGACCAGAATCAGAAATTCACCGTCGTTGATCTGCAGTTCGATGTTCTTCAGGGTGTCCGGCAGGCCGGGGCCATAAGTCTTGTTTACGTTGCGAAGTTCGAGCGTTGCCATGATTACCCCTTGACTGCGCCAGCCGTGAGGCCGCGCACGAAATACTTGCCTGCGACGATGTAAACCAGCAGGGTCGGCAGACCAGCGATCATCGCGGCAGCCATATCAACGTTGTATTCCTTGGCGCCTGTGCTGGTGTTGACCAGGTTATTCAACGCCACGGTAATAGGCTGGGAATCGCCGCTGGAGAACACCACACCGAACAGGAAGTCGTTCCAGATCTGGGTGAACTGCCAGATCAGACACACCATGATGATCGGCGTCGACATCGGCAGAATGATCCGTCGAAATATAGTGAAAAAACCGGCGCCATCAAGGCGCGCGGCTTTCACCAGCGCGTCAGGAATGCTCACGTAGTAATTGCGAAAGAACAGCGTCGTGAACGCCAGCCCGTAAACCACATGCACGAACACCAGACCGGTAGTGGTGCTCGCCAAGCCCATTTTTCCGAGGGTGAAAGACGCGGGCAGCAGCACAGTCTGAAACGGCAGAAAGCATCCGAACAGCAGCAGACCGAAAAACAACTGCGAGCCCCGGAATCGCCACATCGACAGCACATAGCCATTCAACGCACCGATAGCGGTGGAGATCAGTACGGCCGGGACAGTGATTTTGATCGAGTTCCAGAAATAGCCGTCTACCGTTGCCCAGGCTTTAACCCAGCCTATCCCGGTGACCACGGTTGGCCAGCTCAACAGGTTGCCAGTGCCGATGTCTTCCGGTGTCTTGAAGCTGGTGAGCAACATGACCACCAAGGGCACCAGATACAGCAGACATGCCAGGATCAGCACCGCATAAATCGCGATCCGGCTCAGGCTCAAGGCAGGTTTGCCAACGAGATTAGTCATTGCGCTTGGCCCTCAGCTCGGAATACAGGTACGGCACGATGATGGCGAGAATCGCCCCGAGCATCAGGATTGCACTGGCCGAACCCATACCCATTTGACCGCGGCTGAAGGTGAACGAGTACATGAACATCGCTGGCAGGTCTGAGGAATAACCCGGCCCGCCTGCCGTCATCGCAGCGACCAGATCGAAGCTCTTGATGGCGATGTGCGCCAGGATCATCACGGCACTGAAAAAGACCGGGCGCAGGCTTGGAAGCACGACCTTCCAATAAATTTTCGGCATGCTCGCGCCGTCGATTTGCGCAGCACGAATGATCGATTGATCGACCCCGCGCAAGCCCGCCAGAAACATCGCCATGATGAAGCCGGAGGCTTGCCAAACAGCAGCGATCACCAGGCAGTAAACGACGCGATCAGGGTCGATCAGCCAGTCAAGACGGAAGCCTTCCCAGCCCCAGTCCCGCAGTAATTTGTCCAGGCCCATGCCCGGGTTTAGCAGCCATTTCCAGGCCGTACCGGTGACGATCATCGAGAGCGCCATCGGGTAAAGGTAAATGGTACGAATGAAGCCCTCGCGACGAATGCGCTGGTCGAGGAACACCGCCAACAGCACACCTATCACCAAGGTAATACCGATGAACATGCCGCCAAAGACGGCCAGGTTCTTGCTCGCCACCCACCAGCGGTCGTTGTCGAACAGACGTTCGTATTGCGCCAGCCCGGCCCACTTGTAAGTGGGAAGAAAAGTCGAATTGGTGAACGAGAGTACAAACGTCCACAAAATGTAGCCGTAGAAGCCCACCAACACGATGAACATGCTTGGCGCCAGCACCAGTTTGGGTAGCCAGCGCTGCAGTGCATCGAACGGCGAGGCTTTGCTGAACACAGCAACAGAACTCATGTTGAAAATCCAGTACAAGGAATGAAGATTACAAAAGCAAGGTTTGTGGGAGGGAGCTTGCTCACGATGGCGGTGCGTCAGTCGCTTTGCATGCTGACAGAACGCTATCGCGAGCAAGCTCCCTCCTACAGGGAACGTCGTTAGTTGTTACTTGGCAGACTTGATCGCAGCACCGAGTTTCTTCGCCGCGTCAGCCGGATCGGCTTTCGGGTCGTTGATGTAGTTGGTCACGACATCAAAGAACGCACCCTGCACGGCAAGTGTGGTTGCCATGTTGTGCGCCATACTCGGTTGCAGGCCGCCGGTCTTGGCATCTGCCAGGAAGTCTTTGGCAGCAGTCTGGGCGCAGGAGTCGAAGCCGAGTTTTTCCATGTCGTTCAACATGTCGTTTCGAACCGGAATCGAACCCTTGTTGATGCTGAAGACTTTCTGGAAGTTTTCACCCAGTACGACTTTGGCGATGTCCTGCTGAGCAGCCGCAGTGCCTTTGTCTTTCTGCTTGAACACCGCCAGGGAGTCGATGTTGTAGGTGAACGCCGTGTCAGTGCCCGGGAAAGCTACGCACTGGTAGTCCTTGCCTGCGACTTTCTTGGCAGCGGTCCACTCGCTTTTCGCCCAGTCGCCCATGATCTGCATGCCGGCCTTGCCATTGATGACTTTGGCCGCTTCCAGGTTCCAGTCCTGGCCCTTGCCGTCAGCGTCCATGTAAGTGGCGACCTTCTTCAGCTCAGTCAGCGACTTGATCATTTCAGGACCGGTCAGTGCGCTGTTATCCAAGTCGACCAAGGCTTTTTTGTAACCGTCAGCGCCCATGACTGAAAGCACGACGGCTTCAAAAACGGTGCTGTCCTGCCAAGGCTGACCGCCGTGGGCCAGAGGAATGAAACCCGCGGCCTTGAGCTTGTCGCCTGCGGCGTAGAATTCTTCGAGGGTGGTAGGGGCTTTTTCGATACCGGCTTTTTTGAAGACTTCCGGGTTGATCCATAGCCAGTTCACACGGTGAATGTTCACCGGGACCGCTACGTAATCACCGTCATACTTCACGGTGTCGGAGACTTTCTTGTCCAGCAGACTGTCCCACTTTTCTTCTTTGGAGACGTCTTTCAGGACATCGGTATCCAGCAGACCGGTGGATGCCCATTCCTGAATGTCAGGGCCTTTGATCTGGGCAACGCCTGGTGGGTTGCCGGCAACTGCGCGGCTTTTGAGAACGGTCATGGCAGTTGCACCGCCGCCGCCTGCGACAGCGCCGTCTTTCCAGACAAAACCATCTTTTTCAACCTGGGCTTTGAGGACATCGACAGCAGCTTTTTCACCGCCGGACGTCCACCAGTGGACAACTTCCACAGTGCCTTTGGATTCAGCAGCGACGGCGCTCAGAGGAAACAACGAGGCGAGGGAAACAAGTGCAGCGAGACGGGTGATGGAATTCATCTATTTAACCTTTCTTGTTGTTATGCCTGAGCAAGTCTGGTGCTTGCGCTGCATGGATTCTAACCAAGGGGCTAGAGCGGACGGTAACGAAGGGACGCGCAAGTGTCACAGAGTTGTGACATTCAAATAACACTAATAAATACCACCCAATGCGATGCGTTTTCGTGGGAGCGGACCTGTCCGCGAAGGCATTCGTACATCCAACAAGGTTATAGCGAATGTCAGACCGTATTCGCGGACGGGTCCGCTCCCACAGGAGCAGCGCTCAACTCGCCTATTCCAACCCGCGCGGCAGAAACAACGTCACCCGCAGCCCGCCGTCACGCAGGTTTTGCAACGTGACTTCGCCGCCATGGCTGTGGGCTATGTTGCGAGCGATGCCAAGACCCAGCCCATAACCCTGCTGCTGGTTGCCCGCCAGACGGAAATGCGGCTCGAACACCTGTTCCAGACGCTGTTCCGGAACACCTGGGCCTTCATCGTCGACATGCAGAATGAAGGCCTCTGCATCATCCTCAACGTGCAGATGCGCCCTGTCGCCATACTTGATCGCGTTATCGATGAGGTTGCCCATGCAGCGCCGCAGCGCCAGCGGCTTGCCAGGGAACATCGACATTGCCTTGCCCTGCAACGTCACGCGACCATCGCCTTCGGGTGACAAATAGGGTTCGATCAGGCAATCGAGCGCGTGATTGAGATCAACCGGCTCGATGTTCTCGTGAATGTCTGTGTCCTTCACGCACTGCAACGCGCCCTTCACCAACAACTCAAGCTCGTCGAGGTCACGGGTGAATTTGGCCTGAGTAACTTCATCTTCCAGCAGCTCGACGCGCAAACGCAGGCGAGTAATGGGCGTGCGCAGGTCATGGGAGATGGCGCTGAACAATTGCCCTCGCTCGCTCAGATAACGGCTGATCCGGGCGCGCATGGTGTTGAACGCGCGGGTCACTTCAACCACTTCACTGCCCCCGCCCTCCACCACCGGCTCGACATCGGCGCCAAGGGACATGTCGCGCGCCGACCGCGCCAGGCGCTTGAGCGGGCCGCTTTGCCAATGCACCAACAGGCCGATGAAAAGCAACAGAAAAGTGCTGGTAAGGATGATGAACCAGACCTGCTGCGCGGGCAGGTCCTGCTCTTCGAGGCTGGTGTAGGGTTCGGGCAGCAGCGAGGCGATATACAGCCACTCGCCTTGGGACAGCTGAATTTGCGTAACCAGCACAGGCGGATTCACTGGCTCCAGGCTCAGCGCGTAATGGGCCCAGGAGCGCGGCAGCTCGTCGAGCTTCAAGCCTCCGTTGAAGATGCGCAGATCTTCAGGGCGAACGAACCAGATAGCGATGTCCGGGTCATTGCCCAGATGCTGGCGCAGCACCTCATCGACTGCGGTCAGCACAGCTTTTTTGCGTGGGGTCGGCTCGAGAATTGCCATGTCCAGCGGATGATCGTTGAGCGACACGACAAACCGCGTGCCACCCATATTGCGCAGCTGGTCCAGCACCAAGGGCCGATAGGCGACCGGCAGCGAGCGAAAGTAGCTGACGCTCGCGGCCATCGAGTGCGCAAGACTGCGCGCGCTGGTGATCAAGCCTTCCATTTGCGTGGCGCGAAGCTGTGACAGCCAGATCACGCTGGACAATGCCTGAGCCATAAACACGGCTAGCAGAGTCAGCAGCAACATGCGCCCCAGCAACGAACGAGGAACCGGCAATTTGCGCTTTTTTTCGATCACGATCACACGTCAGTAGCCGTTGCTGGCTTGGGGCAAAACATTCGCGGCCAGCAAATAACCACTGCCGCGCACGGTGCGGATCAATCGCGGCGCTTTACCGGTGTCACGCAAACGCTGACGCAAACGGCTTACCGCCATGTCGACGATGCGCTCCAACGGCATCAACTCCCGGCCACGGGTTGCGTTGCCAATGGTGTCGCGGTCGAGGATTTGCTGCGGGTTGTCGAGAAAAAGCTTGAGCAGCGCAAAATCTGCACCGGACAGAATCACCTCTTCGCCGTCACTGTGGAACAGCCGGTGACTGACCATGTCCAGTCGCCACTCATCGAAGACCAATACTTCGCCGCCCGAACGCTCCTGACCGAATTGCGCACGACGCAGCAGCGCCTTGATGCGCGCCTGAAGTTCGCGGGGGCTGAAAGGTTTGGCCATGTAGTCGTCAGCGCCGAGCTCCAGACCAATCACCCGGTCGGCTTCGTCGGAACTGGCAGTGAGCATGATGATAGGCACGTGGGGTTGCCGAGGGTGCTGCCGGACCCATCGACAAAGGCTGAAACCGTCTTCATCTGGCAACATAACATCGAGGATTAATAGATCGCTGGACTCTTCATTGAACGCCTGGCGAAACTGCGCACCATCGCCGACCGTTCGGACCTGAAAGCCGGATCGGCTCAGGTAGGCTTGCAATAACTCGCAGATTTCCAGGTCATCATCGACCACCAGAATCGATTTGCTGACAGCGTTCACGTTGGTCGTCCTTGTGTGCGTAATTTGTTGTTATGGATAAATCAACATCAGCAAACCTTGTGGGAGCGGACCCGTCCGCGAAAGCGATGTCAGGCCGCACAAACAGGCGTCGGATGTACCGAAGTCTTCGCGGACAGGTCCGCTCCCACGATATTCAAACCTGCTGCCCCAGCGCCTGATCCAATGCCACTCCCGCCCCCATCAATCCTGGGTATTGGGCAGTGACCAGCCACACCGGCACACCCTGAAAATAATCCTTCATCAGGCCTTTTTCAGCGAAAGCACGGTTGAAGCCACTTTGCATGAAGAAATCCACGAAGCGCGGGATCACGCCGCCTGCGATATATACCCCGCCGCGACCGCCGACCGTGAGCACATTGTTACCCGCCACTCGACCCAAAAACACGCAGAACTGCTCCAGCACTGCGGCAGCCACCGGATCTCCGCTCAATGCCGCTGAGGTAATGGCCGCAGGAGATTTCAGCGTTGGCTCGATTTCATCCACGGCGCAACTGACCCGATACAACAATAAAAGACCCGCGCCGCTCAGGACCGTTTCAGCGCTGACATGCTCGTGATCCTTCATAAGACGCATCCACAGCATCGCTTCACGCTCGCTGCCGATCGGCAAATCAACATGCCCGCCCTCACCCGGCACGGCCATCCAGTGTTTATCGCCGTTACGCACCAATGTGCCTACGCCAAGACCTGTGCCCGGACCGATGACCACTTTGGCCGCATTCGGGTCGCCCTTGCCGTGGCGCACGGTCAGGTACTCATCGTCACGCAGACGAGTCATGCCCAAGGCCATGGCCGTGAAGTCGTTGACCATGATCAAAGTGTCGATTTTGAGTTCGGCACAAAAGGAGGGCCGATTGATTTTCCAGTGGCTGTTGGTGAAGTGGAAATCATCCCCCACCACAGGACCTGCCACCGCGAGACAAATCGAGCCTACATCGCCCAATTGCAGTTCCAGGTCCTCGATGTAAATCAGCAGCGCTTTCTCGGGGCTAGCGTAATCGATGGTCGGGAACACCCGGACCGAATGCAGTTGGTCGTCTTCCCAAATGGCAAAACGCGCATTCGTCCCACCGATATCACCCACCATCGCCAATTTCACGTAAGCGTCTCCAGATTCGAAGTAAAGGCGCTGGCGCCCTTCTCCGCGGAGCTGAAGGCCATACGCATGAAGCCGAACAACTCGCGTCCGCTGCCCACATTGTTGGCCAGCCGACCGATTGCCGGTTCTCTAGCCGCCAATTCTGCCGGTTCAACCAGAACTTGCAACGTTCCTTTTACGCCATCGACGCGAATGAGATCCCCATCACGCACCAGTGCCAACGGGCCACCATCGGCCGCTTCAGGGCAGACGTGGATCGCCGCCGGGATTTTCCCCGACGCGCCGGACATGCGCCCATCGGTGATCAAAGCGACCTTGAAGCCACGATCCTGCAGCACCCCAAGGAACGGCGTCATTTTGTGCAGCTCAGGCATGCCATTGGATCGCGGCCCCTGAAAGCGCATGACGGCAACGAAATCGCACTCCAGTTCGCCCGCCTTGAACGCGTCCGCCAAGTCCTGCTGATCTTCGAACACCTTGGCGGGCGCTTCGACAATTTGATGCTCCAGTGCCACGGCCGATACCTTCATCACACCGCGCCCCACATTGCCCTCCATCACGCGCAAACCGCCTTCAGCGGAGAACGGACGGGCCACCGGGCGCAGGATGTGTTCGTCCAGGCTTTCGGTGGGGCCATCACGCCATACCAGTTTGCCGTCCTCCAGAAATGGCTCCTGGGTGTAGCGTCGCAATCCCCGCCCCATCACTGTGTTCACGTCCTCGTGCATCAAGCCTGCATCCAGCAGCTCGCGGATCAGAAACGCCATGCCGCCGGCGGCCTGGAAGTGGTTGATGTCGGCTTTGCCGTTCGGATAAACGTGGGTCAGGGTCGGCACGACTTCTGAGAGATCGGCCATGTCTTGCCAGGTCAATTGAATGCCGGCGGACTGCGCAATGGCGGGCATGTGCAGCGTGTGGTTGGTGGAACCGCCCGTCGCGTGCAGGGCAACAATCGAGTTGACCAGCGCACGCTCGTCCACAATCTCACCCAGCGGTATGAATTGACCGCTCTGTTTCGTAAGACGCGTTACCTGGTATGCCGCTTCGCGTGTCAGCGCATCGCGCATCGGCGTGTAGGGATTAACGAAGGATGCGCCCGGCAAATGCAGACCCATGACTTCCATCAACAACTGGTTGGTGTTGGCGGTACCGTAGAAGGTGCAGGTGCCGGGGCCGTGATAGGACTTCATTTCCGAGTCCAGCAGCTCCTCGCGCGTGGCCTTGCCTTCGGCGTAGCGCTGACGCACGTCGGCTTTTTCCTTGTTGGAAATGCCCGACACCATCGGCCCGCCTGGCACGAAAATGATCGGCAAATGACCGAAACGCAACGAGCCCATCATCAGGCCGGGGACGATTTTGTCGCAGATGCCCAGCATCAATGCGCCATCAAACATGTTGTGGGACAACGCTACGGCTGTGGCCAGAGCAATGACTTCGCGACTGGCCAGGCTCAATTCCATGCCAGGCTCGCCCTGGGTCACGCCATCACACATCGCTGGCACGCCGCCCGCGAACTGGCCAACGGAGCCAATCTCACGCAGTGCAGTTTTGATCTGTTCAGGAAAATGCTCGTACGGCTGATGCGCAGAGAGCATGTCGTTGTAGGAAGAAACAATAGCGATGTTGGCCGCATTCATCATCCGCAGGCTGTTTTTGTCTTCCGGACCACAGGCAGCAACGCCGTGGGCGAAATTGGCACATTGCAGCTTGCCGCGCATCGGGCCGTCGCTCGCAGCGCCCCGGATCATTTGCAGATAGCGCTGACGGGTTTCACGGCTGCGTTCGATCAGCCGTTCGGTTACCTCAAGGACGCGGGGATGCATTGTCATGAACTCCAGGCTAACTGATGTGGTCACCCGTTCGGGCCTTACAAATTTTCGACGAACAAACCGGACAACTGGCAACGGCTTGATTTTCAGACATTTGTGCAGGCATTGCGGGTTTCTATTTGTAGATAAAACAAAATACTGCCACTAAAAAGGCTTGTTTTCTATTTCTATGAGAATAATCTTGTAATTCCAACAACAAATTCAGTGAGGACGGGTGTATGACACTTCGCATCGCAATCAATGGTTTTGGCCGAATCGGCCGCAACGTCCTACGTGCACTCTATACCCAAGGCTACCGTCAGGACCTGCAAGTCGTCGCCATTAACGATCTGGGCGATAGTGAAATCAACGCCCATTTGCTCAAGTACGACACCGTTCATGGTCAGTTTGATGGCACCGTCGAATTTGACCAGGAAGGCCTGACCGTCAACGGCGACCGTATTTCGGTCAGCGCCATACGTAATCCTGCCGACTTGCCGTGGAAGGCTGAGAACATCGACGTGGTGTTCGAATGCACTGGCCTGTTCACCGACCGCAACAAAGCCGCCGCTCACATCACTGCCGGCGCTAAAAAAGTTATCATTTCGGCCCCGGCCAAAGGCGCCGATGCCACCGTGGTCTACGGCGTCAACCATGATGTATTGCGTCAATCCCATCAGGTCATCTCCAACGCGTCTTGCACCACCAACTGCCTTGCCCCGGTCGCTCAAGTGCTGCACCGCGAACTGGGTATCGAGAGCGGCTTGATGACAACGATCCACGCCTACACCAACGACCAGAACCTGATCGATGTTTACCACACCGACCCTTACCGCGCGCGTTCGGCAACCCAGTCGATGATCCCGAGCAAAACCGGCGCCGCAGAAGCGGTGGGCCTGGTGCTGCCTGAATTGGCCGGCAAACTGACCGGCATGGCGGTGCGCGTCCCGGTGATCAACGTATCGCTGGTGGACCTGACGATTCAGCTCAAGCGCGACGCGACGGCCGAGGAGGTCAACGCGATCATGAAAGAAGCCAGCCAGCACTCGAAAATTCTGGGCTACAACACCCTGCCGCTGGTGTCCCACGACTTCAACCATAACCCGCTGTCGTCCATCTTTGATGCCAACCACACCAAAGTCAGCGGCAAGCTACTCAAAGTGCTGGCCTGGTACGACAATGAGTGGGGCTTCTCCAACCGCATGCTCGATAACTGCCTGGCGTTGATGAACGCTGAGTGATGTTCTCGCTTCTGTAGGAGAGAACTTGTTCGCGAGATTTTAAGGCCAGACGGCTAGCCCGCCGCCCCGAATGTCTCGCCAACAAGTGGCCTCCCGCAGGCCGCTGTGGATCCGGAAAAACCCCGACACTTACAATTTATTGATCGACCCACAGGTGATAAGCATTATCATCCGCATCCTTTTTTGGCAGGGTGATTTTGTGAGTCAGTCGTCGCTCAATGACCTGTTTATCGTCCAGCGCACTACGCTGTTGCGCACCTTGCAGCGGATCGTCGATCACCCCGCCACCGCTGAAGACTTGCTGCATGAGACATGGTTACGCGTGGACCGGGTACTCAGGGACCGCGCTATCGATCACCTTGAACCCTTCGTTTTCAAGACCGCGCGCAATCTCGCGCTGGACCATTTGCGAACCCGCCACAATCACGCACGCACCGTCATTAACGATATGCCGGTTGCCGAGCTGAACAACATCAGCAGTTGCTCAACCCCTGTAGAAGACGAGACCCACGCGGCAAGGTTGCTCTGCATACTGAGCAAACACATCGCCAGTCTTTCCCCCAGACAACAGCGAATTTTCAGCCTCAATCGGCTGCAAGGCCGCAGCTATCTCGACATTGCAGAACAGCTCGGCATTTCTGCGAGCACCGTGCAAAAAGAGCTCAAGCTGATCATGGCGATTTGTGTAGGGGTGGCTGCACGGCTCGATGGCGGAGACAGCGATTGCCGATAACGGAGCAGTCGTCGTAGGAATCGTCTTGGCTTTTTGGAGGTTTTGTCTCGTTTCACGCGATACACTCGTCGCCTGAATCGAACGACATGACTGACAATCCGGAGGCCGGTGGTGAGCGAAAACGCTAAAAAAGATACTGTTGCACTGGCCGAAGCCGTGCTGAGTGACCCGGTGATGGATCAGGCACTAGCGTGGCTCATTGAGCTCGAAACCGCGACATTTGAACGGCATGAAGCCTTTAACGCCTGGATCGAGGCAAATCCGGCACATCGCGACGCCTTCGACAGAGCCGAAGCCATCTGGAACTCGTCGTCCGTGCGTGACGCCGCCTCCTCGCTCTAACCGAATCCTGCGCTTCGACACCCTGCCATCTTCCTGACGGATTTATTTTTACGCGATATCTGCTTGTGAATCGTTAAGTCATAGCCATGCAATTGACCCCATCGAAGGACAGTTGCGCTAACACGATCCGCAAGAGAAAGAGCGCTATCCAATGCCGTCAAGGTTCAAATCCGTCACGCCCCTCTCATCCTCGTCCCACCTACACGCCAAAAGCCAACCGGTGCACGCACTGTCTATCCTGACAGCGTCCATCCTCTCAGCTGGCGTATTTGCCGCGCCTGCGGTGCTCGCATCGCCGAGTGATCCAGGCAGCCGGCACGCGATCTTGCTTGAACCCACGACCATTACCGCTACGCGACAGGCGCGAGCGATAGACTCTGTACCGAGTACGGTCAGCGTGCAGCAGCGTGAGGAGCTGGATCGCCAGAACATCAATAACATCCGCGATCTGGTGCGGTACGAACCCGGCGTATCTGTCGCAGGGGCAGGTCAACGAGCGGGCACTACCGGCTATAACATTCGGGGGATCGATGGGGATCGAATCCTGACTCAAATCGATGGCGTTGAAACCCCGGGAAGCTTCTTTTTTGGACCGTTTGCCGAATCGCACCGCAATTACGTGGACCCGGAAATCATCCAGCGTGTGGAAATCCTTCGCGGCCCCGCGTCCTCGCTTTACGGAAGCAGCGCAATTGGTGGAGCTGTCAGCTACTTCACGCTGAACCCGGACAACATCATCAAGGAAGGGCAATCGGCAGGCGCCCGGCTCAAGGCCGGTTACAGCTCCGCCGATCGCAGCTGGCTCAAGTCTGCGACCGTCGCCGGGCGTGAAGGTGAGGTCGATGCCTTGCTGCACCTGAGCGAGCGCAACGGGCGGGAAACCAGCTCGTACGGCGAAACCGGTGGCTCAGGTTTGTCGCGTACTCGGGCGAACCCGGAAGATAACGACGCCACGAATGTGCTGGCAAAGCTGGGCTGGAATTATGCGGAGGATTCCCGACTTGGGCTGACCTATGAGAAATACGAAAATGACCGCGATACCCACCAACGCAGCGCCGTCGGCGGTCCATTTGGCGAAGGCATTGGGCGGGGCATGTACAAGTGGCGCGACAGCTCTGACCTGATAACCCGTGAGCGCTTTGGCCTGGAACACAGGTTCAAAGTCGACAGCGTGCTGGCGGATAACGTCAAGTGGAGCCTGAACCATCAGACCGCCAAGACCGAGCAACACACGTACGACCTTTACAAGGTTTCGCCTCGCTCAGGGCAACGACCTACGCATGGCCCGGGCGCGAAAGCCGGGGCTGCGGGCGGACATGCTGGTCATTCGGGTCATGCAAGTCATGCAAGTCATCCAGGCGGCGGCCAGGGCCCTTCCGCCAGACCCCGCGCCAGCCATGGCGCACACAGTCAGCCCACCAGCGCGCAGGGACACGGCGGCCGCCCTGCATCAAGTCACGGGGCAAAGGCGGCGGCGGGCGAACCAGGGCGTCTGGTCCACCGTGAGCGCGATACCGTCTACCAGGAAAGCCAGTGGATACTCGACACGCAATTGGACAAGGCATTTTCCGTCGCCCAAACCGAACATGTGTTGACCTATGGTGCAACGCTCAAGCAACAGAAGACCACTGGCGAGCGCTCCGGCAGCGGTCAGTGCGCACAGGCCTTCGGCAGTTGCAAGGAGATTGGTGACGACAGCCCAGGTGATCGCCTCAAACCTACAAGCGATTTCCCCGATCCAACCGTTACCAGCTATGGGCTGTTCGCTCAGGACGAGATTCGGTGGAATGACTGGACCTTCATGCCTGGCCTGCGCTACGACTACACCCGGCTCGATCCGAAAATCACCCGAAAATTTCTCGCGGGCCTGCCTGCCGAAAAGTCCTCGCCAGGCATACCCTCCAACGTCGGCAATGGGGATCGGATCTGGCACAGGTTTTCCCCAAAACTGGGCATGACGTATGCGTTCAACGATCAATACACCTGGTATGGGCAGTACGCAGAAGGTTTCCGCACGCCTACCGCCAAAGCGCTGTATGGACGCTTCGAAAGCGCTCAAGGCGACTATGTCATCGAGCCCAATCCAGCGCTCAAACCCGAAAAGAGCAAAAGCTATGAAACCGGACTGCGCGGCAGCTTCGACGCTGGCTGGTTCGACGTGGCGGTATTTCACAACAGATACCAAGACTTCATCAATGAAGATGCACTCGCCCCTGGCTATGACCAAGCCAGATTCCAAAGCGCCAACATCAAGCACGCCACCATCAATGGGCTAGAGATCAAGAGCCGTCTGGATCTCGACGTACTTGGCGCACCGGAGGGGCTCTACTCGCTGGGATCGGTAGCCTATGCCCGCGGCCGCAACGATGACATCGGCAAACCCATCAACAGCATCAATCCGCTGACAGGGGTGTTCGGGCTGGGGTACGACCAATCCAGCTACGGTGGGCTCTTGAGCTGGACATTGATGAAGCGCAAGACGCGCGTCGATAACAGCACGTTTAACGCGCCCGACGGGACGTCCGGCCGTTTCAAGACACCAGGCGCTGGCATCCTCGACCTGACTGCGTACTACAAGGTGACCGACGATCTCACGATCAACAGCGGCATCTACAACCTCGCCGATAAAAAATACTGGCGCTGGGACGATGTACGCGGGTTCAGCGGATCAGGCGAAGGGGCGGTTATCAGCCCTGCAAACCTGGACCGTCTGACACAGCCTGGGCGCAATTTCGGCGTCAACGTGGTGTGGGACATCTAGCACTGACCGATGCGCCTCTGAAATCCGAGGCGCATTTCTAAATTTCCAGCAGCGCTCGTTCGTTTACTCAGTAAGCCTGCGCCAATCCTTTTCACTTTCGTAACGCCAAGGAAGACCCATGACCCAAGAGCCCCAGCGCCCCCTTCTGCGCTCGCAACGCTTGAACCAGATCACCCACGCGCCACACGAACAGCTCGATAAAGCCGTCAAAGCCCACGCTCCCTTTGAAACCCTGGCCAGTTACACGAGGTTTCTGACCGCTCAATATCTGTTTCAGGAAGAGCTCAAAGCACTGTACACCGACCCGCAATTGATCCAGATCGTGCCTGATCTGCCGGAGCGCTGCCGTGCCGAGCAAGCCAAGGCTGATTTGATCGATCTGCAGACATCGATCCCTGCGCCAGTGACGGGCGCGGTTCAAGACCCACCCTTCGCCGAGGCCCTGGGCTGGCTGTTCGTATCCGAAGGCTCGAAGCTGGGCGCTGCCTTCCTGATCAAGCGCGCGGTGGCGCTGGACTTGAGCGACAGCTTTGGCGCGCGGCATTTGGGCGAACCCACCGGAGGCCGCGCTGACGGCTGGAAACGCTTCATTCGCACCCTTGACGATCTGCCCATGAGCGCCGAGCAAGAGCAGCAGATCGATAAAGGCGCGCTAGACGCGTTCCAGCGTTTCAATCACCTGCTCGAACATGCCTACGCAGGATCGGCGGAACCGGTTACCGCCTGAATGCTTTAAGTTGCGCCCTGCGCTGGTAAGCTGGGCGCCTTCCGTGGACCACCCACCGTGGATTGCCTCTCTTGACCCTGTATTCCGAGACCATGACCAGCAAACCACCCGGTAGCAAATTGTCCCGCATCCTCTTTGGCATCCTGGCTTACGTCAGCCTGACCATCGGCATCATTGCGATATTTATTCCGGGGCTGCCGACCACCGAATTCATCCTGCTTGCGGCCTGGGCTGCAACGCGAAGCTCGCCACGCCTGAGCGCCTGGCTGGAAAACCATCGGCTGTTCGGCCCTATGCTTTACAACTGGCGCAACGGCAAAAAGATCACGCGCCGGGCCAAGATCAGCGCCACAGTAACGATGCTGCTGTGCGCAGTCATGATGCTGGTGGTGCTCAACCATAACTGGTGGATCTATTTCGCGGTGACGGGAATGGTGCTGGTCAATCTGTGGATCTGGTCGCGCCCGGAGCCTGCCGTGCAGCGAGAGGATTGCCCGGAGAGTTCCGGCCATTGATGAACCCCCGGGCCGCAGCAGGGTCTGCCTTACTACGTTCATCACCTTTCGCTGGAGCAATTCTCATGTTCGAGCCAGGCCATCTGCATATCACCCACCCTGCCGTGCAACCGGAAGACGTGGGTTACGACATCCACATCCGCTATGAGGTTAGCCAGACCGACTCGGGCGCCGGCATGCATTTTTCCCTTGAGGGAGAAATCAACGGCAAGCCGTTTAGCGATGAGTTCGAGCTGCCCAAGGACAAGGCCTACAACTTCGCCAGTGAAGCCTCTCGAATCGCCGAAAAACATGGTTTGCCCAAAGACATTGATATGCATGCGATGAACGGCCAGTACGACGCCATGTTCGAGGACATTCGCGACAAGCTGGACGCTAAGTCTGGTGACCCTGTGAAGCCTGAGCATCTGGAATAAGACTTATGAATTACCCGTGGGAGCGGACCCGTCCGGGTACAAACCGGGGACATCCTTTACGTTTTAAACCGGAGACATCGTTTACGTTTTAAACCGGAGACATCGTT
>NZ_JBSKHW010000022.1:0-122195 GCF_057128765.1 Pseudomonas corni
CTTGATTAACAAGAAGTTTTCCGTTTCGTCTGCGCCGGAAGTGGGGCGAATTATAGACAGATCCTGAGGGCCGTCAATAGTTAATTCGAACTTTCTTCGAAAGCTAGTGTAATGCGGCCGAATGCCTTCTTACCCGCCTGACACACATGGGTAGCGCCCAGCTTGAATGCGAACCCGCGATCAGCCACCTCACCATCTATACGCACACTGCCCGACGCCAACAGATCACGCGCAACGGCTGAGTTCTTGACCAAGCCAGCTTTATTAAGCACCGCTGCTATTGGCATATCTTCAGACGCAGTCAAAGTGATCTCAGGCAAATCGTCTGGCAGCTCGCCGTCCTTCATACGATTACCCGCGGCGCGGTGAGCAGAAGCTGCAGCCTCTTCACCATGGAAGCGGGCCACGATCTCTTCAGCCAGTTTGATTTTGATATCACGCGGATTCGCGCCAGCTTCGCAATCGGCCCTGAAACCGGCAATCTCTTCCATAGAGCGGAAACTGAGCAGTTCAAAATACCGCCACATCAAAGCATCAGGGATCGAGACAAGCTTGCCGTACATAATGCCGGGCGCCTCCTGAATCCCTACATAGTTGCCCAAGGACTTGGACATCTTCTTCACACCGTCCAAGCCTTCCAGCAGAGGCATGGTCAGTACGCACTGCGCTTCCTGACCGTACGCACGCTGAAGCTCACGCCCCATTAACAGATTGAATTTCTGATCCGTGCCGCCCAGCTCGACATCCGCCCTCAAAGCAACGGAGTCGTACCCCTGGACCAATGGGTAAAGGAATTCATGAATTGCGATGGATTGGTTCGACTTATAACGCTTGTCGAAGTCATCGCGCTCTAGCATGCGGGCTACTGTGTACTGAGAAGACAGACGGATGAAATCGGCTGGACTCAACTGATCCATCCAGGTGGAGTTAAACGCCACCTCGGTTTTGGCGGGGTCAAGGATTTTGAATACTTGAGCCTTGTACGTCTCGGCATAATCCAGAACCTGCTCGCGAGTCAGCGGGGGGCGCGTTGCGCTCTTGCCGCTTGGATCACCGATCATTCCGGTAAAATCACCAATCAGAAAGATGACCTGATGCCCGAGATCCTGGAATTGCCGTAGCTTATTAATAAGCACGGTATGGCCCAGATGAAGATCGGGCGCCGTTGGATCGAACCCAGCCTTGATGCGCAGTGGCTGACCACGCTTGAGCTTTGTGACCAACTCGGACTCGACGAGGAGTTCATCTGCGCCACGCTTGATCAGCGCTAGCTGTTCTTCAACCGACTTCATAAAAGCCCCGCAATGCCTTAATTCAAAGGGGAGCAACCATACAAGATCAGCACCCAATTACAAGATCTGCCCACAGAACGCCAGCGAATTGGAAACTGATGCATCCGCAGGGTTGCCTCGAGCAGGTTTTGGTTATATTTTATACAGTTATTTCATCTTCATCATGTCATTCATCTTTTCCATTTCATCTCTTCATCTATTTAAAGTCAAAAATAACCTATGAACGACACCCCGCCTAAAGCGCCCCCGCTTTATCCGAAGACCCACCTGCTGGCTGCGAGCGGCATTGCAGCGCTGTTGAGCCTGGCTCTTCTGGTATTTCCTTCCAGCGACGTGGAAGCGAAACGAACCAATATCAACCTGGACCTAGAAACTCCGGCCGATCAATTCACTTCAGAACAAGACGTTCAAGAACAGCCCCAAGCCACAGAGTCGCCAGAAGCTTCACCTTTCGCTCAGATCGAAGAAGGTACGAACGAGCCTGAGGCAACTGCAACAGTCGAGCCCGAAAAGCCGAAGAACGCGCCTGCCGTCGCTCAGAAAGCCGCTACCCACAAAGAGGTAGTCGTTTCGAAAGGCGATACCCTTTCCACGCTCTTCGCGAAAGTAGGATTGCCAGCTACTGCCGTTCACGAGGTCATGACCAGCGACAAGCAGGCCAAGCAATTCAGCCAACTGAAGAACGGCCAGATACTGCAGTTTGAGCTTTCCCCGGAAGGCAATCTCAAGCAACTGCATAGCAAGCTGAACGACATGGAAAGCATCAGCCTTTCCCGTACGGACAAGGGCTACATCTTTAGCCGTGACGTCAGCAAACCTAACGTGCGGACCGCCTACGTCCATGGCGTGATCAACAGCTCGTTATCTTTGTCAGCCCAACGCGCCGGCCTGTCCCACAGCATGACCATGGACATGGCGAAAATCTTCGGCTACGACGTCGACTTTGCGCAGGACATCCGCAAGGGCGATGAGTTTGACGTTATCTATGAACAGAAAGTAGTCAGCGGCAAAACCGTCAGCACTGGCAATATCCTGTCAGCGCGCTTCACCAACCGTGGCAAGACCTACTCCGCCGTCCGCTACACTAACAAGCAAGGCAACACCAATTACTACACTGCTGACGGCAACAGCATGCGTAAGGCGTTCATTCGCACCCCGGTAGATTTCGCGCGCATCAGTTCGATGTTTTCCATGGGCCGCAAGCACCCGATCCTCAACAAGATCCGCGCCCACAAAGGCGTCGACTACGCAGCTCCTCGCGGCACGCCGATCAAGGCCACCGGTGATGGCAAAGTCATACTCGCTGGCCGCCGCGGCGGCTACGGCAACACTGTAATCATTCAGCATGGCGACACTTATCGCACGCTGTATGGACATATGCAGGGCTTCGCCAAGGGCGTACAAACCGGAAGCAGCGTCAGACAAGGCCAAGTGATCGGCTATATTGGTACAACCGGTCTGTCGACAGGGCCCCATTTACATTACGAATTCCAGGTAAACGGCGTTCACGTTGACCCTCTGGGCCAAAAGCTGCCGATGGCAGATCCTATCGCCAAATCCGAAAAACAGCGGTTCATGCAAGAGAGCCAACCGTTAATGGCCCGCATGGACCAGGAAAAGGCCACCATGCTGGCCTCGAGTAAGCGCTGACCTATGACTCTATATGTAGGTGTAATGTCTGGAAGCAGCCTTGATGGGCTCGACTTCGCTCTTGTAGAGCAGGATGACCGACCGCGTTTGCTCGGCACCTACTACATTCCCATGCCCGATGATCTGCGCGCCGAGCTGCTTGGCCTGTGCGCCAGTGGCCCGGACGAACTGGCCCGAGCTGGCATCGCCGAGCAGAAGTGGGTGCATCTGGCCGCGCAAGGCGTACTGGCCTTGCTGGACCAACAGAATGTCTCCGCAGGCGAGATTCGAGCTATTGGCAGCCACGGCCAAACGATTCGTCATGAGCCCGCGCGCGGTTTTACGGTTCAGATCGGCAACCCTGCACTATTGGCAGAATTAACCGGCATTACTGTAGTCAGCGATTTCCGCAAGCGTGATATCGCGGCTGGCGGTCAAGGCGCGCCGCTGGTACCAGCCTTTCATGAAGCCTTGTTTGATGACAACAAGGACTATCGCGCAGTCCTTAACATCGGCGGCTTTAGTAATCTGAGCCTGATTGAAATCGACAAACCGGTATCTGGATTCGACTCCGGCCCAGGCAACGTTTTGCTCGATGCCTGGATTCAGGCTCAGCGAGGCCACAGTTACGATAAAGACGGCGGTTGGGCAGCCAGTGGGCAAGTTGATGCTGCTCTGCTGAAATCGTTACTCAGTGACCAGTTCTTCCAGACCCGAGGCCCAAAAAGCACCGGGCGCGAAGTGTTCAACCTGAACTGGGTTCGCCATCATCTGTTCCAGCTGCCAACGATTAAGCCAGAAGACGTTCAAGCCACACTGCTCGAAGTGACCGCTTTGAGCATTACTGAGTCCCTGCAATCGGCACAGGCCCAGACCAAGGAATTGCTGGTGTGTGGTGGCGGCGCTCACAACAAGGCATTGATGGATCGTCTGGCCGCCCTGCTACCAGAGACCAGAGTCACCAGCACCGCTGAGTTTGGCGTCGATCCTGACTGGGTTGAGGCAATGGCATTTGCCTGGCTGGCGCATTGCGCACTTGAGGGCGTGCCGGCTAACCGCCCAAGCGTGACAGGCGCCAAAGGCCTGCGAGTATTGGGCGCAATCTACCCGGCTTAAACCGGGTACAGCAAAACGCCGCGCAATTGCGCGGCGTTTTCGTTTGTAGCTGTTGGCGATCAGATCGAGAACGACGACCCACAACCACACGTGGTTGCCGCATTCGGGTTCTTGATAATGAAGCGCGAACCTTCCAGCCCTTCCTGATAATCCACCTCAGCACCCGCCAGGTACTGGAAGCTCATCGGATCAACAACCAGACTCACGCCTTCGCGCTCGACAATCGTGTCATCGTCGGCCACGTCTTCATCGAATGTGAAACCGTATTGGAAACCTGAACAACCACCGCCTGTCACGAACACACGTAACTTAAGGCGATCATTGCCCTCTTCATCGACCAGGGTTTTCACCTTGTGCGCGGCACCGTGGGTGAATTCCAGAGCGGTAGGCGTGAAAGATTCGACGCTCATGCTAAATTTCTCCCGGCGTTAAGCCGTCATAATGCGTAATGACGCGCATTATCCGCTTCTCCTAGAAAATTGGTCAACTATTCTGACAGCGGCCACAAGCTTCAAGCGATAAGCTGCAAGATGACTTCATACTCACCTGGCTCTTAACTTGCGGCTTGAAGCTAACCCCTTTGCGCCGCCGTTACGGCAACATCCCCGCATGGGACAGGCCCAGACGCTCGTTCAGCTCGAACATGATATTCATGTTCTGCACCGCCTGGCCTGACGCGCCCTTGACCAGATTGTCGATAACCGACAACACCACCACCAGATCACCATCCTGTGGGCGATGCACGGCAATGCGGCATACGTTCGCGCCGCGCACGCTGCGGGTTTCCGGATGGCTACCTGCTGGCATCACATCCACAAACGGCTCGTTGGCATAGCGTTTTTCGAACAGAGCCTGCAGATCGACGGACTTGTCGACAACAGTGGAATACAACGTAGCGTGAATACCACGAATCATCGGTACCAGATGCGGAACAAACGTGAGTCCTACATCGCCACCGGCGGCGCGACGCAGGCCTTGGCTGATTTCCGGGAGATGACGATGGCCTTTGACAGCGTAGGCCTTGAAGCTTTCGCTGGCTTCGGCAAACAACGAACCGACGTTCAAACCACGACCTGCGCCGCTCACACCAGACTTACAGTCAGCGATCAAGTGCGTCGGATCGGCCAGGCCCGCCTCAAGCAATGGCAGAAAGCCAAGTTGAGCTGCAGTCGGGTAGCAGCCAGGTACAGCAATCAGGCGTGCGCCTCGGATTTTTTCGCGATTGACTTCCGGTAGACCGTAGACCGCTTCGTTCAGCAATTCCGGTGCGCCATGGGGTTGGTTGTACCACTTGGCCCATTCGACCGGGTCCTGCAACCGGAAGTCGGCGGAGAGGTCGATGACCTTGGTGCCGGCCTCCAGCAGTTCGCCTGCCAGTGCGTGAGCCACACCGTGCGGAGTGGCGAAAAACACCACGTCGCAGGCGCCAAGGACCTTCACGTCTGGCACGCTGAACGACAGACCGTCGTAGTGACCTCGCAGGTTTGGATACATGTCAGCGACAGGCAAGCCTGCCTCGGAGCGCGAAGTGATTGCGACCACTTCTGCCTCTGGGTGCTGCGCGAGAAGACGCAGCAACTCGACGCCGGTGTAACCCGTGCCGCCGACGATACCGACCTTGACCATGACCTGCCCCTTAACGACCCAACTGGAAAGCCCTCGATAATATGGGCGTAGCGCCTTCGGAACAACCGCGAACGTGACGTATGGGCGCTCATGCCACTACTATTTGGCTAACCGTGAACCTGGATAACTAAGAAAATGCTCTATCTGTGGATTAAAGCGCTGCACATTGTCTCGATGGTCTGCTGGTTTGCAGCCCTCTTCTATCTCCCACGCCTGTTCGTGTACCACTCAATGAGCGAAGACGCCGTCAGCCGTGAACGGTTCTGCACGATGGAGCGCAAGTTGTATCGGGGCATCATGGGCCCAGCGATGATTGCGACACTCGTCTTCGGCATCTGGCTGGTAATTCTAGCCCCCGGTTTCATGTCCCAAGCGTGGCTGCACGCCAAACTGACCTTGGTGGTCTTGCTGATCGGCTATCACCATGTCTGCGGCGCCCAAGTCAAACGCTTCGCTCGCGGGGAAAACGGTCGCAGTCACGTGTTCTATCGCTGGTTCAACGAAGTACCTGTTCTGATATTGCTGGCTATCGTCATTCTGGTGGTCGTTAAGCCGTTCTGATGCCGAGCGTATACCCACGTCGATAATCCCAGACAAGGAAGCCGAGTATGGCGGAACACTTCAAGATCGTTTTCGAGGGCCAGTTGCGCGACGGGGTAGGCCTTCAGACCGCGAAGCTAAATCTGGCTCAGCTGTTCAAATCCGATGTCGCATCGATTGAGCGGCTTTTCAGTGGCAGGCCGGTGACCGTCAAGCGCGGTCTGACCCACGACGACGCCGAGCGGTATTTGAAAGCCCTGAACGACGCAGGGGTGGACGCGCGAATAGAGCCTGAAGCTGCCGTTGCCCTGAGCCTGGAGGAAGTGGAGGAGCCGCACGCTCAACGCCCGGCCTTCGATGCAGCGGCGACTTCCCCCTATGCTCCACCCCGATCTGCCGTTACTCAGACTTGGCCTGAGGTCGGTGAACTGAATGTCTTCACTGTTCAAGGACGTATCGGACGCTTGCGTTACCTGGCGTGGAGCATGGTGCTGATGTTCGTCGCGCTGATCATGTTCGCCGTGTGTATGACGCTCATGAGCATGTCACTGATCACCGGCGGACTGTTCGGCGCCGTGGCCACCGTCGTCTTCCTCGTCGTCAGTATTCAGATCGGAGCCCAACGCCTGCACGACGCAGGCTGGTCCGCATGGTTGCTGCTGCTCAATCTGGTGCCTTTCGTGGGGAGCGTGTTTCCGTTTCTGATGATGGCGGTGCCGGGCAATACGGGCCCCAACCAATATGGTGCGCCCCAGCCGCCGAACAGCAAAGGGGTGAAAATTCTTGCGGCACTGTGGGTGCCTGCGATGATCATTATTGTTGTCGGTGTGCTCATGGGTGGACTTCAGACGTTCAAAGATGAAGTCGAGATAACCACCAGCGAATATGAACAGACATTACCTTACGATGACGACACCGACGCCGCGCAATCGGAAGATCCTTCCAGCGCCGCTGACTCTTCCGACGAAGAGGATCAATGACACCTTGGCGGAAAGGAAGCCGCCTGAGTACGAGCAACACACTCTTTGGAGAAATGCATGACCCGTTACGCCCTGATAACAGGTGCTTCCAGCGGCATTGGCCTGGCAATGGCCGAAGCGCTGGCA
The DNA here is from genome assembly GCF_057128765.1 of Pseudomonas corni. Classification (NCBI taxonomy): domain Bacteria; kingdom Pseudomonadati; phylum Pseudomonadota; class Gammaproteobacteria; order Pseudomonadales; family Pseudomonadaceae; genus Pseudomonas; species Pseudomonas corni. The sequence goes on from NZ_JBSKHW010000022.1 coordinate 7,310, forward strand.
CGCCGGGGTCGCAGTCTGATTCTGGTGGCACGCCATCGAGACGTGCTCGAAACCATCGCACTTGAGCTCACTCAGCGCTTTGGCGTCGAGGTCCTGTTTCGTGCCTGCGACCTCGGCGAGCCATTGCGGCTCTCAGGTTTCCTGCTGGAACTGGAAGATGGCGAGCGCAAGATCGATCTGCTGGTCAACTGCGCCGGCATCGGTAACAGCGGACCTTTTCTTGCGCAGGAGTGGGCGCAGGAACAGGACCTGCTCGATCTCAACGTTCTGGCCCTCACGCGTCTTTGTCATACCGTCGGTAATTTGATGGCGGTTCAGGGCGGAGGCCAGATTCTGAATGTCGCTTCGATCATGGGATTCGTGCCCGGACCATGGATGAGCACTTACTCAGCCAGCAAAGCTTATGTGCTGCACTTCTCCGAAGGGCTGCGCGAAGAACTGAAAAAGACCGGTGTGAAGATTTCCGTGCTGTGCCCCGGACCGACCCGTACGGGGTTTTTCCGCACAGCGCAGCTTGAGACTGACAAATTCACCAGCGACAAGACAATGACCGCCGAAGAGGTCGCGCTGTATACGGTTCGCGCATTGGATAAAAACCGTGCGGTGATTATTCCCGGTTGGCGTAACAAGCTGATCACCAGCGCTCCAAAATTCGGCACGCGCTGGATGAGCCGCAAAATCTGGGGCTCAATGATCAAATCCAGAATCACACCCTGAGCCATCGAGAAACGACTGGGCGCATTCCCAAGCGCTCAGTACACTCGGGCCCAATCAGCAACTGAAAAGGGAGCAAAAAACTGTGGAGACGCTGTTCACCAAGATCATCAACCGGGAGATTCCAGCGAAGATCATCTACGAAGATGACCAAGTGCTGGCCTTTCACGACATCGCCCCGCAAGCGCCGGTACATTTTCTGGTCATCCCGAAAAAGCCAATCCGTACGCTCAACGATGTCACCGAAGAAGACAAACCCCTGCTCGGTCATATCCTCTTCACGGCTCAACGATTGGCCAAAGAGCTGGGCTGTGAAGACGGTTTTCGCGTCGCCATGAACACCAATGAGAAAGGTGGCCAGACCGTCTATCACATTCACATGCACGTGCTGGGCAAACGCCAGATGACCTGGCCGCCGGGCTGATTTGCGATTTCAACGACTTACAGCTGCCGAGGCCCTATCACCGGCCTCGCCTGGCTTCTACCGTTCAAGTCGCGCCCCCGCGATTGCGGTAGACTGGCCCCCAAGATTTATCCGGAGGTGCCCATGGCTACCGAACGTCACTACTCCCCTATCGACCGCTTTCTTCTGCAGGCCGACGCCGCGATGAAAACGCTGCTGCCGTCCAGCGCCCATGCTCATCGTCCTTCCCCGGCCATTGTCCAGCCAGATACCAAACTGAGTGATGTCGACAACAAACACGTCGCAGGCCTCATGCGGATCAATCACACCGGCGAAGTCTGCGCACAGGCGCTTTATCAGGGCCAGGCGCTGACCGCCAAGCTGCCACAGGTGCGCAAGGCGATGGAGCATGCGGCAGAAGAAGAGATTGACCATTTGGTCTGGTGCGAACAGCGCATTCACCAACTGGGCAGCCACACCAGCGTGTTGAATCCGCTTTTTTACGGCATGTCATTCGGGATTGGCGCCGTTGCTGGATTGATCAGCGATAAAGTCAGCCTCGGGTTCGTGGCGGCTACCGAACATCAGGTGTGCAAACACTTGAACGAGCATCTGGTGAAGCTGCCCGTCGAGGACAAAAAGTCCCGCGCGATTCTTGAACAAATGCATACCGACGAGGCGCAGCACGCAGAAAGCGCGCTTGAGGCGGGCGGCTTTCAGTTTCCCGCACCGGTAAGGTTCGGGATGAGTGTGCTGGCCAAGGTCATGACAAAGAGCACGTATCGAATCTGATCCTTGCTCGCAAAAGAAAGGCGCCTCCAGGGCGCCTTTTTTCTGCTTGGCTGATCAGCCCAGCTCTACTATTTCGTAGTCATGAGTGATTTCGACCCCGGCATTACCCAGCATGATCGATGCCGAGCAGTATTTTTCTGCTGACAACTCGATCGCACGCTTGACCTGCGGCTCTTTCAAACCACGGCCCTTGACCACGAAATGCAGGTGGATCTTGGTGAAGACCTTCGGGTCTTCGGTCGCGCGTTCCGCTTCCAGAAACGCTTCGCAGCTTTCAATCGGCTGACGGGCCTTCTTCAAAATGCTGACGACATCAAAATTGCTGCAGCCGCCCAGTCCGATCAACACCATCTCCATTGGCCGTGCGCCCAGATTACGACCGCCACTTTCCGGCGCTCCGTCCATCACCACCACATGACCGCTGCCAGATTCACCAAGAAACATGGCTTCACCCGCCCATTGGATGCGTGCCTTCATCGCCACCACTCCACTGTTTAAAAATGGCGGCCAGCTTAGCACAGGGACTTGCTGGCACTGGATGCGACTGAAATGTCGGTTAGCGACAAGAATGTAGGAAATATCCGAAAAAAACTTCAAATGCCGCACTAGAGCTGCGGTAAATCAGAAATACTGCCGATACCACTAAGAATGCCTCAGGGCGCAGTTTTTTACGGGATGCAGCCATGGTTGCCGTGAGCCTCACAGCGAAACCGAAATTAATCGACAAGCTTCTCCCTTACGCGCAAAAACGCCGGTGTGCAGCCAAAAGCACCATCATCGCTGCCGGTGAGCACTCCGAATCGCTTTACCTGATTATTAAGGGTTCAGTAACGATTTTGATTGAGGACAACGAAGGCCACGAGATGATTGTTGCCTACCTCAATACGGGTGATTTTTTCGGCGAGCTGGGACTTTTCCAGGCCCCTAGTACCGATCCCCAGCGCAGCGCCTGGGTCCGAGCCAAGGCCGAGTGCGAAATTGCCGAGATCAGCTACACCAAATTCCGCGAACTGAGCCTGCACGACCCTGAACTGATGTACGCCATTGGCGGGCAGATGGCGGAACGCTTGCGCAATACCACGCGCAAAGTAGGTGATCTGGCGTTCCTCGACGTAACCGGCCGAGTCGCCCGCAGCCTACTGGAGCTGTGCAAGCAACCTGACGCAATGACTCATCCTGACGGCATGCAGATCAAGATCACTCGCCAGGAAATCGGGCGCATCGTTGGTTGTTCTCGGGAGATGGTAGGACGCGTCCTGAAATCGCTGCAGGAGCAAAACCTGGTGCATGTCAGAGGCAAAACAATGGTGATTTTCGGTACGCGCTGACTAGGTGCGCTCAATACTCGGTTACGGCGCACCAAGTAAACGAGCGTAGCTATCGCTCAACCGAGTCAGGAACTCTGGTGCCTCGAAAACCTCATGCAGAGCAATGTGGCTGTGCGCACGGCAACGCTGTTCCAACTCGCACATCTCATTGAAGCGATTGACGGCGTTGACCATCTCCATACGCTCATCATCCAGCAGCATCGCGCCGTGAGCCAAGACCACAGGCCGTTTTCCGCCTTGGCTCTGGCGCCAGCGTTGCGCAGTGCCGACCATTTTGCGGCCATCAAGATTGACGTTGAAACGGCCGTCGCAGAACGCGCCTTCGACTTCACCGAGTGAGGCCCTACCCCCAAGCTCGGTCAGGGCATCAAGAATCGGCTGACACAAACGCAAATAGGCTTTTTCGATGCGGTCTTTGTCCAGATCGGACGAGGGCTGTACATACACCAGCGCGATGTTCACCGTGGACGGCGATTGCGGCACCGGCTCGCCACCGCTTTCGCGCAGCAGCACAGGCCAACCGAGTTCGGACAGTGTTTCACTGGCTTCAACAAAACCATCGAGACGACTGAGCCGTCGCGGCATCACCAACGCCCGATCATTCGGTCGCCAAAACAACATTCCCCACTCAGACTCACCTGCGCAGACCGAGGCCAGCAAATCCTGCTCGGCCTTGAGGCCTGCTTCGGTGCAGATGTCGATGATCTGAGCGGGCATGGTGATTTTCCTTATCAGAGTACGTCTGTAGGAGCCAACTTGTTAGCGAAGCGATTATAGGTACGTACCCGCCAAGACGCTTCGCGAACAAGTTCGCTCCTACAGAAGGTCGGGCGCCTTTAATCCAGCGACTGGGATTTGATCGGCACACCTTTCTCAGGGAAGAACAAACGCTGCAGCTCCACCCCAGGATTCTCGGCCCGCATGAACGTCTCGCCCACCAGGAACGCGTACACGTCGCTGATCTCCATCAACTCGACATCCGCACGGTTCAAAATGCCGCTCTCTGTAACCACCAAACGGTCACGAGGGATGCGCGGCAGCAGGTCAAGGGTGTTTTCCAGGCTGACTTCGAAGGTGTGCAAATTACGGTTGTTGACGCCGATCAAGGGCGTGTCCAAGGTTTTCAGCGCGCGCTCGAGTTCGTCGCCATCGTGGACTTCGACCAACACGTCCAGCCCGACGTCCTTGGCAACGGAAGCCAGCTCGGCCATTTTCACGTCATCCAGAGCGGAAACGATCAGCAGGATGCAGTCGGCACCCAGCGCGCGGGATTCGATGATCTGGTAAGGATCGATCATGAAATCTTTGCGGATCACCGGCAGCGAACAGGCCGAGCGCGCTTCCTTAAGGTAAGCGTCAGCGCCCTGAAAGAAATCGATGTCCGTCAGCACGGACAAACAGGTCGCCCCACCCGCCTCGTAGCTCTTGGCAATCTCTGCGGGCTGGAAATGCTCACGAATCACGCCTTTGCTCGGTGAAGCTTTTTTGATTTCGGCGATGACGGCCGGTTGCTTTCGCTTGGCCTGCTCGATCAAGGCTTTGGCAAAACCGCGAGGCGCGTCGGCCATGGCAATCAGGCTTTGCAGGTCGGAGACGCTGACACGGGCGCGGCGCTCGGCGATTTCTTCTGCCTTGCGCGCCAGGATTTTTTCCAGAACCGTTGGAACACTCATCCTTCATTCTCCTGCTTGAATACCGCGGTAAAGGCACCCAACTCTTCCAGTTTTTCCCGAGCAAGCCCGGTGTGCAAAGCATCGTGTGCCAATGCCACACCCTCTTTGAGCGTATACGCATGATCGGCGGCGTAAAGCGCAGCGCCTGCATTGAGCACGATCATTTCAGCGGCTTTCTGGCCGTTTTCGGTTTTGCGACGCCCCAACGCATCTCGAATCAACTCCAGCGACTGCGCCGGGCTTTCCACTACCAGGCCAAAAAGGCTTTGGCTCTTGATGCCCAAGTCTTCCGGCTGTACCCAGTACTCGGTCACTTCGCCGTTTTTAAGCTCGGCAACGAAGGTCGGCGCGGCGAGGCTGAATTCGTCCAGGCCATCCTGGGAATGCACGACCAACACGTGCTTGCTGCCCATGCGCAATAGCACTTCGGCCAGCGGCCGGCAAAGTGCCTGACTGAACACGCCGACCACCTGATGCTTGACGCCAGCGGGGTTGGTCAGCGGGCCAAGCATGTTGAACAGCGTGCGCAGGCCCAGCTCTTTGCGAGGCCCCGCAGCATGTTTCATTGCACCATGATGGGATTGCGCAAACATAAAGCCAATGCCGACGCTGTCGATGCAGCGTGCCACTTGCACAGGGGTCAAATTCAAATACACGCCAGCCGCTTCCAGCAAGTCAGCGCTGCCGCTCTTGCCTGAAACTGCCCGGTTGCCGTGCTTGGCAACGGTGCAACCGGCCGCTGCAATGACGAATGCTGAAGCCGTGGAGACGTTGAAAATATTGGCGCCGTCGCCGCCGGTGCCGACGATATCAACTACGCCGTCGAGGGTTTTCAGTTCAACCTTGTCAGCCAGCTCGCGCATGACCGAGACCGCGCCGACGATCTCGTCGATGCTTTCGCTCTTCATGCGCATCCCCATGAGGAACGCGCCGATCTGCGCCTGGGTGCATTGGCCGGTCATGATTTCGCGCATGACGTCGCTCATTTCTTCCGTACTCAAATCCAGTTGATTAACAACCCGGCCCAGCGCGGTTTTGATATCGATAGCCATCTGCGTGTCCTTAACCCTGACGGGTGCCGCCGGTTTGCTTGAGGAAGTTGGCGAACAGCTCATGGCCCTGCTCGGAAAGAATCGACTCGGGGTGAAACTGCACGCCCTCGACGTTTAGGGTCTTGTGACGCAGACCCATGATCTCATCGACCGAGCCGTCTTCGAGCTGAGTCCACGCGGTCATTTCCAGGCAGTCCGGCAAGGTTTCGCGCTTGACCACCAGTGAGTGGTAACGCGTGACGGTCAACGGATGCTTCAGGCCTTCGAACACGCCCTGGTCTTCGTGGACCAGATCGCTGGTCTTGCCGTGCATTACCTGACGAGCCCGGACTACATCACCGCCAAACGCCTGGCCGATTGATTGATGGCCGAGGCAGACGCCCAACACCGGGAGTTTGCCGGCGAAGTGCTTGATGACGTCCAGCGAAACGCCAGCTTCGTTTGGGGTGCAGGGGCCGGGGGATACGACAATGCGCTCAGGGTTGAGCGCTTCGATTTCGGCGAGGGTCAGTTCGTCATTGCGGATCACTTTAACGTCGGCGCCCAGTTCGCCCAGGTACTGCACGACGTTATAGGTAAAAGAGTCGTAGTTATCGATCATCAGCAGCATGTGTGCTCAACCTTTTGAATGTCTGACTTCAAACGTTGCCTTCCGCGTTTTGTACTCGCAGATGTGCCCGCCATTGTGGTCGCCGAAGTCTTTAGGGCGAGGCGGTCAAACCGGAGTTTTCAGAAGGCATATCAATACAGGTCCGGCATGGCCGGCAGGGAAATAGTCAGGCGCGCCAACGCCAGCGGGCGTGAGCCTTGATAACGCGCATCAAGAGTTTGCTGACAATAGACACAGGAGAGGTCTCATTCGTACGTTGCGGCACAGTAGCGTACCGACGCAGGCCATGCAATATCGCAGTGCCCGGATGGCTGACCCCACAGGGCATTTAGCTGATTTTCACCACAGATGCGTTGCAGTTCGGCGTCTTTTATACAGCGCAGAATCTTTGTCCGAACGGACAGGACGACTGGCGTCCCCGGAGGCGGCTGCTACCTTGTCGTACGGATTCAACATAAAAAGAAAGGAATTCACGATGCTCAAACCTCTGTCATTGCCGTTCGCGGCCTGTTTGCTCACGCTCGCCTGTTCCTCAGCAGTGGCAGCTTCCTCCCCCTACTCAACGATGGTGGTGTTCGGTGACAGCCTTGCAGACGCCGGGCAATTCCCCGATGCGGGCGGTCCGCAAGGGGCGACGCTTCGCTTCACCAATCGGACCGGTCCTACGTATCAAAACGGCAGTGGTGAAAGCTACGGACTGAATTCATCCACGTTGCTGGGCGGCATGCTGGGCGTTGCGCCTGGGGATTTGGCTGCCTCCACGTCGCCCGTTCGTCAGGCGCTTGGCTTATCCGATGGCAACAACTGGGCAGTAGGTGGCGATAGAACGGACCAAATTCTTGAGGCCATTACCACGCAGTCTCAGGTTGCCAATACCAGCAGCACCGGCGTTGAAACCGTGTTCCGTGAAAAGCCCGGCTATCTGGTGGTGAATAACTTCAAGGCCGACCCAAACGCGTTGTATTACCTGACTGGCGGGGGTAACGACTTTCTCCAGGGCCGGGTTCTCAGTCCGGGCCAGGCAGTCGCCGCAGCCAACAATCTGGCCAACGGGGCTCAGGTTTTACAGCAAGCTGGCGCGCGCTACATCATGGTCTGGATGCTGCCGGACATCGGCCAAACGCCAGCCGTATCTGGCACGCCGTTGCAGGTGCCATCGACGTTGCTCAGTGGCGTGTTCAATCAGCAGTTGATTGCACGGCTTAGCCGGATCGATGCCGAGATCATCCCGCTCAACGTTCCGGGCCTGATTCGCGATGTGCTGGCCGAGCCCGCGCGTTACGGGCTCGCGGCCAACCAAAACCTGGTGAGCACCTGCTTCAGCGGCAACAGCTGCACGCAGAACACCGCCTTTGGTATCGACAGCGCCACACCGGATCCCACCAAACTGCTGTTCAACGATGGCGTTCACCCGGCCGTCGCCGGGCAACGCCTGATCGCTGACTACGGCTACTCGATTCTGTCGGCGCCTTGGGAGATAACCCTTCTGCCGGAAATGGCTACCGCCACGTTGCGCGCGCAGCAGGATGAATTACGCAGCCAGTGGCTGGCGGACTGGGGTAATTGGCAGAACGTAGGTGAATGGCGCGCCATCGTCGCTGGCGGCGGTCAGAAAGTGGATTTCGATGCCCAGAGCAACTCCGCCGACGCCGACGGTCACGGCTACAACGTCACGGTCGGCGGCAGCTATCGATTTGCCGAAGACTGGCGCGCAGGGCTGGTGGCAGGTGCTTATCGGCAGACCTTGGAAGCCGGCCCCAAGGATTCGGACTACAAACTCAATAGCTACATAGCCACCGCTTTTGTGCAGTTTCAGGCCAACCATTGGTGGGCAGACCTAGCAGCGTCCGGCGGCAAACAGGACTACGACAATCTGAAGCGCAAATTTGCGCTAGGCGTCAGCGAAGGCGCGGAAAAAGGCGATACCGATGGCAATCTCTGGGCACTGAGTGGACGTCTCGGGTTTGATATCGCACAAATCAACAGCCGATGGCATCTGTCGCCGTTCATCAGCGCCGATTACGCGCACGTCCATGTGGACGGCTATTCGGAAAGAGGCACGCGTTCGACGGCGTTGTCATTCGATGATCAAACACGTCGGTCAAAACGGCTGGGGGCGGGCGTCCAAGGCAAGTTTGATATCACACCGAGCACTCAAGTGTTCGGCGAGTTTGCCCATGAGCGCGAGTTCGATAACGACCAGCAGGACGTGACGATTGCGCTGAACAGCGTGCCGGGGATTGATTTCAATCTGGAGGGGTATGAACCGCAGCGCAGTTTGAATCGCGCAAGCCTGGGGATAAGTCAGCGCCTGATGCAGGATTTGACCCTGCGGGCGGGATACAACTGGCGCAAGAATGATGATGTGACGCAGCAAGGGGTCAATCTGGCGGTGAGTCTGGATTTTTGATCCGAGTTACTTTGCTTGCCCGCGAATTGGGGGGTGTCAGTTCAGAGATCGCGTCGGCTCAATAGGCTGCCTTTGTAGGAGCGCGCTTGCCCGCGACTGCAGTTGATGTGCAACGAATTTGTCGTCTGACACCACACATTTCGCGGGCAAGCGCGCTCCGACAGTTGACCGGCTAAAGCTCCGGAGTTTGCTCCGCGAGCGCCACCGCGCGGAACATGGCGCGGCGTTTGTTCAGGGTTTCTTCCCACTCAAGCACAGGCACCGAGTCAGCAACAATGCCGCCACCGGCCTGAACGTGCAGCTCGCCGTCCTTGATCACCGCGGTACGAATCGCGATCGCGGTGTCCATGTTGCCGTTCCACGCCAGATAACCCACCGCCCCGCCGTAGACGCCGCGTTTGACGGGTTCCAGTTCGTCGATGATTTCCATCGCGCGAATCTTCGGCGCACCGGACAACGTACCCGCCGGCAGAATCGCTCGCAGCGCATCCATCGCCGTCAGCCCGCTTTTCAGCTGGCCAGTGACGTTGGACACGATGTGCATCACGTTGGAATAACGCTCGATGACCATCTTCTCGGTGAGCTTCACCGATCCGATTTCCGACACCCGCCCGGTGTCATTCCGGCCCAGGTCGATCAGCATCAGGTGCTCGGCGATTTCCTTGTCGTCCGACAGCAGATCCACTTCCAGCGCGTAGTCTTCTTCTTCGGTGGCTCCACGCGGGCGAGTGCCAGCAATCGGGCGCACCGTGATCAGATTGTCTTCAACGCGCACCAATACTTCTGGTGAACTGCCGACAACGTGGAAATCGCCGAAATTGAAGAAGTACATGTAGGGCGTCGGGTTAAAGCAGCGCAGGGCGCGGTACAGGTCAATCGGCGCGGCCTTGAAGTCGATGGACATGCGCTGCGACGGCACGACCTGCATGCAGTCACCGGCGAGGATGTATTCCTTGATCGTATCGACGGCTTTTTCGTAGTCGTTCTGGGTGAAGCTTGAACGGAACACCGGATCAGCCGCCTGCGGACGGGTAAGGTCCAGGCCACGACGGGGCGTGATTGGCTGACGCAGCTTCTCCATCAGCGCTTCCAGCCGCGCCAGGCCGCCTTCGTAAGCATCGGTTTGCGCCGGATCGACCAACACAATCGCGTGCATCTTGCCGGCGAGGTTATCGAACACCACCACGGCATCGGACACCATCAGCAGGATGTCCGGCACGCCCAGCGGGTCAGGGTTGGGGCAGGCGCCAAGGCGTTTTTCCACATAACGCACGCAGTCGTAACCGAAGTAACCGACCAGCCCGCCATTGAAACGCGGCAGACCGGGAATGGTCGGGACGTTGTAACGCGCCTTGAACTCCTCGACGAAGGCCAGCGGATCTTCGGATTCGAGGCTTTCGATTTCAATGCCGTCGTGGGTCACGCTGATGTGGTGCTCGTGCGCGCGCATCACCGTGCGGCATGGCAAACCGATCATCGAGTAACGGCCCCACTTTTCGCCGCCTTGCACCGACTCCAGCAGATAGGAATTTGGCTCGTCGGCGAGTTTCAGATAGATCGACAGCGGGGTGTCGAAGTCAGCCAGGGTTTCGTAGGCAAGCGGAATGCGGTTGTAGCCTTCAGCGGCCAAACGCAGGAATTCTTCGCGGATCATGATCAGCCTCGTGGTGTGAGGGTAAAACGGTCAGGTGTGCAAACGTGCCGGGCGTCCGGCCAGAATCAAGTCAGGCGCGCCAACGCCAGCGGGCCAAGGCCTTCATGACTTTCATCCAGAGCTTGCGAGTGACCACCACGATGGAATCTCTAAAGGAGGGGGATTGAACGTGGGGCAACGTTATCTCAGCGCCCGGTTCTAAGCAACCAGTGGACCAACCGGGAATCAGCTTGCGCAAATCGTCGATCACCAGCGCCGGCATTTCTTCGTCGATCGGGCGGCCGTGATTGTAGCCGTAGCTCAACGCCACACACGCTACACCGGCGGCTTTGGCCGCCAGGACGTCGTTGCGCGAGTCACCAACGAACAGTGATTGCGAGCCCGGCGCATTGGCCATTTTCATCACGAAGAACAAGGCAGCTGGATCAGGCTTTTGTTGTGGCAGCGTGTCGCCACCGACTATCCAGCGGAAAAACCGCCCCAATTTCATTTCGTCCAACAGCGGCGCGACAAAGCGCTCCGGCTTGTTGGTGATCAGGGCCATTTCTACGCCCCGCTTTTGCAGCCACTTCAAGGTTTCGCGCACGCCGGGGTAAACCTTGGTCAGCGCGTGGCTCTCGCTGTAAGCCTCCATGAAGATCGCCAGCGCCTCCTCCGTTTCAGCTTCATCAACGCCCGAGTGATCTATATCGTTGGCCAGCGCGCGGCGTACCAGCACACGCACGCCGTTGCCGATCCAGTCTCGTACCCGCTCAATGCCGGCGGGCGGACGACCGAGTTCGAGCAGGGTTTTATCCACAGCCGCCGCCAGGTCGGGCACCGAGTCAACCAATGTGCCATCCAGATCGAACATGATCAGTTTGGGCAGGCGGCCCGGAAACAGCTGCTCGAAGCCACTCATGCGCGGGATAACGCCAGTTCGGCTCGCATTTTATCGATGACCTCTTTGTAGTCGGGCGCATTGAAGATAGCTGAGCCCGCCACAAACGTATCGGCGCCAGCGGCAGCGATTTCACGGATATTGTTGACGTTCACGCCGCCGTCGATTTCCAGGCGGATGTCGTAACCGGAGCCATCAATCAACGCGCGGGCTTCGCGCAGCTTGTTGATTGTGCCGGGGATAAATTTCTGGCCGCCAAAGCCTGGGTTGACGCTCATGAGCAGGATCATGTCGACCTTGTCCATGACGTATTCGAGCAGGTTCAGCGGGGTCGCCGGGTTGAACACCAGCCCGGCCTTGCAACCGCCTTCGCGGATCAATTGCAGGGAGCGGTCGATGTGCTGGGTCGCTTCCGGGTGGAAGGTGATGTAGGTGGCACCGGCTTCGATGAAGTCGCCAATGACGCGATCTACCGGGCTGACCATCAAATGCACGTCGATGGGTGCTGTGATGCCGTATTTACGCAGCGCCGAACAGACCATCGGACCGATGGTCAGGTTGGGTACGTAGTGGTTGTCCATGACGTCGAAATGGACATTGTCTGCCCCTGCGGCAAGGACGTTGTCGACTTCCTGGCCCAGGCGGGCGAAGTCAGCGGAAAGAATCGACGGAGCAATAACGAAGGGCTGCATGACGCACCTTTTTTGAGCGAAATCACGGTGGCGCGCATTGTACTCCAAGGGATTGGAATGGGGTTGGGTGGCGGATGAATGCTGTTTTTGATCCTGAACCCTCTGGACAATCAAAGACCCTTTCGCCGGCAAGCGCGCTCCTGCAGCAGAACGCGCTCATCTGTAGGAGCGAATTTATTCGCGAGACGTAAAACCGGACACACCCCGTCAGACGCCTCGCCAACAAGTTGGCTCCTACAGATCAATCGACCAACGCCTCTTCCTCTACCCGCTTGGCCTTGACCACAGGCTTGGCGTCGGCCGCCTTCAAGTCCTTGCTGAACGTTCCGTCGTTCTCGCCTTTGAAAAAGTTCTTGCCGTAGATCAACAGGCACAGCACCACACCAATGGCGAAGGCCCAGCTCGCGCCCTTGATCGCCAGCACCGCACCGATCACCCCTGCGATGCCAAGGTCCCGCTGGCTGCGTGCTTCGAGAATTCCGAGCCGCACGCTGACATAACCCTGAATCAGCAACGTCAGCGACAGTGCCACCCCCAGAATCGGTTGCACCAGTGTCACCACCGGCAGCAACAACAAACCGGTGTTGGTCCCCCAACGAAATGAACCGACCCCGCCGATGATCGACTTCATGGCCTTCGGTCCACCCTTGAAACGCTCGATAACCACCACCAGCATCGCCGCCCATTTCGGACCGCACATGGCGACGTCCGGACCAAAGATGCTCATGAACGCATTGCGCGCGCCGAAGATCAGGTGCGCGCGGTCCGGGTTGTAATCGACCACTTCATCGGTACGGACTTTTTCCGCTTCATCGAGCAGCGATTTCGCACTCAACACGTCGCCAAAGACGATGATGTAGACCGCCAGCATGGTCGGCAGCGCCGAGATGAACATCGACAACGGCGGCATGCCAAGACCGAACACCGTGTAGTTGCTCCACAGCCCGGCGAAATCCGGCTTGCTGATCCCCCACTGGATGGTCGGCCATGGGGCCTCGCCAAACAGCGGCGCAATGACCACTGCGAGCAGGATGATCGGCAATATCCCCAGTTTCGCGAAATTCCACCAGAAGCGGTTGCGCTGTTTCAGCTCGTTGAAGTGCTGGGAGAAGATCAAATAGAACGCCAGACCGACCGCGATCGAGATGGTCCAGGGCAGCACGTTAAACTTGCCGCCGACCTGAAACACTGCAATCACAGCACTCAACCCAGCGCCAACGATGATCCCCGACTTGATCGCGGGCGGCACGTATTCGACCACCTTCTTCGCCATGCCGGTCGCCCCCAGCGCAATCGAAAACACCCCGAGCATCAGCTGAAACGCAATCAAGGCGTGGACACGCTCCGGCCCCATCGGAAACTGCGCGCAGTAGGCCATCAATAGAGGAACAGCCGGCGTGATCCAGCCCGGCACGGTCGGGTCGCCTAGCAGATGGTGCGTGAGATACAACAGACCGTTGAGCATCACCACTGCCAATGCGACTTCAAACGGCATGCCCAGCAGTTCAGTCATCAACGGGATGGCTGCCAGATCCACGGCACACATCAACAGGCCCTGAAGGTAGTCCGGCATCTCGAATTTGTAATGAATGAACGGCAGTCGCACCTTGAACGGGCCGACAGGGATGTACGGGCTTTCGCGCCCCGCTTGTGGGAGGTCGGACATTGAATGCACCTGTTTTATTTGTTTTGTAATGGCAAACGCCCGGCCTCGTAGGCCGAGCGGTGTGGCATGTGGGGTGATTAATCAATAAGCGGCGCGGTAGATTTTCTCGATGTCGGCGGCAGTCAACTTACGCGGGTTGTTGCGCATCAGGCGGTCGATCTTGCTCGCCTCCTCCGCCATGGCCGGGATCGCATCTTCCGGGACATCGAAGCTGCGCATACCGGAGGGGATGTCCACTGCAACGCACAGGTCCGTCATCGCCTGCACCGCCTGATCGGCAGCGTCCTTGTCGCTCAAATGCGCCGTACGCACGCCCATCGCTTCGGCGATATCGCGGAAGCGTTCGACGCAGGCCATCTTGTTCCAGGCCATGACATACGGCAGCAACAAGGCATTGCTGACGCCGTGAGCAATATTGAAACGCCCGCCCAACGGGTACGCCAGCGCATGCACCGCGCCTACGCCTGCGTTACCGAATGCCATGCCGGCCATCAAACTGGCCGTGGCCATGTCTTCGCGGGCTTGCAGGTTCGACGGGTTGGCGTAGGCCTTGGGCAGCGCCTTGGCGATGAGCTTGATGGCGCCTAGTGCGATGGCGTCGGTGATCGGCGAGGCATTGACCGACAAGTAGGACTCGATGGCATGCACCAGCGCATCGACACCACTGGCGGCGGTCACGCTGCGCGGGCAGGTCAGGGTCATGAGCGGGCTGACCAGCGCGACGTCCGGCAGCAGGTAATCGCTGACGATGCCCTTCTTCAATTGCGCTTGTTTGTCCGAGAAGATCGCTACGTTGGTCACTTCCGAACCGGTGCCTGCGGTGGTTGGAATCGCGATCAGCGCAGGGCCTTTGCGCTTGACCAGATCAACACCGAACAGCTCTGTCAGCGGGCCTTCGTGATTGGCAAATGCTGCAACACCTTTGGCGATGTCGATGGCGCTGCCGCCGCCCAGGCCAATCAGGCCGTCGTGGCCACCTTCGCGATAAGCGCGGGTGCAGTCCTCGACGATGGAGATTTCGGGCTCGGGTTTGACTTGGTCGAAGATTCCGTAGCGACGGCCACCCAGTTGCGCGAGCGCAAGGTCGACAGTGCCGGACTTCACCAGAATGGCGTCGGTGACGATCAAGGGGTTCTGGACGTTGAGGCGGGTCAGTTCAGCGGCCAGTTGTTCAATAGCGCCGGCACCGGTAATCAACTTGTTGGCGATTTTGAAGGCACTGATGTTGGAGGCAGAGATACTCATCGGGCTCGTCCTGTATGCGTTGTTTTTAAGGAAGACGTGCCCAATGTGATAGCGAAAGCTGTGCCAAAACGCGCAAAGCCCCGGCTGGCGGGGCTTTGGCGTAAATCCGGGAGCTGGAACGCTGAGTCCTGATTAGCTTTTTGATCGGCTCAAGCCTTACTGATTGAAATCCTAATCAGTGCGCTCCCAGCGTTTCATCTTCTGCACCACCGTTGCCTGACTGACGCCCAGTGCTTTGGCCGCCAAGCGCGTGGTCTTGTGCAGTTGCAACGCGGCGCGAATGGCCGAGCGCTCGGCGTTCTCCAGCACCTTGCGCAGCGGCAGGCGGCTATCGTCGGTGTTCTGCGCATTGAGATTGAGGATTTCTTCGGGCATGTCGAGCGCTTCGATGGTGCCGGTCTGGTTAGTCACCACCAGCCGCTCGACGATATTGATTAGCTCGCGAATGTTGCCGGGCCAGGCGTATTCGCATAACAGGTCCAGCGCTTCGAGGCTCCATTGCACCTGGCGCTCGTAACGAGTGTTGAAGCTGTCGAGGTAGTAATGCAGCAGCGGCGGGATTTCTTCGCTGCGTTCGCGCAAGGCCGGAATGTTGATCGGCACGACGTTGAGGCGATAGAACAGATCGGCGCGAAAGTGCCCTTCCGCCATCCGCTGTTTGAGGTCGTGGTGGGTGGCGCTGATGATGCGCACGTCGACTTCCTTCAGCTCCAGCCCACCGACCGGGATGAAGCGGTTTTCTTCGATGACCTTGAGCAGCTTGACCTGCACCGCCAGCGGCAGATCGCCAATCTCGTCGAGAAACAACGTGCCGTGGTGCGCTAGTTCAAGCAGGCCGCGTTTGCCCTTTGGTCCCGCGCCGGTGAAAGCGCCGGGGGCGTAACCGAACAGTTCGGCTTCGATCAGGTTCTCGGGCAGCGCGCCACAGTTGAGCGCCAGAAACGGCTCTTTGGCGCGAGGGCTGGCGTTATGGATGAATTGCGCGACCAGGGTTTTACCGACACCGGTTTCGCCCTGCAGCAGGACTTTCACCGAGCTGGCGGCGACCTGACGCGCGAGGGCAAACACCCGACCGGAGACTTCCTGATCGGCCATCAACGGTGAATGCAGCAGGTTGTCGCGCTGGCCGGCATGGAGCTTGGCGGTGCTGTTGCGCAGTTGTTTGAGCTGTTGAAGTTCGTCACGTTCGTGCTTCATGCGCAGCAATTCGGTCATGTCGCGCACGGTGCTGACGACGTAACGAATACGGCGCTGCTCATCGAGAATAGGCGTCGCGCTGACCAACAGCTTTTTGCCTTGGCTCAGGCTCTGCATCACCGAAACCGGCTGCCCTTCCTGCAAGACGCGCAGTGAGGCGGACTGAGAGATGACGCCTTCCTTGACCAGTTCCTGCATCGGCCGACCGAGCAGGTCATTGCCGCTCAACCCGGTCAGCCGCTCGTAGGCGTGATTGACCTTGAGTGTCTTGCCGTCGCCATCGGTGATGTAAACGCCATCGTGCAGGGCGTTGAGCAGCTCTTCGAAACTGGCATCGTTGACGTTCACCGCAGGCTCCATGCGTGGGAAGGGTCGCTAAGGAGTGGAGTCTAAACGGTGTAGCCGGCGTTGGACCTGAGAACGATACAAAAGCTGTGGGAGGGAGCTTGCTCGCGATTGCAGTGGGTCAGACTAAACATTCGGCACAGACAGACCATCATCGCGAGCAAGCTCCCTCCCACAAAGACAGGCGATGATCACTCCACTGCCGTGCGCAATTTCTCACTGCGCCCACGCAGCCATTCCAGAGTCAGCAGCAAGACCACCGAAAACAGGATCAATAGCGTCGCGGCGGCAGCAATCGTCGGGCTCAGGTTTTCGCGGATACCGCTGAACATCTGGCGCGGCAACGTCGCTTGCTCGGGACCTGCAAGGAACAGCGTCACCACCACTTCATCGAAGGAGGTCGCAAACGCAAACAGCGCACCGGAGATCACCCCCGGCGCAATCAAAGGCAGTGTCACCCGGCGGAAGGCGGTTACCGGAGAGGCGCCCAGACTCGCTGCCGCGCGCACCAGGTTGTAATTGAAGCCCTGCAGCGTCGCCGACACGGTAATGATCACGAACGGCACGCCCAATACCGCGTGCACCAAAATCAGAGAAATGTAGCTGTTACCCAAACCCAGCGGCGCAAAGAACAGGTAACTGGAAACACCCACGATCACCACCGGGACCACCATCGGTGAAATCACCAGCGCCATTACCAACGACTTGCCTGGGAAGTTGCTGCGCGTCAGACCAATCGCCGCCAGCGTTCCGAAACCCATCGCCAGCACGGTAGCGGCTGGCGCGACGATCAGGCTGTTTTTCAGTGCACGCATCCACTCCGCCGAACCGAAGAAATCCTGATACCAATGCAGCGAGAACCCTTGCAGCGGATAGACCAGGAAACTCCCGGAGTTGAACGACAGCGGAATGATCACCAAAACCGGCAGCACCAGAAACAACAGCACCAGGCCACAGAGAATGCGCAGCGCGTAATACCAGACCCTTTCGATGGGCGAGGTGTAAGGACTCAACATGATGACGCTCCTCAGCTCAATCGCAGGCGGCTGGCGCCGACCAACCAGCTATAAATCAGATACAGCACGACGGTGGCCAGCAGCAGCAAACCGCCCAGTGCCGTGGCCATGCCCCAGTTGATGCTGGTGTTGGTGTAGAACGCCACGAAGTAGCTGACCATTTGATCGTTCGGGCTGCCGAGCAAGGCCGGGGTGATGTAGTAGCCGATCGACAGAATGAACACCAACAGACAACCCGCGCCTATACCGGCGTAGGTTTGCGGGAAGTACACGCGCCAGAAGCTGGCGAACGGATGACAGCCCAGGGAAATGGCGGCCCGCATGTAGGTGGGCGAGATGCCCTTCATGACGCTGTAGATCGGCAGGATCATGAACGGCAGCATGATGTGCACCATCGAGATGTAGACGCCGACCCGGTTGAATACCAGTTCCAGCGGTTTATCGATGATGCCCATGGCCATCAAGGCCCCGTTGATCAGACCACTCGATTGCAGCAGCACGATCCAGGCCGCGACGCGCACCAGAATCGATGTCCAGAACGGCAGCAACACCAGAATCATCAGCAGATTGCTTTGGCGCGATGGGAGGTTCGCCAGCAGGTAAGCCAGTGGGTACGCCAGCAATAGGCAGATCACAGTGATCACCAGGCCCATCCAGAAGGTGCGGGCGAAGATGTCGACGTAGATCGCTTGATCGGGCGTCGCGGGTGCCAGTTCGCCCAGATCATCAATGCGATGATCGACGGCGGCCAGCAGGTAATAGGGGGTGTAGCTCGACGTATTGCGACGGATCGCCTGCCAGTACGCGGGATCACCCCAGCGTTCATCGAGGGATTCCAGCGCTTCTTTATAAGAAGACGGTTCTTCTTTGAATGGCAACGCGCGGGCCGTTTTCGACAACAGACTGCGGTAGCCGGCCAGCTCCATGTTCAAACGCTTGGACAAATCGCCCAGCGTCGAATTCTTGCGGGTTTCAGCCAGGTCCAGGCTCAACGCCTTGTACACCGATTCGCTCGGCAAGCCCTTGCCATCCCACTTCGCCACTTCCACCACGGTCAGCGGCATACCGCCCACCACTTCCGGGTTATTCACGCTCTTGTAGAGCAGCGCGGCGATGGGCACCAGAAACACCAGCAAGAGGAAAATCGCCAACGGCGCGATTAACGCCTGGGCCTTCCAGCGATTGACGCGCTCGGCACGGGCCAGGCGTTGCTTCAAGGTAGGGCTGGCGCCTTCAGTCAGGGGCACGGCGATGGCCATAGCGAACTCCGAAATCTTTAACGAAGGGCGCATTCCCTACAGTAGGGAACGCGCCCGGATCTAACTCAGCTTGACGCGCTTATTTGGCAGCCCAGGAGTTGAAGCGCTGTTCCAGGGTTTCGCCAAAGTCGGCCCAGAACTTCACGTCGATCTGCACCTGATCCTTGATGTTGTCAGGAGTGGTCGGCATGTTTTTCAGGGTGTCCGCGCTTAGCAACGCAACAGCCTGGGTGTTGGCCGGGCCATAAGCGATGTTCTCGGAGTAGGTCTTTTGTTGCTCAGGCGCCAGCGAGAAAGCGATGAACTTCTTGGCTTCTGCCGCGTTTTTCGCGCCCTTCGGAATGGCCCATGCGTCGAAGTCATACACGCCGCCGGTCCACACTACTTTCAGATTGCTTTCTTTCTGCACGGCGGCGATCCGGCCGTTGTAAGCCGAACTCATGACCACGTCGCCAGACTGCAGGTACTGCGGCGGCTGAGCGCCAGCTTCCCACCACTGAATGCTTGGCTTGAGCTTGTCGAGCATCTTGAAAGCGCGGTCCTGGCCTTCTTTGGTGCCCAGCACTTTATAGACGTCTTTGGGCGCAACGCCGTCAGCCATCAGTGCGAATTCCAGGGTGTACTTGGCGCCTTTACGCAGGCCGCGTTTGCCCGGGAATTTCTCGGTGTTCCAGAAATCAGCCCAACCGGTTGGCGCGGATTTCAGCTTGTCGGCGTTGTAGGCCAACACTGTGGACCAGACGAAAAAGCCTACGCCGCAGGTCTGGATGGCGCCCGGGACATAGTTCGCCTTGTCGCCCAGCATGGCCGGATCGAGCTCTTCAAACATGTCTTCGTCGCAGCCGCGCGACAGTTCTGGCGACTCAACTTCCACCAAGTCCCAAGTCACGCTTTTGGTATCGACCATGGCTTTGACTTTGGCCATTTCGCCGTTGTATTCGCCAGCGATGATCTTGCCGCTGCCAGCTTTTTCCCAAGGTGCGTAGAACGCCTTTTCCTGGGCGGTCTTGTTGGCGCCACCGAAGGAAATGACGGTCAGGTCAGCCGCCATGGCCTGCGCTGCGCACATCATGCCCAGCGTGAGGGCGGTGAGTTTCAATGTCTTCAACATGTGTTGTTCTCTCCACGAGCGGTGTTGGTCAAGCGTTAGGGGGCGATGATTTCGCCTCTGTGTGCTTCTTCTTTCTTGCGGGCTGCAACAGGTAAATCAGTGCGCGTCGTGCAACGGGTCAAGCGCCCGAGCGTGCTCGACCTGCCATCCGAGTGGCACCACATCGCCAACGCTCAGCGCCGGGTCGAGTTCCGCGATTGGTTGCTTGACGAAGAAATCAGTCTTGCCTGCCACCTCAAGGCGCACACGCACGTGGTCGCCCAGATAAATGAATTCAGCCACGCGACCGGAGAAACGATTCACACAGCTTTCGCTGCGCCCGTTCAGGTTCACACGTTCAGGACGGATCGACAGCGTGACCGCATCACCGGTCTGACCGACGTTGACCGCCAGCGCCTCGACTTTCTCGCCACGTGCCAGACTGACCACGCAACGGTCGCCATCGTGGCTGAGCAGGGTGCCGTTGATGCGGTTGTTTTCGCCGATGAAGTTGGCGACGAAGGTATTTTTTGGCTCTTCATAGAGCGTGCGCGGGGGAGCGATCTGCTGGATTTCGCCCTGATGAAACACTGCCACGCGATCGGACATGGTCAGCGCTTCGCCCTGATCGTGGGTCACGTAGACCACGGTCACGCCGAGGCGCTGATGGATATGTTTGATCTCCATCTGCATGTGTTCGCGCAGCTGCTTATCGAGGGCGCCGAGGGGTTCGTCCATCAACACCAGTTGCGGCTCGAACACCAACGCGCGGGCCAACGCCACACGTTGTTGCTGGCCGCCGGAGAGTTGAGCGGGATAACGATGGGCGAAGGTGCCGAGCTGAACCATGTCCAGCGCACGCTTGACCTTCTCGGTGACGTCGGTTTTGCTCATGCCGCGTACCGACAGCGGGAACGCCAGGTTCTCGGCAACGGTCATGTGCGGGAACAACGCGTAGTTCTGAAACACCATGCCGATGTCGCGCTTGTGCGGCGGCACGTTGTTGATCGAACGGCCCGCCAGCAGGATGTCGCCAGCCGTCGGGGTTTCGAAGCCTGCGAGCATCATCAGGCTGGTGGTCTTGCCGGAGCCGGATGGCCCGAGCAGGGTGAGAAATTCGCCTTTGCGAATGTCCAGGTTGAGGTCTTTGACGATCAGGGATTCGCCGTCGTAGCTCTTTTGCACACCACGAAAGCTGACCAGAACATCGTTCGCCCCAGCGCTTGCATCGACATTGCTCATTTCCCACACCTTTGCTTAATCAACCGTGGGTTAGAGCCTAGATTAGCCTGCACCCCACGCAAATCGGGGCGCAGGAGAGATTCGCCTAAGGGCGGTGGAAGGTTGGGGGTAGGGATTGCCCTACAGGGATGGCGGGGATGGGTATGGTTTTTATAGAAGATTTCGCGTGACTGGGCGAAAGCTATCGCGGGCAAGCGCGCTCCTACAGGGGCGCACGTTTTTCTGTAGGAGCGCGCTTGCCCGCGATGACGTCAGTACGGACATCCCGGAAGGTCGTTTTCAGGCACGCCCCGCTATCAAACCAACTTATGCTCCATCGCATATTTCACCAGCTCGGCCAGCGAAGTGACTTTCAACTTCTGCATCAACCGCGCCTTGTGCGTGCTGATGGTTTTGCCGCTCAGCGCCAATTGCTGGGCGATGTCGTTGACGTTAGCGCCTTGAGCCAAACGCTCGAACACCGAAAACTCACGCTCTGACAACAACGAGTGCAGCGGGCGGTTATCGGTCAAGCCCACTTCGAACACCATGCGATCAGCAAGGTCCGGATCGATGTAACGCCCGCCGGCAGCCACCCGTCGGATCGCCGTCAGCAGCAGCGCAGGATCACTGTCCTTGGTCGCGTAGCCCGCGGCGCCTACTTTCAAGGCACGGGCGGCCATTTGCGCCTCGTCGTGCATCGACAGCACCAGAATCGCCGGCGGATTGTTCAACGCACGAATCCTCGGTATCGCTTCGAGCCCATTGACGCCGGGCATCGAAATATCCAGCAGCACCACTTCACATTCCACATGGCGCAGGGTTTCGAGCAACTGCTCGCCGTTGCTGGCTTCACCGACCACCAACAGATCCTTGGCCAGACCGATCAGCTGCTTGATACCCTCGCGGACGATGGTGTGGTCTTCAGCGACCAATACACGAATCACTTCACTTGCTCCTGCTCAACCTGATCCAGCGGAATGTAGATGCGCAAGGTTGTGCCCTCCCCCAGCGTGCTGTCCAGTTGCAATCGTCCGCCCATGATCAGCACCCGTTCGCGCATGCCCACCAGACCGAATGACACTGGCCGCTCTGTGCTCTGCTCAAATCCTTGCCCATCGTCGGCAATGGTCATGCACAACACACCGTCATCGAGTCGCAGCGCCAGTTCGACGGTGTGCGCCTGGGCGTGGCGCATCACATTGGTCAGCGCCTCCTGAAGAATCCGGAACAGCCCGATGGCGGTGGCATCGGGCAACGCGGGCAGGTTGTCCGGCACCTCGACCAGGCACGGGATTTGTGTGCGCGCCTCAAAGCGCCGCGCTTGCCACTCAATGGCCGACGCAATGCCCGCATCAAGGATCGGCGGACGCAGCGCCGTCGCGACGTCCCGCACCAACTGAAACAACTGAGCGATCAATCGCTTCATGCTGTTGAGGCGGTCACGCAGCCCAGGGTCCAGGTCAGCGTAGGCCAGTTCGCACATGGAGGTTTCCAGCTTGAGCACGGTCAGCATCTGACCCAGCTCGTCGTGAACTTCCCTGGCGATTCGGGCCTTTTCTTCCTCTCGAACGGTTTCCAGGTGCGCGGAGAGTTCGCGCAGCTGCTCGGCAAGGTTTTGCAGTCGCGACTCACTGTCTTGCAGCGCGGCCAGAGAGCGGCGTCGCTCAGTGACATCGGTGATGAATACCACCAGATACTCCGCCTCGCGAAAGCGCAGAAAACTTAGAGAAACATCAGCTGGCAGAAGACTGCCGTCGGCGCGCACGCAGTTGCTTTCGAAGGTCTGCGGCGCCTCGTCGGTGGACCGCGCGCGCTTCCACAGGTTGAGCCAACGGTCCATGTGCAGGCCCGGTTCGAAGTCGATCAGCGGCCGATCAACCACGCCACCGCGGGCATAACCGAGCATGGTTTCGGCGGCCTGATTGGCGTAGCGCACATGGCTGTCCCAGTTGACCCACAAGATGCCGACAGTGCTTTGATCAATAGAAAACTGCGCCAGTCGCAGCCCTTCTTCGCCCGCCTGGCGCGCAGTCATGTCTTCGCGAGCGGCGAGCAATTCTCTCTCCAGCGTGTGCTGCTGACGACGCTGCCCCACGACGATAGCAATGCAGGCTAACGCCACCAGCATCAGCAGCAGCGTAAGGTTTTTCCAAAGGCTGGGAGACTCACTCAGTTGCGGGTATTTGGGTTGCAGCCATTGCGCATGCACCTGCTCCAGGTCCTTGGGCGCAATGGCGCTCAGGGCAACGCTGATAATTTCGGCAAGTTGCGGCAGGTCGCGACGGGAAGCGATGCGCAATAACTGCGGGAAGCCCACATCTCCCACCACCGCCAACCCGGCGAACTCACCCTCGCGGGACAAGCGACTGAGCTGAGCTTCGTCAATTACCGCGTAACGCGCTTGTTGGCTGAGCAATAGCTGTAAGGCCTGTCGCTCAAGTGGCACACCTTGCAAATTGAGGTGCGTGTAATTGGCGCGCAAGTAATCGGCGGCCAGGCTCGGCATCCGTACGGCAACGCGAATACGCGGGTCGAGCTTCTCCAGGTCCACAGCGCCGGAGCCGTCTTTTTCGCCTACCACCAGTTGCGGCACGCGCATGTACGGGTCGGAAAACAGCCATAACCGAAGGCTTGCGGGCGTTTGAGTCAAGCCGGGTGCGAAATCGATTTCTCCCTTGACCAGCGCTTCTTCCAGCGCCGATTGATCGGGGAAGCTGCGCCACAGCAAATCAGTCTGAAAGGTCTTCTCCAACAGGTTTACGACATCGACGTTGGCGCCGGAGAGCTGCTGGGCGCGGCGGTCCAGTTGCGCGTAAGGCGCTTGCAGGACAATACCGACGCGCAAAGACTCACGCTGGTTAAGCCAGTCGCGCTGGGCGCTGGACAACGGGTCCGGGCCGGGGCCCGCGCTGTCTGCCATGACCGACAACGGCGCCCCCATCAGCACCAGGACTGTAAAGAGCCAGCCCGAACAGCCGATAACCCAGAGGCGCACAGAACAGCTGATCAACGTGGTATTTCCATTGCGCGAATCCTTCTGCCGTTCATTCGGCTTACTGCTTTTTTTGGATCAGTTGCAGCGGTGAGCGGCGGCCCCGTGCAAACCTGACAAACGTTGATCAACCTATTAGGCTGCCGGGATTGTTTCCGGCCTTTGGAATATCCGATGTCCTACACCATTCGCGCAATGTTTCCCGCGATCTGCCTGACACTGATACTACCGGTTGCGCCGACTCTTCTGGCAGCAGACGCTGCGCCAAGCAAAGATGCCACAGCCGTCGAGGCTCCGGTGGAGCGTGCGGTATTCCCCTCCCGCAGCCAGGAAGACGCGCTGGCGCTTGAGCGAAAAATTCCCCAGGCCCAGCAGCAACAACTTCAAGCAGGGGACGAAAGCTTTTTGGCGCTATGGAAACCTGCGAATACCGAGGAGCCCAAAGGTGCGGTGATCGTGATTCCCGGTGCTGGCGAAACGGCAGACTGGCCTAATGCGGTAGGGCCCCTGCGACGCAAACTGCCGGATGTGGGCTGGGCCACCTTAAGCCTGACTATGCCGGACGTCCTCGAAGATGGCGTTATTGCACGCGCCGACGAGGCTGCACCGGTTGCTGAAGATGCCGCCGCCGACAAAGAAAAACCCAAAGACACGGCAATTGATCCGGCAGCCGCCGCCGAAGCTGAGGCCGCTGCAACGGCTGCGCGCGCCACTGCCGATGCGGAACAGGCCAAGGCCAACGCCGAGCGAGTTTTTGCGCGCATCGATAGCGCGATTGCCTTCGCTCAACAAAACAAGGCGCGCAACATCGTGCTGCTCGGCCACGGCAGCGGTGCCTACTGGGCAGCCCGTTTCATGAGCGAAAAGGCGTCGCCTGCGGTGCAGAAGCTGGTGATGGTCCAGGCGCAGGAAACGGGGCGAGATACGCCTTCGCTGGCCGAGATTCTCCCGACATTAAAGGTGGCGACAGCGGATTTCGTCGACAAGGATCGACCTGTTTTACTCAAACAGGCGCAGGCACGCCTGGATGCGAGCAAACGCGTCAAGGGCAGCAAATTTACCCAGATCACGCTTAACGCAATGCCGGGTAATTCTGAGGCAGAGCAGGAACAACTGGCTCGGCGGGTGCGCGGGTTTCTGGAAAGCCAGTAACACGGTTGCTGTTGTAGGAGCGCGCTTGCCCGCGAAGCTTCTCAGGCATGCCACATTGACGAACCAGACACATCGCAATCGCGGGCAAGCGCGCTCCTACACATCATCATTGCGCTGCGACAACCCTCACCGAAACCCACGCCGGTCACGAATCAACGTGTAGGCGTTGTGCAATTCACGGGTTCGCTCGGTCGCATCCCGCACCTGGCCCTGACTTGCGCCCGTGCCGGCGATCTTGTCGGGGTGGTGGCGACTCAAAAGGCGCCGATACGCGCGCTTGATCTGAGCGGGCTCCGAATCTGCCCTTACTCCCAGCAATTGCAATGCGTCCTGATAGTCCCCGCCTCCGCTGCGGGTCAACGGTCGCCGCGATTGCTGATCGTCCTCGGCGGCTGACAGCGCTTCGACCTTTTGCGCCGGCCAACCCAGCCACTTGCCCCATCGCACTATCAGCTCGCGCTCGTTGCGCGAGACTTTGCCGTCAGCCCAAGCCATGCGCCAACACGCACGCAACAGCCCCTCGGCGGCATGAGGCTGGGTCTTCAGACGACTCAAAAACCCGCGCAGACGATCACGCCCATCCTTGCCACGATTGAACGCCTGAATCGCGCGACGTTGCGCGGGTTCGCTCAAATCCAGCCGACGCATTTCAACCCGAGCCTGTTGAATATGCCCGTCTACCACCCGGCCATCACTTTTGGCCAGACGCCCCAGCAGGATAAAAATCAGCTCGTCATCGCGGGGCACAGCGCGCCCACCCAAACGCTCACGCAGGTGAGCCCAACTGTGCAGCTCCAGACGCCTGTCCAAAGCCTGACCCAGCAACGCACCCAGTAAGGCGCCCGGAATACTGGCAATGGCATAACCCAATCCGCCACCAATCAGTGTGCATGGCCACAGCATCTAACGGGCCACCGTAAGCAATTGCTCAACTTCAGCGAGCCGCTCATGGGTCCCAACATCCACCCAGCGACCGGTGAAGTGCTCGCCAGTCACTTGGCCCTTACCCATCGCTTCACGCAGCAACGGCGCCAACTTGAACGCGCCGTTGGCGCAACCGACAAACAGTTGAGGATGCAGCACCGCAATGCCGCTGTAAGTCAGTCGCGGCAAGGATGCGTCGTCCTGCAATTGCCCGCCAACCAATGCGAAATCGCCACCTGGGTGGTGTTCGGGGTTATCGACCAGGATCAGATGCGCCAGTCCCGTAATCGGCGCGCGAAGGGCCGTAAAATCGCAATCAGTCCAGATGTCGCCATTGACCACCAGGAACGGCTCGTCGCCCAACAGCGGCAACGCACGGAAAATGCCGCCGCCGGTCTCCAGCGGCTCACCTTCGGGCGAGTAGCGAATATTCAAGCCCAGCTGTTTGCCGTCCCCCAGATATTCCTCGATCTGCTGACCGAGCCACGCGTGGTTGATCACCACGTCCTCGAACCCTGCGCTGCGCAACGCCCGCAGGTGGTATTCAATCAACGGAACGCCGCCCGCGCGAATCAGCGGTTTAGGGGTGTGCAGGGTAAGTGGGCGCAAGCGCTCGCCTTTGCCTGCCGCGAGAATCATCGCTTTCATGCAGCCCTCTTCAAAACAATCCAGCTGTTGTTCAATTCGACGACCTCGTTGTGCCACTTGTTATTTTGTCTGGCCCAGACTGGCCAGCAGACTGCTGAGCTCACTCAGCTCAGGGCGGCGTGCCAATACAGCCTCTATATAGGAGAAGAAGCGCGGCACATCGGCCAGATAGCGCGGCTTGCCATCACGGTGGCAGATGCGCGCGAAAATCCCGATCACTTTCAAATGACGTTGCACTCCCATCAGATCGCTAGCGCGCAGAAACTCATCGACGCTGGCCTGTACCGGAATACCCAGCTTGCCTGCCCTTTCCCAATAACCTCTGAGCCATGTGTCCACGCGCTCTTCGGGCCAGCTCAAAAACGCATCCTTGAACAGACAGGTGATGTCGTAAGTGACCGGGCCGTACACCGCATCCTGAAAATCCAGCACACCGGGATTCGGCTCGCTGAGCATCAGATTGCGCGGCATGAAGTCGCGATGCACCAAAACCTTGGGCTGCGCCAAGGCACTTTCGATCAACAGATCGCTTGCCTGCTGCCAGCTTGCTTGCTGTGCCTGATCAAACTCGATGCCCAGATGACGCTTCACGTACCACTCAGGAAAGAGCTCAAGCTCACGCCGTAGCAAAGCCACGTCATAGCTGGGCAGCGGAGCATCCATCTGCAACTGCTGATAAGCCAGCAGCGCATCAATGGCATCAGCGAATAATTGATCGGCGTTTTGCCCATCGATCACGTCCAGGTACGTTTTCTGCCCCAGGTCATTTAGCAAAAGAAAGCCTTGAGTCAGGTCTTCGGCATAAATTTTCGGAACATTAATTCCTGATTCGCCGAGCAAATGAGCGATATCAACGAAGGGTTTGCAGTTTTCCTGCGGCGGTGGCGCATCCATGACAATAAAAGTTCGGCCCTCTCCCTCCCAGCGAAAGTAACGGCGGAAACTTGCGTCGCTGCTGGCCGCAGTCAACGTGGCCGGGGGTATCGAGCCCCAATTCTGAGCGGCAAAGAGGATTGGAAGTTGCTCATCGAGCCAAACTTTCAGGTGTTGCAGGCGTACATCTTCATCTGGCATTGCAAGGGTCTCCGACGGCGCTAGCCGTCAAGCGGGTCATGCTTTATTATCCGACATCTTTTTCAGCCCATCGAGAGGCGTGCGGCCCCCCCGCGGGCAGATGGCGCGCAGGAAGCCCGGATTAATAAGATGGCATTGAAATCCCCCGCGTTTCGTAAAAAATTTCCGTTGCTTGTAACCGGCAGTCTGCTGGCCATGCAACCTCTAGCCATCCAGTATGCGGTGGCGGCAGAACAGTTTGACTGCTCGGTATCCGCCGCAGGCTCCTGGGATTGCGCACCAAAAGCAACTGCTGTGCAGTTGCCTCCACGGCCGGTACACAGTACGACCAGTGTCAGCTCCAATGGCACTGTGACTGAATCCGAGACCACCACCGGTGGTGAAGTCGTACCTAAAACGACGCTGGTCACCGAGGCCAAGGGCCGTGGCCTGCGGTCGCGAAGTGCTGACTACAGCCACCTCGACTGGGTTCCACGCGAACGCCTGACCGCTGCGCAACTGGCTGAAACCGGCCCGTATTGCTCAGGCGCGTACGTCGAGCCTATTCGCCCTGGTATGGACGACAAGACGCCGAAGAACGAGGCCCCGACTTTCATCGGTGCCAAGGCTTCGCGCTATGAGCAGGAAGAACAGACTGCAACCCTGGCTGGCGACGTTGTCCTGCGTCAGGGCAGCATGCAGCTTCAGGCTCAGGAAGCTTCCCTGCATCAGGCCGAGAACCGTGGCGAGCTCAACGGCGATGTCCGTCTGCGCGACAACGGCGCCCTGATCGTCGGCGATCACGCCGAGGTGCAACTCGACACGGGTGAAGCCCAGGTCGACAACGCCGAATACGTGCTGCATAAATCCAACGTGCGTGGTAACGCGCTGTACGCAAAACGTGCAGAAAACGCGATCATCCGCTTGAAGGACGGGACGTACACCACGTGCGAACCCAACAGCAACGCCTGGACCATCAAGGGCAACAACATAACGCTGAACCCGGCCACCGGTTTCGGTACGGCGACCAACGCTACGCTTCGGGTCAAAGACATCCCGATTCTGTACACGCCTTATATCTATTTCCCGATCGACGACCGTCGCCAGTCCGGCTTCCTGCCACCGACAATCGGTGCCAGCAGCGACACGGGCGTTTCGTTGCTCACGCCTTACTACTTCAACCTGGCGCCTAACTACGACGCCACGTTGTACCCCACTTACATGGCCAAACGCGGCCTGTTGATGGAAGGCGAGTTCCGCTATCTGACGAAGACCAGCGAAGGTCAGTTCGGCGGCGGTTACCTGAACGACGACGACGACGATCGCAAGCTGCAATCCGATTACAAAGACACCCGCTGGATGATCAACTGGCAGCACAAAGGTGGTCTGGATTCGCGTTGGGCAACTCATGTCGACTACACCGACATCAGCGATCCGTACTACTTCCAGGATCTGAAAACCGGCCAGGAAGGCATCGGCACCCACGATTACATCAATCAGCAAGCTGACTTGACGTACCGGGGTGACAGTTACGTTGCGCGCTTGAACGCACAGCGCTACGAACTGGCTAACGTAACGGACATCACGCCGTACGGCCGTCTGCCTCAGTTGACCCTGAACGGCACGCTTCCTTACAGTCCAGGCGGCCTCAAGTTCGACTACGAGACTGAAGCAGTCCGCTTCGATCGCGATCTTAGAACCGGTCGCTATATTGACCAAGATGGCGGACCGATCCGTGCTGATGGAACAATCGGAGCTGATCGTCTCGACACGAACGTTGCAGGCCTCGCCCGTGCAAACGGCGATCGTCTGAATCTGGCACCGTCCATGAGTCTGCCGCTGACCGCATCTTACGGATTCGTGACGCCCAAGCTGAAATACGTCTACACCAAGTACGATCTGGATCTTGACAGCCAAGGCAAACAAACCTTGCTGGCGGATGAAAACTACAACCGCTCTCAAGACCGCAGCATTCCGATCTTCAGCGTGGACAGCGGTCTGTACTTCGACCGTAACACTCAGTGGTTCGGCAAAAACTATCGCCAGACCCTGGAACCGCGTCTGTACTACCTGTATGTGCCTGAGAAAGATCAGACCGATATCCCGGTATTCGATTCGGGCGAGACCACGTTCAACTACGCTTCGCTGTTCCGCGACAACCGTTTCGTTGGCTCCGACCGTATCGGCGACGAAAACAAGTTGTCTCTGGGCATCACCAACCGCTGGATCGAGGACGACGGTTTCGAACGTCAACGCCTCAGCGTCGGTCAGGCGTTGTACTTCAAAGACCGCAAGGTTCAGTTGCCGGGTATCAGCTTCGAAGATCGTCAGGACGCTCAGGCGAACGTTTCTCCTTACGCGCTGGAATACGAATACCGCTACAACCGCGACTGGCGTGCCACTTCGGACTTCAACTGGGATCCGGACAGCCACAGCACCCGTTCCGGCAGCGCGATGGTTCACTACCAGCCTGCAGACAACCCGGGCAAGATCATCAACGCCGGCTATCGCTATCGTAATGACCAGGTCCGTTACGATCAGACCACCGGTAAGTGGAGTGTGGGTGGCGGTGACTACGGCACCCCAGGTACACCGGGCTACGTGAAGGACTACTACAAGATCCAGCAGCATGACTTCTCGGTCATCTGGCCAATCGTTCCTCAATGGAGTGCGATCAGCCGCTGGCAGTACGACTACAACCGTAACCGTACGCTCGAAGCCTTTGGTGGTTTTGAATACGACAACTGCTGCTGGAAGCTGCGTCTGATCAACCGTTACTGGGTTGACTACGACGAGTACACCCAGGAAGCGCCTCAGAACGAAAAAGGCGACCGCGGCATTTTCCTACAAATTGTGTTGAAGGGACTTGGTGGCGTTGTTGGCCAGAAAGTAGAGAGCTTCCTCGACCAAGGCATCCAAGGTTATCGTGAACGTGAAGACCAAGCTTTCTGATTGTCTGCGCCCCCTGATGTTGGGCGCTTTACTCATCGGTTCCGTAGCGCACGCTGAAGTGCGCTCCATCGACAAAGTGGCGGCCATCGTCGACAACGACGTGGTCATGCAAAGCCAGCTCGACCAGCGTATCCGTGAAGTACAGCAAACCATCGCCAAACGTGGCCAGGGCGTGCCGCCGCCCAGCGCCTTGCAATCGCAGGTGCTGGACCGGCTTATCCTTGAAAACCTTCAACTGCAGATTGGCGAACGCTCCGGCATTCGCATTACAGACGAAGAGTTGAACCAGGCCATTGGCACCATTGCTCAGCGTAACCAGATGAGTGTCGAGCAATTCAAGGCCGCTCTGACCCACGACGGATTGTCGTACCAGAGCGCCCGTGAGCAGGTTCGTCGGGAGATGATCATCAGCCGGGTGCGTCAGCGCCGAGTGGCTGAGCGCATTCAGGTGTCCGAGCAGGAAGTAAAAAACTTCTTGGCCTCCGACATGGCAAAGGCGCAGTTTTCCGAAGAGTTTCACCTGGCGAATATCCTGATTCCTACGCCTGACAGCGCCACCTCCGCCCAGATTCAGGCGGCCGCGACCAAGGCGAAAGATGTCTACGGCAAGCTCCAGCAAGGCGCTGACTTCGGTCAGCTCGCGATTGCCGCATCTGCCAGCGAAAGCGCACTTGAAGGCGGCGACATGGGTTGGCGTAAAGCCGCACAACTGCCACCTCCGTTTGGTGACATGTTGAGCTCGATGCGGCCTGGTGAGGTCACCCCTCCAGCGCGGACTCCGGGTGGTTTCATCATCCTCAAGCTGTTGGAGAAACGCGGTGGCGAAGGCCAGACTCAAATGCGCGATGAAGTGCATGTGCGTCATATCCTGATCAAACCAAGCGAAATCCGCACTGAAGCTGAAACCAAACTGCTGGCTCAAAAAATCTACGATCGCATCCAGAATGGCGAAGACTTCGGCGATCTGGCGAAAAGCTTCTCGGAAGATCCGGGTTCGGCGCTCAATGGCGGCGATATGAACTGGGTCGACCCGAACACGTTGGTGCCTGAGTTCCGCGAAGTCATGGCTGAGACGCCACAGGGCACGGTGTCCAAGCCGTTCCAGACGCAATACGGCTGGCACGTCCTGGAAGTACTGGGTCGCCGCGCTACCGACAGCACCAATCAGGCACGTGAACAGCAAGCCCTGACAGTGTTGCGTAACCGCAAATACGATGAAGAGCTGCAAACCTGGCTGCGTCAAATCCGCGACGAAGCCTACGTAGAAATCAAAGTCCCTGGCGCTGACCAGGCTGCGCAGTGAAACCCAAGCGTTTCGCATTGACACCCGGCGAGCCGGCCGGCATTGGTCCTGACCTTTGCCTGCTGCTCGCCGCGCAGCCCCAGCCGCACCCCCTTATTGCCATTACCAACCGCGACTTGCTGAGCGAGCGAGCCGCGTTGTTGGGTGTTGCCGTCAACTTGATAGCCGTTACCCCTGACAATTGGCCCGACGTGCCCGCTCCTGCTGACAGCCTGTATGTCTGGGATACGCCGCTTGAGGCACCGGTGGTGGCGGGCCAGTTGAATAAGGCCAATGGCGCATTCGTTCTGCAAACCCTGACCCGTGCGGGCCAAGGCTGCATTGACGGCGACTTCGCCGGCA
The DNA here is from genome assembly GCF_057128765.1 of Pseudomonas corni. Lineage (NCBI taxonomy): Bacteria > Pseudomonadati > Pseudomonadota > Gammaproteobacteria > Pseudomonadales > Pseudomonadaceae > Pseudomonas > Pseudomonas corni. The sequence continues at coordinate 39,926 of NZ_JBSKHW010000022.1, forward strand.
TGATCACTGCCCCCGTACATAAGGGCGTGATCAACGAAAGCGGCAGCGCTTTTTCCGGCCATACCGAATTCCTCGCTGAGCTGACTCAGACCGAGCAGGTAGTGATGATGCTGGCAACCGGCGATCTGCGCGTGGCGCTGGTCACAACTCACTTGCCGCTGCGCGACGTCGCCGATGCCATCACCGCTGAACGCCTGGAGCGTGTGACGCGCATCCTGCACGCTGATCTAGTGAACAAGTTTGGTATCGCCCATCCGCGCATCCTGGTTTGCGGCTTGAATCCGCATGCCGGGGAAAGCGGGCATCTGGGGCGCGAAGAAATCGACATTATCGAACCCACATTGGAGCGCCTGCGCAGTGAGGGCCTGGATCTACGCGGGCCGCTGCCTGCTGACACTCTGTTTACCCCTAAATATCTGGAGCACTGCGATGCGGTGCTGGCGATGTACCACGACCAGGGTCTTCCCGTACTCAAGTACAAAGGCTTCGGCGCAGCGGTCAACGTGACCCTCGGTTTGCCGATCATCCGCACCTCAGTCGATCATGGCACCGCGCTGGATCTGGCAGGTAGCGGCAAGATCGACACCGGCAGCCTGAAAGTCGCCCTGGAAACCGCCTACCAGATGGCCGAGACGCATTAATGAGCGAGCAATTTCAACACAAGGCGCGTAAGCGTTTTGGGCAAAACTTTCTGCACGACGCGGGCGTGATCGACAAGATCCTGCGCGCGATCCGCGCCAAGCCTGAAGACCGTCTGCTGGAAATCGGGCCAGGTCAGGGAGCACTGACCGAAGGTCTGCTAAACAGCACGGCGCAATTGGATGTGGTGGAGCTGGACAAGGACTTGATCCCCATCCTCATGCATCAGTTCGGCAGCCTGCCCAACTTTAATCTGCATCAGGGCGATGCTCTGAAGTTCGATTTCACCAGCCTTGGCGCCGCACCCGGCAGCCTGCGCGTGGTCGGCAACCTGCCGTACAACATTTCGACACCGCTGATTTTTCATCTATTGCAGAACGCAGGCCTGATTCGCGACATGCACTTCATGCTGCAAAAAGAAGTGGTTCAGCGTTTGGCAGCAACCCCTGGCGGCGGAGACTATGGCCGTCTGTCGATTATGGTTCAGTACCATTGCCGCGTGGAGCACCTGTTCAACGTGGGTCCAGGTGCGTTCAACCCGCCACCGAAAGTGGACTCGGCCATCGTTCGCCTGGTCCCCCACGAAACCCTGCCCCACCCTGCCAAAGACCACCGGGTGCTGGAGCGGGTGGTGCGCGAAGCCTTCAATCAGCGCCGCAAAACGCTGCGCAATACCCTCAAAGCCCTACTGACCAGCGAAGAGATCACCGAAGCCGGAGTCGATGGCGGATTGCGTCCAGAGCAACTGGACCTCGCTGCCTTTGTGCGTCTGGCAGACAAACTTAGCGAGAAGCCCGCTGTCGAGTAATGGGTCGGGACATGTCTGGCGCCAGAGACTCTTTGGTTTTTTAGCCACGACATGTCCTAGACTGATTTTTCACCGGGCTTTTTCCGGCTTTTTCCGCTCTCGCTTTTAAGGCCTCTTGCATGTCCGATCCCCGTTATCAGGTCGACGTCAGCGTCGTCACCCGTTTCCTCGCAGAACAGTCGCAGCCTGAGCAGAACCGCTTTGCCTTCGCCTACACCGTCACCGTCCACAACGCAGGTGACCTGCCTGCCAAGCTGCTGTCCCGACACTGGGTCATCACCGACGGCGATGGCAACGTCGAAGAAGTCCGAGGCGACGGCGTTGTTGGTCAGCAACCATTGATCCAGTCGGGCCAAAGCCACACCTACAGCAGCGGCACTGTCATGACCACCAAGGTGGGCAACATGCAGGGCACCTATCAAATGCTGGCTGACGATGGCAAACGTTTCGATGCGGTCATTGCGCCCTTCCGGCTGGCGGTGCCGGGGGCTCTGCACTGATGGCGGTGTACGCAGTCGGCGATCTGCAAGGTTGCCTTGAACCGCTTAAATGCCTGCTCGACCACGTTGGGTTCGAACCTGGCAAAGACAAACTGTGGCTGGTCGGCGATTTGGTCAATCGCGGTCCGCAGTCGCTGGAAACCCTGCGTTTCATTTACGCAATGCGCGACTCCGTAGTGTGCGTGCTGGGCAACCATGACCTGCATTTGCTCGCCGCAGGACACAACATCGAACGCCTGAAAAAAGGCGACACGCTGCGCGAAATACTGGACGCCCCTGACGCCGACCAGCTGCTGCAGTGGTTACGCCAGCAAAAGCTCATGCATTACGATGCAGATCGCGACATCGCATTGGTGCACGCTGGCATCCCACCGCAATGGACACTGAAGAAGGCGCTACGCTGCGCTGAAGAGGTCGAACAAGCGTTGCGAGATGACAACAGACTGGAGCCCTTTCTCGACGGCATGTACGGCAATGAACCGACGAAGTGGGACAAGGATCTGCACGGCGTGACACGTCTGCGGGTCATTACCAACTACTTCACGCGGATGCGCTTTTGCACCAGCGACGGCAAGCTCGACTTCAAGGCAAAAGAAGGTGTGGATGCTGCCCCTCCCGGATATGCACCGTGGTTTCGTCATAAAAATCGCAAGACCAAAAGCCTCAGCATTATTTTCGGTCATTGGGCGGCGCTCGAAGGTCGATGCGACGAACCCGGGATTTATGCGTTAGACACCGGCTGTGTCTGGGGCGCAGCCCTGTCGATGCTTAACGTCGACACTCGTCAGATGCACCGCTGTGAATGCGACGACAAGGGCAATGCCGAGCCTGGCAAAGTGCGCTTGCTGAGCGCAGATGAACAAAACGCGATCAGGCATTAGAATCGATTTTTTTACCGGTCCCGACTGCTCGGGATCTGCGCGGCCGAGGAGCCCCAGCCATGACCGACTTCAAACGCATACCGCCGCAGCAGGCCCAAGCCCTGCGTGAACAAGGCGCCGTGTTGGTTGATGTGCGCGATCAACAAACGTTCGCCAGCAACCACATCCCCGACTCCCATCACCTGGACAACCACTCCATCGCGGACTTCATCCGCAACGCGGATCTGGATAAACCACTGGTCGTCGTCTGCTACCACGGAAACTCCAGTCAAAGCGCTGCGGCCTATCTTGTTGGCCAGGGTTTCTCGGAGGTCTACAGCATGGACGGCGGTTTTGAACTCTGGAAAAACACGTTTCCAGCAGAAACTGCGCAAGGCTGATCAGAAAAAATATTTTTATCCCGCGATCCCGCGTCCTACGCGGGCTCGCGCATCCATCTGACGAACGGTTGCCGTTCGATTGCAAGCATTCCTTCTTTCTCCTTCCGATTCCGAACTATCCTAAGACGCAGGCCATCCGAATCAGGGGAGAGCCGGTACACCGGCGCGTGGGTCATCGGTAGCTACTTTTATGGTGTTCTGGGGGGTAAATAGCTGCTGAGTGATCAGTCGCTAACCAGCATCAACTGACGATCCGCCGCCGGCTCCACGTATCGAGCGAGGTGACGTCATGAGTATTTTTAGCCACTTCCAACAACGCTTTGAATCGACACGCCAGGAAGAGCTCTCGCTACAGGAGTACTTGGAGCTCTGCAAACAGGACCGCAGCGCTTACGCATCGGCCGCAGAACGTCTTCTGCTGGCGATCGGTGAGCCTGAGTTGTTCGACACCTCGACCAACTCGCGGCTATCGCGAATCTTCTCCAACAAGGTCATTCGGCGCTATCCCGCGTTCGAAGAATTCCACGGCATGGAAGATTGCATCGAGCAAATCGTCTCGTACTTCCGCCATGCCGCCCAAGGCCTCGAAGAGAAGAAACAGATCCTTTACCTGCTCGGCCCGGTAGGCGGTGGTAAATCGTCTCTGGCTGAAAAACTCAAATCGCTGGTCGAAAAAATACCTTTCTACGCCATCAAGGGTTCACCGGTTTTCGAATCGCCCTTGGGCCTTTTCAAACCCACCGAAGACGGGACGATCCTCGAAGAGGACTACGGCATCCCGCGCCGGTACCTGAACACCATCATGTCGCCTTGGGCGACGAAACGTCTGGCCGAATTCGGGGGCGACATCAGCCAGTTCAAGGTGGTGAAGCTGTACCCATCGATCCTTAATCAGATCGCCGTAGCCAAAACCGAGCCAGGCGATGAGAACAACCAGGATATTTCGGCGCTGGTCGGCAAAGTCGATATCCGTAAGCTCGAAGAATATCCACAGAACGATGCTGACGCTTACAGCTACTCGGGCGCGCTGTGCCGGGCCAACCAGGGCCTGATGGAATTCGTCGAAATGTTCAAAGCGCCTATCAAGGTGCTGCACCCACTGCTCACCGCCACCCAGGAAGGTAACTACAACAGTACCGAAGGCCTGGGCGCGATTCCGTTCACCGGTATTCTGCTGGCCCACTCCAACGAATCGGAATGGCATAGCTTCCGCAACAACAAGAACAACGAGGCCTTCATCGATCGGATCTATATCGTGAAGGTGCCGTACTGCTTGCGGGTCAGTGACGAGATCAAGATCTACGACAAACTGCTGTTTAACAGCTCGCTGGCCAAGGCTCATTGCGCGCCCGATACCCTGAAAATGCTTGCGCAGTTCACGGTACTGTCTCGCTTGAAGGAGCCTGAAAACTCCAACATCTATTCCAAGATGAGGGTCTACGACGGCGAGAACCTGAAAGACACCGACCCCAAAGCCAAGTCGATTCAGGAGTACCGCGACAGCGCAGGTGTCGACGAAGGCATGAACGGTCTTTCCACACGCTTTGCGTTCAAGATCCTGTCGAAGGTCTTCAACTTCGACCCACACGAAATTGCCGCCAACCCGGTACATCTTCTCTACGTACTTGAACAGCAAATCGAACAGGAGCAATTCCAGGCTGAAACCCGCGAGCGGTATCTGCGCTTCATCAAGGAATACCTGGCGCCGCGCTACATCGAGTTCATCGGCAAGGAAATCCAGACGGCCTATCTGGAGTCCTACAGCGAGTACGGTCAGAACATTTTCGACCGCTACGTGCTCTATGCAGATTTCTGGATTCAGGATCAGGAGTATCGCGACCCTGAAACCGGCGAAATCCTCAATCGAGTGGCCCTCAACGAGGAACTGGAAAAGATCGAGAAACCAGCTGGCATCAGCAATCCGAAGGACTTCCGAAACGAGATCGTCAACTTCGTGTTGCGCGCCCGCGCCAACAACAACGGCAAGAATCCGACCTGGCTCAGCTACGAGAAGCTGCGGGTGGTGATCGAGAAGAAAATGTTCTCCAACACCGAGGATCTGCTGCCGGTTATCAGCTTCAACGCCAAAGCCAGCAAAGACGATCAGCAAAAGCACAACGACTTCGTCACCCGGATGGTCGAGCGGGGTTACACAGACAAACAGGTACGGCTGCTCTCCGAGTGGTACCTGCGTGTCCGGAAGTCGCAGTAACGCAGCTGTAAGCTACAGGCTTCAAGCGGGCAAGCTGGACCGGTCAGCTTTTCGAGTCCGACCGGTTTGCACTTGAGGCTTGCAGCTGTTTTCTACTTGCAGCTGCCCGGAGGGCTTCAGATGGGCTATGTGATCGACCGACGCCTAAATGGCAAAAACAAAAGCACGGTAAATCGGCAGCGCTTTCTGCGTCGTTACCGTGACCACATTAAAAAAGCAGTGGAAGAAGCCGTCAGCCGCCGCTCCATCACTGACATGGAACACGGCGAACAAATCAGCATCCCCGGGCGTGATATCGACGAGCCGGTGCTTCATCACGGGCGGGGCGGCAAGCAAACGGTCGTGCATCCAGGCAACAAGGAATTCACTTCCGGGGAACACATCGCGCGCCCACAAGGCGGTGGCGGTGGCAAGGGACCTGGCAAGGCGAGCAACTCCGGCGAAGGCATGGACGAGTTCTCTTTCCAGATCACTCAGGAAGAGTTTCTTGAGTTTATGTTCGAGGACCTTGAACTGCCGAACCTGGTGAAACGCAACCTGAGCGGCACCGACACCTTCAAAACCGTGCGCGCCGGTATCAGCAATGAAGGCAACCCTTCGCGCATTAACATCATCCGTACGCTGCGGTCGGCACACGCAAGACGTATCGCATTGTCCGGTAGCAGCCGAGCCAAGCTTCGGGAGGTGACTGCCGAACTTGAGCGCATGAAACGCGAAGAACCGGACAATTTCGGCGACATTCAAGAGTTGGAGGTTGAGTCTGATCGCCTCAAGGCAAGGATTCGCCGCGTCCCGTTTTTGGACACCTTCGACCTCAAATACAACCTGCTGGTCAAACAGCCAAACCCCAGCTCCAAGGCGGTGATGTTCTGTTTGATGGACGTTTCGGGCTCCATGACGCAAGCGACCAAGGACATCGCCAAGCGCTTTTTCATCTTGCTGTACCTGTTTCTCAAGCGCAATTACGACAAGATCGAAGTTGTGTTCATCCGCCACCACACCAGTGCGCGCGAGGTGGACGAAGAAGAGTTCTTCTATTCCCGGGAAACCGGCGGCACCATCGTTTCCAGTGCGTTGAAGCTGATGCAGGAAATCATGGCCGAGCGATATCCGACTAACGAATGGAATATCTACGCAGCTCAAGCCTCCGACGGCGACAACTGGAATGACGACTCACCCATCTGCCGCGACATTTTGATCAAACAGATCATGCCGTTCGTGCAGTACTACACTTACGTCGAAATCACCCCGCGTGAACATCAAGCGCTGTGGTTCGAATACGAGCGCATCGGCGAAGCGTTTGCCGACACGTTTGCCCAGCAGCAGCTGGTCTCTGCCGGTGATATCTATCCGGTATTCCGTGAACTCTTCCAGCGCAGGTTAGTGACATGACCGCTAGAGAGCAGAAACGCCAACCCCTCTCCACGGGTTCCGAGTGGACATTCGAACTGATCCAGGCGTACGACCGGGAAATCAGCCGCATCGCTGAGCGTTATGCCCTGGATACGTATCCCAACCAGATTGAAGTGATTACTGCCGAGCAGATGATGGACGCTTACGCGTCTGTCGGCATGCCGTTGGGGTATCACCATTGGTCCTACGGTAAACACTTCCTCAGCACCGAAAAGTCCTACTCTCGAGGCCAGATGGGTCTGGCTTACGAAATCGTCATCAACTCTGACCCTTGTATCGCTTATCTGATGGAAGAAAACACCATCTGCATGCAGGCGCTTGTGGTTGCCCATGCGTGCTATGGCCATAACAGCTTCTTCAAGGGCAACTACCTGTTCCGCACCTGGACCGACGCCAGCTCGATCATCGATTACCTGGTGTTCGCCAAGCAGTACATCATGCAATGCGAAGAGCGCCACGGCATCGATGCAGTGGAAGACTTGCTCGACTCTTGCCATGCCCTGATGAATTATGGCGTCGACCGTTACAAGCGCCCTTATCCCATCTCTGCAGAAGAAGAGCGCCGCCGACAAAAGGATCGCGAAGAGCACCTGCAAAAGCAGATCAATGACTTGTGGCGCACGATTCCCAAGAGCGCTGACAAAAACAGCAAGGAAGACAACGCCCGATTCCCGGCCGAGCCGCAAGAGAACATTCTCTATTTCATCGAGAAACACGCGCCATTGCTGGAGCCATGGCAGCGTGAGGTCGTCAGAATTGTCCGCAAAATCGCGCAGTATTTTTACCCTCAGCGTCAGACGCAGGTCATGAACGAGGGCTGGGCGACGTTTTGGCACTACACCCTGATGAACGACCTTTACGATGAGGGCCTGGTCACTGACGGCTTCATGATGGAGTTCCTGCAGTCACATACCAGCGTGGTGTTCCAACCGGGATTTGATAGTCCTTACTACAGCGGTATCAACCCTTATACCCTGGGTTTTGCGATGTATCAGGACATCCGGCGGATGTGCGAAAAGCCTACCGATGAAGACCGCCAATGGTTTCCCGACATTGCCGGGACCGATTGGCTGACCGCCGTGAAGTTCGCCATGAGCAGCTTTAAGGACGAGAGCTTCATCCTGCAGTACCTGTCGCCAAAAGTGATTCGGGATCTGAAATTGTTCAGCATCATGGACGACGATCAGAAAGAGGATCTGCTCGTTCCTGCGATTCATGACGAGCCTGGCTACAAAATCATCAGGGAAACCCTCGCTGCTCAGTACAACCTGGGCAACCGTGAACCCAACGTGCAGATCTATAGCATCGATCGTCGGGGCGATCGTTCGCTGACATTGCGTCACCAACAGCACGATCGCAAACCGCTCGGAGACTCTACCGATGAAGTGCTAAAACACCTGCATCGCCTATGGGGCTTCGACATTCACTTGGAATCCTTACAGGGAGATCAAATCATGAAGACCCTTCATGTGCCTCCCCGAAGCGAGCACGCCGAAAGTGAATACCCCCGGCTCGATCTGGCGGTCGTACATCTTTAACCAGTAACACCGCTGTTTTAACCTCCGCGCGTGTGACGTTAGGTTTATCCTGTCGCGCTCACGGAGGTTTTTTCATGCAATTTTATAAAGTCGGCGGCGCTGTTCGCGACCGCCTGCTGGGCAAACCGGTCGTTGACATCGACTGGGTGGTTGTCGGCGCAACCACTGACGAAATGCTCATCAAGGGTTATCGTCCGGTCGGCACTGACTTCCCGGTATTTCTGCATCCATTGACGGGAGAGGAATACGCACTGGCTCGCACTGAGCGCAAGAGCGGTCATGGTTATGGCGGGTTTGTTTTTCACGCAGATCCTGACGTGACGCTAGAAGAAGATTTGATACGCCGCGACCTTACGATCAACGCGATTGCTGAGGACAAAGACGGCCATTTGACCGACCCATATCATGGCCAACGTGACCTGCAAGCGCGTGTTTTGCGTCATATTTCGCCTGCTTTCGCCGAAGATCCCCTCCGAGTGCTCCGCGTTGCCCGATTTGCGGCTCGCTATGCGCCCGACGGATTCACCATCGCGCCAGAGACCCTGGAGTTGATGCGTGAATTGAGCCATTCCGGCGAACTTCAAGCATTGACTCCCGAACGCAGCTGGAAGGAAATTTCCCGCGCGCTGATGGAAGCTCAGCCTCAGGTGTTCATTGGTGTGCTGCGCGATTGCGACGCTTTGGCTGTGTTGCTCCCAGAGGTCGACGCGCTTTTTGGCGTTCCACAACCTGAAGCTCATCACCCGGAAGTCGATACCGGGCTGCACGTACTAAGCGTGCTTGAGCAGTCTGCGATTCATCACCAGCCGCTAAGCGTTCGCTGGGCCTGCCTGCTTCATGACCTGGGCAAAGGCCTGACGCCGCCAGCCGATTGGCCCCGGCACATTGCTCACGAGCACACAGGTCTTAAACTGATCAAAGCAGTTAACCAGCGCTTCAAAGTGCCGAGAGACTGCCAGGAATTGGCGCTCCTGGTAGGCCAATATCACACCCACGGACACCGGGCGCTGGAGCTCAAGCCTTCAACGTTGCTGGATTTATTGCAGAGCTTCGACGTTTATCGCCGGCCGCAGCGTTTTGAAGAATTCGTTGTCGCTTGCGAGATGGATGCGCGCGGCCGCAAAGGACTTGAAGACCGCACCTATCCACAAGCTGAATACCTCAGAGGCGCAGCCGCAACGGCCCGTGAGGTGCAGGTTCAGCCTTTGCTGGAGCAGGGTTTTCAGGGGCAGGAATTGGGCGAGGCGCTCAAACGCGAGCGGCTTGATGCGCTGAAGGTTTACAAGGCGACGTATAACAACTGAGAGTCTGCGCAGGTCCTGTAGAAGCCAACTTGTTGGCGAGAGTACACATGCGCTGAGTCAGCAGCAGCGCCTCGCGAACAAGTTCGCTCCTACAGAGCCGTTCCAATCAGTTCTGACGGCGTCAACTGCTCGCCCCGCCATTCGAACCCGACAGGCCATAACTTCTGATCGATCTGCGCGCTTGCCCACAGCTCACTGAAGCTGATTCCTACGCCAGGATGCTCGCGCTCCGGCGCAATCAGCGACAGGGGCCACAACACAAAAGCATTTTTCAAGATTTCGGCACGGGGCAGGATCAAGCCATCGAAATTTCCCACCTGCTCGCCAAACAGCAATACATCGATATCCAGCGGCAGACCCTTGCGATCCGGCGCATAGCGACCGTTATCCGCTTCAATGAATTTCAGGCGTCGATCCAGCTCCATCAACGGCAGATCGGTATACCCCGACACCACCAGATTGATAAATTGCCCACTTTTGATGCCAACCGGGTGGCTTTCGAAAACCGGTGAACAGGTCAGTTCGGTCAAAAATCCGCTCAACGCTTCGAGCCCGGCGCACAGGTGCTTTTCGCGCTCAATGTTGCTGCCCAGACCTAAGTAAACCCGTGTCAGCGACATCCGCGCTCGATCTCCACGCCCACGCCTTTGGCCGCGGCAACGGCTCCGGGCTTGGACAATTTGAGGTGCAGCCAGGGGATATTGAATTCGCTCATCAATACCTCAGCCAAACGCTCAGCGAAGGTCTCGACCAATTGAAATTGAGAGACCTCAGCAAAGGCCTGAATACGTGCCGAGACGCTGGCGTAGTCAAGTGCCTTGCTCAGGTCATCGCCCGCAGCGGCAGGTCGGTTATCCCAGGCAAAGCTGAGGTCCAGACGCAAGCATTGGCGAATGCCACGCTCCCAGTCATAGGCGCCGATCACCGTATCGACCTCAAGACCCTCAATGAACACTCTGTCCAAGCCTTACTCTCCGCTGCACGACAAGGGCGCGTTGCGCCGTTAGAATCAGGGCTTCCTCGCCCGGAATGGTTACCATGTTTTGGTTACTGGCGATCCTCGCCTACCTGCTCGGCTCGCTGTCCTTTGCCATCCTGCTCAGCCGCCTCACTGGCAGCCCGGACCCGCGTGACAGCGGCTCAGGCAATGCCGGAGCCACTAACATGCTGCGCCTGGCAGGCAAAAAACTGGCCGTGCTCACTCTCATCGGCGACCTGTGCAAAGGACTGATTCCCGTACTGATCGCAGGGTGGATCGGCCTCAGCCCGCAACGGCAAGCCTGGATTGGGCTGTGCGCAGTGATCGGGCATTTGTTTCCGCTGTACTTCCGTTTCCGTGGTGGCAAAGGCGTCGCAACCGCTGCTGGCGTCTTGCTGGGCCTGTACCTGCCTGCTGCCTTACTCGCTATCGCGGCGTGGCTGCTGACATTTTACCTGACTCGAACCAGCTCGCTTGCGGCGTTGATTGCAACACCGCTGACATTGCCGCTACTGGCCTGGCAAGAGCCGCGAGCGCTGGTGCCGATGACCTTGCTGACGCTGCTGATCGTCTGGCGCCATCGAGGCAATCTACGCGACCTGTTTGCCGGGCGCGAACGGCATTTCTGAATCCGGGCAGCGAGCGCAATTGATCTCGACGTTCAGAGACTGTGCAGCTGCTCCATCGGCCAGCGGGCCTGAACGCTGATGCTCAAGTCCTCTCGCTGACCAGCCTGTAAACGTTGGCAGCCCGCGAAGGCGATCATTGCACCGTTGTCGGTGCAAAACTCAGGTCGGGCATAGTAAACATTGCCATTCATTGCGCCGAGCATTTGCTCCAGCGAGGTGCGTAACGCCTTGTTCGCGCTCACGCCGCCGGCGATCACCAGTCGCTTCAAACCGGTCTGCTTCAACGCGCGTTTGCACTTGATGGTCAAAGTGTCCACCACGGCCTGCTGGAAGGCCAGCGAGATGTCGCAACGGGTTTGCTCGCCGTCGTCTCCAGCGCTCTGACATTGCTGCCACGTCATGAGGGCAGAAGTTTTCAAGCCGCTAAAACTGAAATCCAGCCCGGGCCGATCGGTCATCGGCCGCGGGAACAGGAATCGCCCAGCTATCCCCTTCATCGCCATGCGAGAAATTTCCGGGCCGCCCGGATAGTGCATACCCATCATCTTGGCGGTCTTGTCGAAAGCCTCGCCTGCTGCATCATCCAGCGTCTCGCCCAATAGCTCGTACTGACCGATGCCATCGACGCGAACGAGCTGCGTATGACCGCCTGAAACCAACAAAGCGACGAACGGAAATTCTGGGGGATGTTCTTCCAGCATTGGAGCCAGCAAATGGCCCTCCATGTGGTGCACACCCAGCGCCGGAATATCCCAGGCAAACGCGAGCGCTTGAGCGCAGGACGCGCCCACCAGCAAGGCTCCGACAAGCCCTGGCCCTGCCGTGAAGGCAATACCATCGATCTCGGTAACCGCGCAGTCGGCCTCGGCCAATACCTGCCGAATCAGCGGCAGCATGCGCTTGACGTGATCGCGTGACGCCAACTCTGGCACCACGCCGCCAAACACCCGGTGTTGATCAATCTGACTGAACAATGCATCGGCGAGAAGCCCGCGCTCGCTGTCGTACAGCGCTACGCCGGTCTCATCACAGGAAGTTTCCAATCCCAGTACTAACATGGAGTACGCCTTGTTGGGGCTTGATTCGAAGGCGCGCATAATAGTCGCCGCTCATGCCCCCGACCAGCGGTTTTCGATCAGAGGCTTTGCATTCCTCGCGATGAGGGGTTAACATCCGCAACCCTTAAAAACCGACGTACTTAGTGCAGTGTTTGCACCGAGCGTTGACCCCGGTAATGAATGAAGGTAGCTCTGGATGCCAGCCGTCAAAGTTAAAGAGAACGAACCCTTCGACGTAGCTCTGCGTCGTTTCAAGCGCTCCTGCGAAAAAGCCGGTGTTCTGGCTGAAGTTCGTAGCCGCGAATTTTACGAGAAGCCGACTTCGGAGCGTAAGCGTAAAGCAGCAGCTGCTGTTAAGCGTCACGCGAAGAAAGTTCAGCGCGAACAGCGCCGCGCCGTTCGTCTGTACTAATACAGACGTCTGTCGCAAGCTTCTGCCTTGCCCGGCCTCAAAGCCGGGCTGTCGGCAGTTGCAGATTTAGCCTCACGCATCACTGACAGGGGCTGTTAAGGCCGCAGATGCGACTTCGACAACACTCGTCAAACCCGTCTAGCCTGATTCAGGCCGCGCTGACCACGTCTACACTGCCCAAGCAACCGTAGTTACGCTTTGGATTCGCCAGGATTTCTTTGGCGAGGCGCCTGATGATGAGAACGCCATGGCCGGACTGATCCCTCAAGGTTTTATTGACGACTTACTGAATCGCACCGACATCGTCGATGTTGTCAGTTCCCGCGTTCAATTGAAGAAAACCGGCAAGAACTTCAGCGCCTGCTGTCCGTTCCACAAAGAAAAAACTCCATCTTTCAGCGTCAGCCCCGACAAGCAGTTCTACTATTGCTTCGGATGTGGCGCAGGCGGTAACGCGCTTGGCTTCATCATGGACCACGACAACCTGGATTTCCCCCAGGCAGTCGAGGACCTGGCCAAAGCTGCCGGGATGGAGGTACCACGCGAACAGAGCGTCAAAGGTCAAAAACCACGACAACCAACTGATTCGCCGCTGTATCCGTTGCTCACAGCGGCGGCTGATTATTATCGCGCGGCGCTCAAAAGCCACCCGACGCGCAAGTCGGCTGTGGATTACTTAAAGGGCCGCGGCCTTTCAGGTGAGATAGCGCGAGATTTCGGCCTCGGATTTGCCCCGCCTGGCTGGGACAATCTGCACAAACACCTAAGCAGCGACACGCTTCAGCAGAAAGCAATGATTGACGCTGGCTTGCTGATTGAAAACGCCGAAACCGGCAAGCGCTACGACAGGTTTCGTGACCGCGTGATGTTTCCTATCCGCGACAGCCGTGGCCGTGTCATCGCGTTCGGTGGTCGGGTTTTAGGTGACGATAAGCCAAAATACCTGAACTCTCCGGAGACTCCGGTGTTCCATAAGGGGCAGGAGCTATACGGCCTGTTCGAAGCTAGAAAATTTAACCGCAGTCTCGATGAGATAATTGTCGTCGAAGGCTATATGGATGTCATTGCACTGGCCCAACAAGGCTTGCGCAATGCGGTTGCAACGCTGGGTACCGCTACCAGCGAAGATCATTTGAAAAAGCTGTTCCGGGTCGTACCCAATGTGCTGTTTTGCTTCGATGGCGATCAAGCTGGCCGTAATGCCGCATGGCGCGCGCTGGAAGCAGCACTTTCGAGCCTGCAGGATGGCCGTAGAGCACGCTTCCTGTTTCTCCCCGAAGGCGAAGATCCGGATACGCTGGTGCGATCAGAAGGCACTGATGCGTTCAAAGCGAGGATCGCCCAGCATGCTCAACCGCTGGCCGACTACTTCTTCGAGCAACTGACTAAAGAAGCCGACCCCCGCTCGCTTGAGGGTAAGGCCCACATGGCGACATTGGCAGCTCCACTGATTGAAAAGGTCCCCGGGGCCAACCTGCGCGCATTAATGCGCCAGCGACTGAGCGAAATCACTGGGCTTAACCCGGCAGCAATGAGCCAACTGGTTCAGAACGCGCCGCAGGAAGCCCAACCCGGCTACGATCCGGGAATAGATTACGACGCAGTCCCTGATTACAGCGACTTTCAGCCGCATGATGCGTACGAAGCTCAGACCGAATGGACACCGACCAAAGCCGGTGGCCAGCAGAAGAAATGGGAAAAAAAACCGTGGGACGGCAAAAAGTGGGACAAAAACGGCAAACGGCCTGACTTTGAACCACGCGCCCCGCGTACACCGGCATCGGTTGAACCGCCTACGCTGACAGCGCTCAGGACCTTGCTGCATCATCCTGAGCTGTCGGGGAAGGTCGAGAACGCCAGCCACTTTGCCGCCGAAGACAACGTTTATTCGCAGTTATTGGTGGCATTGCTTGAAGCGCTCCAGAAAAACCCGAAGCTGCGATCATTGCAACTGATCGCAAGGTGGCACGGGACCGATCAAGGACGATTGTTACGACAACTGGCGGAAAAGGAATGGCTTATATCGGCCGACAACCTTGAACAACAGTTTTTCGACACTATAACTAGCTTGTCCGCCCGCCAACGCGAGCGAAGCCTGGATCAATTGATCAGGAAGGAACGGCAGACCGGGTTGTCCGCTGAGGAAAAAGTTCAGCTACTCAATCTGTTAAATCGCAAAGTTCCTGCACAAACCCCGACCTCAACTGGCGCGTGAGGTCCTAGCTCGGGTATAATCCCCGGCTTGTTTTTTGCCCGCCAAGACCTTCAGTGGATAGGGTGTTATGTCCGGAAAAGCGCAACAGCAGTCTCGCCTCAAAGAGTTGATCAGCCGTGGTCGTGAGCAGGGTTACCTGACTTACGCGGAGGTCAACGACCACCTGCCGGAGGATATTTCAGATCCGGAACAGGTGGAAGACATCATCCGCATGATTAACGACATGGGGATCAACGTATTCGAGAGTGCCCCGGATGCGGACGCCCTTTTGTTGGCCGAAGCTGATACCGATGAGGCCGCTGCGGAAGAAGCAGCTGCAGCATTGGCAGCAGTCGAGACCGACATTGGTCGCACAACTGACCCGGTGCGCATGTATATGCGTGAAATGGGTACGGTTGAGCTTTTGACACGGGAAGGCGAAATTGAAATCGCCAAACGTATCGAAGAAGGCATCCGTGAAGTAATGGGCGCAATTGCTCACTTCCCCGGCACCGTCGATCACATTCTCTCCGAGTACACTCGCGTTACCACCGAAGGTGGGCGCCTGTCCGACGTTTTGAGCGGCTATATCGACCCGGACGATGGCATTGCGCCGCCGGCCGAAGTGCCTCCGCCAGTCGACCCCAAGGCCGAAAAGGTCGAAGGGGCTGATGACGAGGAAGAAGAGTCGGACACCGACGACGAGGAAGAGACCGAAAGCGGTCCCGATCCGGTCATCGCTGCCCAGCGCTTCGGCGCCGTTGCCGATCAGATGGCAATTGCAGTCAAGGCCCTGAAAAAACACGGTCGCGGTAGCAAACAAGCTACTGCCGAACTCTTGGCTCTCGCCGAGTTGTTCATGCCGATCAAACTGGTTCCTAAACAGTTTGAAGGCCTGGTTGAACGTGTTCGCGGTGCTCTGGAACGTCTGCGTGCTCAAGAGCGCGCGATCATGCAGCTGTGCGTTCGTGACGCTCGCATGCCTCGTGCTGACTTCCTGCGCCAGTTCCCGGGCAACGAAGTTGACCAGAGCTGGACTGACGCACTGGCCAAAGGCAAAAGCAAATACGCTGAAGCCATTGGTCGTTTGCAGGTAGATATCCAGCGCTGCCAGCAAAAGCTGACCACGCTACAGGAAGAAACCGGTCTGACGATCGCAGAGATCAAAGACATCAACCGTCGCATGTCGATCGGCGAGGCAAAGGCCCGCCGCGCGAAGAAAGAGATGGTTGAAGCGAACCTGCGTCTGGTTATTTCCATCGCCAAGAAGTACACGAACCGTGGCCTGCAATTCCTTGATCTGATCCAGGAAGGCAACATCGGTTTGATGAAAGCGGTGGACAAGTTCGAGTATCGTCGTGGTTACAAGTTCTCGACTTATGCCACTTGGTGGATCCGTCAGGCGATCACTCGCTCGATTGCCGACCAGGCTCGTACCATTCGTATTCCGGTACACATGATCGAGACGATCAACAAGCTCAACCGCATTTCTCGCCAGATGCTGCAGGAAATGGGTCGTGAACCGACACCGGAAGAGCTGGGTGAACGCATGGAGATGCCTGAGGACAAAATCCGCAAGGTGTTGAAGATCGCTAAAGAGCCGATCTCCATGGAAACCCCGATCGGTGACGACGAAGATTCGCACTTGGGAGACTTCATTGAAGACTCCACCATGCAGTCGCCGATTGATGTCGCCACGGTCGAAAGCTTGAAAGAAGCAACGCGTGAAGTCCTCTCGGGCCTCACCGCTCGGGAAGCCAAGGTTCTGCGTATGCGCTTCGGTATTGATATGAATACCGATCACACGCTGGAAGAGGTAGGCAAACAGTTTGACGTAACGCGTGAGCGTATTCGTCAAATCGAAGCCAAGGCTCTGCGCAAGCTTCGTCACCCGACGAGAAGCGAGCATTTGCGTTCGTTCCTCGACGAGTAAGCGACACGCTGAAAACAAAACCCCCGGCCCTGCTGGGGGTTTTGCGTTTTAAAGAATAAATCTTCGGCACAGTGCCACTGTTCTACAGCCCGACTACACTCGAAGCATTCTTAGCACTGAACGTTGGGGCTGCCATGTTTCGGATACCGGCAGTAGTTTTCCTTTGCTTGATGGGGTCGACAGCCGTCGACGCTCGGATTCTTTCCGAAACGGAAATCGCCGAGCCAGGTGTTCATGAAGAACATGCGTATCGCTTGGATGCTGCCCTGCCCGTTATTGAGCAGAGAAACGTCCTGCGACAAGACCTGTTAGCGGTGTCTGATGGCGCGCCAGAAACAACCCGAACCTCTGAGCTGACGGACACGACTGATCAAGAGCGGTGGCAATCGGCTAAGACTCTGGATAGCCTTAACTTTTGGCGAGATTTTTTGCTCTACGGTTTGCCTGGCCTTTTGCTGCTCTGCACGATATTGATCGTCGTCGTACGTATCAATCGCCGGTTAAGCTCTGAAATTTCTCGCCGTGTGGCGCTCGAACAGCAACTGCGCAGTAGCGAATACCACTATCGCGGCATGATCGAAAGCCTCTCGGCCATCGCGTGGGAGGCCAACATCAATGATTACTCCTACAACTACGTCTCTCCCCACGCGGAAAACCTGCTCGGCTATCCACTTGAGCAATGGCTTCGCGCCGGCTTCTGGCACAGCATCGTTCACCCGCAGGACATCGAGAGAGCCCAAGCCTTTTGCGATCAGGAGTCTGCCCTCGGCCACGATCACAGCCTCGATTACCGCGTCATCCGTGCTGATGGCAGAACGTTATGGGTGCGGGACATTGTTAGCCTGATCGGCTATGGACGCGAACCTGTCATGCGCGGTCTTATGATCGATATCAGCGAAACGAAACTCACGGAAGATGCCCTGCGGCTTTCGGAAGGCAAATTCGCCTCGGTCTTTGCGCAATGCCCGGACATCCTGGTAATCGCCAGGCTCTCCGACGGATGCTTTCTCGAAGCCAACCAGGCGTTCGTAGAACAGATTGGGCTTAGCGCTGCGGACGTGATGGGCAAGACGCCGTCTGACCTCAACATCTGGGGCATCCCGGACATCGGCCCGAGCCTCCTTCAACGCCTGCAAAAAGGCAGTATTCGAAACCTTGAAATGCCATTCCGGCGCATTGACGGGCGACTATTTACCGGTCTGCTATCCGCCGAACCGTTTGATCTGGACTCAACACCTGCAGTCGTCGTTGTCGTTCGTGACATCACGCCCCTCAAGGAAGCTCAACAGCAATTGCAGCTGTCGGAAGAGAAGTTCGCCAAGGCTTTCCACTCCTCGCCCGACGGCCTGGTGATCTCGCGGCAAAGCGATGGCCTGCTAGTTGAGGTCAATGACGGTTTCAACCGCATTACCGGTTATCCAAGTTCCATGTCACTCGATCACACAGCGCTCGACCTAGGAATTTGGGTGGATCTGAATGAGCGCCAGCAATTGATAGAACAACTTGGCCGGGACGGTTTCGTCCGCGACTTCACAAGCCACATTCGTCGTAAGGATGGTCAGGTCAGGCTGTGTGAAATCTCATCGCGGCCACTACCCATCGGCGGTGAAGACTGCATGCTGACCATTGCCCGCGACATCACCGAACGCCATCAGATGCAGGAAAAATTGCAGCTTGCCGCAACAGTATTCGAGAGCACGGCCGAAGGCGTTTTGATTACCGACACCCGCCAACGGATCAATGCAGTCAACCGCGCATTTAGCGAAATCACCGGCTACAGCGAGCACGAAGCGATTGGTGAAACCCCACGACTGCTGGCATCGGGTCAGCACGACAGCGCGTTTTACGCAGCCATGTGGTACCAGTTGACGGCCGAGGGGCACTGGCAGGGTGAGATAAGCAACCGTCGAAAGAACGGAGAGGTCTACCCCTGCTGGCTGACGATCAGCGCTGTACGAAATCGCGACAAATTCATTACTCACTTCGTTGCAGTATTCGCCGATATCTCCAGCCTCAAACAGGCTCAGGCGCGTCTGGACTACCAGGCTCATCACGATCCATTGACCGGCCTACCCAACCGCACGCTGTTCGAAAGCCGCCTTCAAGCGGCGCTGCTGCACAGCCAGCATGGCAACAGCCTTGGCGCCGTTCTGTTTCTGGACCTGGACCGCTTCAAACACATCAACGACAGCCTCGGACATCCGGTGGGCGATCTGCTGCTGAAGGGCATCGCGCTGCGCCTGAAAGAAAACCTGCGCGACATTGACACCGTTGCCAGGCTTGGGGGTGACGAATTCATCATTTTGCTGCCAGGCCTGCAAAATGCGGGCGATGCCGAAGCCATTGCCACCAAGCTGCTGAACAGCTTCAGCGCCCCTTTCCAGGCGGGTGAGCACGAGTTTTTCATCAGCGCCAGTATTGGTAGCGCGCTGTTTCCTACGGATGGGCTGGATGTTGCGACAGTCATCAAGAACGCTGATGCCGCGATGTACCGCTCAAAGGCCAAGGGCCGTAACCGCGTCGAGAGCTACACGCGCGATTTGACCGCGCAAGCGAGCGAGCGGATTGCCCTGGAGCATGAGCTGCGCCGCGCCATCGAGCGTAACGAATTCACCCTCTCCTACCAACCCAAATTCAGCTTGCTGACGCAACGGCTGGTCGGCGCTGAAGCATTGATTCGCTGGCACCATCCAACCTTTGGCGATGTGCCGCCGGAGCGTTTCATCTCCCTGGCGGAAGAGAACGGGATGATCCTGCAGATCGGCGAATGGGTGCTGGAAAATGCCTGCCGTCAGTTAAGCGAGTGGAACCAAAGCTACGATGTGTTCGGCCCGCTGTCGGTGAACCTCGCCGGGGCGCAGTTGCGTCAGCCCAACCTGGTCAATCGCATCGAACAGCTGTTGATTGAATACCGCCTGCAACCTGGCTGCCTGCAATTGGAGATCACTGAAAACTTCATCATGAGCCAGACTGAAGAAGCCCTCTCAGTCCTGCACAAACTAAAAAAACTGGGCGTACAGCTCGCAATCGACGATTTCGGGACAGGCTATTCTTCCCTCAGCTATCTGAAGAAGCTGCCGTTGGACATCCTGAAAATCGATCAATCCTTCGTTCGTGGCCTCCCCGACGATCCCCACGACGCCGCCATCGTCCGCGCCATTATTGCTCTGGGTCGCAGCATGCAACTTACGGTCATCGCCGAAGGCGTGGAAACACTCGAACAGCAGCAATTTCTTGCCGACGAAGGCTGCGAACAGATTCAGGGCTACATCGTCAGCCTCCCGCTGCGACCCGAGGAATTCTGCGCGACGTTTCTTCGTATAACAGTTTCAGACTTTTCGGATAGCACAGCACGTAAACCGTCGTTATAATCCGCCGCCTACTGAGGGCCTATAGCTCAGTTGGTTAGAGCAGGGGACTCATAATCCCTTGGTCCACGGTTCGAGTCCGTGTGGGCCCACCATACTCAAAGCCGCGCATTGCGCGGCTTTCGCGTATTTGGAAACTGAAGTTTCCCTCGCAGCAAATACCCAGCATCCATTGGCACCATCTCGAACAGTAGGCATAGTTCCCATCGTTCCCACGCAAACTGGAAACATTCGTCGTTCTGATGGTCTCTTACCCCATGAAAACCTCCCGCACGTTTCCTCCGCTATTGCTGCTACGCCGCGTCCTGCGTCCGTTGCTGGACCCTTATCGCCGCTACCGCCACGCGCGTTATATCCATGCCGGGCGTATCGTCATCGGGTTGCTGGCGACGATTCTGCTGACGACGGGGATTCATTTGCCCCATGGCGAGTGGGCCTCGGTGACGATGTTGATCGTTATCGGCGGTTTGCAGCATCACGGCAATATCGGCAAGAAGTCGGTTGAGCGAGCGTACGGTACGCTGATCGGCGCGGCGCTAGGGCTGGCGGTGGTGACGCAGCAGACGTACCTGGGCATGCCCCTGTTGACGTATCTGCTGATGTCGTTGATTTGCGGATTCTTCGCCTATCACGCGATTGGCAAGGGTGGGTACACGGCCCTGCTGTCGGCGATCACTCTGTTCATTGTCGCAGGGCATGGCGATAACCCTGTGACCGACGGCCTGTGGCGTACGGTGGACATCCTGATCGGGATCGCCTTGGCGCTGGCGTTTTCCTTCGCTCTGCCGCTCTATGCGGTCTATTCGTGGCGTTACAACCTGGCGAGCGGTCTGCGCGATTGCGCCAAGGTTTACGAGCGGATCAACCGAGGCCAGTCCATTACGGCGGATGAGCATCTGAAGCTGACGGGAAAACTCAACGCGACCATGTTGCAATTGCGCTCGCTACTGCCGTCGGTTTCTAAAGAAGTGAAGATCCCCATCGTCGAACTGGAAGCGATTCAGGGGCATTTTCGGATGTGCCTGAGCACGCTGGAGATCCTGTCGAACATTCGTCCGGCAGATATGGCGCAGGCCGCGCTGACGGTGGAGCAGCGCAAAATTCGCCGCCAGTTCATCGGGATGGCCCGGGCGTTGCGTAACGGCGTGACGGATAGACTTGAACGCAAGCCTGAAGCATCGGAAATCAGCTCGGAAACTGAACTCGCCATCCCTGGCGAACTGATCGGTTATCGCTTGCTGACCTTGCAACTGGGCAAGAATCTCGACGGCCTGCAACAACGCCTGGCCAAGACCGCGCGACGGTGGAAAATCTGAAGCTACACGCGACCGATCAGTAGATCGATGGCACCACCATGTCTCGCGGCACCGGAGCTCTCAGGTAATTGGCGTTGTACTCACGGGCCGGCAAATCAATTTGCGCGGACTCGGTTTCACCACGCGGGATCTGCTCCAGCAGGTGATGAATACAATTGAGCCGTGCGCGTTTTTTGTCGTCTGCTTCGACGATCCACCAAGGTGCGACGTCGGTGTGGGAGCGCGTCAGCATTTCCTCTTTGGCGCGCGTGTAATCTTCCCAACGACGGCGGGATTCCAGATCCATCGGCGACAGTTTCCACTGCTTGAGCGGGTCGTGGATGCGCATCAGGAAACGGCGATACTGTTCGTCGTCGGTGATTGAAAACCAGTATTTGATCAGGATGATGCCCGAGCGCACGAGCATCTTTTCGAACTCGGGCACGGTGCGGAAAAACTCCTCGTATTCGTCGTTATCGCAGAAGCCCATCACCCGCTCGACGCCGGCGCGGTTGTACCAACTACGATCGAACAGCACCATTTCCCCCGCTGCTGGCAAATGCGAAACGTAGCGCTGGAAGTACCATTGCGTGCGCTCACGCTCGCTGGGCGCGGTCAGTGCCGCGACACGAACAACCCTCGGGTTGAGCCGTTGCGTGATGCGTTTGATCGCCCCGCCCTTACCCGCCGCATCGCGCCCTTCGAACAGCACGACAACTTTGAGTTTTTGGCTGACAACCCAGTCCTGCAACTTGACCAGCTCACCCTGCAACCGCAGCAGCTCACGAAAGTACACGCGCCGATCAATGCCCTTTGGCACCTCTTCCCCCAGATCGGACAACAGCGCATCCAGGCGCGCATCGTCGTATTCCATCTCCAGCTCTTCGTCGAAGCTGTCGAGGATATCGGCGTGCATATAGCGGGCGGTTTCGGATAGATCCAGTTGCTGGCTATCGGTCATGGCTGGGCTCCGGGCGACGAATCAGATGGACTGGAAGCGGATTTAGACATGCCGAGAGTGACAGCTGAATGACAAAGGGATGACAGCGAGGAAAATTCCTACAGAAGAAGGCGCTGATATCTGTTGGAGCCGAGCTTGCTCGCGAAGCTGAGACCTCGGCTTTATCTGACACACCGCGCTGTCGGCTTCGCGGGCAAGCCTCGCTCCAACGGGCACACCAAATGCGCGGCAAGCCTCGATCCAGCAAGTGCCTGAGTCTGCATGAAGGGTGTGGTTTGACCTCGGCACCGATGCCACCCAACAGGTAACATTCCCCCAACTGCCACCGGAGACACACTCTTGCCCGACACCCGACCTCCCGCCCTCGACGAAATAGACCGTCAATTGATCGCTGCCTTGCAAGTCAATGCGCGCGAACCGGTAGCCATGCTGGCTCGACAGCTGGGCATCGCACGAACCACGGTCACGTCACGCCTCGCTCGCTTGGAAAAAGCCAAAATCATTACGGGTTATGGTGTGCGCTTGAGTCAACGTGTGATCGACGGTGGACTGCAGGCTTACGTCGGGATCACAGTGCAGCCGCGTTCAGGTAAGGAGGTACTGCGACGTCTTGCGCTCCTGCCGCAGGTCCAGCAGCTTTGCGCCGTGAGTGGCGAATTTGATTACGTCGCGTGGCTGCGCACCGATTCGCCGGAGCAGTTGGACCAATTGCTGGATTTGATCGGCAGTGTGGATGGCGTAGAAAAGACCACCACATCGATTATTTTGAGCAGCAAGATAGACCGCGGTCAGCCGTTATGATGCGCCATCTCGTCATATCGCCAAATATCTCTACTAAACGACGACACTCTGCGTCTTATTAACGTCTCAACTGTTATCTAGACTTGTCACCTTTCGCGCCCAGTCGAACAAGGTCAGTCATGAAGAACAATCGCCACCCCGCCGACGGAAAGAAACCGATCACCATCTTCGGGCCGGACTTCCCATTCGCCTTCGACGACTGGATTGAACACCCGGCCGGCCTGGGCAGCATCCCCGTCGAAAACCATGGCGCCGAGGTAGCGATTGTCGGCGCAGGTATCGCGGGACTGGTGGCCGCTTATGAGTTGATGAAGCTGGGCCTCAAACCGGTCGTTTACGAAGCCTCGAAAATGGGCGGCCGCTTGCGCTCGCAGCAATTCGAAGGCGCCGAGGGCATCATTGCCGAACTGGGCGGCATGCGTTTTCCGGTGTCTTCAACCGCGTTCTATCACTATGTCGACAAGCTCGGCCTTGAATCAAAGCCCTTCCCCAACCCGTTGACTGCCGCCTCTGGCAGCACGGTGATCGATCTGGAAGGCACCACACATTACGCACAAAAACTGTCGGACTTGCCTGCGCTGTTTCAGGAAGTGGCTGACGCGTGGGCCGATGCTTTGGAAGCGGGCTCGCAGTTCGCCGACATTCAGCAGGCGATTCGTGATCGCGACGTTCCACGCCTCAAAGAGCTGTGGAATACGCTGGTACCGTTGTGGGACGACCGCACGTTTTATGACTTCGTGGCAACTTCCAAGGCGTTCGCCAAGCTGTCGTTCTATCACCGTGAAGTGTTCGGCCAGGTAGGTTTTGGCACCGGCGGCTGGGACTCGGACTTCCCCAACTCGATGCTCGAAATCTTCCGCGTAGTCATGACCAATTGCGACGATCATCAGCACCTGATCGTCGGCGGCGTCGAACAGGTGCCGCTGGGCATATGGCGTCACGCACCTGAGCGCTGCGCACACTGGCCCGAAGGTACCACGCTGTCTTCGCTGCACCACGGCGCACCGCGCACAGGCGTCAAACGCATCGCCCGCGCGCCCGATGGCAGTTTTGCCGTCACCGACAACTGGGGCGACACCCGGCATTACGCCGCTGTGTTGACCACTTGCCAGAGCTGGTTGTTGACCACGCAGATCGAGTGCGAAGAAACGCTATTCTCGCAAAAAATGTGGATGGCGCTGGACCGTACCCGCTACATGCAATCGTCGAAGACATTTGTGATGGTTGATCGCCCCTTCTGGAAAGACAAAGACCCGGAAACCGGCCGCGACCTGATGAGCATGACCCTCACCGATCGCCTCACCCGGGGCACGTACCTGTTCGACAACGGCACGTATTCCAACGGTGTAGAGAAGCCGGGTGTGATTTGCCTGTCCTACTCATGGATGAGCGACGCGCTGAAGATGCTGCCGCAACCGATCGAAAAGCGCGTGAAGCTCGCCCTCGATGCGCTGAAGAAGATTTACCCGAAGGTCGACATCGCCGCACGAATCATTGGCGACCCGATCACCGTGTCATGGGAAGCGGACCCGCACTTCCTCGGCGCCTTCAAAGGCGCGCTGCCGGGTCACTACCGCTATAACCAGCGCATGTACGCGCACTTCATGCAGAAGGACATGCCTGACGACCAACGCGGCATTTTCATCGCTGGCGACGACGTCTCATGGACACCCGCGTGGGTCGAAGGCGCGGTGCAGACATCGCTGAATGCGGTATGGGGGATCATGACTCACTTCGGTGGCAAGACCCACGCCGACAACCCCGGGCCGGGTGACGTCTTCGACGAAATCGGGCCGATCGTGCTGCCCGAATAAGCCTGCGAATGCTGATGAGGAATCCCACGATGCGCGTTGCTATGTACCAATGCCCGCCGCTGCCGCTGGATGTGGCGGCCAACCTGCAGCGCCTGAAAGTCCAGGCGATTGATGCGGCTGCGCAGGGAGCCGACATGCTGATCTGCCCGGAAATGTTCTTGACCGGTTACAACATCGGCGCGCAGGCAGCGCGGACATTAGCGCAGTTGCGCGATGGCCCGGCCGCTGAAGAGATTGCTGCCATCGCGCAGGCGTCCGGCATCGCCATTTTGTATGGCTATCCCGAGCGCAGCGCTGAAGAGCAGATCTACAACGCCGTGCAGTTAATCGACGCAGACGGCAGAAGTCTCTGCAATTACCGTAAGACCCATCTGTATGGCGACCTGGACAAGTCCATGTTCGCTGTGGCCGACGAGGACTTCCCCATCGTCGATTTCAAAGGCTGGAAGCTGGGGTTTTTGATCTGCTACGACGTGGAGTTTCCCGAGAACACACGACGCCTGGCACTGAACGGCGCGGAGCTGATTCTCGTGCCCACCGCGAACATGGCGCCGTATGACTTCGTCGCCGAGGTCACGGTTCGCGCCCGTGCATTCGAGAACCAGTGCTACGTGGTTTACGCCAATTACTGCGGCAGTGAGGGGGATATTCATTACTGCGGACTGAGCAGCATCTGCGCGCCAGACGGCAAGCAGATTGGCCTGGCCGGGCATGATGAGGCGTTAGTGGTGGCGACGCTGGATCGACAGGTGATGGAGGCATCGCGGGCGATCAATACCTATTTCAATGATCGCCGGCCGGGGTTCTATTCGGGGTTGAGCCAACCCTGAACACCCTTTTCTTTGGTGTGGCCTGTAGGAGCGAACTTGTTCGCGAGGCGGCCGGGCTGACACACCGCAGTGTTCGGCTCGCCAACAAGTTGGCTCCTACAGAGCGTGTCCGCGCCAACCACTGTCTAATCCGCTAGCATGACCATTCACTTTCCCGAGCCCATCCGGAAACCGTCATGCCAGCTCCCGCCTCGCCCACAACCCAATTCCTGATCCTGCCCAACGGCCTGCGCGTCATGCTGTGCCATGCGCCGCGCCTGAAGCGTTGCGCGGCAGCGTTGAGGGTATCGGCGGGCAGTCATGATGTACCGCGCGATTGGCCAGGGCTGGCGCACTTTTTGGAACATCTGTTTTTTCTCGGCACCGAGCGCTTCCCTGCCGGGGATAACTTGATGGCGTTCGTGCAGCGTCATGGCGGTCAGGTGAACGCCAGCACTCGCGAGCGCACGACTGATTTTTTCTTTGAGCTGGCGCCGCCTGTTTTCGCTGAAGGCCTGGAGCGACTGTGCGACATGCTCGCCCATCCGCGCATGGCCCTCGACGATCAACTGCGTGAGCGCGAGGTGTTGCACGCAGAGTTCATTGCCTGGACACGCGACGAGGCAGCGCGTACTCAGATGCAGCTGGTTGAGCACGTTTCGACGGAGCATCCGCTGCGCTGGTTTCACGCGGGCAATCGTTACAGCCTATTGGTGCCGCGTCCAACTTTTCAGCAGGCGCTGCACGATTTTTATCAGCGGTTTTATCAAGCGGGCCAAATGACGCTGAGCCTCACCGGCCCTCAGTCACTGGCGGAATTGAAAGCACTGGCTGAACGGTTAGGGAGGATGTTCGCCGAGGGCGCGCAGGTCGAGCAAATAGCGCCGCCTCGATTGATGGGGGCATCGCCAAGCGCTCATATCACTATCGATTCACGTCGGATGCATCTGATTTTTGCGTGTGAGGATTTGCCCGACGACGCGGAGAAGGCCGCAGATTTTTTCTGTTTTTGGTTGGGAAATTCCCAGGCGGGTGGGTTGGTTGCGGAGTTAAAGGCACGAGGACTGGCGGAATCACTGCACACCGAGATTCTGTATCAGTTTGGCGCGCAGGTCTTGATCGATATAGGGGTCGTTCTGAACGCCAACTTCGCGGGCAAGCGCGCTCCTACAAGTGATCACGCGTTATCTGTAGGAGCGCGCTTGCCCGAAATAGGGCTCATGCAGTCTGCACAGGATCAAATCACCGAACTGTTCCTCGACTGGCTTACCTTCTTCAAAAGGCATTACCCCGCCCTGCGCGACGAATACGCCCTGCTGCAACAAAGACGTCTGGAGGTCGGCGGGGCTCTAACGCTCGCCCGACATTACAGTGACAGCCACGCCTCTTCAGGTTTGTCTGATCGAGGAGCCGGCGCGCTGGATGCGTTGATCTATCAATTGCACGGGGACGTCGAACTCCTGACGCCGACGAAAACGGAACACCAACCCGAAGCAACTTGGCGCTTACCTAAACCAAACGCATTCCTGCGAGCCGCGCAGCTACCCGAGGAGGTCTGCCCGCCTCTATCACCGCTACCCTTCAGCAGTGCGCTACCTTTCTCATCCGGCGAAGGCGCGGTGTATTTACGCTGGTCGTTGCAACACCCACGCCCGATGCTTTGGCAAATGCTGAAAGACAGCCTGAAATCCTTAACTGAGGATGCGCAGCAGGCCGGGGTGAATCTGGCCCTCAGCGCGTTTGGCAGTTATTGGCAGCTCAAACTGAGTGGATTGACTGAGCCAGTGCCTGCGGTCCTTGAAGCCGTGCTGAAATTGCTCAGTGATCCGTCCGCCGACACGCTGGCACGGTATGCACAGCCCACGAACGAACCCAGACTCATACCCATTCGCCAGTTGCTGAAGACCCTTCCGGATTACCTTTTGAACGCCGCTACGCCTGCTTTTACTGCTCGTGAGTCTCTGCAGTCTGTCTGGCAAACCGCGTCGTGGAGCGGGTTGGCGCTGGGATTCTCAAGCGAACTTCAGAACAGCTTGCGTCACGCGCTGATCGGCATCCCCGGTACTGCGGATGTCCAGCCGCCCCAGCCACCTGTGATCCCCGAAGGCAAACGATGGGAAACCGAGCTGCCGGAGTCCTCCGAAGATGCGGTACTCATCTTCTGCCCGGCACCCAGCTTTTCCGTCGCAGACGAAGCGTGTTGGCGACTGCTCGCACACCTTGCACAGACGCCGTTTTACCAACGCCTGCGTGTCGAGTTGCAACTGGGCTACGCGGTATTCAGCAGCTTCCGACAGATTGCAGGGCAGTCAGGAATATTGTTTGGGGTGCAGTCGCCCTCGACCACAGCGGCCGAACTGGCTGGGCACATCGAGCAATTCATCGCTAGCATGCCGACGCTGATCGCTTCAGAAGACGTGGCGCTGCAAGGGCAAATACTCGCTGCTCAACTCGATCTGGGCAGTATGGAAACAGAACAGGCAGCCGAGTTGATGTGGCAGGCGCATTTGGCCGGTCACGACCAAGCCTCGCTGGAAGCCTTGAAACACTATTTATCAAATCTTCACGAAACCGATTGGCTCGCCGCCCTCGCGCAGCTCACAGGTCGCCAAACCGGCTGGCTGTACCTGGCAAATCGCTCTAGGCCAAGTGGCTTATGGTCTTGCAGCGAGTGATAGTTACCCACGCTGTAACGACCTTTCTCCGATAATCCGGCATTAATGCCCTGTCGAATTTAGTAACATAGCTCCCTAAGCATTTGAACGTCTCCCGCTGAGGGTGTACTAAGGATGTATCTACCCACCGCTGCATTAACCCAAAAGGAGTCTTTTATGTGGACTAAACCTGCTTACACTGATCTGCGTATCGGCTTTGAAGTCACCATGTACTTCGCAAGCCGTTGATTGTTGCGCACTGAAAAGCCTCGGTTCGCCGGGGCTTTTTTTGTGAAAGAAATAGTTTTCAGGCTCGACCAAACGAGCCAATCGGTACGGAGCAACAATGCACATCCAGATTCTCGGTTCCGCCGCTGGTGGTGGCTTCCCGCAGTGGAACTGCAACTGCGTCAATTGCGCAGGTTTTCGCGACGGCAGCCTGAACGCCAAGGCGCGTACTCAATCGTCCATCGCCCTGTCAGATGACGGTGTGAACTGGGTCTTGTGCAACGCGTCACCCGATATCCGTGCCCAACTGCAAAATTTTGCGCCGATGCAGCCCAACCGCGCGCTGCGCGACACTGGTATCAGCGCGATTGTCTTGATGGACAGCCAGATTGACCATACCACCGGTTTGTTGAGCCTGCGTGAGGGTTGCCCGCATCAGGTCTGGTGTACGGACATGGTTCACGAAGACCTGAGCACCGGCTTCCCGCTGTTTGAAATGCTCAAGCACTGGAACGGCGGCCTGCAGTGGAACCGGATCGAGCTGGAGGGCAGCTTCGTCATCCCGGCCTGCCCAAACTTGCGTTTCACGCCGTTTCCGTTGCGCAGCGCGGCACCGCCCTACTCGCCACACAGATTCGACCCACACCCTGGCGACAATATTGGCCTGATGGTCGAAGACCTGAAAACCGGCGGCAAATTGTTCTACGCCCCGGGCCTGGGCAAAGTCGACGACGCGCTGATGGAAAAAATGAGCGCGGCCGATTGTCTGCTGGTGGACGGCACGATGTGGGACGACGATGAAATGAAGCGTCGCGGCGTGGGCACTCGCACCGGTACGGAAATGGGTCACTTGGCGCAGAACGGCCCCGGCGGCATGCTGGAAGTGCTGGAACGCCTGCCCAACCAACGCAAAGTGCTCATCCATATCAACAACACCAACCCGATCCTCGACGAAGATTCCCCCGAGCGCGCTGAGTTGGTCCGCCGTGATGTGGAAGTGGCGTATGACGGTATGAGTATTCATCTGTAGGAGCGAACTTGTTCGCGAGGCGGTATTCCTCATACATCGCCTCGCCAACAAGTTGGCTCCTACAGAAAAGCGCTATTCCATCCAGTAAACGTGTTGTTTGACCGGAGCCCAAATGAGCGAACACGCTGCACTGTCCCCCGCTGAATTCGAAGCCGCCCTGCGCGCCAAAGGCGCCTATTACCACATCTACCACCCCTTCCATGTGGCGATGTACGAAGGCCGTGCGACCCGCGAGCAGATTCAGGGCTGGGTCGCCAACCGCTTCTATTATCAGGTCAACATCCCGCTGAAAGACGCGGCGATTCTGGCCAACTGTCCAGATAGGGAAATTCGTCGTGAGTGGATCCAGCGCCTTCTGGATCACGACGGAGCGCCGGGCGAAGACGGCGGCATCGAGGCATGGCTGCGTCTGGGTCAGGCCGTGGGGCTGGACCCGGACCAACTGCGCTCGCAGGAATTGGTCCTCCCCGGCGTAAGATTCGCGGTAGATGCTTACGTGAACTTCGCCCGCCGCGCGAATTGGCAAGAGGCCGCCAGCAGCTCTTTGACGGAGCTGTTCGCACCGCAGATTCACCAATCGCGCCTGGACAGCTGGCCTGCGCACTATCCGTGGATCGACCCCGCCGGTTACGAGTATTTCCGCACGCGGCTGGGCCAGGCCCGGCGTGATGTCGAGCATGGTCTGGCGATCACGCTGCAGCATTACACGACCTACGAGGGCCAGCAGCGGATGCTGGAAATCCTGCAGTTCAAACTGGACATCTTGTGGAGCATGCTGGACGCCATGAGCATGGCTTACGAGCTGAATCGTCCGCCCTATCACAGCGTGACCGACCAACGCGTCTGGCATAAAGGCATTGCCCTATGAGCTTCGATCGACAACTCACCCCGCGCTGGCGCCAAGGCTATCGCTTTCAGTTCGAACCCGCGCAGAACGGCCATGTGCTGCTCTACCCAGAAGGCATGATCAAGCTCAATGAAAGCGCGAGCGCCATCGGCGGTCTGATCGATGGCGAGCGCACTGTCGAAGCAATCATTGCCGTGCTCGATGAGAAATTCCCTGGCGTTCCCGAGCTCGGCGCAGATGTCGAGCAATTCATGGAGGTCGCTCGTGCAGAGCACTGGATTGAACTCGCCTGAATCGGCCCTGACTGAGTCCATCGTGACCGACCCCGGTTTGCGCATCCCGCCCAAACCCGAGGTCGGCCTGCCGCTGTGGTTGCTCGCCGAGCTGACGTATCGCTGCCCCCTGCAATGCCCTTATTGCTCCAACCCGCTGGACTTTGCCAAGCAGGGACAGGAGTTGACCACCGAGCAGTGGTTCAAAGTCATGGCCGAGGCGCGGCAGATGGGCGCGGCGCAGATTGGTTTTTCTGGCGGCGAACCGTTGGTGCGTCAGGATTTGGCCGAACTGATCGCCGAAGCGCGTCGGCTGGGCTATTACACCAATTTGATCACTTCAGGTATCGGCCTGACCGAGCAGAAGATCATCGATTTCAAGAAAGCAGGTCTCGATCACATCCAGATCAGCTTTCAGGCCAGCGACGAGCAAGTGAACAACATGCTCGCGGGCTCGAAAAAGGCCTTCGCGCAGAAGCTTGAAATGGCCCGGGCGGTGAAGAAACACGGCTACCCGATGGTGCTGAACTTCGTCACACACCGGCATAACATCGACAAGATCGACCGCATCATCGATCTGTGCCTGGCCCTCGAGGCGGATTTCGTCGAGTTGGCGACCTGTCAGTTTTACGGCTGGGCGCATCTGAATCGCGTAGGTCTGCTGCCGACGAAAGACCAGCTGGTGCGCGCTGAACGCATCACCAACGAATACCGCGCAAGGCTGGCCATCGACGACAATCCGGTGAAACTGATTTTCGTCACCCCGGATTACTATGAAGAACGCCCGAAAGCCTGCATGAACGGCTGGGGCAATATTTTCCTGACCGTCACACCCGACGGCACTGCATTGCCATGCCACGGGGCGCGGCAGATGCCGATCCAGTTCCCCAATGTGCGCGATCACACCATGCAGCACATCTGGTATGACTCGTTCGGCTTCAATCGTTTTCGTGGCTACGATTGGATGCCGGAGCCTTGCAGATCCTGCGACGAGAAGGAAAAGGACTTCGGCGGCTGCCGCTGCCAGGCGTTCATGCTCACAGGCGATGCCAGTAACGCTGACCCGGTGTGCAGCAAATCCGAGCATCACGGCCTGATCACCCAAGCCCGCGACGAAGCCGAGTATGCTAGCCAGACTATTGAGCAGCTGGCCTTCCGCAATGAACGAAACTCTCGAATCATCGCCAAATCCTGACCTGTTCTCTGCCGCCCAAGCTGTGGCGGCAGGGACTGATTTTGCCGAACTGAGCCTAAGCCCGGCAGGGCTGTTCTGGAGTCAGTACAGTCCTGAAGACGCCGCCTCACGGGTCTGGCGCTGGCAAAACGGCCACACGCAGTGCCTGACGCCTACCGACTTCAGCGTGCAAAGCCGCGTGTATGAATACGGCGGCGGTTCTTTTTGTCTGACTGACGATGCCGTGGCGTTCGTCAACGCCAGCGATCAGCAGATTTATCTCCAGCCGTTTGACGGCAGCCCCTCCCCGTTGACTCAAGGTGACAAGCGCTACGGCGATGTCCGGTTTGCCCGTGGGCAGATTCTGGCGGTCGAGGAAGATGGCGACACTCATCGACTGGTCTCCATCGACCTAGCTGACGGTATGCAGCATGTGCTGGCCGAGGGCGCAGACTTTTACGCTGCGCCTACCTTGAGCCCTGACGGGCAGCGATTGGCGTGGATCGAGTGGTGGCGGCCGCATCAGCCTTGGACCATGACGCGCCTGATGCACACAACGCGGCAGACTGATGGGCTTTGGTCCGCCGCCCAGTGTCTGGCAGGCCATGATCCCGAATCCCTGCAACAACCGCGCTTCGACGCACAAGGCCGGCTGTATTGTCTGACCGATCGCGGCGGTTTTTGGCAGCCCTGGATTGAAGCCGCAGAAGGTCTGGAGCCATTGCCCGCAGCCGATGCCGACCATGCGTCCGCCCCATGGCAATTGGGCGGCAGCACTTGGTTGCCACTCAAGGGTGGCGGTTATCTGGCCACGTGGTCCGAGGATGGATTCGGTGTACTGGGTCTGCGCGAGTCTGACGGCACGTTGGAAGATTTCAGCGGCGATTACAGCCGTTTTCGTAGCCTGGCCATCGACGATGAGTTTATTTACTGCATTGCGGCTTCCGCGGTCAGCCCATCTGCGGTGCTGGCTATTCGTCGCGACGATCATAACGTTCAGGTGCTGGCGGGGGGCGTTGCACCACTGCCTGCCGAACGTATCAGCCGTCCACAAACCTTGCGTTATCCCAGCGGCGACAGCGAAGCGCACGGTTATTTCTATCCGTCGATGGACGGGGCAGAAAAGCCGCCATTGCTGGTGTTCATCCACGGCGGCCCGACTTCAGCCTGCTACCCGGTTCTCGACCCACGGATTCAATACTGGACGCAACGAGGCTTTGCCGTCGCCGACCTCAACTATCGTGGCAGCACTGGTTATGGCCGTGCGTATCGGCAAGCGCTGTTTCTCACTTGGGGTGTGGTGGATGTAGAAGATGCCTGCGCAGTGGTCGATCATCTGGCCGGACGCGGGCTGATCAATCCGGATCAGGCATTCATTCGTGGCGGCAGCGCCGGTGGCTACACGACGCTGTGCGCCCTGGCGTTTCACAAGGTCTTCCGCGCGGGCGCGAGCCTGTACGGCGTCAGCGATCCCATCGCATTGGCTGCGGCCACGCACAAATTCGAGGCAGATTATCTGGACTGGCTGATCGGCGAGCCGGATATCGACATGGAACGTTACCGCGCCCGTACGCCTCTGCTGCATGCAGACCAGATCAGCGTGCCGGTGATCTTCTTCCAGGGCGAACTCGACGCCGTAGTGGTCCCGGAACAGACTCGCGCCATGCTCAAGGCTCTGCAGGACAAAGGCATCCCTGCTGAAGGGCATTTCTACGCGGACGAACGCCACGGCTTTCGCAAGGCAGCTAATCAGATCCACGCGCTGGAAACGGAATGGGGGTTTTATCGGAGGGTCATCGACGGCGCGTTATAACAATCCGCAATCTGTAGGAGCGAACTTGTTCGCGGGGCGGGCAATTGCATACACAGAGCAAGTGCCTCGCCAACAAGTTGGCTCCTACAGAATCGGTATCAGCCGCTCCACCATAGATGTGCAACGCATATGCGGCTGACTTTGATTCGGGTTACTTACGGCTGGCGATGATGTAGATCGCGTGGATGATGCCTGGGAAGTAACCGAGGAGGGTCAGGAGGATGTTCAGCCAGAAGGCGCCAGCGAAGCCTACTTGCATGAAAACGCCCACGGGTGGCAGCAGGATGGCGAAGATAATGCGGATGATGTCCATGGGTGAAGCTCCTGATTAAAAGACGGCCTTTGTTGGCCACACAGCTAATCGACCTTGGACAATTACAGGGGTTCCACGGGTGCGGCAACTCGCCACCATCAAAATTGAGTTGCCACAGTCTGCCGTCAATTCCGAAACAAAAAACGCAGACAAAGAAAACCCCGCCGGAGCGGGGTTTTACAGATTGTTTCCCTTTGACTTCCTTTTCGTCCCACCTCCCTGGCAGGTTTCCTACGTGTCCGTGTTATCTATTTGCGCGTCCTGCGCTACGTCCATGTGAAGTAGATTAACTTTGGATCCATTCCAGGGATATGGCAAAACAGCAGCACGTCATGTAAGCAAATGCTTACACGCTATCACCGGGGTCAGAATTGTGACGCCTCCAGCAAGTAGAGCGACTCGCTACCGGCTTTGACTGAAGTCGCAAGTGACTGAATCCGCGGCAGCAAACGGGCGAAATAGAACCGAGCAGTGCCCAGTTTGCTGGCGTAAAAGTCCTCCTGACTTTCCTTGCCCAGCGCCGCCTTAGCCATCATCGCCCACATGTAGGCATAGGCTGTGTATCCAAATACTTGCAGATACTCTACCGACGCAGCGCCGATTTCATTCGGATTGTTACGCGCGCGATCCAATACCCAGTCGGTCAACTCGTCCAGCGTTGTCAGCGCAGCGCTCAACGGTTTGGTGAATTCACTCAACGAGCTGTCGGACGCAGCGATGAATTGACGTACTTCGTCGGAGAAGACTTTGTAGTACGCGCCGCTATTGGCGACGACCTTGCGCCCCATCAGATCCAGTGCCTGAATCCCGTTGGTGCCCTCGTAGATCTGGGTGATCCGCACGTCGCGCACCAGTTGTTCCTGGCCCCATTCGCGAATGTAGCCGTGGCCGCCGAAAACCTGCTGCCCATGAACCGTGGTGTCCAGGCCCATATCCGTCAGGAACGCTTTGGCGATAGGCGTAAGCAGCGCGACCATGGCATCGGCGCGCTGGCTGACGTTGGCGTCTTCACTGTACTTGGCAGTGTCCAGTTGCAACGCGACATAGCTGGAAAAAGCTCGACCTCCCTCATTCAGCGCCTTCATGGTCAGCAGCATGCGCCGCACATCTGGGTGAACGATGATCGGGTCGGCGGCGGTGTCTTTGGATTGAGCACCCGTTGGAGCCCGGCTTTGCAGGCGGTCGCGAGCGTACTCGATTGCGTTCTGATACGAGCGCTCACCAGAAGCCAGGCCCTGAATCCCGACCCCCAGTCGCTCGTAGTTCATCATGGTGAACATCGCCGCCAGGCCCTTGTTCGCCTCGCCGATCAAATAGCCCTTGGCCGCGTCGAAGTTGATCACGCAGGTTGCGGACGCTTGAATACCCATTTTGTGTTCGATAGAGCCGCAGGACACCGTGTTGCGCTCACCCAGGCAGCCATCGCCATTGACCAGGAATTTGGGGACCAGAAACAACGAAATGCCTTTGGGCCCGGCTGGCGCATCCGGCAGCTTTGCCAACACCAGGTGGATGATGTTTTCGGTCAGGTCGTGCTCGCCGCCGGTAATGAAAATCTTGGTGCCGCTGATCTTGTAGGCGCCGTCGGTCTGTGGCTCAGCCTTGGTACGGATCATCCCGAGATCGGTGCCCGCGTGAGCTTCGGTCAGGCACATCGAGCCGCTCCAGAGACCTGCATACATGTTCGGAAGGTAAGTTGATTTGAGTTCTTCACTGGCGTGGGCATTGATGGAGACGCAGGCGCCAGAGGTCAACATTGGGTACAGACCAAACGCCAGGCTGGCTGAGTTGACCATCTCCTCGACCTGCGCCGACACAGCTTTCGGCATGCCCATGCCACCAAACTCAGGGTTGCCCCCGACGCCTACCCAGCCGCCCTCGGCGTAGGTTTTGTAAGCAGAAACGAAGCCTGCGGGTGTCGTTACAACGGTGTCCTGCCAGTGGCAACCTTCTTCGTCGGCTGCCCGGCTTAGCGGGGCGACGGATCTGCCGATGACCTTGCCAGCTTCTTCAAGAATCGCTTCGACCGTTTCAGCATCGACCGCCTCGGCCAATTCAGGCAGTTGTGCCCAGAGTTTGGAGACCTCGAACACTTCATTAAGGACGAAGCGCATATCGCGCAAAGGCGCTTTGTAGTCAGCCATGGCAAACCTCGCAAACAGACGCAGTAACTCGGAAAGGTAACGCCGTTTGCAGTCTACGGCGCCGATGTGTCGATGAAACCGAGTGTACCCGAACACCATTTGCGACACATAGGGTCAGCTCGTGACCGTATAGTTAATTATGGTCACATATTTGGAGCATGCATGTGGGGGCCGTCTTACACAGATGAAAGGCGTTTGATTACAAAGAAAAAAGAGATGGATGTCAGCTGGCCGTGGCCATTCGCACGGCACCGCGTTTGCTGGTTTGGCTGTGAGAAATCACACAATTGCGCCCTGCGGCTTTGGCGGCATACAGCGCCTGATCTGCAGATTTCAGGACTTCTTCGGGATTGCGTTGTTCGGGCTGACGCTCGGCAACACCAATACTGATCGTCACAGTTACTGTAGAGGCCAGATTGCCCCTACGCCGTTGCCGGCCTTGCAGATCGTCTTGCGGGCGGTCTTGCTGGTCACGCAGACGAATCTGGTAATTGGCGATGACTTCACGAACAGCGTCAAGGTGAGGAATGCAGTCCTCAAGGGTCTTGCCAGCGAACACGATGGCGAATTCCTCGCCACCGTAGCGATAGGCTCGACCGCCCCCGCTGGTGATTTTCGACAGCTTGCTTGCCACTAATCGCAGCACTTGGTCGCCCACATCGTGGCCGTAGGTATCATTGAATTTCTTGAAATGATCGACATCGCCCATGGCCAAAACGTAGTTGCGGCCCAGTCGTTGCATTCGCTCGTTCAGGGCGCGACGACCCGGCAGACCCGTGAGCTCATCACGGAAAGCCATCTGGTAAGCCTCATGCGCGACGGCCGCGGCGATCATCAGCATGACCTGGCTGCACATGACGTTCAGGGTGAACGGGAGAATGAACGTTTTCGGCAATGCCCAGAACAAGCCAAGCAAACCCACGAGCTGCGCGGCATGCAGCGGGCTGGGCTTGCGTACGTATTGGGTGATCAGCAGACAAAAAGCGATGATGAACGCGGCGTAGGACAGCTGAATCAAACTCATCCATTCGCCATGAAGCGCCGGCCAGCGAATGTCGGCCAGCCACGCCAGCAGTCCTTGAGGAAAGCTTTGCTCCAACCCGAGCGCGACGCCGCCGACCGCTGCCAGTACTGCCACCCGCGCGACCAGGTCCTGAAACAAGTGCGTGCGCTCTTCCCAAACCGCGAAGAGGCCGAACAGCATCGGTAGCAGCAGGCAACAAAGATGGAAGACGACGGCTGCGTCCGCACGCACCACGCCATTATCACGGTAGTAGTCGGTCTGGGTATCCAGCAGGAAATACGCGATATACACCGTGATCATCAGAAACAGCTCACGCTGACGCTTGTATACGCCGCAGTACGCGCCGCCGAGCAGCAGAACCAAGGTCGGCAGCACGTTGAACAATGAGGTGAAGAACACGTTCAGGTCCTTCACATACGCAGCCGCCAGCCCAGCGATCAATAACGCCAGGGAAGGCAAAAAATGGCTGATGCGTGCGGCGGATGGGCGGCGCAAAACGGTCTTTCTCCTACTCGGCTAAACTTGGGTCAATGCGAGTGGCGGTAAATGGCATTGTGCCTGTATCGGCTGCGATACGCATTTGATAAGCAGAAAAGAGACAGTAATTACGACAGACGCTGATCGATAACTCGACTGTAGGAGCGCGCTTGCTCGCGATTGCGTCGGGTCAGAAATATGAAAGTTGCCGGAACACCTTGATCGCGAGCAAGCGCGCTCCTACAAGAAAACCGGCGCAAAAAAAACCGCTCCCCCCGAAGGAGAAGCGGTTTTTTGGTTAGCTCAGCGGGTGACTTTAGTAAGCCAGACCGAAGTGCTCTTCGTTCATATCCATCAGGTTGCCTGCGCCTGACAGCATGGTGGCGACGTAGGTGCGGGTACGCGGCAGGATGCGCTGGAAATAGAAGCGCGCGGTTTGCAGCTTGGCGGTATAGAACGCTTCTTCGCTGGTGCCGGCCGCCAGTTTCTCGGCAGCGACGCGGGCCATGTCTGCCCAGAAATAGGCCAGGCACACGTAACCGGAATACATCAGGTAATCCACCGAAGCGGCGCCGACTTCTTCACGGTCTTTCATGGCGGCCATACCGATCTTCATGGTCAGTTCGCCCCACTCTTTGTTCAGAGCGGCAAGCGGCGTGACGAATTCGGTAACAGCCTCATTACCTTCCTGGTTCTGACAGAACTTGTGGACGATCTTGGTGAAGCTTTTCAGCGCCTCGCCCTGAGTCATCAGTACTTTACGGCCCAACAGGTCGAGAGCCTGAACGCCGGTCGTGCCTTCGTACAGCATGGAAATCCGACTGTCGCGAACGTTTTGCTCCATGCCCCACTCGGCGATAAAGCCGTGGCCGCCATAGATTTGCACGCCGTGGTTGGCGGATTCGAAGCCAACCTCGGTCATGAACGCTTTTGCGATTGGGGTCATGAACGCCAACAGGCCATCGGCTTGCTTCTTGGCCTCAGCATCATCGCTGTACTTGACGATGTCGACCTGCTTGGCAGTGAAGTACACCATCGCACGGGTGCCTTCGGCGAACGCCTTCATGGTCAGCAGCATGCGACGCACGTCAGGGTGAACGATGATCGGGTCAGCGGCTTTCTCCGGCGCTTTCGGGCCAGTCAACGAGCGCATCTGCAGACGTTCACGGGCATATTTCAGACCGCCCTGGAACCCGATTTCAGCGTGGGCCAGACCCTGCAACGCTGTACCCAGACGTGCCGTGTTCATGAAGGTGAACATGCAGTTCAGGCCCTTGTTCGGCGGGCCGATCAAGTAGCCGATAGCGCCGTCGAAGTTCATCACGCAGGTGGCATTGCCGTGGATGCCCATCTTGTGTTCCAGCGAACCGCAGTTCACGGCGTTACGATCACCGATGTTGCCCGCAGCATCCGGCACGAACTTAGGCACGATGAACAGCGAAATACCTTTGGTGCCAGCCGGTGCATCGGGCAGGCGCGCCAGCACGATGTGGACGATGTTATCGGCCATGTCGTGTTCGCCAGCAGAAATGAAGATCTTGGTGCCGGAGACTTTGTACGAGCCATCCGCCTGAGGCTCGGCCTTGGTGCGAAGCATGCCCAGGTCAGTGCCGCAATGTGGTTCGGTCAGGCACATGGTGCCGGTCCATTCGCCAGAAACCAGCTTGGTCAGGTACGCGTCCTGTTGCTCAGGCGTGCCGTGTTCTGAAATGGTGTTCATCGCACCGTGGGACAGACCAGGGTACATGCCCCACGACCAGTTCGCCTCGCCAACCATCTCGCTGACAGCCAGACCCAGAGACTCAGGCAAACCCTGACCACCGTGGGCGACGTCATGGGCCAGGCTCGGCCAACCGCCTTCGACGAACTGTTTGTAGGCTTCTTTGAAACCGGTAGGGGTTTTGACGCCGGACTCACTCCAGGTGCAGCCTTCGGTGTCGCCGACGCGGTTCAACGGGGCTAATACCTGCTCACAAAACTTGGCGCCTTCTTCAAGGATGGCGTCGACCATGTCAGGCGTAGCGTCATGGCACGCTGGCAGGCTCTGATAGTGCGCTTCGTAGCCAAGCAGTTCGTCACGTACGAAGCGAATATCACGCAAGGGGGCCTTGTAGTCAGGCATAGCGATAAACCTCTGCTGATGAATCCTGGAATTGGATGACCGATGGGTCGGTGTAGGGACTGCCGCAACCACCGACAATCACGTATGCCTAGCGGTCAAACAGGTGTTTGAAACATACGTTTACGCTTATACCTTGTCAAGCGTGCGTCATGAACCATTCATCGTTGAGCACGCGCGCACCACGCAGGCAGAGGCCCTCAGCGTTGAGCAGGTCGTCGAAGCGGCAGGACGAATGGGTATTCGAGTGGGAGCGGACCTGTCCGCGAAAATGCCCATTCGAGCACCTCGGAACTGGCTAAAAAGATAGGTTGCCTGCTCCGACGCATTCGCAGACAGGTCCGCTCCCACAGGCTTAAATGAGTCAATTGATATGAGCTTAGTCGAGCGAATCCCCAGCCACAGTTATTCCAAAGCCGGAATTTAGGCTGTCTATAGGGAGATATTCAGACGGAGAAAACGGTTACAGCGACGTGCGCCGAAGCGCACGGGAGGGGAGTCAGGCGTAGGTATCGATCAATGTGCCGAGCATCTCATCGCTGGCTTTTGCAACAGCAAGACCAGCTTGCACCTGAACCTTGCCCTGGGTCAGCTCGACGACATTGGTTGCCATATCGGAACGCTGACTGCGATCAACCGAGCGAAGATTTTCCAGCTGAAAATCCGAAGACTGGCTACGACCCGCTACTTCCGTAGCCGGGCTGGCCAGCTGAGTGGCCGCCTGATCGACACGCGACTGTCCGACCTGAATCGCGCCCAGGCCTGGGTATAGCGTGTTATTCAAAGAAATCTGCATGGACAACCCTCTGTTCATAAAACGAACAGCGGCCATTGAAACAGACCGCACCGAAAAAGACCCGTCAAAAACACTAATGGCACAAGGCCTGCCAATAGAGTGAATGATTGGAACTGTCAAAGCGTTACCGCAAACGTGGCGGCAAGTGACACTGGTTAGTAAGCAATGCCTGAAAACAGTGCGCCCTGCCGCTACCGCAATCCCGAAGATACTCGCTGTGATCCATGCCTGCCCCGGCGCTCTGTCGAAAGTGTGCGGTGGCGCACATCCTGCATCTACGCTGATCCCCCTGGTCAGATCGCGTCTCCCATTGTCATGCGCCCAAAGGAACTGAAGCACTGGACCGCCGGTGTCGCCCACCTCCTGGCCTTGCCGGGCGGACCGGCGCGTCTGGCGGGTTTGAGTCAATGGCTCAAACATATCTGCCCGGTGGATCACTTCGTTCTGTTCGTCTATGAAGGCAACCACCGCCCGCTGGCGCTGTTCGACACATTCGCGCCGGACAAACGCAAAATTTACGTCGATGACTATCAGTGCGGGCCCTATTTGCTGGACCCATTCTATTTGGCGTGTACGCGTAAACAGCAGCCAGGGCTGTGGCGTCTGCGCCAGTTCGCGCCGGACCACTTTTATCTCAGTGAATACTATCTGGCGTATTACCAGCAGACCGGCCTTGCCGAAGAGGTGGCGTTTTTCGTCGATCTGGGCGGCGATGCGATGGCGGTGCTGTCACTGATGCGCGCGACCACCAGCTGCGCCTTCAGCCGTGACGAACTACAGCTGATGGACTGCGCGCAGCCGGTGGTCGATCAAATCGTCACTGAAGCCTGGCGCCAGCATCGTGCCGAACAGCCGCGCACTGTGCAGGACCTCGACTTCAAGATTCATGCGGCTTTCGATCACTTCGGCGACCACATTCTTACCGGGCGCGAGCAGGAAATCGTACGCCTGCTGTTGCGCGGCCATTCCAGCGCTTCGGTGGCAGAGCAACTCTCCATCAGCCCCGGCACCGTGAAGATTCACCGCAAAAACATGTACGCCAAGCTCGGCATCGGCAGTCAGGCTGAACTGTTGGGGCTGTTCATCCGCGAACTGACCGGTCCCGATATCGCTGCGGTTGGCTGATACCTGAAAGCGACCTCTATCCCCCGAGGGATATATACAGCGCAAAACCGTGGGCGTTAGTTTGGCCTCCATTGCAGCGAACGATGCACTGGGATGTGAGAGCCAATGACCGACAGTAAACACCTCAACGATATTGAGTTCTGCAACGTAGAAAAGCTCTACGGCAACCTCAA
The DNA here is from genome assembly GCF_057128765.1 of Pseudomonas corni. Lineage (NCBI taxonomy): Bacteria > Pseudomonadati > Pseudomonadota > Gammaproteobacteria > Pseudomonadales > Pseudomonadaceae > Pseudomonas > Pseudomonas corni. Next base: position 82,043 of record NZ_JBSKHW010000022.1, read on the forward strand.
GGCCGTCAACAATCTGAGTTTTACGGTGCGACGCGGGACGTTCCACTCCTTCCTCGGCGGTTCGGGCTGCGGCAAAACCACCACGCTGCGCATGATCGCAGGCTTCGATCAGCCAAGCTCCGGCGAGGTCATGCTCGCCGGCAAAAACGTCGCCGGCGTGCCGGCCTATCAGCGCCCGGTGAACATGGTGTTCCAGCACTACGCGCTGTTTCCACACATGACCGTCTCGGAAAATATCGCCTACGGTCTGCGTTATCTCACCCCGCGCCCCGACAAGAAAGAGCAGCGCCGCCGAGCCGATGAGGCTCTGGAAATGGTGCGCCTGTCGGGCCTGGGCCATCGCAAACCAAGCGAGCTTTCAGGAGGTCAGCAACAGCGCGTCGCCCTTGCTCGCGCGCTGGTCAACAAGCCGACCGTGTTACTGCTGGACGAACCGCTGGCCGCTCTGGACCGCAAGCTGCGCAAAGAAATGCAATCTGAACTGCTGCGCCTGCAGCGCGAGGTCGGCATCACCTTTGTGCTGGTGACCCACGATCAGGAAGAAGCGCTCTCGATGAGCGACAGCATCAGCGTCATGCACAGCGGCTCGATTATCCAGACCGCTTCCCCGGAACAACTCTATGAAGCGCCAGCCAGCCGCTATGTCGCTGACTTCATCGGCGAATCCAATTTGTTTAACGGCACCGTTCGCCACGTCCACGGTAATTCGGCGGTCCTGCGCACGCCCCAAGGCATCGAACTGAGCAGCCCGCTGACACCCAATGGCGCCAGCTTGAGTGCCGAGTCCGAAGGCTGCATCGCGGTGCGTCCCGAGCTGATCGACATCGCCAGCAAAGGTGCGCTGCCAGGCCGCGACGTGACACTGGACGGCCAGGTCGAAGACCGCATCTATCTGGGCAACATCACCGAATACCGCGTGCGCACCCAGCCGTTCGGCATCGTCTGCGTACGTGTCCCCCGCCAGCTCGGGTCGGCAGGAGGCAGCAGCGCTGACAACGCAGGATTCGAACACGGCGCGGCGGTTCAGGTCGGCTGGAACAACGCCAACGGCCTGGCGATGGGCCTTTGACCGCAAGAAAAGCCACTCACTAACGATCAGATCACTTATCAGACGGGGAGCACGCCATGGACCAGAAGACCTTTATCAAGACGATGCGCAGCTGGCAGAACGGCTCGATCACACGCCGGGAGTTTCTGGGCCGCACGGGCTTAGGCGTCGCTGCTGCCGTGGTCGCGACGAATATGCCTGGCTTGTTGACTGGCAGCGCCAGCGCTTTTGCGGCGGAGAAAGGCTCGATCGGCGATCGCCTGGGACTGGCCACCTGGCCCAATTATCACAGCCAGGAAAACCTCGATGACTTCGCCAAGACCACCGGAGCGCGTGTGTCCATGAGCGTGTTCGGCTCCAACGAAGAGATGCTCGCCAAACTGCAAGCGGGCGGCAGTGGCTGGGATGTGCTGGTGCCGACCAACTACACGATCAGCACCTACGTGAAACTGGGGCTGATCGAGCCGCTGGACCTGGCGCGCATCCCCAACTTCGACCCCGCAGCGTTTCAGGAAAAGTTCATGGCCCAGGGCACGGTCGATGGCAAGGTTTACGCCGTGCCGAAAAACTGGGGCACCACTGGCATGGCCTACGACAGCGCCAAACTCAAGGCCAAACCGACGTCGTGGAAAGATTTCTGGGCCATTGCTCAGGATCAAGGCAGCGGCAAGACCATGGTCCACGATTACCAATTGACGGCCATCGGCAACGCGCTCAAATCCTTCGGCTACAGCTTCAACTCGCTGGACCCAAAAGAATTGGCCGATGCCGAAAAACTGCTGATCGAGGTCAAGCCGCACCTGTTTGCGATCAACTCCGACATCCAGCCATCGATGCGCAGCGGTGACGCGACACTGGCGATGTCGTGGACCGGCGACGCCTCGCAACTGCACCGTGACATCCCGACCATGCAGTACGTGCTGGGCAAGGAAGGCGGTGAGTTGTGGAGTGATTTTTTCGCCATTCCAAAGGGCGCTGAACACCGCGACGCGGCGTACGCGTTCATCAATTACCTGCTCGATCCGCAGCACAACAAGCTCGAAGTACTCGCCCACGGCTACCCAAGTGGAGACAAACGCGTCGATGCCCTGTTGCCACCGGCCATGCTCAACGACCCGATCATGTACCCGGCTGCCGAGCAGTTGAGCCCGCTTGAATTTGGTGCTGCGGCAACGCTCACCAGTCCGTTGCGCGCAGAACTCATGGCGCGTTTCAAATCGGCCTGAACCCTGAACCCTGACCATGAGCAGCAAGGACCCGTCCATGAATGCCGTCGCTTCTACTGACGCCCTTCACCCCGAAGCCAGCGCCGCCGTAGCCGATCTGGAGCAGTCGCTGCGAAAGCGGCGCAGCCTGACACGCCGCATCACGCTGTTGATGCTGCTGCCGTCGACGCTGTGGTTCCTGCTGCTGTTGGTCATGCCACTGGTGATCATTCTGGTCTTCAGCTTTGGCGAGCGCAGCGCCGTCGGCGGTTACGCGGGCGGTCTGACGCTGGCCAACTACATGAACCTGGGCTCGCGCGCGGCAGCTTTCGGCAACACGCTGATGCTTGCGCCGTTGGGCACGCTGGTGTGTCTGCTGGCGGCCTATCCGCTGGCTTACTTTCTGGCGGTCAAAGCAGGCAAGAATCGCTCGCTGCTGCTGACGCTGGTGATTGTGCCGTTCTGGACCAGTTTTCTGATTCGCACTTACGCCTGGATTTTCATCCTCAGCGGCAAGGGTATTCCGGCGCTGCTGGCCAGCATTGGTCTTGAGGACGTGCGCCTGATCAATACGCCTTACGCGGTACTGATCGGGATTGTGTACGGCTACTTGCCGCTGATGGTGTTTCCGATTTACGTCAGCCTGGAAAAACTCGACAAGCGCCTGCTGGAAGCGTCGTCCGACCTGGGCGCCAGCGCGCTGGAAAGCTTTCGGCGCATTACCTTGCCGTTGTCGGCGCCTGGGATCATCACCGGCGTGATGCTGGTGTTCATTCTGTTGATGGGCGAATTCCTGATCCCGGCGGTGCTGGGTGGCGGCAAGGTGTTCTTCGTCGGTAACGCGCTGGTGGATTTGTTCCTGCAATCGCGAAACTGGCCGTTTGGCAGCGCGCTGGCCATGACGCTGGTGGCGATCATGCTGGTGATCATCGGCATTTATCTGAAATTGGTGGCGCGCTACGGCGGCACCCCCGGCGAAGGAGCGCTCTGACATGTGGCTGCGCACCTATTCCACTTCGGTTTATCTGTTCCTCTACTTGCCCATCGCGTTGATCATGCTGTTCAGCTTCAATGCCGGACGCAGCGGCCTGGCGTTCGAATGCTGCTCGGTGCAGTGGTTCGGCCGGGCGTTCAGCAACCCCTTCATCATGGAGGCTCTGGGCAACAGCGCCTTGATCGCCACCTGTTCAGCGGTGCTCGCAACATTGTTCGGCACACTGGCGGTGTTCGGCCTGCAACGCGCTAGCCGTAAGGTGCGGTTGCTGTTCGACGCGTTGACCTACTGCGCCATCATCATCCCCGGCATCGTCATCGGTATCTCGACGCTCATCGCCTTCATCAGCGTGTTCGACCTGATCAACCCGGTGTTGGCGCAACTGATCCCCGGCATTCCCCGCCTGAACATGGGCTTCTTCACCGTGGTCGCAGCGCATTCATTGTTCACTATGGCGCTGGTGATGATCATTGTGCGAAGCCGCGTCGACTCCCTCGACAAGGCGCTGCAAGAGGCGTCCGCCGATCTGTACGCGCCACCGCTGGAAACTTTCTGGCGCGTGACACTGCCGCAAATCACCCCGGCGATCATGGCCGGCTTCCTGCTGGCGTTCACGTTCAGCTTCGATGATTTCATCATTGCGTTCTTCGTCGCAGGCCCTGAAACCACGTTGCCGATCTACATCTTCTCGTCGATCCGTCGCGGCGTGACGCCGGAAATCAACGCCGTGTCCACGGTCATCATCTGCGCCTCGCTGGCGCTGCTGTTCACCTCCCGCTACCTACAGAATCGCCGGACAGGAGCCTCACATGCGTGATCAGTTGTACATCAATGGCGAATGGGTGGGACCCGACCTGGGCGGCTACCTGGACGTGATCGACCCTGCCACTGAGCAAGTCCTGCAAAAAGTCGCAGCCGGGACCGAGGAAGATATCGACCACGCGGTGCGAGCGGCGCGGCGCGCTTTCGAGGGTGGATGGAGCCAGACCACTGGCGCAGAACGGGGGGCCTGGCTGGACAAGCTGGCCGATGAACTCCACGACGTGCAGCAAGACCTTGCGATGATCGAAGTGCGCGACAACGGCAAACCGATGCCTGAAGCGCAGTGGGACATTGGCGACGCAGTGGCGTGCTTTCGTTATTACGCCGGGCTGGCCCGAGAACTGGACGGGCGTCAGGACCAACCGTTGGCGTTACCTGATGAGCGTTTTCGGTGCCGTGTGAGGCTTGAACCGGTGGGTGTGGCCGGACAGATCATTCCTTGGAATTACCCGCTGCTGATGGCCGCCTGGAAAGTCGCACCGGCATTGGCTGCGGGCGCCACGGTTGTGCTGAAACCCTCGGAGCTGACGCCACTGACGGCTTTGGAACTGGCCGCCGCCGCAGACCGCATCGGTTTGCCGGCGGGCGTCCTTAATGTTGTCACAGGGCTAGGCGCAGACGCTGGCAGCCCACTTACACTGCATTCCGGCGTGGACAAGCTGGCCTTCACCGGCAGCGTGCCCACGGGCTCCAAAATCATGTCGGCAGCGGCGGCTGACATCAAAAACATCAGCCTGGAACTGGGCGGCAAGTCGGCCTTTATCGTGTTTGACGACGCCGACGTGGAAGCGGCGGTGGAGTGGATTCTGTTCGGGATTTTCTGGAACCAGGGCCAGGTGTGCAGCGCCACTTCACGGCTGCTGGTTCAGGAAAGCATCGCAGCTCGGTTGCTTGAGCGGCTGGTGGAAGAGACCCGCAAGATCACCATTGGCCCAGGCCTTGAGGCGGGCGTGCTGTTGGGTCCGCTGGTCAGCCGCGGGCAGTACGAAAAGGTGTTGGGCTTGGTCGATGAGGGCAAGGCCGGCGGCGCGCGCCTGCTCACGGGAGGTAAACGCCCGGCGCACTTGTCTCAGGGCTACTTCATGGAACCTGCGATTTTTGATGAGCCCGCGCTCGACAGCGTCGTCTGGCGCGAGGAAATCTTTGGTCCGGTGTTGTGCGTCAAACGCTTCAAGACCGAGCAGCAAGCGCTAGAGATGGCCAACGCCAGCCGCTTCGGCTTGGCCGCTGCCGTCATGAGTGCCGACCCCCAGCGCGCCACCCGTGTGGCCAATGGTCTGCGCGCGGGGATCGTCTGGATCAACTGCTCACAGCCCACCTTCGTCGAAGCGCCATGGGGCGGCATGAAGCACAGCGGCATCGGCCGCGAGCTGGGGCAATGGGGGCTGGATAACTATCTGGAGGTCAAACAAGTGACCGAGTATGTCGGGGATCAGCCTTGGGGGTGGTATTTGAAATGAATATGGCCTCGGCTTTGGCTTTGGTTCTGCCCGAAGGCCCATCGCTCAGCGTTGGACGCTGCGCTTTTGATTCTGCCCAGACGCCCATTGGTCAATGTCGGACGCAGCGCTTTTGATTCTGCCCGGAGGGCGTAGGAGCCTTGCTTGCAGGCGATGGCTCCGGGGTCGTGTCCGACCGTAGCAGTCCTGAATCGGGCGACTCGTTCCTCCTGACATACCGCATCAAATCCCTCGCCAACAAGTTGGCTCCTACAGAAACAACAGCTCATTGATCAATCGGCCCCCTGTAGGAGCGAACTTGTTCGCGAGGCTTTTGACTCTGGCCGCAGGCCGCAGGAGCCTTGCTTGCAGGCGATGGCTCCAGGGTCGCGTCCGACCGTAGCAGTCCTGAATCGGGCGAATCGTTCCTCCTGACACACCGCATCAAATCCCTCGCCAACAAGTTGGCTCCTACAGAAACACCAGCTCATTGATCAATCGGCCCCCTGTAGGAGCGAACTTGTTCGCGAGGCTTTTGACTCTGGCCGCAAGCCGCAGGAGTCTGGCTTGCCAACGATCTGCCGCGCAGCGGTAGTAAATCCTGAACACGCGGTATGCCTGATAAACCGGGCCGCCTGGTATCAGGGCCGCTGCGCGCCCCATCGTCGGCAAGCCGGACTCCTACGCCCTTTGGGCAGAAGCGATACGATTTCCGAAATAAGGTGCAATGACCTAATCCAGCAACTCCAGATGCAGATGCTCGGCGACCAGCTCCGGCGTGGATTTCTTCAGGTAGGGCACGCGTCCCAGGCAGGGCGCGGGCAAGCGCTCGGCCAGCGTGGCAAGGTTTTCTTCGAGCCGGGAGGTCTTGGGGTCAATGATATTAGCCACCCAGCCTGCCAACTGCAGGCCGTCTGCGGCGATGGCTTCGGCGCTCAACAAGGCATGGCTGATGCAACCCAGCCGCACGCCCACCACCAGAATGACCGGCAGGCCGAGCGCGATGGCCAGGTCCGACAGGTTGGCTTGATCGGCCAAAGGAACGCGCCAACCACCGGCGCCTTCAATCAGGGTGAAATCGGCGCCCTTGCTCAGGATATGGCGCATCGGCTTGAGTAACGATTGCACCGTCAGCGCCACGCCCGCTTCACGGGCCGCCAGATGCGGCGCAATCGCGGGCTCGAATGCCACCGGGTTGACCTCGTTATAGGTCAGCGCGATGGAGCACTCGGCGCGCAAGGCCACCGCATCGGAGTTGCGCAGGCCTTTGGGCTTCACGTCACATCCGGACGCCACGGGTTTGCCCGCTGCCGTGCTCCACCCCGACTGGCGCGCGGCAAACAGCAGCCCCGTGGCGATCGTGGTTTTGCCGACGTCGGTATCGGTTCCGGCGATGAAATACGCATGACTCATCTGTGCAGCCGTCCGTTCAAGTGTTGCAACCTGTTGCCCATTAACTATAGCGCTCAATAGTGGCGTCGTTCAGGACGCTGCCAGTGGCTTTTCCAACACCGCATAGACCACCTGATACGTAGCTGGCAGGCCAGCGAGCTGACGGAACTGTTCGTACGCTGCTATCAACGCCTGAATTCTCGCTCGACCGGTCAACCCGCCAGGGCGTCCCGGATTGATGTTGTGCGCGCCCAAAGCCTTGAGTTCGTGAGTCAGGCTGCGCACGTCGGGGTAATGCAGCACATGAGGCAACACATCCAGACTGCGAACACTCAAGCCGCTTTGCGCGCACAACCGCTGGTAGTCGCTCAATTGCCGGAAACGATTAACGTGGACCAGGCCGTCCACCGCCTGCCAGCTGTCACGCAGCTCATACAACGTGCCGACACACAAACTGGCAAACGCAAATACGCCGTCCGGTTGCAGCACCCGTTGCGCTTCGCTCAATACCGCCCCGAAATCCGCGCACCACTGCACCGCCAGACTGGAGAAAACCAGCCCCACGGATTCATCCTGCAGCGGCAGACGCTCGGCATCTCCGGCGACAAAATGCTTGGCGCCACCTGAAGGCCGAGCGTGACGAAGCATGCCTTCGGCGATGTCCAGCGCGATGCCTTCACTGGACGGCAAGTGCCGGGCGAGCTGGCGGCTGAAGTATCCGGTGCCACTGCCCAGATCCAGCCAGCGTGACGGGCTCGATCCGGCCTGGGGCAAGCGTGAAAGTAATTCGGTGCCCACGGCTCGTTGCAGTTCGGCCACGCTGTCGTAGGTTGCCGCAGCCTTGGAAAAGGACGCCGCCACCTGACGCTTGTCGGGCAAATTGTCCTGCTGTGCAGCTTGTTGCTGAACGGCCTTCAAAACCGAGCAGTGAGAAAGATCAGTCATCGCCGGACTCGTGTAAAAAAGCCTGGATCGCCGCCGCCACACCGTGGGGGTTTTCCAGGATGAACCCGTGGCTGGCCTGTTCGATCAGGCCAACTTCGATATCGGGCAGCAGGTTCAACAGGTCGGTCGACGCTTCGGCCGGGACCAGCGCATCAAGGCCGCCAAACAGGTGTAATTGCGGGCCACGATAGCTTTGCAGTGCTGCCCGGGTGTCCATATGTTCAAGCAACTTGAGGCTCTCGATCAGCGCCGTTGGCGAGCCATGGGGTGCGCCGGCGTTCAACTGCCGGGCCAGTGCGCGCGCATCGTCCGTACCCTGCACGCACAGCAGACTGAAGCGCTTTAGAGTGCCTTGGGGGTCGGCACTGCAACCAGCGAGGAACGCGTCGAAATCGGTTTGTGCCATGGCCGAGGGCCAGTCACTGCGCGCGACAAAACACACATTGCTGGCGAACGTCGCCAGGCCGCAGCAACGCTCACCGCGACGTGCCGCCAGCTCAGCGGCAAGCATACCGCCCAGTGACCAACCGCCCAGCCAGATGTTATCGGGCAGCGTTGCATCCAGCTCGTCGAGCCACTCGTTGAGGTCGTCGGTTTCAAGATCCGGCAGCGGCTCGATCTCGACGCGCAGGTGTTCATCCAGGCCGCGCAAAGCCGCAGCGAGTGGCTCCAGCGGCGAAACGCCAAGTCCCCAACCCGGCAGCAGAATCAAACGGTCACGCATGGTCAGGCTCCACCGGCTCATTGGCTTCAAGCAGCGGATAACACTGCTCCAGTGCTTCCAACAATAGCTGGACCTGAGCTTCGCTGTGAGCAGCGGACAGGGTCACGCGCAAACGCGCACCGCCCGCAGGAACAGTCGGCGGACGAATCGCTGTGACCATCAACCCGCGCTCACGCAACAACTGCGACAGGCGCAGCGCACGTCCGCTGTCGCCGATCAGGATCGGCTGGATCGGCGTGAAGCTGTCCATCAATTGCAGGCCAAGGGCTTGTGCACCCGTGCGGAACTGCTTGATCAACGCGGTCAGATGCTCGCGACGCCAGTGTTCGGCGCGCAGCAGTTCGAGGCTTTTCAACGTGGCGCAGGCCAGCGCCGGAGGCTGGCTGGTGGTGTAGATGTAGGGGCGGGCGAACTGAATCAGGGTTTCGATCAGCTCCTCGCTGCCAGCGACGAAAGCACCGGCCGTGCCGAACGATTTGCCCAATGTGCCGACCAACACCGGCACATCCTCCATGCTCAAACCAAAATGCTCGACGATACCTGCGCCATTGGCACCCAGCGGTCCGAAACCGTGAGCATCGTCAACCATCAGCCACGCGCCTTTGGCCTTCGCGACCCTCGCCAACGCCGGCAGATCAGCAATGTCGCCGTCCATGCTGAACACGCCGTCGGTGACCACCAACGTGTCGCCAACCGCTTTCTCAAGCCGCGAGCCGAGGCTGTCAGGATCGTTGTGCAGATAACGCGAGAAACGCGCGCCACTGAGCAGGCCGGCATCGAGCAGCGAAGCATGATTGAGGCGGTCTTCCAGCACCGTGTCGCCCTGCCCCACCAGCGCAGTGACGGCGCCGAGATTGGCCATGTAGCCGTTGGAAAACAGCAACGCGCGAGGGCGACCTGTGAGGTCGGCGAGGGCTTCTTCCAGTTCGTGGTGCGGCGTGCTGTGGCCGATCACCAGATGCGACGCACCACCGCCAACGCCCCAGCGTTCGGCACCGGCTTTCCAGGCGGCGATCACTTCGGGATGGTTCGCCAGTCCCATATAGTCGTTGTTGCAGAACGCCAGCAACGGCTGACCGTCGACAATCACTTCCGGGCCTTGCGGGCTTTGCAGCAAGGGACGATGGCGATAGAGGTGTTCGGCGCGACGTGCAGCGAGACGCGCACTCAGATCAAAGGACATGCAGGCCTCGAGGTTATTGGGACGTTGAGCCGTGGCTCATCTGTAGGAGCCAACTTGTTGGCGAGGCGGACCACAAGGTGTGTCCGGAAAAACGCCTCGCGAACAAGTTCGCTCCTACAGGGGCCAGCGTAAAAATCAGACCGTCGCGTCGTAAAACAGCGCGCTGCTCTTCTGCTCGACCAACGCTTGCTCGATCGCCGCCTGGTGCACTTCATCAGAATGCTCTTCGCGCGCTTCCGGTTGAATGCCCAGACGCGAGAACAGCTGCATGTCCTTGTCCGACTGCGGGTTGGCAGTGGTCAGCAGTTTGTCGCCGTAGAAGATCGAGTTAGCACCGGCGAAGAACGCCAGGGCCTGCATCTGATCATTCATCGCCTCGCGACCCGCCGACAGACGCACGTGGGATTGCGGCATCAGGATGCGCGCCACAGCCAGCATGCGAATGAAATCGAACGGGTCGATGTCTTCGGCGTTTTCCAGCGGCGTACCAGCCACTTTCACCAGCATGTTGATGGGTACCGACTCAGGATGCTCCGGCAGGTTGGCCAGTTGGATCAGCAAATTGGCGCGGTCGTCCAGCGACTCGCCCATGCCCAGGATGCCGCCGGAGCAGATTTTCATGCCTGAATCACGTACGTACGCCAGTGTCTGCAAGCGTTCGCTGTAAGTGCGAGTGGTGATGATGCTGGTGTAGAAATCCGGCGAGGTGTCGAGGTTATGGTTGTAGTAGTCAAGCCCTGCATCGGCCAGTGCCTGGGTCTGGTCCATGTCGAGACGGCCCAGGGTCATGCAGGTTTCCAGGCCCATGGCCTTCACGCCTTTGACCATCTCCAGCACGTACGGCATGTCTTTGGCTGAAGGGTGTTTCCAGGCGGCGCCCATGCAGAAACGGGTCGAACCAATGGATTTGGCGCGGGCGGCTTCTTCCAGCACTTGCTGGACTTGCATCAGCTTTTCTTTTTCAAGACCGGTGTTGTAGTGCCCTGACTGTGGGCAGTACTTGCAGTCTTCGGGGCAAGCGCCGGTTTTGATCGACAGCAAGGTCGAAACTTGCACGCGGTTGGCGTCGAAATGAGCGCGATGCACGGTTTGCGCCTGAAACAGCAGGTCATTGAAGGGCTGTGTGAACAGCGCCTTGACCTCGGATAAAGTCCAGTCGTGACGCAAATTGGCGGTGATGCTGGCGCTCATGGGCGGCTCCTTAGTGTTTTTTAGCGAGTGCCGGGACGGTTCAGCAGGTTATCTGAAACCTAAAGTCCACAGGCGCCACACGGATGTTCGGCATATTTAAGGAAGAGCCATGCGCTGTCAACCACGCTACGCGCACCCGGTTTACATCTGGTTAAATAGTGATCAATCATGTTTATTGTGCGACGAGCGCACCGGATCAAAAAAATCGATCTGCGACGCCTGTGAGGCCGATCTGCCCTGGCTTACAGACCAATGCGAACGCTGCGCACTGCCCATGCCGCTGTCAGACCTGACATGCGCCCAATGCACGATCAATCCTCCGGCTTTCGATGAGGTCATCGCAGCATGGCTTTACGACTTCCCCATCGACACGCTGGTCACACGCTTCAAGCATCAGGGCAAATGGCCGATGGGTCGGCTGATGGCGGAATTGTTTGCTGAGTTTCTGCGCTATCGGATCAACGAAGGCCTGGCACGCCCTGACTTTTTAGTGCCGGTACCGATGGCCAATAAGCGATTGCGTCAGCGCGGTTATAACCAGGCGGCGATGCTGGCCGCCTGGTTGGGCACCTCGCTGCAACTGCCGGTCAATGAACGACTGCTGCGACGGGTGAAAGAAACGCCCGCGCAGCAAGGGCTGGACGCCAAGGCGCGGCGTCGCAACCTACTCGATGCCTTCGAGCTGACGCCGCAAGATGTGACCGACAAACATATCGCTTTGGTCGATGATGTACTGACAACCGGTTCGACGGCAGATGTGATTGCGAAGATGCTGCGCAAGGCCGGTGCGCGGCAGGTGGATGTTTATTGTTTGGCGCGTACGGCCAAGCCTGGGGGTTGACGTTCAAACGGGCCTCTTCGCGGACAGGTCCGCTCCCACGGGTTTCCATCGTACTAGGGAACAACCCAATCCAGATGTGGGAGCGGACCTGTCCGCGAAGGCGTCAGCCCAGGCAATAGTGATGTAAATTGTCACACCTGTTCGCAGGCAAGTGCGCTCCTACACTCATTTGGTATTCGCCATGTCTTTGCCACCTTCTCTCACCCAACACATGGTCCGCCGCCCGCAGCGCATGGCGTTGCTGGCGCACATTGCCGAGCAAGGCTCGATCACCCGGGCAGCGAAGAGCGCGGGGTTGAGTTACAAAGCCGCTTGGGACGCCATCGATGAGCTGAACAATCTGGCGGAAAAGCCTCTTGTCGAGCGCAGCGTTGGCGGGCGTGGAGGCGGCGGTGCGAAGTTATCGGTGGAAGGCGATCGGGTGCTGCGCTTGTACCAGCGTCTGCAGGCTCTGCAGGCCGAACTGTTGAACAGCGCAGAAGAGTCCAGCGATCTGGCGCTGCTCAGCCGTCTGATGCTTCGCACCAGCGCCCGCAATCAGTTGCACGGCCGCGTGGAGCGCATTACCCGCCACGGCCGCAATGATGTGATCGATTTACAACTGGCAGGCGAATTGTCGGTGCAGGCGCAAATCACCCACGACAGCAGCGAACGCCTGGAACTGGAGATTGGCACGGATGTGTTTGCGCTGATCAAAGCCGGCTGGCTGGAAGTGTTGGCCCTCAGCGCTGAAGTTACAACTGGACACAATTGCCTGACCGGCACTGTCGAGGAGATTCTCGACGCTGACGATGGGCCCAGTGAAGTCAGAATTATCCTGCCAAGTGGACAGACGTTGTGCGCCCTGGCCGACCCTGACCACCTGAAAGCATTAGGATTTAAGGCCCAAAGCCCGGTGAAGGTTCAGTTCGCGCCAGCCAACGTACTGATCGGTACGCCGCTTTGATCTGGCGTCATAATCCGGCTGCCTCAGCACCTCAGTCATCGCACCGACACAATATCGTCATCAACGCTGAATAAGGTTCGTGCCAAAACCGCAGGAAGCCCGTGATGACACGCCTAAAAGACAATCAGTCCACAGACCTCGAAAACATGGTTGGCCTCACCCGCCGCAGCTTCATTAGCGCAGGCGCGTTGTGCGGCGCGGCGATGTTTCTGGGGGGCGACCTGCTCAGCCGCAGCGTGCTGGCCGCCAGCGTCCAAGCGGCCAACAGCAAATTGCTGGGTTTTGCCAGCATCCCCGCCGCCACCGCCGACAGCATCAGTCTGCCGCCGGGCTACACCTCTTTAGTACTAATCAGCTGGGGCCAACCATTATACGCCGACGGCCCCGCGTTCGACCCCAGTGGCAAAGGCAGTGCCGAAGCTCAGGAAATTCAGTTCGGCGACAACAACGATGGCATGAGTCTGTTTACCTTCCCCGGCGACAACCCCAGCAACGCCAGCCGCGCCCTGATGGCGATCAACAACGAATACACCAATTACCGCTATCTGTTCGATCACGGCAAAGACCCGCAATCGGCTGAAGAGGTGCGCAAAGCGCTGGCCAGCGAAGGCGTGTCGGTGATTGAGGTCAAGCGCGAAGGCAGCAAGTGGGAGTTCGTTCAGGGCTCCAAATACAACCGCCGCGTACACGGCAATACCCCGATTCAGTTGAGCGGCCCGGCTGCCGGTGACGATCTTTTGAAAACCGCCGCCGACCAGAGCGGCCGAAATGTGCTCGGCACCTTTCAAAACTGCGCCAACGGCAAGACGCCGTGGGGCACATATCTTACGTGCGAAGAGAACTTTACTGACTGCTTTGGCAGTACCGATCCTGCGCAACAACTGGACGCTGCCACCAAGCGTTATGGCGTGGTCCCGGCCAGTAAAGAGATCAACTGGCACCCCCACGATCCGCGCTTCGACATCGCGCAGAATCCCAACGAGTTCAATCGCCACGGCTGGGTGGTGGAGATTGACCCGTTCGATCCGAAATCAACGCCGGTCAAACGCACGGCCCTGGGGCGCTTCAAACACGAAAACGCAGCTTTGGCCGAGACCAAAGGCGGGCGTGTGGTGGTTTACATGGGCGACGATGAGCGTGGCGAATTCATCTACAAATTCATCAGCCGCGACAAGATCGACCACCAGAACCCGAAAGCCAATCGCAACCTCCTCGACCACGGCACGCTGTACGTGGCGCAGTTCGATAACGGCGACAGCAATCCCGACCATCCAAAGGGCAAGGGCAAGTGGGTCGAGTTGACCCACGGTAAGAACGGCATCGACGCCGGCAGCGGTTTCGCCAGCCAGGCCGAGGTGTTGATTCATGCGCGGATGGCCGCCAGCGTGGTCAAGGCCACCCGCATGGACCGGCCGGAGTGGATCGTCGTCAGCCCCAAGGACGGCCAGGTGTATTGCACGCTGACCAACAATGCCAAGCGCGGCGAAGACGGTCAGCCGGTGGGCGGCCCTAATCCTCGGGCGAAGAACCAGTACGGGCAGATCCTGCGCTGGCGCGAAAATGGCGATAACGCCTCGGCTATGGAATTCACCTGGGATCTGTTTGTGGTTGCGGGTAATCCAGGCGTTCACAGCGGCACCCCGTTGGGTGGCTCTAGCAATATCAACCCGCAAAACATGTTCAACAGTCCGGACGGCCTGGGCTTCGACAAGGGTGGTCGGTTATGGATTCTGACTGACGGCGACTCGACCAACGTCGGGGATTTTGCCGGGATGGGTAATAACCAGATGCTCTGCGCGGACCCTTCAAGCGGCGAGATCAGGCGTTTCATGGTCGGCCCGGTCGGCTGCGAGGTGACAGGCATCAGCTTTGCGCCAGACCAGAAAGCGCTGTTTGTCGGCATTCAGCACCCCGGCGAGAACGGCGGCTCGACCTTTCCTGAGCACCTGCCCAACGGCAAGCCGAGGTCGTCGGTGATAGTGATTACCCGGAAGGATGGCGGGATAGTCGGCGCCTGATTCAGGCTTGCGATCGCACTCATCCGTTGGGGACGTTCTATTTCTGTAGGAGCCAACTTGTTGGCGAGGTGGTGTCAGGCGCAACGCCTCGCGAGCAAGTTCGCGCCTACAGGGAGTGCGTAACGCGTTGTGTCAGGGTTACACGCCTGAGTTAACATAACGGGCCCGACGCGGCAGCCTGCTGCGCGCAGGAGTAAGCATGGCCCACCCGTTTGCAACACTCACGCCTGATCTTGTGCTCGATGCCGTTGAAAGCATCGGTTTTGTCAGCGACGCCCGCATTCTTGCGCTCAACAGTTACGAGAACCGCGTTTATCAGGTAGGTATCGAAGACGATCAGCCGCTGATTGCCAAGTTCTACCGGCCACAGCGCTGGACCACCGAAGCCATCCTCGAAGAACACAGCTTCACCGCCGAACTCGCTGGCGTCGACATTCCGGTGGTTGCGCCAATGACCCACAACGGCGCCACCCTGTTCGAACACGCAGGCTTTCGCTTCACGCTGTTTCCTCGTCGCGGCGGGCGGGCGCCGGAGCCTGGGAATCTGGATCAGCTGTATCGCCTGGGCCAACTGCTGGGGCGCATCCATGCCGTCGGTGCCATCAAGCCCTTCGAACACCGCGAAGCGCTCGGGGTGCAAAACTTCGGTCATGACTCGCTGGCCTATCTGCTGGAAAACAACTGCATCCCTCGCAGCCTGCTGCCGGCGTATGAGTCCGTAGCGCGGGATCTGCTCAAGCGCGTCGAAGACGTTTATGCCGCCACGCCGCATCAAAACATCCGCGTCCACGGCGACTGCCATCCCGGCAACATGATGACCCGCGATGACATTTTTCATATCGTCGATCTGGATGACTGCCGCATGGGCCCGGCCGTGCAGGACATCTGGATGATGCTGGCGGGTGATCGTCATGAGTGCATCAGCCAGCTGTCGGAATTGATGGACGGCTACAACGAATTCCACGATTTCAACCCCCGTGAACTGGCATTGATCGAGCCACTGCGTGCACTTCGATTGATGCACTACAGCGCCTGGCTCGCTCGGCGCTGGGATGACCCGGCGTTCCCCCACAGCTTTTCCTGGTTCGGGACAGAACGCTATTGGGGCGACCAGGTGCTGGCGTTGCGCGAGCAATTGTCGGCGCTGAATGAAGAGCCGTTGAAGTTGTTCTGAAGCCTGCTACCACCCGTTGGAGGGGGCTTGCTCGCGAAAGGACGGTGAGAGCAACGCATCCTCATCGGCACAAAAGCATCGCGAGCAAGCTCCCTCCCACAGAATGAGTAGAGCTTGCCAAGTACTGAGTTGAACAAAAAATAAAACCTGCCACAGGACACCTCATGCCAGCCGCCAACCCGCGTCGCGGGTACATTCTTGGCCTCAGCGCCTACATCATCTGGGGAATTTTCCCGATCTATTTCAAAGTCCTTTCCAGCGTCCCGTCGATCGAGATCATCGTCAATCGGGCGATCTGGTCGGCGGTGTTCGGGCTGGCGTTGTTGATGCTGGTGTGGAAGCACCCGGGCTGGTGGCAGGAGCTTTGCGATCACCCCAGACGCTTTGCGATTCTGGCGCTCAGTGGCTCATTGATCGCCGCCAACTGGCTGATTTACGTGTGGGCGGTAAACAACAACCACATGGTGGAGGCCAGCCTCGGTTACTTTATCAACCCGTTGATCAACGTGATGCTGGGCATGGTGCTGCTGCGTGAACGATTGCGGCCGCTGCAGTGGATAGCGGTCATCCTTGCGCTGATCGGCGTCGCGCAGCAGGTCTGGCAGGTGGGCAGCTTGCCGTGGGTATCGTTGGCGCTGGCCTTCAGCTTTGGTTTTTACGGGCTGATCCGCAAGCAAGCGCCAGTCGCCGCGCTGCCTGGGCTGGTGGTTGAAACCTGGATTCTGGTGCCGTTGGCGATTGGCTGGCTGCTGTTCAATCCGATGGCGCACAGCGCGCAAGGTGAATTCTGGACCACCAAAGAAGCGATCTGGCTGGCAGCGGCCGGGCCGATAACGCTGGTGCCGTTGGTGTGTTTTAACGCCGCTGCGAGGGATTTGCCCTACGCCACGCTGGGTTTTTTGCAGTACATCGCGCCGACGTTGGTGCTGACGTTGGCAGTGTTGGTGTACGGCGAACACCTGGCCACAAGTACCGCGATAACCTTCGCCTTCATTTGGGCGGGGCTGGTGATCTATAGCGTTGATGCATGGAGAAGCCTGCGTCGGCGTGCGTGACATACGCTTTTTTTGGCTTTTGTAGGAGCCAACTTGTTGGCGAGAGCCTGAGCGCGGGGTGTCAGACACGACGTCTCGCGAACAAGTTCGCTCCTACAGAAATCAGCAAGTTCGTACTCTTCTGTAGGAGCCAACTTGTTGGCGAGAGGCTGAGCGCGGGGTGTCAGGCACGACGTCTCGCGAACAAGTTCGCTCCTACAGAAATCGACGGCTTAATCCTGCGACTTGAGCACCAACTCAACCATCAAATCATCGGCCAGCGTTTCGAGGTGCTTTTGCAGCACCTCAAGCGACAACGTGTTCGGCACGCCCAACAAGGCAACGGCCGTAAACAGCGTCTCGCTGCTCATCGGCGCTGGCGACACATCGGTGGTCAGGCGCTCGACGTTGACGCCCTGTTCAGTCAGCAATCTGGTGATGTCGCGCACGATGCCTGGGCGGTCGTTACCCACCAATTCCATGTTGATCGGCCGGGTCGTGCCAACATTCTCCGCACTGCTTTCGGCGAATTGGGTGCGGATGCCATCTTCGGCTAATCCCTGCAATGCGCTAATCAACTCTTCGCGCGATTCAAGGGGTACGCTCAAGCGCAAAATCCCTGCGAACTGTCCGGCCATGTGTGTCATGCGGCTCTCCAGCCAATTGCCGCCATGGCTGGCGATGCAGGACGCTATCTGTTCAACCTGGCCCGGTTTATCGGGGGCAAATACGGTGACAACGAGATGATCCACGGTCAATTCCTCTTCTTTTGCTATCAGCAGTCCGGCAAAGCCTGATCTGCGCAGGTATCGGCCAAGTATAGGCAGATGCCACGAACGCACCGCCAGGTTATGAATAGAGCTAATCGTGTACTGTTTTCATAATTATCTGGAACAATCTATTCATTTTTTGAGAACATCCTGCACCTTTGTATGACTGACGATGTAACTCCAGTCGTTCGGTGACATATTTGGTCTGATTTTCACGTTACAAGTCATCATGTAGTATTGCGCCGCATTCACTACATGCCCCCGAACAAAACGCTGAAACGATGCCTGACCACGTCATTGCACACCCAGGCCCAGCCGCCAGCGATGGCATGTTCTGGCACGGGTAACAGCGATTCGTCGATGGCTTAATAAAAAGCGCGCTCAAGATTGAAGCGCAGATAGCTCAGTAGAGTGAGGCAAGCAATGACTGAACACGTT
The DNA here is from genome assembly GCF_057128765.1 of Pseudomonas corni. Lineage (NCBI taxonomy): Bacteria > Pseudomonadati > Pseudomonadota > Gammaproteobacteria > Pseudomonadales > Pseudomonadaceae > Pseudomonas > Pseudomonas corni. Next base: position 100,207 of record NZ_JBSKHW010000022.1, read on the forward strand.
CAAGTCGGTGGCCTTCAGGTCGCCAAAGTCCTGCTGGATTTCGTGAACAACGAAGCCCTTCCTGGAACCGGCCTCGATGCCGCCGCGTTCTGGAGCGGTGCCGATACGCTCATTCACGAGCTGGCGCCGAAGAACAAAGCCCTGCTCGCCAAACGTGATGATTTCCAGGCAAAAATCGATGCCTGGCACCAATCCAATGCCGGCAAAGCCCATGACGCCTCGGCTTACAAAGCCTTCCTGCAAGAGATCGGTTACCTGCTGCCAGAAGCAGCGGACTTCCAGATCACCACGCAAAACGTCGATGAAGAAATTGCTCGCATGGCTGGTCCACAGCTTGTGGTGCCGGTGATGAACGCCCGCTTCGCCCTCAACGCGTCGAACGCGAGATGGGGTTCGCTGTACGACGCGCTATACGGCACCGACGCCATCAGCGAAGCCGACGGCGCCGAAAAGGGCAAAGGCTATAACAAGGTCCGGGGTGACAAGGTCATTGCTTTCGCTCGGGCCTTCCTCGACCAGGCGGCGCCGCTGTTTGCAGGCTCCCACGTCGACTCCACCGCTTACAAACTGGTTGACGGCAAATTGGTGGTCACGCTCAAGGGCGGCAGCAATTCCGGCCTGCGAGATGATGCCCAACTGATCGGCTTTCAGGGTGAAAGCTCAGCGCCAACCTCCGTACTGCTCAAGCACAACGGCCTGCATTTCGAAATCCAGATCGACGCCTCAAGCCCTGTCGGCCAGACCGACGCCGCTGGCGTGAAAGACGTGCTGATGGAAGCCGCGCTGACCACCATCATGGACTGTGAAGACTCCATCGCTGCCGTCGATGCCGACGATAAAGTGGTGGTCTATCGCAACTGGCTGGGCCTGATGAAGGGCGATCTGTCCGAAGAGGTCGCCAAGGGCGGCACTACCTTCACCCGCATCATGAACGCCGACCGCGTATACACCTCGCCCACCGGCGAACCGGTGACGCTGCACGGCCGTTCGTTGCTGTTCGTGCGCAACGTCGGTCACCTGATGACCATCGACGCGATCCTCGACAATCAGGGCAACGAAGTGCCCGAAGGCATTCTTGATGGTCTGATGACCAGCCTGGCGGCGATCCACAATCTCAATGGCGGCTGCACCCGCAGCAACAGCCGCACCGGTTCGGTGTACATCGTCAAACCGAAGATGCATGGCCCCGAAGAGGCAGCCTTCACTAACGAGTTGTTTGGCCGCATTGAGGACGTCCTGCGCCTGCCACGCAATACGCTGAAAGTCGGGATCATGGACGAGGAACGCCGCACGACGGTCAACCTCAAGGCCTGCATTCAGGCCGCCAGCGAGCGTGTGGTGTTCATCAACACCGGTTTCCTGGACCGCACTGGCGACGAAATCCACACCTCCATGGAAGCTGGCCCGGTGGTGCGCAAGGCGCAGATGAAAGCCGAGAAGTGGATTGGCGCGTACGAAAACTCCAACGTCGATATCGGCCTCAAGTGCGGCCTGCAAGGGCGTGCGCAGATCGGTAAAGGCATGTGGGCCATGCCGGACCTGATGGCCGCGATGCTGGAACAGAAAATCGCTCATCCACTGGCGGGCGCGAACACTGCCTGGGTGCCGTCGCCGACGGCCGCCGCGCTGCATGCGCTGCACTATCACAAGGTCGACGTGTTCGCGCGTCAGGCTGAACTGGCGCAACGCGCGCCAGCCTCCGTCGATGACATCCTGACCATCCCACTGGCACCGAACACTGACTGGACGCCGGAAGAAATCCAGAACGAACTGGACAACAACTCCCAAGGCATCCTCGGTTATGTGGTGCGCTGGATCGATCAGGGCGTGGGCTGCTCGAAGGTGCCGGATATCAATGACGTCGGCCTGATGGAAGACCGCGCGACGCTGCGTATTTCCAGCCAGCACATTGCCAACTGGCTGCGTCACGGCGTGGTCAATGAGCAGCAAGTGATGGAAAGCCTCAAGCGCATGGCGCCGGTGGTGGATCGCCAGAACGACGGCGACGCACTGTATCGCCCGCTGGCGCCGGATTTCGACAGCAACATCGCGTTTCAGGCCGCGGTGGAGCTGGTGATCGAAGGCACCAAACAACCGAACGGTTACACAGAGCCGGTGCTGCATCGTCGGCGTCGTGAGTTCAAGGCGAAGAACGGGGCTTAATAGCCCTAGACAAATTGTGGGAGGGAGCTTGCTCGCGAAAAGTATTGTGGTCGATAAATCTGTATCGGATGTATCGGACAATCGCGAGCAAGCTCCCTCCCACAGATCAAACCAGGACCGCAGTTCACTCCACCCCTAACTCCCGCTTCACCAACTGCAAAAGCTGTTTGGTGTTGATCGGCTTGAGCAAAAAATCCAGGACGCTCAGGTGCATCGCGTCAATCGCATCGCGCACATGCGCATCGCCCGAGACAATGATGATCGGCAGTGCTGCCCGGTCCGAATCGCGTATCTGCCTGATCAGGTCCAGCCCGTCACACGGCGCCATGCGCAGGTCGGTGATGAGCAGACCGATCGAAGGACGGGTTTGCAGCAAATGCATCGCGCTGTTGCCGCCCGCTGCGGTAATACAACAGATGTCGTTGAGACTCAGGATTTCGGCAAGCAACTCGCGCGCGTCCCTGTCGTCGTCGACGATCAGTACCCGTTGCGGTGATTGTGAGGATGGCGCCGACATCACCTCGTTGAGGGCTTCGCGCTCTTCATCACTCAAAATGTCGTGATCGAACATACCCGTCTCACTTCCCGTCGACTGAATTCTGACAGCGGATACGAATGAATCAGCTGCACGCATTAAAACCTTCCTACGCTGCGTCTCGCTCCCTTGGGTCCACCTGCGCTTCCATCGCGCCCAACACCCACTTCCTAGGGCTTTTTAACGCCTAAGACTTACGTCCAATGGGCACTGCCGGATAAGCGGTCGACCATGGGGCTTATAAAAACAAGCGGTGTCAGTCATGAGCAAAGCGGACGCTTTCACCCAGGCAGGAAAAACAGCCGTGCTGCAAAACATTCACGGCACGATGCAATTTCTGCAGAAATTCCCGCCTTTCAACCAGATGGAAAACGCCCACCTGGCTTACCTGGTTGAACAGTGCCAGCTGCGTTTCTACGCTACCGACGAGAGCATCATCAAGACTGGCGATGGGCCAGTAGAACATTTTTACATCGTGAAGCAGGGTCGTGTGGTAGGCGAACGTCCTCATTCAGCGAAAGGCGGCACCGAAACAACTTTCGAAATCACCACCGGTGAATGCTTTCCACTGGCTGCTTTATTGGGTGAGCGCGCCACTCGCACCGAGCATCTGGCAGCTGAAGACACGTTCTGTCTGCAGCTCAACAAGCAAGCGTTTATCAAGCTGTTCGCGCTCTCAAGCCCCTTCCGCGACTTCGCCCTGCGCGGCGTCAGCAGTCTGCTCGACCAGGTCAATAGGGAAGTAAAGCAGAAAGCCGTGGAAACCCTCGGCACCCAGTATTCCCTCAACACTCGTTTGGGCGAATTGGCGATGCGGCATCCCGTGACGTGCGGGCCGGAGATGCCGTTGCGTGAAGCGGTCAAGCTGATGGACGAGCAGCAAGTAGGCAGCATCGTGATCGTCGATGAGGCCAAGGCGCCGCTTGGGATATTCACCCTGCGCGATCTGCGCCAGGTGGTGGCTGACGTCAACGCCGATTTCGGTCAGCCCATCGAGCGCAGCATGATTCAAGCGCCGTTTTACCTGAGCCCGGACGCCAGCGCCTTTGACGCAGCCATCGCCATGACCGAGCGGCACATCGCCCACGTTTGCCTGGTCAAGGATCAACGGCTGTGCGGCGTGGTTTCGGAGCGCGATCTGTTCTCGTTGCAACGGGTGGATCTGGTGCACTTGGCGCGGACGATTCGCACGGCGCCGCGCATCGATGCGCTGAGCAACATGCGCGGCGACATCGTGCAGTTGGTGGACCGCATGCTGGCTCACGGCGCGTCATCGACGCAGATCACCCAGATCATCACCCTGCTCAACGATCACATGGTGTGCCGGGTCATTGAACTGACGCTGGAAGAAAAGGGCGATCCGGGCATCCCGTTCACCTGGCTGTGTTTCGGCAGCGAAGGCCGTCGCGAGCAAACGCTGTACACCGATCAGGACAACGGCATTCTTTTCGAAGCCTCGGATGCAGCCGACGCCGCACGCATTCGCGGCCAACTGTTGCCGATCGCCGAAAGGATCAACCAAAGCCTGGCGCTGTGCGGCTTTGCGTTGTGCAAGGGCGGGATCATGGCCAGCAACCCTGAGCTGTGCCTGTCGCGGGTTGAATGGGCGCGGCGCTTTGGGTCGTTCATTCGCGAGGCGACGCCGGAGAACCTCTTGTCGTCGAGCATCTACTTTGACCTGCGAGTGGTATGGGGCGATGAAAGCGGCGGCGAGCAATTGCGCCACAGCATTCTCGATCAGGTGGGCGACAACAAACTGTTTCAACGCATGATGGCCGACAACGCCCTGCGACAACGCCCACCAGTGGGGCGTTTCAAGGATTTTGTGGTGGCGCGCAAAGGCAGCGAAAAAGACACGCTGGATCTGAAGACTCAGGGCCTGACGCCGTTCGTGGATGGCGCGCGACTGCTGGCGCTGGCCAACGGCATTGCCGTCAACAACACGCTGGAACGCCTGCGCCAACTGGTCGCCAAAGAGGTGATTGATCCGCTGGATGGCGCAGCCTACGAAGAGGCGTATCACTTCATCCAGCAGACCCGTATGCAGCAGCATCAACAGCAGAGCCGGCAAAACCTGCCGTACTCCAACCGCATCGACCCGGACGTGCTCAATCATTTGGACCGACGCATCCTGCGCGAATCATTCCGCCAGGCGCAGCGGCTGCAAACCAGCCTGACCTTGCGTTATCAACTGTGAAATTTCAAAACCGATGAATTTGTTCGAATGGCTCAGGCCAACCAAGCGTGCTCAACCGCATGCATTAACGACACTGCAATCAACCCGACTGAGCCAACTGACGCGGCCCAAACTGCTCAGCGAACAATCGTTGCGCGATCAGCGCTGGGTCGTGCTGGACCTGGAAACCAGCGGCCTGAACATGAGTCGCGATGAGGTGCTGTCGATTGGTGCGCTGGTGATCGAGGATGGCGCGATCGATTTCAGCCAGCAGTTCGAACGTACTTTGCTGCGCGCCGATCACAAGCTTAATCCGAGCGTGTTGATTCACGGCCTGGGCCCTAGCGCGATTGCGGCGGGGACAGAACCGGTGGAGGCGTTGCTCGACTTCATGGAGTTTCTGGGGGACAGCCCGGTACTGGCGTTTCATGCGCCATTCGATCAGCACATGATCGGCCGCGCGCTGAAGGAGAGTCTGGGTTATCGCTTGCAGCATCATTTTTTCGATGCCGCCGAGATGGCGCCGATGCTGTGTCCGCAGGCGTCATTTCGACAGGCCGGGCTGGATGACTGGACGGGCTTTTTTGGCTTGCACGCCGAGGAACGTCACCACGCCAGCGCCGACGCGTTGGTCACCGCAGAACTGGGGCTGATCCTGTTCAGCCACGCCCGCCGCCAGGACATCGACAGCCCCGCGCGGCTGGACCAGAGCTTGAGTCAGTGGCGCAGACGGCAGAAATCCCATTCGTTTTGATCCTGCGCAGGTCAGGCGCATGGGGTGATCGTGCTTGCCAGCGTGAATTACAAATGGGAATCGCTTAGAATCGCGAAGCCGAAAGAAGGGTCACTGTCGCGCAGTGGCCCTTTTGCTTTTGGCGCAAACAAGTAATGGAACGTCATGAAAAGCCAAACCATCCGCCGTTGGTCCTTCATCCATACCTGGACGAGCCTGATTTGCACGCTCTTCCTGCTGCTGTTGGCGCTGACCGGCCTGCCGTTGATCTTTCATCACGAGATCGACCACTTGCTTGGCAATTCGCCGGAACTCAAAACAATGCCGGCGGAAACGCCGCGTCTGGATTTGCAGCAATTGGTGGCGGCGGCCGAAGCCCATCGTCCCGGCGACGTGATGCAGTACTACGGCAGTGACGACGATGACCCCAACGCCGTGTTCGCGATCATGGGTGCAACCGCAGGCGGCGACCCCAACGATTCCCACACCTTCATGCTCGACGCGCGCACCGGTGAGGCGTTTGAAACACCGTCTGCCAATGGCGGCTTCATGATGGTCATGCTGCGTCTGCATGTGGACATGTACGCCGGACTGCCGGGCAAATTGTTCCTGGCGTTCATGGGCTTTTTGTTTGTGCTGGCGATTGTCTCGGGTGTGGTGTTGTATGCGCCGTTCATGCGCCGGCTGGATTTCGCGACCGTACGACCGAACAAATCCCGACGCGTGCGCTGGTTGGATTTGCACAACCTGATCGGCGTCGTGACACTGACCTGGGCATTGGTGGTGGGAGTGACGGGTGTGATCAGCGCCTGCGCCGATCTATTGATTTCGGCGTGGCGCGCCGAGAGCATGGCGGCATTGATCGCTCCATACAAAGACGCCCCGCCGCTGCTGCAACGAGCGCCAGCGACACACGTCCTGGAGATCGCCGAGCGTGCAGTCCCGGGGTCGGAGGCAGACTTCATCGCGTTCCCCGGCACGCGCTTTTCCAGCGAGCACCACTACACCGTGTTCATGAAGGGCAGCACGCACCTGACCTCGCACTTGCTCACGCCGGTATTGATCGATGCCAAGGATTTGAGCGTGACAGCAGTGGTCGAGCGCCCGTGGTACATGGACGCCATGAGCCTGTCGCAACCGCTGCACTTCGGTGATTACGGCGGCATGCCGATGAAGGTGCTGTGGGGCTTGCTGGACGTTTTGACCATCGTCGTGCTCGGTAGCGGCGTTTACCTCTGGTGGGTCAGACGCCGGGCGGCCGCGCCCGCCAAATTGCCTCAGGGCGAGGCGGCGCGTTGAAACGCTCGACCTTCTGGAAAGTCTTTGCCCACCCCACCTGGATCGCCGTACTGACCGGCGCAGGTCTGTTCGCGGCGCTGCTTGGCGACGGCTGGTGGGATTCGCTGGCGTGGGTCGGGATGGCGATACCGGCGGCGCTGAGTGCAAAAGGGTTGATGGTGCGACGCGCCACATGAGTGTTAGGGCAGCCACAACCCGCAATATTCCCCTCCCCGGTTACAAGCCAGTTACATATAGAAATACAATCGCCAATCACACCTATTTCAATTGACAACAAAACGTGGGTTTGCCTAAATCCAGTCATACGACGACGTATAACGATCGCCGCTAATAACAACAATACAAATGAGTGGACTCGATGAAAATCAAAGGCATCCGCTGGTGGATGGTCGCGCTGATTACGGGCGGCCTGGTTGTCAACTATCTCGCCCGCAATACGCTTTCCGTTGCTGCTCCGACCATGATGGCCGAGCTCAACATCTCCACCGAGCAATACTCCCACGTGGTCATCGCCTGGCAGATGGGTTACGCCTTCATGCAGCCGGTCGCCGGCTACGTGATAGACGCCATCGGCACCAAGATTGGTTTTGCGATCTTCGCCGTGGCCTGGTCAGCTGCTTGCGCCTCTGCGGCCATGGCGACTGGTTGGCAAAGCCTGGCGTTTTTGCGCAGCTTGCTCGGCATCACTGAAGCGGCGGGCTTCCCGGCTGCGATCAAGGCGACTACTGAGTGGTTCCCGGCCAAAGAGCGCTCGGTCGCTATCGGATGGTTCAACATTGGTTCTTCCATCGGTGCGTTACTTGCCCCGCCTCTGGTGGTCTGGGCGATTCTGCACAGCGGCTGGCAGGTGGCATTCATCATCGTCGGCGGGCTGGGTTTGCTATGGAGTGCTTCGTGGTTGCTGCTGTACAAGCACCCGCTCAATCAGCGCTTGCTGGGGGACGAAGAACGCGACTACATCCTCGCCGGTCAGGAAAACCACCTAAAGGACGCTCCTACTCAGCGCACCAGCTGGAAAAAGATCGTCGGCACCCGCAACTTCTACGCCATCGCCTCGGCGCGCATGCTTTCGGAGCCGGCCTGGCAGACCTTCAACGCGTGGATTCCGTTGTACCTGATGACCGAACGGCACATGAACATCAAGGAAATCGCCATGTTCGCATGGCTGCCGTTTCTGGCCGCCGACATTGGCTGCGTGCTGGGCGGCTACCTCAGTCCGTTTTTCTATAAGCACTTCAACGTCTCGCTGTTGACCTCGCGCAAAATGGTCATGGTGCTGGGGTCGTTGTGCATGATCGGACCGGGCTGCATTGGCCTGGTGGACAGTCCTTATATGGCCATCGCGCTGCTGTGTGCGGGCGGCTTCGCACACCAGACCCTATCGGGCGCGCTGTACTCGATCACGTCTGACTCATTCGGTAAAAACGAAGTCGGCACCGCAACCGGACTTGGCGGCATGTGTGGCTTTATCGGCGCGGCACTGTTCACGCTGGTGCTCGGGATCATGGTCACCAAAGTCGGTTACAGCCCGCTATTCGTGGCGCTCGCTGCGTTCGATATCCTTGCCGCGATCATTATCTGGTTTGTGCCCAAGCCATTGGTCACGCCGCTGGATACCGTGAACCCAAACAATTCGACGACCGATCAAGGCGACGTTTTGCCCACCACCTGACCCGCAGTGTTTGGGCCGACAGTGTCGGCCCAAACGCCTTGAGTGTCCTATTGCGGTGTGTTCTTGCTCTGATTAGTCTACGAGGCTGTCCGACAAGAGGAATGTCCATGTCCGCCCCAAGCATGACGCTGTACTACAACGCGGCCTCGCCTTTCGCACGCAAAGTGCTGGTGCTCCTTCACGAAACCGGACAGACCAGTCGCGTGGCCCTCAAGCCTGTGAACGTCACCCCGGTCAACCCCAACACCGAGTTGTGCCAGGAAAATCCTGCCGGCAAGTTGCCCGCGCTGCGTCTGGCCGATGGCAACGTGCTGCATGACAGCCGGGTAATTCTCGATTATCTCGATTACCAACATGTTGGCAATCCGCTGATCCCGCGGGAAGGCTCCGCCCGCTGGAGACGTCTGACCCTGGCCTCTCTGGCAGATGCCCTGATGGATGCAGCGTTGCTGATCCGTTATGAAACGTTTCTGCGCCCGCCGGAAAAACACTGGGCCGAATGGCTCGACAATCAACAGGAAAAAATCGCCCGCTCGCTGTCGTATTTCGAACAGGAGGCGGTGACCGAGTTGAGCTCCAATTTTGATGTTGCCTCGATCAGTCTGGCAGCAGGCCTGGGCTATCTGGACTTCCGCCAGCCGGACCTTAACTGGCGCAGCAGCTACCCGCGTCTGGCTGCCTGGTACTACGAAATCAGCCAGCGCCCATCAATGATCCAGACTCAACCGTCGGTTTGAGCAATCCCACCTAAGCCGGACGTATGGCTGTTGTAGGCGCTTACGAGCAGCGCCTACAGAGATTGCCGGTTAGCAATCAGCAGTCCGGCTTGTCAGCGATGTAGCGTCGGGCAGGGTTCACCGCCGCGCCAAACTCACGCAGGGCCTTGGCGCCGATCAAAAGTGGATAGTTGAAGTGGCTGCGGTCGACCAGATTGACCTCGACTGTGCGCTTCACGTCGCCCAGGCACAGCTCCAGATCGACAACCGGGCGCTTGGTCGGATCGACTGGCTCGTCGTCATCGTCACCATCGGAACGGCCCTTGATGCGGCTGATACGCGAAACCTTGTGCTCGTAAACCTTGTTGTCGGCGTCTTTGGTGGCCAGGCGGAAACGCACCCAGTCATCACCATCGCGCTTGAACAGCTCTATGTCCTTGGCCGACAGCGAGGCAGTCAATGCGCCGGTGTCCATTTTGGCTTTGAAGGTTTCGCCGAATTCAGACACCTGAATATATTCGTAGCGACCGTATAACGTAGGCTCGGCGGCCATGACAGGTAACGCCAGCAGAGACAGAAGCGCCAGAAGAGATTTCACGTAACAGGTTCCTCAAGGAGTGGGCCGTGCAGAAGCTCGATTTTAGACCGCAACTTTGCACTTCGTTCGGTCACTAAACAGAGGCTGACTGTACGTGGCTACGAGTGAAAGGTACGTGATCGACTCGCAAGTTTGGCGCCGTCGGCATTGCTGCTTATTATTGCCCGCCCTTTATTGTTATGAGTCGTTCTATGCGTCGCCTGCTAACCGGTCTGTTTGTCACGCTGCTGCTCTTGCTCAACACGCTGGTGTTGTTCGGGCCATTGATGGTGTTTGCACTACTCAAGCTGGTGTTTCAGGGCGAGATGCGCGATCGCTGTTCGTGGGCGGTGATGTGGATCGCCGAGACATGGGCTGAAATCGACAAGCTGATTTTCAAGCTGTACATCCCGACGCAGTGGGATATCCGGGGCAACGACGGCTTGCGCGACGACACCTCGTATCTGGTGATCAGCAATCATCAGTCATGGGTCGATATCCCGGCGCTGGTGCAGACGCTGAATCGGCGCACGCCGTTTTTCAAATTCTTCCTGAAGAAAGAGCTGATATGGGTGCCGTTCCTGGGCCTGGCGTGGTGGGCGCTGGATTACCCGTTCATGAAGCGCTACACCAAAGCATTTCTGGCCAAGCATCCCGAGCTCAAAGGCCATGATCTGGAAATCACTTAAGCGGCGTGCGAGCTGTTCAAGCGCCAGCCGGTGACAGTGGTCAATTACCTGGAAGGCACGCGTTTCACTGCCGGGAAAAAAGCCGAGCAACACTCGCCCTATACTCACTTGCTCAAGCCCAAGGCGGGCGGGGTAGCGTTTGTGTTGGCGGCGATGGGCGAACAGCTCGACGCGATTCTCGACGTGACAGTGGTTTATCCCCAAGCCAAAATTCCGGGCTTCTGGGATTTGATCAGGGGGCAGGTGCCCCGGGTGATCATCGACATTCAGACCCGCGAACTCGATCCTGCGCTGTGGCAGGGCGATTATGAGAACGACCCGGTGTTTCGCGAGCATGTGCAGAACTGGGTGAATCATTTGTGGATCGAGAAAGACGCGCGGATTGTGCAGCTGCTTGAAAATCAGCCCAAGCCACGCACTTAGCCCGCAGCGCACCAAAAAAGGTGCAAAGAAAAGCCCCCGGCCTTGTGAACCGGGGGCTTTTTCGTTACGGCCGCTTAACGGTGAATCCGTTCCACCGCTGCCGCTACGCCTGCGCCGTATGCAGGATCAGCCAGGCTGCAGTGATCGATGTGCAGCTGGATGATCGGCGTCGACACCCCTTGCAGCGAACGTGCGGTGTTTTCGAACAACACCTGCTGTTGCGCTGGCGTCATCAGGCGGAACAGATTGCCAGGCTGCGAGTAGTAGTCGCCGTCGACCCGGTGATTCCAGTGGCCCGCCGCGCCCTCGATGGACAGCGGTGGTTCTCTAAAATCAGGCTGCTCCTGAAATGCGCCTTTGGTGTTGGGTTCGTAGGACGTCATGCCGCCACGGTTGCCGTCAATACGCATGAGGCCGTCGCGGTGGTAGCTGTTGACGTGCAACGCGGCCTTCGGCGAGTTAACAGGGATCTGGTGGTGGTTGACGCTCAAACGGTAGCGCTGCGCATCGCCGTAGGAAAACAGTCGGCCCTGCAACATCTTGTCCGGAGAGAAACTAATGCCCGGCACCACGTTGGACGGGGCGAAAGCGGCCTGCTCGACATCGGCAAAGTTGTTTTCCGGGTTACGGTTCAGTTCCACCACGCCCACTTCAATCAGCGGGTAATCGGACTTCGGCCAGACTTTGGTCAAGTCAAACGGGTTGATGTGGTAGGTGCCCGCTTCCTTCTCCGGCATGATTTGCACGAACAGCTTCCAGCGCGGGAAATTAGCGTTCTCGATATTTTCATACAGATCACGGTGGTGCGACTCACGGTCACGACCTACCAGCTCCTGAGCCTCGGCGTCGGTGAGGTTAGCGATGCCTTGCTGCGACACGAAGTGGAACTTGACCCAGAAACGTTCGTGCTGGGCATTCAGAAAACTGTACGTGTGGCTGCCAAAACCGTGCATTTCGCGGTAGCTGCGCGGGATGCCCCGATCACTCATGACCACAGTCACCTGATGCAGTGCTTCGGGCAGTTGAGTCCAGAAATCCCAGTTGTTTTCAGCGCTACGCATGCCGGTCCGCGGGTCACGCTTAACGGCGTGATTGAGGTCAGGAAATTTCAGCGGATCACGCAGGAAGAACACCGGCGTGTTGTTGCCGACCATGTCCCAGTTGCCTTCTTCGGTGTAGAACTTGAAGGCGAAACCACGAATGTCGCGCTCGGCGTCGGCAGCGCCGCGCTCGCCAGCGACGGTTGAGAAGCGCGCGAACATTTCAGTCTGCTTGCCGATATCGGAAAAGATTTTGGCGCGGGTGAATTGGGTGATGTCGTGCGTGACTGTGAAGGTGCCGAAGGCGCCCGAGCCTTTGGCATGCATGCGACGCTCCGGGATCACTTCGCGATCGAAATGCGCCAGTTTTTCTAAAAACCAGACATCTTGCAGCAGCGCAGGGCCATGTGGGCCAGCCGTCTGGATATTCTGGTTGTCAGGTACGGGGGCGCCAAAAGCGGTCGTCAGTTTGTTGTTCATGCGTGTCGTCTCCACAGGTAAACACTTCATCCGGGCGGGCTGATTGTTGCCATCCCGGCGTTTATTCGATGGAGAGGACGATATTCAATTACGCCGCGGGAAGCTCATTGTCACTGCATACCGGCTAGATAGGCTTTCTCAATTACCCTTCGCAACGTCAATAGTGAACAGTAATCGCAAGCCAACTTCAGCAGGGGCTGGGAGCATCAAATCTGATTACGATGGTATCCGCTCGGGACACCACCTTTGGATAGTACCCATTGCCACAACTGAATATCCCGAGCCCGAAATGCACCTGCGCAGGACAGCAAGTAATAGCGCCACATACGGTAGAAACGCTCACCCAACTTCGCTTCGAACTGAGGCCAGGCTTGCATGAAGTTGTCGTGCCAGGCCATGAGTGTCTTATCGTAATCGGCGCCGAAGTTATGCAAATCTTCTACAACGAACAATCCGTCCATCGCATCGCCTATTTGTCCGGTCGACGGCAAGTCCCCATTGGGAAAAATATATTGGTCAATCCAAGGATCGGGATAACTGCTGCGCTGGTTTTTGCCGATAGTGTGCAACAAGAACATGCCACCCGGTTTCAGGCAGCGGTGGGCAACTTTCATATACGTGCGGTGGTTCTTGCGCCCGACATGTTCGAACATCCCAACACTGACGATTGCGTCAAATTGTTCATCGACCTCTCGGTAGTCTTGAAAACGGAACTCCAGCGGCAAGTGTCCGTAACGTTCTTTAGCCCAGGCAATCTGTTCCTTAGAAATGCTCACCCCAACCGCTTCGACACCATAATGTTCAGCGGCATAGCTCATGAAGCTGCCCCAACCGCAGCCGATGTCCAGTACGCGCATCCCGGGTTGTAGTTTCAGCTTGCGACAGATCAGATCCAGCTTGGCGGTCTGTGCATCTTCCAGTGTCGTGGCGTTTTCCCAGTAGCCGCAGGTGTAGGTCATTCGCGAGTCGAGCATGGTGGAATAAAAGTCGTTGCCGAGGTCATAGTGCACCTCACCCACTCGTTTGGATCTCCTGATGTTCTGTCGATTGAGGAACCTGGCCATCAACGCGTAAAACACCAACCGTACTGGTTTTACGTCATCGGTCAGGCGTGTCGCCATCAAGCGATGAAAAAATTCATCAAGCTGCTCGCTGTCCCAGAGGCCATCCATATAGGCCTCGCCGAGCCCGAGATTACCCTGCGCGAATGCTCGCTCCAACACACCAGGGCCATTGAGCCTGATGTCCCAGGGAGCTGATCCGTTGATCTGTACTCCGGCCTCTTTAAGAATGCGCGAGGCCGCGCGAAAGAGGCCAGAGTTCTCGTAGGAGAAGGCGTCAGTGCTGAAATTCGTCGTTGTCATGGATGGTTAATTCCAGGCGCAGTTGTCAGGCTAGACTTTGAAGATACCCGGACTATAGGACAAATAAGGACGACACTTAAACTTAAAATACTCAATCAGAAGATTGAAAAAGACTATGAGGGTAATTACTCACGAATAACGCAAAACACTGATGACGCAATTGCAATAATAGCGCTTTATTGAAAGCACATATCTGCTATTTAACTGCGGCTAACTTTCTGTAGGAGCCAACTTGTTGGCGAGATAAGGGGTATTCCCAAAGAGCTCTCGCGAACAAGTTCGCTCCTACAGACAACGGGTTACACGGCAACAGGCGCCTTGATGCTTGGATCTGCGTCGTATCCCACGATTTCGAAATCTTCGAATCGGTAATCGTAGATGCTGTCCGGACGACGATTGATCTTCAGCGTCGGCAGCTTCTTCGGCGTGCGCGTCAGCTGCGTTGCGATTTGCTCTTCGTGGTTGGCGTAAGCATGGGTATCGCCCAGGCTGACGATGATCTCGTGGGGGATCAGGTCGCACTGCTGCGCCAGCATGTGGGTCAACAGCGCCAATGCCGCCGTGTTGTATGGCAGACCGAGGAAAACATCGGAGCTGCGGATATACAACTGCATCGACAGTTTGCCGTCAGCCACATAGGCCTGATAGAGCAAATGACACACCGCCAGCGCCTGGCGCCCGGCTTTTACGTTTTCCTGAGGCGAGAGCTTTTCGTCCGGCAGATATTCGGTGTTCCAGCCGTGGAACAGAATTCGGCGGCTGTTGGGATTGTTCTTCAGGCAATCAACCATGTAGTCGATCTGATTGATCTTGCCGCCATCTTTGGTCGGCCAGCCAGTCCACTGTGCGCCATAGACCGGCCCCAGATCGCCCTCTTCCGTGGCCCACTCATCCCAGATGGTCACGCCGTTTTCGTTCAGCCATTTGGTATTGGTGTTGCCGCTGAGCATCCAGATCAACTCATTGGCAATGCTCTTGAAATGTAGCTTCTTGGTGGTCAGCAGCGGAAAGCCATCGGCCAGATTGTGGCGAAACTGACGACCGAACACAGCGGTCGTACCGGTGCCGGTGCGATCGCCCTTACGCGTTCCGTTATCGATGACGTCCTGCAGCAGCTCAAGGTATTGCTTCATGCCCAAAGGCCTCTCTGTATCGATGAACAGCCGGGCGATGAAGCCCGGCTCTTCAGTACTTTAGACGCGTGTTAAACGGTCGCGTTTTTAGATGCCGGTGCGCGATGGTACGCCAGCCAGATCAGCACCAGCCCTGCGATGATCATCGGCAGGCTGAGAATCTGGCCCATCGTGACCCAGCCCCAGGCCAAGTAGCCCAACTGAGCATCCGGCACGCGGACGAACTCGACCACGAAACGGAAGATCCCGTAGAACAGCGCGAACATGCCGGACACGGCCATGGTCGGACGCGGTTTGCGCGAGTAGAAATACAGGATCAGGAACAGCGCTACACCTTCCAGCGCGAACTGGTAGAGCTGCGACGGATGACGCGGCAACTGCGCCGGGTCGCTGAACGGCGGGAAAACCATAGCCCACGGCAGGTCAGTCGGTTTGCCCCACAACTCGGCGTTGATGAAGTTGCCGATCCGTCCGGCGCCCAGGCCAATCGGCACCATCGGCGCGATGAAGTCCATGAGCTGGAAGAACGACTTGCCGTTGCGCTTGCCGAACCAGTAGGTCGCGATCATCACGCCAATGAAGCCGCCGTGGAACGCCATGCCGCCTTTCCACACTTCGAAAATCAACAGCGGATTGGCGATGTAGTTGGGCAGGTCGTAAAACAAAACGTATCCCAGTCGCCCACCGACGATGACCCCCATGGCGACCCAGAAGATCATGTCCGAGAGTTTTTCCTTGGTCCAGGTCGGATCGAAACGATCCAGACGACGGGAGGCGAGAAACCACGCACTGCCAATACCGATCAGGTACATGAGGCCGTACCAATGAATTTGCAGTGGGCCGATGGCGACCGCTACCGGGTCAATCTGCGGGTAAGGCAGCATTGCGACTCCTTAATTGAAACTGGTTGGAAACGCTCTGTGAGCGACGCGTTAAAAGGGATCAGATCAGAAAACTTGTGCCCACGACCACTAACAATAGTGCGAACAGGCGTTTGAGAAGACGAGGCGACAGTTTATGTGCCATTCGAGCACCGAATTTGGCGAAGAACATGCTGGTAACAGCAATGCCCAACAGCGCGGGTAAGTACACGAAACCGAGACTATGCGGGGGCAACAACGGGTCGTGCCAGCCCAGAATCATGAAACTTATTGCACTTGCCACAGCAATCGGGAAACCGCAGGCCGAGGACGTTGCCACCGCCTGCTGCATGGTCAGGCTGCGCCAGGTCAGGAAAGGCACGGTCAATGAGCCGCCGCCGATGCCGAAGATTGCCGACGCCCAGCCGATCACGACACCGGCGATGGTCAAACCGGATTTGCGTGGCGCCCCGCCAGCCTTGGGCTTGAAGTCGAGGAACATCTGGATCGCGACCAAGATCGCGAACACGCCGATGATTTTCTGCAGATAAGGCCCTGAAATGTAGCTGGCCGTCAGCGCGCCGAAACCTGCACCGATGAGAATGCCCAATGTCATCCACGCAACCACCGGCCATTGCACCGCGCCCATCCGGTGGTGGGCGCGTACAGACAAAACAGATGTGAACACAATGGTTGCCAGCGAAGTGCCGACCGCCAAGTGAGTCAGGACCGAAGTGTCGAAACCTTGCAGGGTAAAGCTGAACACCAGCACTGGCACGATGATGATGCCACCGCCCACGCCGAACAGCCCGGCCAGCACGCCAGCGCAGCCGCCCAATGCCAGATAGAGCAGAAATTCCATGGGAGCCCCCAAAATGAGTCCGGCATGTTACCGGAAGCACGGCTCTGTGCTCTAGCGGCGTGCGATGGATGTCCGCCCGATGTGTGCGTAGAGTGGCGAAAAAAGGAGTCCTGCATGTGCTTGATCGTTTTCGCCTGGCGCCCGTCTCACCCGCAAACCCTGGTGCTGGCGGCCAATCGCGATGAGTTTTATGCACGCCCAACGCAGCCGTTGGCTCGATGGAAAGATGCTCCGCACGTTTACGCGGGTCGTGACCTGGAAGCGGGCGGTACCTGGCTGGGTATCAACGCAGATGGCCGATTCGCTGCGCTGACCAACATCCGTGATCCCGGTCAGCCGCTGGGACGACGCTCAAGGGGCGAATTGGTTGCTCAGTTTTTGACCGGTTCGCTGTCGATGGATGAGTATCTGCTGCAAGTTGCCGGACGCGCTGGAGAATACGGCGGGTTCAATCTGTTGGTAGGTAACCGGGAAACGCTGCATTTTCTGAGCGCCACTGATCCAGTGCCGCGGCAATTGAGCGAAGGGGTTTATGGCGTCTCCAACGCAGGGCTCGACACTCCGTGGCCCAAGCTGGTCAAGGCCAAGGCGTCATTGCGCGCGCAGTTGCACGATCCTCAGCCCGCTAAGCTGTTTGAGTTTCTGACTGACCCCGCCACCGCGCCAATTGCCGATCTGCCCGAAACCGGTGTTGGCTTGGCGACCGAAACATTGCTGTCCAGCGTGTTTATCGCCAGCCCCACTTACGGAACCCGCGCCAGTACGATGCTGATTATGAATGCTGACGGCAGCCGACAACTTGTCGAGCACAGTTTCGGGCCGTATGGAGGAAGGTTGGGGGAGGTTGAGGTCAATCTGTAGGAGCGCGCTTGCCCGCGATGGTTTTGTATCCGCGAGAGATTCGGCGCTGATACACCGCCATCGCGGGCAAGGGCGCTCCTACAGTTATCAATGACCTTTGACAGACCCCGGATTGATCATCCGCGATAACCCAAGATTGCGCAGTGCCAACTGCAGCGAGCTGTTGATGACCTGCGGATTGTCATTGGTCATCAGTTGCGCGAGCAGCTCCTTGGCCTTGCTCAGGTGGATTTGGCGCAGCATCCACTTCACTTTCGGCAGGTTGGTGGCGTTCATCGACAGACTGTCGAAACCCATCGCCATCAACAGCACCGCCGCCGCAGGGTCGCCCGCCATCTCGCCGCAGATGCTCACCGGCTTGCCTTCGGCATGGGCGTCGCGCACCACGTTCTGCAGCGCTTGCAGCACTGCCGGATGCAGGTAGTCGTACAGATCGGCCACGCGCGGGTTGTTGCGGTCAACGGCCAGCAGGTACTGAGTCAAATCGTTGGAACCCACCGACAGGAAATCCACCTGCCGCGCCAGTTCACGGGTTTGATACACCGCCGCAGGCACTTCGATCATCACACCCACCGGCGGCATCGGTACGTCGGTGCCTTCGTCGCGCACCTCGCCCCATGCCCGGTGAATCAGGTGCAACGCTTCTTCGGTTTCGTGGGTGCCGGAGATCATCGGCAGCAGAATCCGCAGGTTGTTCAGGCCTTCGCTGGCCTTGAGCATTGCACGGGTCTGCACCAGGAAGATTTCCGGGTGATCAAGGGTGACGCGAATCCCGCGCCAGCCCAGAAACGGGTTGTCTTCCTTGATCGGGAAGTACGACAGCGCCTTGTCGCCACCGATGTCCAGGGTACGCATGGTCACGGGCAGCGGATGGAACGCGGCAAGCTGCTCGCGATAGATCGCCAGTTGCTCTTTTTCGCTAGGGAAACGCTGTTGAATCATGAACGGCACTTCGGTGCGGTACAGGCCAACACCTTCAGCGCCACGTTGCTGGGCGCGCGCCACATCGGCGAGCAAACCGGTATTGACCCACAACGGCATGCGGTGGCCGTCCAGTGTCACGCACGGCAGCTCACGCAGGGATTCGAGGCCTTGGGACAGCTGGCGTTCTTCCTCGACCACCACCGAATACTGCTTGCGCAGGATTTCGCTCGGGTTGGTGAACACCTCCCCGTGGTAGCCATCGACGATCAGCTGAATGCCGTCGACCTTGGAATACGGCAGATCGACCACGCCCATGACGGTCGGAATACCCATCGCCCGGGCCAGAATCGCGACGTGGGAGTTACCGGAACCGAGGACCGAAATCAGCCCGACGAGCTTGCCTTCAGGCACTTCCCCGAGCATGGCCGGGGTCAGTTCTTCACTCACCAAAATGGTGTTGTCGGGGTACACCAGCGTTTGCTGACGGGCTTCCTGAAGATAAGCCAGCAAACGGCGGCCAAGGTCTTTGACGTCGGAGGCGCGCTCACGCAGGTAGGCGTCGTCCATCAGTTCGAAGCGCTTGACGTGCTCGTTAACCACCGAGCGCAATGCGCCCTGTGCCCATTGGCCGGTCTTGATGACGTTGGTCACTTCACTGCCCAGCGACGCGTCGTCAAGCATCATCAGGTAAACGTCGAACAACGCGCGTTCTTCGGGGCGCAACTGAGTCGCCAACTTCGCCGAAAGGGTGCGCATATCACTGCGTACGCCTTCCAGCGCGGTGTTGAACAGTTTCAGTTCGGCTTGAATGTCGGTAACGGTTTTGTCGGGGACGACTTCCAGATCGGCGGGCGGCAACATGACCACCGCCATGCCCACGGCAGCGCCGGGCGAACCCGGCACGCCCACGAATCTGGCTTCCTGAATACCTTTGCCCTGACGGCCCAGACCCCGGATCGAGCCGGTGGCTTCAGCGTGGGCGATGACCCCTGCGAGCTGTGCGCTCATGGTCACGAGGAAGGCTTCTTCCCCTTCGTCGAACTGACGACGCTCCTTTTGCTGGATGACCAACACCCCGACCACGCGACGGTGGTGAATGATCGGAGCGCCGAGAAAGGATGCATAACGCTCTTCGCCGGTTTCGGCAAAGTAGCGATAGCGGGGGTGATCGGCAGCGTTTTCGAGATTCAGCGGTTCTTCGCGTGTGCCGACCAGACCGACCAGACCCTCGTTGGGGGCCATGCTGACCTTGCCGATGGAGCGTTTGTTCAGGCCCTCGGTGGCCATCAGCACGAAGCGATTGGATTCGGGGTCGAGCAAATAGACCGAGCAGACCTGGCTGCTCATGGCCTCTTTGACGCGTAACACAATAATCCCCAACGCCGCCTTGAGATCCTTGGCGGAGTTAACTTCCTGGACGATCTTGCGCAGCGTATTGAGCATGGCTCGGGGTCGAACTCCGTGTCAGTCGCGCGCCAAGAGGCGCGGGGCAAGCTCTTTAAGTGCGCGTCGATACACTTCGCGCTTGAATGTCACCACCTGGCCCAACGGATACCAATAACTGACCCAGCGCCAGCCATCGAACTCCGGTTTACCGGTCAAATCCATCCGCACCCGCTGCTCGTTGGAGATCAGGCGCAGGAGAAACCATTTTTGTTTCTGACCGATACACAGCGGTTGGCTGTGGGTGCGGACCAGACGTTGCGGCAGACGATAGCGCAACCAACCGCGGGTGCAGGCAAGAATTTCAACATCGTGCCGTTCCAGCCCGACTTCTTCGTTCAATTCACGATAGAGCGCGTCTTCCGGCGTCTCCTGAGGGTTGATCCCCCCTTGCGGAAACTGCCAGGCATCTTGGTTGATACGCCGAGCCCATAAGACCTGGCCAATATCATTCGTCAGAATTATCCCGACATTAGGGCGGAAACCATCGGGGTCGATCACGGCTACAACCTCGCAAACGCATGTCGGCGCATTGTTCCACAAAGATCGTGAAAGCAGCAACGAAGCTTCGACAGCTTATTGGCACAACAGCATTAATAGATGCAGCGGCGCCGGAAAACCTCGTATTCTTGTGCTCTTTTTTTAGCTATTTCAGCGAGTAACCGCATGCGCCTGGCTTTATTCGACCTCGACAATACGCTTCTTGGTGGCGACAGCGACCACGCTTGGGGCGATTACCTGTGCGAACGCGGCATCCTTGATGGTGCTGCTTATAAGGCACAAAACGATGCGTTCTATCAGGACTATCTGGCAGGCACGCTGAACCTGACTGACTACCTGAATTTCAGCCTCGAAATACTGGGGCGGACCGAAACGGCTCAACTCGACGAATGGCACCGTGAATTCATGCGTGACTGCGTCGAACCGATGATTTTGCCCAAAGCGATGACGTTGATTGCCAAGCATCGGGACGCGGGCGACAAGCTGTTGGTAATCACCGCGACCAATCGTTTCGTCACCGCGCCTATCGTTGAGCGCTTGGGGATCGAGACGTTGCTTGCGACTGAATGCGAAGTCATTGATGGCCGCTACACCGGCAAGACGATTGATGTGCCGTGTTTTCGCGAAGGCAAGGTAACGCGACTGAATCGCTGGCTGGAAGAAAACAACTTCAATCTGCAAGACAGCTATTTCTATAGCGACTCGATGAATGACCTGCCGCTACTGGAGCAGGTGACTCATCCGGTGGCGGTGGATCCTGATGAGAAGCTGCTCGCTGAAGCCACACGGCGTGGATGGCCGGTGATTTCGTTGCGCGATTGAGGTCCTGCGCTGTCGGACCTGACGCAATCGCGGGCAAGCGCGCTCCTACCAGGGAGTGTGTTCACCCTGTAGGAGCGCGCTTGCCCGCGAACAGAACTCCCAGACGCCAAGCACCTTTGATCTAAACCGGCTTGGCCCCCATCAAACCCGCAATCGCCACAAAACACACCGCACTGAAGATCGCCAGCGCCAAGGTGAACCTGGGATTGCCGATGATCACTGGACGCCGCAGCCGGTTGACTCGTATTGCCAGCCACGCCCAGCTCAAGGCGCCAAAGGTGTACAGCACGCTCGCTGCCAACAACCAGGTTTGCCCCAGCGGCCAGCCCGCGTAATGCACCAGCCACCAACCGCTGATTGGCAGCGTCAACAAGCAAAGCCCCATCACTACCCAGACGAACACCCATGGGCGCTGCATGGTGCGGTTTTGCACGGTCAAGTCGCCGGCACGACGGCCTTTGATGATCCAGAAGGTCAGCGCAAGTCCGCAAATAAACAGCAGCACGGTCGTGACCATGTGCAGGACTTTCAGTGCAGCGAAGTGTTCCATGTTCGATGTGTTCCTATTGGTGCATGACATTCAGCGTAGCAGCGCAGGTTGCGTCCCTGTAGGAGCGAACTTGTTCGCGAGACGGCCCACCTGATACGTCGCACCGTCGCCTCGCCAACAAGTTGGCTCCTACAGGTTTCGTGCTAGCCGAGAAAGAGCTTGTACG
>NZ_JBSKHW010000023.1:0-87140 GCF_057128765.1 Pseudomonas corni
TTGATTAACAAGAAGTTTTCCGTTTCGTCTGCGCCGGAAGTGGGGCGAATTATAGACAGATCCTGAGGGCCGTCAACAGTTAATTTAAACTTTTGTTCCGGTCAAAGGCTTACGACCACCGAGACGGGGGATTCGCCTAGCAATTACGGGAATTCGCACAATGATTAACAATGCGCCAATCACGGCATATAAGGACCACTCCTTTAAATCTGCTCGGACAATCCAAAGAAAGTGCAGCAAACCCAACCCTAATATCACATAGCTAAGCCTGTGCAGTTTCTTCCAACGAGCTCCAAGGCGTCGTTGGCTGTATCGATTGGATGTCACGGCGAGCGCCAGCAAGCATAAAAACGCCAAGCTGCCCACAATGATGTAGGGCCGCTTTACCAGCTCGACGCCTAGCTGCCCCCAATCCAGCCCAAGAATAAAGAAGCCGTAACCGGTCATGTGCATCACCACATAGGCAAAGCACCAAAGACCCAACTGACGCCGCACCGCAATCCATCCCGGCCATCCAGTCAGACGCTGCAGCGGCGTCATTGCCAAGGTAATTAAAAGGAGGATGAGTGTCCCCAACCCCAGTCGGTCCACAAGAACCTTTCCGGGGTCTGGTCCCAGCGCAAAGATCCATGCCTGATAAACCCACAAAACGGGCGCAACGCAACACGCCACAAATACACCCAGCCGCCAGAACAGAAAGCGCATCAGTAATTTTTCCGCAGATCTAGCCCTGTATATAGAGAAGCAACCTCCTCCCCATAGCCGTTGAACATTTCCGTCTGACGCACATTAGGACTGAAGAGCCCGCTTGGCAGACGACGCTCTCGTGCTTGCGTCCAACGAGGGTGATCGACAGTAGGGTTCACGTTCGCATAAAAGCCGTACTCGTTAGCCGCGATGCTCTGCCAAGTCGTTTTGGGTTGCTCACTCACCAGGCTGATACGGACTATGGACTTCACGCTCTTGAATCCGTATTTCCATGGCACGACCAACCTTAGCGGGGCACCGTTTTGATTGGGCAACTCGCGTCCATACATACCAACGGCAAGTATGGCCAACGGGTTCATCGCTTCATCCAGACGCAGACCTTCGACGTAAGGCCAGTCGATCAGCGCGAAGCCTGAACGCTGCCCAGGCATAACCTTCGGGTCCTGAAGTGTTTCAAAGCGGATATATTTAGCGTTGGAAGTGGGCTCCACCTGCTTGAGCAGTTCGGAAATAGGAAAGCCCATCCAGGGAATCACCATCGACCAGGCTTCCACACATCGCAACCGGTAGATGCGCTCTTCCAATTGATAAGGCTTCATGAAGTCTTCAAGCGCGTAACGGCCAGGCTTACCTACCTCACCATCGATTACCACGCTCCAAGGCTCCGTTTTCAAAGACCCAGCATTTTGAGCAGGGTCACCCTTATCGGTCCCGAACTCATAGAAGTTGTTGTAGTGCGTGGCGTCCTTGAACGGAGTGATTGCCTCGTCGTTGACGGTGACAGCCTGCCATTTTGTCGACTGCAGCTTGTCCTTGAACCAGTGAGGCGCGGCGCCAGGCTCAACGTCAGAATACTGGGACGCGTCGGCGGCGCTCGCCCAGCGCGGCAATGCGCTCACAGCCAGGCTGGCAACAGAAGCGCCAAGAAGCGCACGTCGAGAGAGATAGATGGATTCGGGCGTGACGTCCGCCTCTTTACAGTCGGACGTTGAGGGTAATTTGATCAGCATGATAACTCCGCAACTAAAGGGAACTGATGCACCAATAGACTGCGGAGTATGCGGGAAATTGAATCTATGTTTTATTTCTGCCGACGCAAGCGAAGCAGATACTGAACCGGACCGGATGCGGCATAGGCGAGAAATATCAGCAGCAAGATACGCGGCGGATCACTGAACACCACAGCGAACACTAGCACCACCGCAAGAATCGCAACAAACGGCACACGCCCCTTGAGATCCAGCTCCTTGAAGCTGTTGTACTTGATGTTGCTGACCATCAGCATCCCCGCTGCAGCCACCAACAGCGCGACCAAGAAGGACATTTTCGAGCCCTGAATGCCGAAGTCGCTAAATGCCCAGACCGTACCTGCAACAACGCCGGCTGCGGCAGGGCTGGCAAGACCAATGAAGTAGCGTTTATCAGCCTTGCCCACCTGAGTGTTAAAACGGGCTAGCCGCAAGGCCGCTCCCGCTACATAGATGAAAGCGACCATCCAGCCCACCTTACCCATGTCGCCTAACGCCCAACCGAAAGCCAGCAACGCCGGTGCAACACCGAAGGCCACCATGTCGGACAGAGAGTCGTACTCAGCGCCGAACGCGCTTTGCGTATTGGTCATGCGAGCGACACGACCATCCAGACCGTCGAGCACCATCGCGACGAAGATGGCGATGGCAGCGAACGCGAAGTACTTGCTAGCGCCAGCGGGGTCACCCGCACTCATCGCGCTTTGAGCGCTCATGGAACTGATGATCGCGTAGAAACCGGCAAACAGGTTGGCGGTGGTAAACAGATTCGGCAGTAAGTAGATGCCGCGATGGCGGACCTTGCGACCTTCGTCATCGTGGCCTTCTTCAATATGCTCATCAATCGGTAACAGGCTTTCGGCGTCAGAGGCCTTGTTTGGCTCTTCGGGACGTTCGCTCATAAACAATACCTTGCAGCTGTGAATTTTCGACTGGTGCTTGCGACGCTACGTCGGCAAACGATGCAGCTTTATACCAGATGAGCCCCCATAACGAAAAAACGCGACCCTGGGGTCGCGTTTTTCTGCCGGGCTTCAATCAGTAGCCCTAAGCCAGAACCAGACTCAGTTCTTGTCTTTGTCGACGATCTTGTTCGCAGCGATCCAAGGCATCATCGAGCGCAGTTGTTCGCCGATGATTTCGATGCCGTGGGCGGCGTTGTTGCGACGCTTGGCGGTCATCGAAGGGTAGCCAGTGGCGCCTTCGGAAATGAACATCTTGGCGTATTCGCCGTCCTGGATGCGCTTCAAAGCATTGCGCATCGCCTGACGGGATTCGGCGTTGATGACTTCAGGGCCGGTCACGTACTCGCCGTATTCGGCGTTGTTGGAGATCGAGTAGTTCATGTTGGCGATACCGCCTTCGTACATGAGGTCAACGATCAGCTTCAGTTCGTGCAAGCACTCGAAGTAAGCCATTTCTGGCGCGTAGCCTGCTTCAACCAGAGTCTCGAAACCAGCTTTGACCAGCTCAACGGTACCGCCACACAGTACGGCTTGTTCGCCGAACAGGTCAGTTTCGGTTTCGTCTTTGAACGTAGTTTCGATGATGCCGGTACGGCCGCCACCAACGCCCGAAGCGTAGGACAGCGCAACGTTTTTGGCGTTGCCCGAGGCGTCCTGATAGATCGCGATCAGATCCGGAATACCGCCGCCCTTCACGAACTCGGTACGCACGGTGTGGCCCGGGGCTTTCGGCGCGATCATGATTACGTCCAGATCAGCGCGTGGCACAACCTGGTTATAGTGGATGGCGAAACCGTGGGAGAAGGCCAGGGTTGCGCCCTTCTTCAGGTTCGGCTCGACTTCGTTCTTGTACAGCGCGGACTGGAACTCGTCCGGGGTCAGAATCATGACCAGGTCAGCAGCAGCAACGGCAGAAGCGACGTCAGTCACTTTCAGGCCGTGGGCTTCAGCCTTGGCGACAGTGGCAGAACCCTTGCGCAGGCCAACAGTGACATCAACGCCGGAGTCTTTCAGGTTGCACGCTTGAGCGTGACCCTGAGAACCGTAACCGATGATGGCAACTTTTTTGCCCTGGATGATCGAAAGGTCGCAGTCTTTGTCGTAATAAACTTTCATGAAATACCCCTGTTATCTTGGCCGTTCAGGCCATTCGCTAAATTGAGTTAGATGCTCAGCACTTTGTCGCCACGGGCAATGCCCGTAACACCGCTGCGTACTGTTTCCAGGATGGCGGCAGTGCCAATGGCCTGAATGAAGCTGTCGAGTTTGTCGCTCGTACCGGTCAGCTGCACGGTATAAACGCTGGCGGAGACATCAACGATCTGGCCGCGGAAGATATCCGTGGTGCGCTTGATTTCGGCGCGTTGAGCGCCAGTGGCCTTCACTTTGATCAGCATCAGTTCACGCTCGATGTGCGCGCTTTCCGACAAATCGACCAGCTTGACCACTTCCACCAGCTTGTTGAGATTTTTGGTGATCTGTTCGATCACCTCATCGTGGCCGACTGTGGTCAACGTCAGACGCGACAAAGTCGGATCTTCGGTTGGCGCCACGGTCAGACTTTCGATGTTGTAGTTGCGCTGCGAAAACAGGCCGACCACACGAGACAAAGCACCCGGTTCGTTTTCCAGCAACAGCGAAATAATGTGCCGCATGATTAAGTCCGCTCCGTCTTGCTCAGCCACATATCACGCATGGAGCCGTCTTTGATCTGCATCGGATAAACGTGCTCGGAAACATCAACCTGAATATCCAGGAACACCAGTCGATCGGTCATGGCAAAGGCCTCTTCCATCTTCGGCTTGAGGTCTTTCAGATCAGTGATCTTCATGCCCACGTGGCCATACGCTTCGACCAGTTTCACGAAGTCAGGCAATGACTCCATGTAGGAGTGCGAGTGACGACCGCTGTAGCTCATGTCCTGCCATTGACGGACCATGCCAAGCACACCGTTATTGAGCAGGATGATCTTGACCGGCAGCCCGTACTGCAAACAGGTCGACAGCTCCTGAATGTTCATCTGGATGCTGCCTTCGCCGGTGACACATGCGACGTGTGCTTCCGGGAAGCTGAGCTTGACGCCCATTGCCGCCGGGAAACCGAAGCCCATCGTGCCCAGACCACCAGAGTTGATCCAGCGGTTAGGTTTGTTGAAGCGATAGTACTGAGCAGCGAACATCTGGTGCTGACCCACGTCGGAAGTAACGTAGGCATCGCCCTTGGTCACTTCGCACAAGGTCTCGATGACCGTCTGCGGCTTGATGACGCTGCCGTCGCCGTGGTTGTACGGGAACATCTCCCGATCACCACGCCATTCTTCAATCTGCTTCCACCAACTGGCGACCGACTCTTTGTTTGGCGTTTCGCCAATCTCTTTCAGAGTGGCGACCATTTCGGTAAGGACGCTTTCGACCGGACCAACGATAGGTACGTCGGCCTTGATGGTTTTGGAGATCGAAGCCGGATCGATATCGATGTGAATGACTTTGGCATTCGGGCAAAACTTCGAGGCGCCGTTGATTACACGATCATCGAAGCGCGCACCAACAGCCAGAATCACATCGGCGTGGTGCATTGTCAGGTTGGCGGTGTAGCTCCCGTGCATGCCGAGCATCCCGACGAACTGGCGATCGGAACCTGGATAGCAACCCAGACCCATCAGCGTGTTCGTCACCGGAGCGTTCAGCGCTTGGGCCAGTTCGGTCAAAGGCGCAGAGCCGTTGCCCATGATCACGCCGCCACCGGCATAGATGATCGGGCGCTTGGCGGCCAGCAACATTTCCACGGCCTTGCGGATCTGTCCCGAGTGCCCACGAACGGCCGGGCTGTAGGAGCGCAGCTTGGCTTTCTTGGGGAATACGTACTCGAATTTCTCGGCCGGGTTGGTCATGTCTTTCGGGATGTCGACGACGACAGGACCAGGACGACCGGATTGGGCCAGGTAGAAGGCTTTTTTCAGGACTTCCGGGATTTCCGACGGGTGCTTGATCATAAAGCTGTGCTTCACGATCGGGCGGGAGATACCGATCATGTCGGTCTCCTGGAACGCATCGGTGCCGACCAGTGTGCTCGCCACCTGACCGGACAAGACCACCATTGGAATGGAGTCCATGTAGGCCGTGGCAATGCCAGTGATCGCGTTGGTCGCACCCGGGCCGGATGTCACCAACACCACACCTGCTCTGCCGGTGGCGCGCGCATAACCGTCCGCCATATGAGTAGCAGCCTGTTCGTGACGAACGAGGATGTGGCTCAGTGCCGGTTCTTTATACAGCGCATCGTAAATATGCAGGAGGGCACCGCCTGGGTACCCATAGATGTGCTCAACGCCTTCGTCACGCAAAAAGCGGACGACCATTTCAGCGCCAGATAAAAGCTCCACGTTGTTCACCTCTAAAACGCCAGAATACCGTCCACACTTGGGGAGACGGGTCTTAATAGGTTTACTGCAAAGCAGAGCATGAGCGACGGTGGTCGCCGACTACGTCAGCACTGACTGAGCAAGTATTGGGATCCCCCCATAAGTGTTTCGGGGCTTTCCCACCCAGCGCGAGGTAACGCGTTGCGGGTGTAACAGGTCGGCGCGGGTGTGCGCCTCATGATCTACCGAGATGGCCTGCTTCTGGCAGTCCTTCTACAGCGAACTTTGGATTGTTGTGATTCGACCCTCTCAAGTCAAGTCATCCTTGAGCTTTCTTCTGTGCAAGCACATGAAATCGCACCCAATGGCAGTTGCAGGGCCACGCTTGTGATAGCGTGCCAAGGCACCGTTCTCGACATCGAAGTTAAGGAAGCAGTATGCGCTGGATGATTTTCGCGGCGGCGTTGGCGATGGCCGCCAGCTCGGTTTTGCAGGCGGCCCAGATCTACAAATGGGTCGACGCTCAGGGCATTACTCATTTCGATGCACAGCCGCCGGTGGGCCAGCAAGTTCAGCAGATCGACACGCAAAGACCGGTGCCAGCGCCTGCCCCGGCGTCACAGCCTGTAGCTGACCCCAATGGCGAACAACAGGCTATCGACGCCAAGGTAAAAAAGCAGGTTGCTGATCAGGAAGCCAAGCGCGCCGAGTATTGCACCAATGCCCGGACCAATCTGGCGCAGTTCCAGAACAATCCTCGGGTACGCGAGGAAGTGAACGGTGAACTCAAACGGTTCACCGAAGAGGAGCGCCAGGCTCGCATCACTGAGCTCAAGCAAGCCATCACCGAGAACTGCCTGTAAACGTCAGACTGCTTCGGTAATCAGACGATCGAATTGCGCCAGCAGCGATAGCAGGGTTCGGAACTCCCCGAGCCGGCTGGCATAGATCATCTCCGCCATTTCCAGAATCCCCGATGCGTTTGGCAGTGCCAGGTCTTGTTCCAGAATCGTCTTCATGCGCGGCAGAAATATCCACTGCAGCCACTGATCGAAGTCCAGCGTATCGACGCAAAACGGTTCACGACTGGACAAATCTTCATCGCTAGGCGGGACCGCTTTCCACATACCCAGCACGCGAAGCTCACGCTCGATCAACAGCAGCTGTTCAGCAATTTGCGGAAACCGTTTATCCATCAGAGGCTAACCTTGGCTTTCTGACGTGCAAGCGCTGCGCCCGACGCATCACCCTGCTTCTCGCGGGATTGAGCAATCAGGTTCCAGAGACTGGCCTGCAAGCTGGCCCGACCATTGGCATAGGTCAAACCGCGACGGGCCAACTGCTCCGCCTGAGCCGCATCGCCTTGCGCCAGACGAACCTGAGCCAGACGATAAAGCACCTGCGGCTCACGAGGCGCGACACGTTGGGCGCGCTCAAGACTGGACGAAGCACCATTAAGGTCGCCGCTGCTCTGCTGCTTTTGAGCCGTCGTCAAAAGCGCCAGCACCGGGCCATCCAATTGCTCATCGGCAGACAAGCCGCCCGAAGACGGAATACCGCTTGGCGCCGTGGGGGCCGGCGCGCTGTATGTGTTATTTACCGGGGCGGGCATGTTGTAAGTCGTGCCAGCCGGCGCTTGATTGACCGGGGAGGTGTCGATAGGCGCGGTATTGATCGGCGCCGTGTTGATCGGTGGGGTAAACGACTGAATCGGCGCAGCGCTGGTGGTCGCACCACCGCCCGGCACCATGACGACGACACCTGAATCTTCGGTAATCGTCTGCGGCTGCGCGCGAGTCTGCGCGGCCGCAGGATAAGTGTTGTTACGAGTCGCGGACACGCGCTCGCCATTGGAAACACGCGAGCCGGCGTCAACCACCGGGATCGCGCTGCGCGTCTGACTGGCGCAACCGTTGAGCAAAGCCAGAGCCGTTAGAGCTGGAATCCACCACTTGTTCACTTCACACCCTCTTTGCTTAGTTCAACCAGCCTTTGACCCAATCCATCACCTCGGCGGGCGCGGAGTTGCCACCACACGCAGGACCAGGCTGAGGCTCACTGCCGCGAATATACGGCATCTGTACGGCGTTCGGGCATCCGGCGTCACTGCCCTGCCCGGTGCTTGCATCCACCCAGGCCTGCACCACGTTATCTGGCAGCGCCATGTCCAGCGGCAGGGGATCGGCTTTCTTCATGAAGCTGGTCCAGACCTGCAATGCCCCGGTAGCGCCCGTGAACGGTGTCTTGCCGTTATCGTCGCGGCCGAGCCAGACGACGGCCAGCAAATCCTGACTGAAGCCTGCGAACCAGCTGTCGCGAGAATCGTTAGTTGTGCCGGACTTGCCCGCCAGATTGAGATTAGCCGACAACGTGTTGTAGACCGACTTGCCCGTACCTTCTCGCATCACCCGCTGCATGGCGTTTTGAAGCAAATAGATCGAGCCCGGATCGAAACGCTGCTGTATCTGGAAAGGATAACGCTTGAGTGGCTCGCCCTCGGCAGTCAGCACGCTACGAATCCCGCGCATCGGCGTATTGAAGCCGCCGTTGGCGATGGTCTGATACATGACCGCAACTTCCATCGGGCTCAACGCGCCCGCGCCTAACAGCATTGATGGATAAGCCGGCCACTCGCGAGTGACGCCCAGCTTGTTCAAGGTCTTGAACACTGTCGGTACGCCCAGGTCCAGGCCCAGTTTGGCGCTGGACAAGTTGTAAGAATGCGCGAGGCCCTGGTACAGGAAAATGTTGCCGTGGGCCTTGTGATCGAAGTTCTGCGGCTTCCACACCTGACCGTCAGCGCCCTTGACCGAGAATGGTTCGTCCGCCACCCAACTGGTCAGCGTGTACTTGCTCGGTTGCTCCAGCGCGGTTAAGTAGATCGCCGGTTTGACCAGCGAGCCTATAGGCCGGACGGCATCAATGGCGCGGTTGAACCCGGCGAATCCTGCCTGACGACTGCCGATGAGCGCCTGGACTTCCCCTGTTTCAGGGTTGGTCACGACCATCGCCCCTTCCATTTCTTCCGAGCCCTTACGCCCTGCAAGACGGGCGAAGGTTTCCTTCATCGCCGATTCCGACTTCATCTGCAGGATCGGGTCGAAGCTGGTGAAGATCCGCAGGCCTTCTTCGGTCAAGTCTTCGTCGCGATAGTCTTCACGCAGCTGACGCTTGACCAGATCGAGGAAGCCCGGGAATGAGCTATCTGCCAGCGAACCGGTCTTGGTCACGCCCAGCGGCATTTTCTTGGCCGCCGCGACAGCTTCTGGCGTCGCGACACCTTGCTGTTCAAGCAGGTCGAGCACCAGATTACGCCGTTCAAGCGAGCGCTCAGGGTTGCGACGGGGGTTGTAATAGGACGGCCCCTTGACCAAACCGACCAAAAGCGCGACTTGATGCAGCTTCAGCTCGGACAATGGCTGGCTGAAGAAATACTGACTGGCCAAGCCAAAACCATGAACCGCACGCTGGCCGTCCTGACCGACAAACACCTCGTTGAGGTAGGCTTCGAGAATCTCCTGCTTGCTGTAATGAATCTCCAGCAGGATCGCCATCATCGCCTCGGTCAGTTTGCGAGTGAGGCTGCGTTCATTGGTCAGGTAGAAGTTCTTCACCAACTGCTGAGTCAGCGTACTGCCGCCCTGGCGCATCTGCCCCGCCGAGGCATTGACCCAAAACGCCCGCGCAATCGACTTCGGCGACACGCCAAAGTGATGGTAGAAATCCCGATCTTCCACTGTCACCAGTGTGTCGAGCAGGTAAGGCGGTGCCTGATCGAGCTTGATGAGAATGCGGTCTTCGAGATTCTTCGGGTACAGGCCGCCGATGAGGAGCGGCTCCAGTCGCGCAACGGCAAGCTTGGCGCCGTTGGCGGAGGTCAGATCGGCAACGTAGTCGCCCGAAAAACGCACGCGAATCTGCTGAGCCGCGTCGGCCCCTTCATAAAACTGGAAGCCCCGGGTGTTGAGGTCCACGGTATTGCCGCTGACAGCAGCTGCGCCGGGACCGTTGGCCACGCTTTCACGGCGATAGCCCAAAGCATCCAGTTCGATGAGGAAATCGTCTCGGGACAGCTTTTGTCCGACGAACAACTCGAGCGGGCGCGCATAAACCTTGGCCGGAATCGTCCAGCGCTTGCCGGAAAACTTCTCCTGCACGATCGAATCGAGGTAAACGGCAAAGCAGGCGAGGATCACCAGGCCGACGAGACTGAGCTTCAAGGCCCATCCCAGCAGGGAGCGCAGGCGACTATTGGTGGGTTTTTGGGACTTCTTGGGGGTGCGGGTTCGGGTCATGGCGGCGGATTATACGCACTTTCAAGGTGATCGACAGACCACCCTCACAGCGGTTTGCAGCGATGCGCCGAGCGGCCATAATGGCCCTCTTTTTAGCCGTCTGTTATCGACTATTACCCTTTGAAGGATCGCCCGTGAGCCAGTCCCTGATCGCCGCACTGCAGAACCCTGCCCTGTTCTCTCACCCGATCGAGCGTTTTCAGGTCATCGAGACGCATATCTCGTGGGTTCTACTCACTGGCCCTTACGTTTACAAAATGAAGAAGCCAGCCAATTTCGGTTTTCTGGACTTCACCACTCTTTCGGCGCGCGAGCATTTCTGTCATGAAGAGCTGAGGCTCAATCAACGTTTGACTCAGGATTTGTATCTGGAAGTGCTGCCTGTCACCGGCAGTGTCGATACTCCACAACTTGGCGGCACGGGCGAAGCGATCGAATACGTATTGAAGATGCGTCAGTTCCCGCAGGAAGGTCTGCTCAGCACACTTCAAGCCAACGGAGAGCTGACCACGGGGCAGATTGACGAGCTCGCCACTCAGATCGCTGAATTTCATGTCAACGCCCCGCGCGTTCCACTCGATAACCCGTTGGGCACACCGGAAGCGGTGATGGCGCCAGTCACTCAAAATTTCGAGCAGATTCGCCCATTCCTTACCGAAAAAGCCGACATCATTCAGCTAGAAGCCCTACAAGCCTGGGCCGACGCCAATTTCGAACGGCTAAAACCGCTGATGGAGCAACGCAAGACCGACGGCTTCATTCGCGAATGTCACGGCGACATCCACTTGGGCAACGCCACTTTGATCGATGGCAAGGTGGTGATCTTCGATTGCATCGAGTTCAACGAGCCGTTCCGCATGACCGATGTCTACGCGGACATCGCGTTCCTGGCGATGGACCTGGAAGACCGTGGTCTGAAAGTCCACTCGCGCCGTTTGATCAGCCAGTATCTGGAAATTACCGCCGACTACGCAGGCCTTGAGTTATTGAACTTTTATAAAGCCTACCGCGCACTGGTGCGCGCGAAGGTTTCGCTCTTTAGTCTATCTCCCGACGCCGATGCGGTGCAGCGCGGCACCACCATGCGTCAGTACCGCAACTACGCCAACCTGGCCGAAAGCTACAGCGCCATTCCTTCGCAATTTCTGGCGATCACCCACGGCGTCTCGGCAGTGGGTAAAAGCCACGTTGCCATGCGCCTGGTAGAAGCGTTGGGCGTGATTCGCCTGCGCTCGGATGTCGAACGCAAGCGTTTGTTCGCAGGCAGAGACGACCTCTACGGTGAGGAAGTGAGTGTCGCCACTTACGAGCGTCTGCATAAGCTGGCCGATATCGTATTGCACGCAGGCTTCCCCGTAGTGATCGACGCAACCTACCTCAAGCACTCTCAGCGCGACGGTGCCGCTAAAGTGGCGGAAGCCACCGGCGCGCCGTTCTTGATCTTGGATTGCTCTGCCCCACAAGCGGTGATCGAGGGATGGCTGAAGCAACGTCAGGCGATAAATGAGGATCCGTCCGACGCAACACTCGCCGTTATCCAGACCCAACAAGCCACACGTGAACCGCTGACGGATGAGGAAGTATTGAGCAGCAAGCACGTCGAAACCAATGTCAGCTCAGATCTGGACGGCTTGGTAGCGCATATTCGCCAGCGTCTCCCAGGGCTTTAATCTGGTTAGCTACCGGCAGTCGCGTCGTGCAGGAAGCCTCTTCACGACGCGACAGTGGTGGCATTATAGTGGCGCCATAATTCCAACAATGGAGACGCCTCATGAGCCATCCCAAACGACTTGATTCCCTGCTTTATGAGTTACTGCATAAAGACGATATCGCAGGTTTCAATAGCCAGCGTCCTGAATCAGGCACGGTCGATATGGCAGCGGGTGACTTCCGCGGGCTGGATCTGCGCGAACTGAATGCAGCAGACATCGACTTTACCGATGCCTACTTCCGCTCGGCGGACCTACGTGGCGTTGACCTGCGCACCTCATTGCTCGAAGGCGCCAGCATTGCCCATGCGCAGATATCAGGCACCTACTTCCCGGCTGAACTCAGTGCCGACGAGATCCTGATGTCCGTCAACTTCGGCACCCGTCTGCGCTACCGCACACGCTGAGCCTCGCTGACCGCCTCCAATTGCGGCCCGGCCCCAGAATGCTTACAGGCTGGCGGTTGTGCTTACCGTCTGGCGCCTGAACGCTGTGGCGGCTAACGATCCCGATCAGCATTTCCTACACTTATTTCAGGCTTGGTTGTGCAGGTAGTCACAGGCCATCGCGTGTCAATGGAGCAACAAAACGCATGGAGGCTAAATGGACGATGAACTGCGACAACTGAAAAACCTTGGCAAAACCTCAGCGCAGTGGCTGCACGCGGCCGGGATTCACAGTACTGCCGATTTGCGCCGGCTAGGGGCTGTTCAAGCGTACCGCGCGGTGAGGACCAGAGGTTTCAATGTTTCGAAAACGCTGTTGTATGCGATTGAAGGTGCTCTGCAGGATCAACACTGGAGCGCGCTGCCCGTCGAAAGAAAAAACGCGTTGAAGCTGGAAATCGATCGATAAAATGTCTAGACCAGATCAGCTCATGAAAATAGTTTTGCGATGCCTGTTGACTTACAAATGAGAATCACTATGATTATCACATCCAGTCGCGAGACTGGACGATAACTTGAAAGGCTCCTTGGTTCGGACTTTCAGATTATCTCCTCATCAGGCTAATCACGGTTTTTGACCCGGCACTTTGCCGGGTCTTTTTTTGCCTTCAACAATCCCTGACAAGCCCCTCTCCATTCGTGATTCACACCTTATTCACACAGCCCAAGGTGCGCTTGCAAGTCATCCAGCAAACTCGCCGCGCCGATGCGTAGCCTGTTTGGCTGTAACCAAAGCGGGCCAAATCGCGCCCTCGCCATTGCCAGATAAACCTTTGCTTCGGCCAGCGTGCGTACTCCGCCCGATGCCTTGAATCCGATCTGCCCGCCCACCTCGGCAATGGCTTCGATCATGATTCGCGCAGCTTGCGGGGTCGTATTGACGGGCACCTTGCCTGTGCTGGTCTTGATGAACGCAGGGCCGACATGAATGACTTGCCTGCAAACGTCGTGGGTAATCTGCGGATCTCTCAGCACTCCGGTTTCCAGCGTCACGGTGAGTGGGGCCCGGCTACGGCATATCGCTTTACAGGCGGCAACCATTTCTCCCCCCGCCGTTTTGTTACCCGCCATTTGTGCCCGAAACGGGTAAACCAGGTCAATTTCATCTGCGCCCGCCAGCAGTGCCGCCTGGGTCTCGGATTCAACCGACTGAATACTGCCCGTGCCACCCGGAAAATTGATCGCAGCGACCACTTTGATATCCCGCGCCTGCCAACTGTCCAGCGCCCGCCGCGCCAGTCCAGCGAACCGGGGCGCAACGCACACCGCAGCGACTGGACCGTAGGGCGTCATCGCGCGCTGGCAGACCGCGATGATCCGCTCCGCAGTGTCGTCATTGTTGAGTGACGTCAACTCAAGCAAACCAATGATTTGCCGTGCTACATCCTCGTTGCTATCGCTCATTGCATCTCCCCTGAAAGCGCTGCACATCAGGGGCGAACCATAAACGACGCAAGCCTGGCGTGAGCCGCTCGGCGAAGACAAAGGACAAGGACGACATGATTGCAGGAAATGTCCTTAGGAAACTTCCTGCAACCGACTGCGCAAGCGCCCCGCTACTGGATCTTAGCGAGCGATGATCAGCGGGTGACCGCGTTCCGGGTGGGTCTGCACAAGCACCTCAAGGCCGAAAACCGCCTCCAGCGTATCGGGGACCAATACGGTTTGAGGAGATCCCAAAGCCACGGGCAACCCGCTGTCCAGCAGCAGTAACCGGTCGCAATAGCGGGCAGCCAGATTCAGATCATGCAGAATGACCAGTACCGCGCCGCCGCGATTGGCGAACTGGCGCAGGGCCTGCAATGTAGTGTGCTGGTGCAGCGGATCAAGCATCGAAGTGGGCTCGTCCAGCAGCAGCGATTGCCCGCATTCGCCTGGCCACACCTGCGCCAGCACTCGAGCCAGATGCACCCGCTGCCGCTCACCGCCAGACAACGCCAGATAGCTGCGATCAAGCAGATGAGTCGCATCAGCAGCGTCGAGTGCCGCGCGAATGATTTCAGCATCGTGTTGCTGCCCAGTGCCATGAGGCAACCGCCCCATCGCCACCACATCCTGCACCTTGAACGCGAAACTGAGCGTGGAGCTTTGAGGTAGCACGGCCACACGCTGCGCGCGTTGCACAGCGTCCCATCGCTCAAGCGGTTTTTCATCCAGCCAAACCTGCCCGGTTTTCAATTCACCACACAGCGCGCCAAGCAACGTGCTCTTACCCGCACCGTTAGGCCCAAGCACCCCGAGTATTTCACCAGGCTGCAGGCTCAGGCTGACATCCTTCAACACTACCGACCCGCCTCGCTTAATCGTCAGGCCTTCTGCTCGCAGCATCAGGTTCGCCCCCTGACCAGCAAAAAGAGGAAAAACGGTGCGCCGAGAAAGGCCGTGACTATGCCGATCGGCAGCTCGGCAGGCGCCAGCACCAATCGCGCTAAAATGTCGGCGCACAGTAGCAATGTCGCCCCCGCCAACGCGGACGCCGGAAATACCGCTCGATGATCCGGCCCCACCAGCAAACGCATCAGATGCGGCACAATCAAACCGATAAAACCGATAAGCCCCGCCGCCGCTACTGCCGCGCCAACGCCCAATGCGATGCACAGAATCAGCTCGCGCTTGAGACCCTCGACATCGATGCCAAGATGCCGTGCTTCCGACTCACCCAGCAGAAGTGCGTTGAGTGCCTTGGCCCTTCTCGGCAGCCAGACGATGACCAGAACGCACACGATCAGAAGTGGCCAAAGACGCGCGTAACTGGCGCCGTTCAGGGTGCCAAGGTTCCAGAATGTCAGCGTGCGCAGGGTAGCGTCGTCTGCCAGATAGGTGAGCAAGCCGATGATCGATCCGGCCAGCGCCGTCATCGCGACGCCCGCCAGCAGCATGATGGCAACGCTGGTCTGCCCATCCCGCCGCCCGAGCCGATAAACCATCGCCGTCACACCCAGCCCGCCTGCAAAGGCACAAGCTGATAGCAGATAGGGCGCGAAGACTTCGGAAAGCCCGCCCAAGGATTCGCCCGCAACAATGGCCACCGCAGCGCCCAGCGCCGCGCCGCTGGATACGCCGACCAGCCCCGGATCAGCGAGCGGATTTCGGAACAGTCCCTGCATCGCCACCCCGGCCAATGCCAGCACGGCACCCACCGCCAATCCCAGCAAAGTTCGCGGCAGACGAATCTGTCCGAGGATCAGCTCAGCCTGCTGCAGATTGTCATCGGTCACTGGGAATCCCATCAGGTGCAGGCAGGCACGAAGCAAATCTCCAAGGGGCAAGCGGACCGGCCCCAAAGCCAGTGACAGCCAGAACGCCAGGAAGCAGGCAACTGACAGCCAAATGAACAACGTTCTCGGCCGTAAGCGAGTGTTCATAGAAATGAAGCCGCCTTTCCAGATATCAGCTTTGCGAGTGACTGCGGATGCTGGTTGGTGGTGTCGAGACCCAGACGGGGCTCTGAGCCAAGGGCAACAATCCACTCGGTCAACGCACCGCCTGCATTGACCCAACGTGGGATCCGCTGCGCGTCGGCGGACGCTGAACCTGTTAACAAAAGCCCGATCAGGATGGCGGTGAGGCGCATCAGTAATAGTCCTAACAAGTAGCGAGGAAGAAGGCGTCGAATCGAGTACGTGACAAAGTGAAACCCAGTAGTACGCAAGAAGTGCCAAACTACGCGGGCATTGACGCCAGTCCCGTTTGATAATTATTAGCATTCACGCTTCAAGCGTCTAGGAGACCCGCCTGAGATTTCTGTGTGAAGGATGCCATGTTCCTGAAGGGCAAAGCCGCGGTTTCCAAATAGCTGGCATTCAACTGCTGGCCGTGCGACGTGGCGGGCAGGTATTCATCTACGAGAACCGCTGCCCCCATCGAGGCGTTGCCCTGGAGTGGTTGCCAGACCAGTTTCTGGACACCAGCGCCAGCCTGATTCAGTGCGCCACTCACGGTGCGTTGTTTTTGATCGAAGACGGCGAATGCATCGCCGGGCCCTGCGAAGGAAAATCCCTGACCGCCCTAGCCTGTCGCGAAGACGCTCAGGGCATTTGGGTCACTGCGCCCGCAGCGGACTGAGTGCTATCGCGCGGTCCAGATGAACCTTCAAACGCCGGTCGATTCGTACTTCTTCCGGCGTCAGTTGTACCCCATACGCCAGCACCTCAACACCCGCATCGACGGCGTCACGTAGCGCATTGGCGTAGGCAGCGTCTATTTCTTCGGCGGGACGTACTGCGTCGATGCCGGTCAGATTGACGCAATAGAGCAATACCGCGCGAACGCCGTTTCTGGCCAATGCCGACAGCTCGCGCAAGTGCTTCGCGCCACGCTGGGTCACGGCGTCGGGGAAGGCTGCAACTGTCGAATCGTCAAAGCCCAAGGTGACGCTCTTCACCTCCAAAAATAGCGGGCCATCGGGATGATCCAGACGAAAGTCGACCCGACTGTTTTCCACGCCGTACGCCACTTCACGCTTGAGCGCGGTGAAACCGTTCAGCTCGGTGATCACGCCTGCCAGCAACGCTTCTTCCACCAGTTTGTTCGCACGGCCAGTATTGACGCAGGCGAAGCGTCCCTGGGGTGTTTCGCTGATTTCCCACGTCCCCGGCAGCTTGCGCTTGGGATCGTTGGAGCGGCTAAACCACACGCGTCCACCCGGCATCATGCAATTGAACATCGAGCCTGTATTGGGACAATGAATAGTCAGGCGTTCGCCGGTAGCGGTTTCGATGTCGGCCAGAAACCGTTTGTAACGAATCAGCAGACGACCTTCTTCGAGTTCTGGAGAAAACCGCATCAGCCTTGCCAGTTCCGCAAACCACGCGCAATGCGATCAACCGCTTCCTGAAGGCGCGGCAGGCTTTGGGTATAGGCAAAGCGCACGTGATGTCCGGACTGATAACGCCCGAAATCCAGGCCTGGCGTGAACGCGACATGCTCGGTTTCAAGAAAGTGCCTGCAGAAGGCGAAAGCATCACCGCCGAACGCGCTGATGTCGGCATACAGATAGAACGCGCCTTCAGGTTCAACCGCGATTGTGAAGCCCAGCTCGCGCAGAGCGGGCAGCAGAAAATCCCGACGACGGCCAAATTCAGCCCGACGCGCTTCGAGAATCTCCAGGGTTTGCGGCTCGAAGCAGGCCAACGCGGCGCTTTGCGCCATGCTCGGCGCGCTGATGTAGAGGTTCTGGGCAAGCTTTTCCAGCTCACTAATCGCGTCTTCGGGCGCGACCAGCCAACCCAGCCGCCAGCCGGTCATGCCGAAATACTTGGAAAAACTGTTGAGGACAAACGCGTCGTCGTCCACTTCAAGAACGCTGGCGGCATCGGTGCCGTAAGTCAGGCCGTGGTAGATCTCGTCCACCACCAAATGACCTTTGCGCGCCTTGAGTGAAGCAGACAGAGCGGCGAGTTCCTCGCGATGGAGCAGCGTGCCGGTAGGGTTGGCAGGGGAAGCAACCAGCGCACCGACACTGTCTTTATCCCAATGTCGGGCCACCAGATCCGGCGTCAACTGGTAACGCACGTCGGGACCGACGGGCACTAGCTGCGCCGCGCCCTCCACCAGCCGGAGAAAATGGCGATTACAGGGGTAACCGGGGTCGGCCAGCAGCCAGTGCTTGCCCGGATCGACCAACAGACTGGCGGCGAGCAGTAGCGCGCCAGAACCGCCCGGGGTGATCAGAATTCGCTCTGGATCAACGCTAATGCCATAACGCTGGTCATAAAATCCGGCGATGGCTTCGCGCAATTCCGGCAGACCTCGGGCTGCGGTGTAGCGGGTCTTGCCAGCGGCCAGTGCAGCTTGACCGGCCTTGATGATCGGTTCGGCCGTAGTGAAGTCCGGTTCGCCGATTTCCAGATGGATGACGTCATGCCCCGCCGCCTGCAGTTCATTGGCCCGCGCCAGCAGCGCCATGACATGAAAGGGTTCGATGGCGCGACTGCGCGCACTGTAGGGCTGAGGCATTGTTCTTCCTTTAAGAGGGGCTGGAGCAACGGCGAGATTCTACCCAACCGCTCACGTCGATACAGGTTTAAAAACGGCAATGGCCAGATGCTGGCTCAGCGAGGATAAATCCTACGCTGGCACCAGACGAGAGCTAGACTCAGTCCACTTCATTAATTTAAAACCAACTCGCCCGTGCTGTGGTCATAGCCACAGGCGCGCTGTAGAGCCACGCTCGACAACCGGGAGTAGCGCGCTCCGATTTGATCTGGTAAGTTCGCCCGCTTGCAGCCGCAGGGCCGGCAGGTGTCGGCAACGGATGATATTCCTGCGCAATGGATAGATGAGTGAGAGGCGGTCCCTTCATGCCCACCCCAGAAAAGCAAAAAAGCAGTCAACTGATCAGTGGTTTCGAACCCTACGTTGAAACAAAGGGTGAGGAATACATGGGCGAGCCCATGCGTAAACACTTCGTCAAAATCCTGAACAAGTGGAAGCAGGATTTGATGCAAGAGGTTGATCGGACCATGCACCACATGCAGGACGAAGCCGCCAACTTCCCTGACCCGGCGGATCGCGCCAGTCAGGAAGAAGAATTTAGCCTCGAACTGCGTGCCCGCGATCGCGAACGCAAGCTGATCAAGAAAATCGACAAGACCCTGCAGCTGATCACCGACGAAGAATATGGCTGGTGCGAATCCTGCGGTATTGAAATCGGTGTTCGCCGTCTGGAAGCCCGTCCTACAGCCGATCTGTGTATCGACTGCAAGACACTGGCTGAGATCAAGGAAAAACAGGTCGGTAAGTGATCTGATTTTTCTCTAATGAAAGGCGCTTCGGCGCCTTTTATTGTTTTAGTTTGGCCTTCTGTAGGAACGAACTTGTTCGCGAGGCTTTTCGTTTCAGATATCGCCTCGCCAACAAGTTGGCTCCTACAGTTCAGTTCCGGTGCAGTACCATCGCCCCATGAAACCCTCTTCTTATATAGGGCGCTTTGCGCCAACCCCCAGCGGTTACCTGCATTTCGGCTCGTTGGTCGCAGCGCTCGCGTCCTACCTCGATGCGCGTTCGGTCGGTGGGAAATGGCTGATGCGCATGGAAGACCTCGACCCACCGCGTGAAGTACCGGGCGCCCAGTCCGCCATTCTCCAGACACTGGAAGCCTACGGCTTCGAATGGGAAGGTGAATTGGTACGACAAAGTGATCGTCACGACGCCTATCAAGACATCATCAATCGTTGGTTCAGTTATGGCCTGGCGTACGCTTGCACTTGCTCGCGCAAACAACTTGAAGACTTCGCAGGTATTTATCCGGGCTTCTGCCGGGATGCGGGTCACTCGCCGGAAAACGCAGCGATCAGGATTCGCGTCCCTGAGCTGGAATACCGTTTCACTGACCGAGTGCAAGGTGAGTTTCGGCAACATCTGGGGCGCGACGTCGGTGACTTCGTGATTCGCCGGCGCGACGGCTTGTATGCATATCAACTGGCGGTGGTGCTGGACGATGGCTGGCAAGGAGTGACCGACATCGTCCGCGGCGCCGACTTGCTCGACTCCACGCCGCGCCAGCTTTATCTGCAGGAACTGCTTGGTCTGCCTCAACCGCGTTATC
Organism: Pseudomonas corni; assembly: GCF_057128765.1. NCBI lineage: Bacteria > Pseudomonadati > Pseudomonadota > Gammaproteobacteria > Pseudomonadales > Pseudomonadaceae > Pseudomonas > Pseudomonas corni. Next base: position 20,062 of record NZ_JBSKHW010000023.1, read on the forward strand.
TGCACGTACCACTGATCACCCAGCCAGACGGTCACAAGTTGGGCAAATCCTACCGGTCCCCGCCGCTGTCAGCCGATCAGGCAACCCCGTTGCTGCTTCGAGCGTTGCGAGCGTTGGGGCAACCCGCCCCCGATGAACTCAAATACGTCGCCCCGCGCGAAGTACTGGACTGGGCCATCGAGCACTGGAGTGCCAATTTAATTCCCCGTGTCGGCACCCTGGAAGAAGCCCGAATAGACTGACCCTGCGCGGTTGCTCCACACTGCGCTGCGAAGGTGGCCGAAACGCCACTTGCAGCCTGATCCGCATCCGTTACCATGCCGCACCTTCGGGCTGTCCAGGCTCGGTCATTCACGGTAGGAGGCCAAATGTACATATACCGATTGGTCCTGCTTCTGGTGGTAGGTATCTACCTTTTCTCCCCGGCCATCATGGACTGGTGGATCGACGCAACAGGCGCCTGGTACAGGCCCTACATGCTGTGGCTGATTCTCATTGTGGTGACGTTTATCCTGCAGAGCCAACGAGATGCCGATGAGCTTTAGCCTGACCCAGATGATTCTGGTCAGTGCCGCCTACCTGTCTGTGCTGTTCAGCGTGGCGTGGATCAGCGAACGGGGTTTGATCCCACGCTGGATCATTCGCCATCCACTGACTTACACCCTGTCGCTGGGTGTTTACGCCAGTGCCTGGGCGTTTTACGGGACCGTCGGCCTGGCTTACGAATACGGCTACGGTTTCCTGTCGAGTTACCTCGGGGTTTCCGGCGCCTTCCTGCTCGCGCCAGTGCTGCTCTACCCCATCCTGAAAATTACCCGTACCTACCAACTTTCGTCGCTGGCCGATCTGTTCGCCTTCCGCTTTCGCAGCACGTGGGCGGGCGCGCTGACTACCATCTTCATGCTCATCGGCGTGCTGCCTTTATTGGCGCTGCAGATTCAGGCCGTGGCTGACTCAATCGGCATCCTGACCCGCGAACCAGTTCAGAACCGTGTAGCGCTGGCGTTCTGCGCACTGATCACCTTATTCACCATATTTTTCGGCTCGCGCCACATTGCTACCCGCGAGAAGCATGAAGGGCTGGTGTTCGCGATCGCGTTCGAGTCAGTCATCAAACTGGTCGCTATCGGCGGTATCGGTCTTTACGCGCTATACGGCGTATTCGACGGACCGCAACAGCTAGAGCAGTGGTTACTGCAGAACCAGAGCGCCCTCGCCGCGCTGCACACGCCGCTGCAAGAGGGACCATGGCGCACGCTGCTGCTGGTGTTTTTCGCTTCAGCCATCGTGATGCCGCACATGTATCACATGACCTTCACCGAAAACCTCAATCCGCGCGCGCTGGTCAGCGCCAGTTGGGGTTTGCCGTTGTTTCTGTTGCTGATGAGCCTGGCCGTGCCCCTGATCCTTTGGGCAGGCCTGAAGCTCGGCGCCACCACCAGCCCGGAATATTTCACCCTCGGCATCGGTATCGCCGCCAACAGCAAGGCTCTGGCTTTGCTGGCGTATGTCGGCGGACTGTCGGCGGCGAGCGGGCTGATCATCGTCACAACCCTGGCGCTGTCCGGCATGGCGCTCAACCACTTGGTGCTCCCGCTTTATCAGCCGCCAGCCGAGGGCAATATCTATCGCTGGCTGAAATGGACACGCCGCGCACTGATCGTCGCGATCATCATGGCTGGCTACGGCTTCTACTTACTGCTAGGGGCGCAGCAGAATCTGGCGAATCTCGGGATCGTCGCCTTCGTCGCGACCTTGCAGTTCTTGCCAGGGGTGCTGTCGGTTCTGTACTGGCCCGCCGCCAACCGTCGTGGCTTCATGGCCGGGTTACTGGTCGGGATGGCGGTGTGGGTCGTCAGCATGCTATTGCCGCTGATTGGCAATCTCCAGGGTTTCTATATCCCGCTGCTGAACATGATTTACGTGCTGGACGACACCAGTTGGCACATGGCGGCAATTGCCTCTTTGGCTGCCAACGTATTGGTGTTTACCCTCATTTCTTTGTTCAGCAATCCAAGCCCCGAAGAGGCCAGTGCTGCCGAGGCGTGCGCGGTGGACAACGTGCGCCGACCACAGCGTCGGGAACTGCACGCTGTGTCGCCTCAGGAGTTCGCGACTCAATTGGCCAAGCCGTTGGGCGCCAAAGCCGCGCAAAAAGAAGTCGAGCAGGCCCTGCGTGATTTGTATCTGCCATTCGACGAGCGCAGACCCTACGCGCTGCGCCGCCTGCGTGACCGGATCGAAGCGAACCTGTCCGGTTTGATGGGGCCGAGCGTGGCCCAAGACATGGTCGAGACCTTCCTGCCCTACAAGTCTGGAAGCGAAAACTACGTCACCGAAGACATCCACTTCATCGAAAGCCGGCTCGAGGACTACCACTCCCGGCTGACTGGCCTTGCCGCCGAGCTCGACGCGTTACGCCGTTACCATCGTCAGACGCTGCAAGAGTTGCCGATGGGTGTGTGCTCCCTGGCCAAGGATCAGGAGATTCTGATGTGGAACAAGGCCATGGAAGAGCTGACAGGGATTGGCGCCCAACGCGTGGTGGGCTCACGACTGGCGACCATCGCAGACCCGTGGAAAGAGCTGTTGATGGGCTTTATCAACATCCCCGACGAGCACTTGCACAAACAACGCCTGGGGCTGGATGGCCAAACCCGTTGGCTCAATCTGCACAAAGCCGCAATCGACGAGCCCTTGGCGCCTGGTAATACCGGATTGGTGTTGTTGGTCGAGGATTTGACCGATACCCAGATGCTGGAGGACAAGCTGGTGCATTCCGAGCGTCTTGCCAGCATTGGCCGTCTGGCCGCCGGTGTGGCCCACGAGATTGGCAACCCGATCACCGGCATCGCGTGTCTGGCGCAAAATCTGCGCGAAGAACGCGAGGACGACAGCGAGCTGACTGAAATCAGCAGCCAGATCATCGAGCAGACCAAGCGAGTATCGCGCATCGTCCAGTCGCTGATGAGCTTTGCCCATGCGGGCGGGCATCAGCACAACGACGAAGCGGTGTGTCTGGCCGAGGTCGCTCAGGATGCCATTGGTCTGTTGGCGCTCAATCGGCGCAATTTTGAAGTGCAATTCTATAACCTGTGCAACCCCGAACACTGGGTCGATGGCGACCCACAACGGCTGGCGCAGGTGCTGATTAACCTGCTGTCCAACGCGCGCGACGCTTCACCTGCGGGCAGCGCCGTGCGCGTCAAAAGCGAAGCCTCTGAACACACGGTCGATTTGATCGTCGAAGATGAAGGCACTGGAATTCCGAAAGCAATCATGGACCGCTTGTTCGAACCGTTCTTCACCACCAAGGATCCAGGCGAAGGGACAGGGCTGGGCCTCGCACTGGTCTATTCCATCGTTGAAGAGCATTATGGACAAATCACCATCGACAGCCCGGCTGACGCCGAGCATCAACGCGGAACCCGAATTCGGGTGACACTACCGCGACATGTCGAAGCGACGTCCGCCGTGAACTGAGACCGTCGAGAGAATCGAATCAATGCCTCACATTTTGATCGTCGAAGATGAAACCATCATCCGCTCTGCCTTGCGTCGCCTGTTGGAACGTAACCAATACCAGGTCAGCGAAGCTGGCTCGGTGCAGGAGGCACAGGAGCGATTCAGCATTCCCTCTTTCGACCTCATCGTCAGCGATCTGCGCTTGCCCGGAGCTCCGGGTACCGAGCTGATCAAGCTGGGTCAGGGCAAACCAGTGCTGATCATGACCAGTTATGCCAGCCTGCGATCCGCCGTGGACTCGATGAAAATGGGCGCGGTGGACTACATTGCCAAACCCTTCGACCACGACGAAATGCTGCAAGCGGTTTCGCGAATCCTGCGCGACCGGCAAACCGTCGTCAGCATGCAGGCCGAACGCGCTGCTACTGCCAAGCTGCCCGGCGGCGACAAGTCGGGGGTCGACAACAGTAACGGTGAGATCGGCATCATCGGTTCTTGCCCGCCGATGCAGGACCTTTACAGCAAGATCCGTAAAGTGGCGCCCACTGACTCCAACGTTCTCATTCAGGGCGAGTCAGGCACCGGCAAAGAGCTAGTCGCACGCGCCTTGCACAACCTGTCCCGCCGAGCCAAAGCCCCGATGATTTCGGTCAACTGCGCGGCCATCCCGGAAACCCTTATTGAATCTGAACTGTTCGGCCACGAAAAAGGCGCGTTCACCGGTGCCAGCGCTGGTCGTGCCGGTCTGGTGGAAGCGGCTGATGGCGGCACATTGTTTCTCGACGAGATCGGTGAACTGCCGCTGGAAGCCCAGGCTCGGCTGCTGCGCGTGCTTCAGGAAGGCGAAATTCGCCGCGTGGGTTCAGTGCAGTCTCAAAAAGTCGATGTGCGTCTGATAGCAGCGACCCACCGAGACCTCAAAGGTCTGGCGAAAATTGGCCAGTTCCGTGAGGACCTTTACTACCGCTTGCACGTGATCGCCCTTAAATTGCCAGCGCTGCGTGAGCGTGGGCCGGACGTTAACGAAATCGCCCACGCGTTTCTTGCCAGACAAAGCGCGAAGATCGGTCGTACCGATCTGAAATTCGCGCCGGACGCCGAGCAGGCGATTCGTCACTATTCCTGGCCGGGTAACGTTCGTGAGCTGGAAAACGCCGTCGAGCGCGCGGTTATCTTGTGCGAAAGCCCGGACATTTCTGCCGATCTGCTGGGTATCGATATTGAGCTTAGCGACATAGATGTTGAGGAATTCATAGGCCTGGCGCCCCAACAGGCGTCCGCCAGCCCAACCGCGCACGAGCCCACTGAAGACCTTTCCCTGGAAGACTATTTCCAGCACTTCGTACTTGAGCATCAAGATCACATGACCGAGACCGAACTGGCGCGCAAATTAGGCGTCAGCCGCAAGTGTCTGTGGGAGCGTCGTCAGCGACTGGGTATTCCCCGTCGTAAAACGGGTGTTGCCAGCGAAACATAAAGTGATACCGACGGGAGGCTCTGGCACGCGGTCTCCCGGCCTATGTAAAAAACTGTTACCGGGGCACCGGGACGTAACAAGAGCCGGGGCGTACGGTAACGAACCCCCGGCTTTTTTTTGGCCATCGAAAATAGCGTCAATTTGCCACACCCCTGCATTTCATGGGCTGTAGCGTATTTCCAGGAAGTTGGCACAGGTCCTGCTATATCTACTCGTACAAGAACAACAAAAACCAGTTACCAGCAAAACAACACAATAAAAACAAGATGAATCGACTCACGCATAATAAAAACAAGACGGCGGAGGCGCAGCTAACTGATTCTTTTGGAGAGGCGTTGCATTTGGGACTTGTCCCGCGACCAGGCCGAGAACAACAAAAACTACCCTTAGGTAGAGCCTGAACTGGTTGGATCGATTGATCATTGCTACACAGCGACCAAAGCAATCCGTTTGCTCTTGACTCCCGATTGGGAGGTTTCACAGGCGAAAGCCGTGAATTGGGCACTCAACAAAAACAAAAAGCCCAACAGACAATAAGAATAAGAGCACATACTTTGGGGGAGCTTCGGCTCCCCCAGTAGCTTCCAGAACAAAACGCTGCAAATCCCCACATTCCGCTTAACCAGCTGCTTTTCGCAGCCTCCTACACCATCCCCCGACTAAATGCTAGAATCCCCGCCCATCATGCGGTCATTCTTTGAAATTGGCCGAATATCCCTTCAAACAGTGCATCCCATGCTGAAGAAGCTGTTCCAGTCATTCCGTTCCCCTCTGCGCAAACCGCAGCAACACGTGCGTACAACGCCTGAAGTGCTCAGCAGCAGTCAGCATTCGTTGCAGCGCAATCAATTCAGTCGCTACGCCGTGAACATTGTCGAGCGTTTGCAAACTGCCGGCTATCAGGCCTATCTGGTTGGCGGCTGCGTTCGCGACCTGATGCTGAATATCGAACCCAAAGACTTTGACGTTGCCACAAGCGCAACGCCTGAGCAGGTCCGCGCCGAATTCCGTAACGCCCGCATCATTGGCCGTCGATTCAAGCTGGTTCACATCCATTTTGGTCGTGAAATCATCGAAGTCGCTACTTTCCGCGCTAATCATCCCCAAGATGATGAAGAGGAGGACAGCAATCAGTCCTCTCGCAACGAGAGCGGCCGTATCCTGCGTGACAACGTTTACGGCACGCTGGAAGAGGACGCGCAACGTCGCGACTTCACCATCAACGCGCTGTATTACGATCCGGTCACTGAACGAGTGCTGGACTTCGCCAACGGCGTGCATGACATCCGTAATCGTCTGATTCGGCTGATTGGCGATCCGCAGCAGCGCTATAAAGAAGACCCGGTGCGCATGCTGCGAGCCGTGCGTTTCGCCGCCAAGCTGGATTTCGGCATTGAAAAACACAGCGCCACGCCGATTCGTCCACTTGCGCCGATGCTGCGAGATATCCCCTCCGCGCGACTGTTCGAAGAAGTCCTGAAGCTGTTCCTGTCGGGATACGCCGAGGCCACCTTTGAAATGCTCGTCGATCTCGAATTGTTCGAGCCGCTGTTCCCCGCCAGCAACAAAGCGTTGGAATACAACCCGACCTACACCCACACGCTGATCAGCGACGCCCTGGCCAACACCGACCTGCGCATCAAGCAGAACAAGCCAGTGACGCCGGCGTTCCTGTTTGCCGCGCTGTTGTGGCCTGCCCTGCCCGCTCGCGTCCTGCGCCTGCAGGAGAAAGGCATGCCGCCGATTCCAGCCATGCAGGAAGCTGCGCACGAATTGATCGCCGAACAATGCCAGCGCATCGCCATTCCAAAACGCTTCACCATGCCGATCCGCGAGATCTGGGACATGCAGGAGCGTCTACCGCGCCGCTCCGGCAAGCGTGCGGACCTGCTGCTGGACAATCCGCGTTTCCGGGCCGGTTACGATTTCTTGCTGTTGCGCGAATCCGCAGGCGAAGAGACCGATGGCCTGGGCGACTGGTGGACTGAGTATCAGGAAGCCAACGACAGCGGCCGTCGCGACATGATTCGCGACCTGGGCAGCAAGTCTGAAACCGGCCAGGGTCCGCGCAAACGTCGCCGCAGCAGTGGCGCGAAACGCAAGCGCACGGGCGCCGATGCCTCCAGCGCTTCGGGCGAATGATTTAGGTCTTGAGCATGGAACGTGTGTACATCGGCCTGGGCAGCAATCTGGCCGAGCCCGCCGAGCAGTTGCGCGAAGCGATCAAGTCGCTGGCGCAACTGCCTGACACAAGCCTGTCGGGCGTGTCTTCTTTTTACGTCAGTGATTCGTTGCTCCCCGGTCAGCCGCGTTACACCAACGCGGTGGCCGGTCTGGACACATCCCTGGAGCCGCTGACGCTGCTGGACGCGTTGCAAGCCATCGAAAACGATCAGGGCCGCGAGCGTCACGAACGCTGGGGCCCGCGTACGCTGGACCTCGATATTCTGGTTTTTGGTGATCGCGTAATCGACGAACCCCGTCTGAAAGTCCCGCATTACCACATGCAAGCGCGCGCCTTCGTGTTGTACCCGCTGGCGGAGCTGGCGCCTGGATCGGTGTTGGCCGATGGTCGAGAATTGAATCACCTGCTCGCCGATTGCCCCTTCGAAGGCCTGGAGCGATTACCGGCCTAGTGCCTGTAGGAGCGCGCTTGCCCGCGATTGCGGATACGCCTGCGCCGCCAATGTCGAATTGGCGAACGGTATCGCGGGCAAGCGCGCCCCTACAATTCACAGGGGCACACCGCCCGCTGCTACCTTCCCGGTAACATCCAGACAAAACCGGTAACACCCGGAATTGACTTCCCGCCCCCTCCTCACGAAGATAAGCGTCCCAAAGCCGGACTACCGGCCAAAAGGCGCGAAACAGGCCTTTGCAAACATCGCGAAACGACGATGTGCCTGCTTTTTCAGCATGAATCACGCGTAGCTTGCCGTCGTGTTCACAGCGCCTGAATGAGGACTTTTTGATGCCAGATATCACCGTTACGTCCCTGCAGGCCCTCAAGCACAAAGGTGAAAAAATCACCATGCTGACCTGCTATGACGCGACCTTCGCCCATGCCGCCAGCCAGGCTGGCGTAGAAGTGTTGCTGGTCGGCGACTCGCTGGGCATGGTCCTCCAGGGCCACGACAGCACGCTGCCGGTGACCAACGCCGATATGGCTTACCACGTTGCCTGCGTCAAACGTGGCAATCATGGCGCACTGATTCTCGCCGACCTTCCTTTCATGGCCTACGCCACGCTTGAGCAGACATTCGCCAACAGCGCTGCGCTCATGCAGGCCGGTGCGCACATGGTCAAGGTAGAAGGTGCGGTCTGGCTGGCAGAGCCTATTCGTTTGCTGGCTGAGCGCGGTATTCCGGTGTGCGCGCACATGGGCCTGACGCCGCAATCGGTCAACGTGCTTGGCGGCTATAAAGTGCAGGGTCGGCTGGAGTCGCAGGCGCGGCAGATGCGCGCTGACGCCATAGCATTGGAACAAGCAGGCGCGGCGATGATTCTGCTGGAGTGCGTGCCAAGTGAGCTGGCTGTGGAAATCACCCACGCGGTGAAGATTCCGGTGATTGGCATCGGTGCCGGCAGCGGCACCGACGGCCAGGTATTGGTGCTGCACGACATGCTCGGCTTGTCGATCACGGGCCGCGTGCCCAAGTTCGTGAAGAACTTTATGACCGGCCAGCCCGACATTCAGTCAGCGATCCAGTCCTATGTCGCCGCCGTCAAAGACGTGAGTTTTCCAGCCACCGAACACGGATTTTCGGCATGAATACAGTAAAAGCCGTTCGTGATCTGCGTGCTGCCCTCGCCCGCGCCCGCTCTGAAGGCAAACGCATCGCGCTGGTCCCCACCATGGGCAATCTGCACAGCGGCCATATTGCGCTGGTGACGAAAGCTGCTCAACGGGCCGACTTCGTGGTCGCCAGCATCTTCGTCAATCCACTGCAGTTCGGCCCCAACGAAGATCTTGCCAGCTACCCCCGCACATTGGCTGCCGATCAGGAAAAACTCCTGCAAGCCGGTTGTCATCTATTGTTCACACCGACCGTAGAGGAAATGTACCCCCACGGTATGGCCGATCAGACCATCGTCCGAGTGCCAGTGGTGTCCGAGGGCCTGTGCGGTGGCAGTCGCCCTGGGCACTTCGACGGTGTTTCAACGGTGGTCAGCAAGCTTTTCAACATGGTCCAGCCAGACATCGCGGTGTTCGGCCAGAAAGATTTCCAGCAACTGGCCGTAGTCAGCGCGCTGGTGCGTGACTTGAACATGCCGATCCAGATCATTGGCGAGCCTACCGTTCGGGCTGCAGATGGCCTCGCGCTGTCATCGCGCAACGGCTACTTGAACGAAACCCAGCGTGCTGCGGCCCCTGCGCTCTACCGGGTGATCAATGTGATAGCCGACGCGGTACGCAGCGGTGACAGCAACTTTGAGCAGTTACTGGTTAGCGGCAAACGTGATCTGGAGGCCGCAGGGTTCCGGCCTGATTACCTGGAAATCCGTCAGGCCGTGACGCTGCGACCTGCCACGGCGGAGGATCGCGATCTGGTTGTTCTTGGCGCAGCCTTCTTGGGCACCACACGCCTGATCGATAACCTGCATCTCAATCGCGAATAAATATCTATGCTCAAGCCTCAGTTTCAGCTCGCAGGCTTCGCGCCGGGTGCAGAGTGAGCGGGCCAACCAGTGAACTAAGCCACACCGGCAATGCCATATCGGTACAGTTCGCCTTGATGGTGGCCGTACCGGTGAAAAATAGTACCGAGTAAAGGTGAAGCGAGGCGCAGACAGCAGTGCGTCCGGGGGCGTAACCTCCGTTGCAAGTATTCGAGTCTGTGTTCAACCTGGCTTTTGTGTCCAAAAGGCAGTTCAAGTACAAGGAAACCCGCAGCGATGGCGTACTACCGCAATCCTAAAGACGTGACTACCCTGCCCGCTTGGCAGGCACTCGATCAACACCGCCAAGCCATGCAAGATTTCAGCATGCGCGAGGCGTTCAATGAAGACCCGCAGCGTTTCAGTGATTTCACTCTCAGCAGCGCCGGGCTGTTTCTCGATTACTCAAAAAACCTAATCACCAAAGAAACCCGTGCGCTGCTGATCGATCTGGCCAATGAAGTGGGCCTCAAAGACGCGATCAAGGCGCAGTACGACGGCGAATTGGTGAACTCATCCGAAAATCGCCCGGCCCTGCACACCGCGCTGCGTCGCCCGGTCGGCGACAAGCTGTTGGTCAACGGCACCAACATCATGCCCGACGTGCATAAAGTGCTGAATCAGATCACTGATCTGGTTGGACGCATCCACGACGGTCTGTGGCGCGGCTACACCGAGAAGCCGATCACTGACATCGTCAACATCGGCATCGGCGGTTCGTTTCTGGGGCCGGAGCTGGTGTCCGAAGCGCTACTGTCCTACGCGCAGAAAGGCGTTCGCTGTCACTATCTGGCGAACATCGACGGCAGTGAGTTCCACGAGCTGACCATGAAGCTGCGCGCCGAGACCACGCTGTTCATCGTCTCGTCCAAGACTTTCACTACGCTGGAAACCCTCAAGAACGCCACCGCGGCACGCGCCTGGTACTTGGCTCAGGGTGGTTCCGAGGCTGAGCTGTATCGCCACTTCATCGCGGTATCGAGCAATAACGCTGCCGCCGTGGCTTTCGGCATCCGTGAAGAGAACATCTTCCCGATGTGGGACTGGGTCGGCGGTCGTTACTCGCTGTGGTCGGCCATCGGCTTGCCTATCGCGCTGGCCATCGGCATGTCCAACTTCAAGGAGTTGCTGTCCGGCGCCTACACCATGGACCAGCATTTCCAAAATGCTCCGTTCGAGCAGAACATGCCGGTGCTGCTGGCCTTGCTCGGTGTCTGGTATGGCAACTTCTGGGGCGCGCAAAGCCACGCGATCCTGCCGTACGACCACTACCTGCGCAACATCACCAAGCACTTGCAACAACTGGACATGGAGTCCAACGGCAAAAGCGTTCGCCAGGACGGCACGCCGGTCAATACCGACACCGGCCCGGTTATCTGGGGTGGTGTGGGCTGCAACGGGCAGCATGCGTACCACCAATTGCTGCACCAAGGCACCCAGTTGATCCCGGCTGACTTCATCGTGCCAATCGTCAGCTTCAACCCGGTTTCCGACCACCATCAGTGGCTGTACGCCAACTGCCTGTCGCAAAGCCAGGCGCTGATGCTGGGCAAGACACGCACTGAGGCCGAAGCCGAGCTACGTGCCAAGGGCGTTCCCGAGGCAGAAGTTCAGCGTGTTGCGCCGCACAAAGTCATTCCGGGCAACCGTCCGAGCAACACGATTGTGGTCGAACGCATCAGCCCGCGTCGTCTTGGCGCGCTGGTGGCTATGTATGAGCACAAAGTGTTTGTGCAAAGCGTGGTCTGGGGCACTAACGCCTTCGACCAATGGGGTGTGGAGCTGGGCAAGGAGTTGGGTAAAGGCGTGTACTCGCGTCTCACCGGCACCAACGAGGAAGTGGCAGAAGACCCATCGACTCAGGGCCTGATCAATTATTTCCGTGGTCGTCACCGCGGCTGATCCAGCTTTAAGCGTTGCCCACAAACCCGCCGTCTCGCAAGAGCCGGCGGGTTTTGTGCATCTGCCCCCCGTCGTTTCCTACTACTCTGATGGGATGTTTTGCTCAAAAGAATAAGGAGAGGCCATGTTCAATCTCAGCGATTTCCCACAAGCCGATGCAGTGCGCAAAGCGGCTCAACTCAGCGCTGATGACTACACCCGTCTCTACCGCCAATCTGTTGAACAACCCGACGAGTTCTGGGCCGACCAAGCCAATAAGTTTCTGGAGTGGTTTTCACCTTGGGATCAGGTTCAACGTTCGGACATGAAGACAGGCCAGGCCCAATGGTTCAAGGGTGGCACGCTCAATGTCAGTTACAACTGCATCGACCGCCATCTGAAGGATCGCGGCGAGCAAGTGGCGATCATCTGGGAGGGCGATAATCCTTCCGAATCTGCTGAAATCACCTACAAAAAACTCCATCACAACGTCTCGCGCCTCGCCAACGTATTGAAAGGTCGCGGCGTGAAGAAGGGCGACCGGGTGTGCATCTACATGCCGATGGTGCCCGAAGCGGCCTACGCGATGCTGGCCTGCGCACGGATTGGCGCAGTGCATTCAGTGGTGTTCGGCGGCTTTTCGCCGGACTCGCTGCGCGACCGGATTCTCGACGCTGGCTGCCAAACAGTGATCACCGCAGACGAAGGCGTACGAGGCGGCAAGTACATACCGCTCAAACAGAATGTCGACAAGGCGCTGCAAAGCTGCCCTGACGTCAGCACTGTTTTGGTCGTCGAGCGGACTCAGGGCGAGGTGGATTGGCTCGAAGGGCGTGACATCTGGTACCACGAAGCGCTCCATGGCATGAACGCCGACTGCCCGCCAGAGCCGATGGATGCCGAGGACCCGTTGTTCATCCTCTACACCTCCGGCAGCACTGGCAAACCCAAAGGCGTGCTGCACACCACCGGTGGTTATTTGCTGCAAGCGGCCATGACCCATAAGTACGTGTTCGATTATCGCGATGGCGAAATCTATTGGTGTACGGCCGATGTGGGTTGGGTCACCGGCCACAGCTACATCGTTTATGGCCCGTTGGCCAACGGCGCCACCACGCTGATCTTCGAAGGCGTGCCCAATTACCCGGACAGCTCGCGCTTCTGGAAGGTGATCGACAAACACCACGTCAATATCTTCTATACCGCGCCGACCGCCTTGCGTGCGCTGATGCGCGAAGGATCGACGCCACTACAGTCTACGTCGCGCGAAAGCCTGCGACTGCTTGGTTCGGTGGGTGAGCCCATTAACCCCGAGGCGTGGGAATGGTATTTCCATCAGGTAGGCAAAGAGCGCTGCCCTATCGTTGACACCTGGTGGCAGACCGAAACCGGCGGGATCATGCTGACGCCGTTGGTCAGCACAAATCCGCTGAAGCCCGGCTGCGCGACGCAGCCGATGTTCGGCGTGCAGCCGGTGTTGCTGGATGACAAAGGCGCAGAACTCGAAGGCGCCACCAGCGGTTTGCTGGCGATCAAGGCCAGTTGGCCAGGACAGATCCGCGGCGTGTATGGCGACCCGCAACGGATGGTCGATACGTATTTCAAACCCTACCCCGGTTATTACTTCACCGGCGATGGCGCGCGCCGCGATCAGGATGGTCATTACTGGATAACCGGGCGGGTGGACGACGTTATCAACGTCTCCGGACACCGGATCGGCACGGCTGAGGTTGAAAGCGCACTGGTGCTGCACAACAGCATCGCGGAGGCCGCCGTGGTGGGTTACCCCCATGATGTGAAGGGTGTTGGCATTTATGCATTCGTGACGGTCATGGACGGCGTTGAGCCAAGTGAAGCGCTGAAGAAAGAATTGCTCGCCCACGTCAGCAAAGAAATAGGCAGCTTCGCCAAACCGGAGCTGATCCAGTGGGCACCTGCGCTGCCAAAAACCCGCTCGGGCAAGATCATGCGCCGTATTCTGCGCAAGATCGCCTGCAACGAGCTGGACAGCCTGGGGGACATCTCGACGCTGGCGGACTCAAGCGTGGTGGAGGGGTTGATCGAGAAGCGGCTGAATCGGTAAGCCGAAACCGTCGCATGTCTTGTAGGAGCGAGCTTGCCCGCGAAAGGGCCGGGACATACCGCGCATCTCTAGTGCCAGACCTTTCTTTCGCGAGCAAGCTCCCTCCCGCGGCCATCGGAAGTCTTTTATCTCCGGCGTCTGGTAGATTGCCTTCGCGGGCAAGCGCGCTCCTACAACGCTGGCCCGCCGATTCGTACACTCCGATCAGCCCCAGCCGCAGGCCTCCATGGAATTCATCCGCACGCGCATCGAAACCCAAGTCATGAGCATGACCGGACTGGCCTTGGGTCAGTTGGACATGGAAAACCCCAAAGGCGACCCAGGTCTGTTCGGGCCTGAGGCGATCTGCTGGCGGGTGCACGGCGACTTCCCCAGCATGCTCATCGGCGGCATCTGCGCCCTCATGCTGCAGATGCTGCACCCTCGCGTACTGGCGGGCGTGTGGGACCATTCCAATTTTCGCGAAGACATGCTCGGTCGGCTACGTCGGACCGGGCAGTTCATTTCCGGCACGACCTTTGGCTCTACCAAGGACGCCAACTGGCTTATCGACAAAGTTCGCACCATTCACCTGCAAGTCACCGGTACTGCGCCCGATGGCACTCACTACGCCGCCAGCGACCCGGACCTACTGACGTGGGTGCATGTGGCGGAAGTCAGCAGCTTCATGGCCGCGCATCTGCGCTATCTCAACCCGCAGCTATCGCTCGCAGATCAAGACAAGTACTACGCCGAAACGGCCATGGTCGCTGAGCGTCTGGGCGCTGTAAACGTGCCTACATCCCGGCAAGCCATCGAAGATTATCTCCACCGCATGCGCCCGCAACTGGAATGTGGCGAAAGAACGCTTGAAGTCATGCGTGTACTCAAGGACGCGCCCGCGCCCAGCCGCATGGCCAAACCCATGGGCAACCTGATGATGCAGGCCGGGATCGAGTTGCTACCTGCGTGGGCAAGCGTGATGTTTGGTATCCGCCAGACGACACTCAAACGCAAAATGATCCGAGCGGGCATCAATCGCAGCGCGCCGGTGCTGCGCTGGGCCGTGCGCAATGCGTCGATTCATCGTGCGAAGCGGCGGATGGGGATTGCTTAAATCGGCGCGAGACTCATAAACCACGCATCATGTGGGAGGGAGCTTGCTCGCGAAGGGCCAGTTCAGCCGACACACATTTGACGGCGAACACTTTCATCGCGAGCAAGCTCCCTTCCACAAAATATCAATCAGGCAGAATGAGACAGTGGTGTTATCGGCTGGTATACCCCCCATCAATCGGCAACGACACGCCGCTGATCATCGACGCCGCGCTGCTCAGCAGAAACAAAATCGGCGCCGCCACTTCTGCGGTTTCGGCAAAGCGCCCCAAGGGAATCGCCGCCAGTGCCGGGTCGCGTTTGCTCGGCTCGCTCCAGGCCATGATCGCCATGGGCGTCAGGGTCACTGTGGGGTTGACGCTATTAACCCTGATCCCGAATTTGCCCCATTCAGCGCACTGCACGCGGGTCATGGCGTCCATTGCGCCTTTAGATGCGCAGTAGATCAAATGATCATCCAGCGCCACTAACGAGGCCTGGCTCGACACGTTGACGATGCTGCCACCCTCGCCTGATTCGATCATGCCCTTTGCCACTGACCCGGCTACCAGGGCCGCTGCGCGCACGTTGACCGCCATCACCTGATCGAATGCCGCAACGCTCACGTTGGTCGCTGATTCCAGTACCGAAACACCCGCGCAATTGACCAGCCCCTGCATCACCGGTAACGCCTCCAACGCGGCCGCGAGTTGCGCACTGTCGCCCATATCTACCTGCAATACGTGGCAACCCTGGCCGGCCAGTTTCTCCAGAGCCGACGCATCCCGGCCCATGGCGTAGACTGCGGCGCCGCTGCGGAGCAAATGCTGCGCCACCTCCCAACCGATACCGCTGCTGGCACCGGTCACCAGCACACGCTGACCGCTGAAATCGAATCTGGCGTTCGGCTGTTGGTGAACAATCATGATGACACTCCTTGCAGGCGATGCATGATCGGTTTCAGCGCCGGGTATAGCGCGACGTATTCGGCGAACACCGTGGAATACAGCGCGACATTTTCAGCATTGGGCTCTGCGCGCATTTCAAGCTCCACCCAGCCTTTTCGCACTTGCTCGTCGTCCACCAGACCCACCGCGTGGGCTGCCAACAACGCAGCGCCCAGGGCTGCTTCTACTTCCTGAACGATGGTGTAGACCGGGTAGCCGGTGACGTCGGCGATGATCTGCATCCACAGATCCGAATGGCTCGCGCCGCCTACGACGATCAGTCGTGGATCGAGGGATTGCGCACCTCGGGTGCCGGCTTCGATGTTGTGGCGCAGGGCGAATGTCACCCCTTCCAGTACCGCGCGATAAAGATGGGTGCGGGTGTGATAAAGATTGAGCCCGACGAAACTGCCGCTGGCCTTGGCGTCCCAGACCGGGCTGCGTTCACCCATCAGGTACGGCAGAAACACCAGGCCGTCGCTACCGGCGGGCAGCTTGTTCGCGGCGCGTTCGAGAATGGCGTGACTGTCTTCGCCGGTCTCGCGGGCCTGTTGCTCTTCGCCCTGACAGAACTGCTCGCGAAACCAACTGACCGAGGCGCCCGCCGTGATCGCGCCGCCGAAGATGTAGAGGTCTTTGGCGCCGTTGTAGACGTGGGGAAAACTGACCAATCCGTGGCGAGCATCGACCTGTTGATTCAGGTAGCCCCAGCACATGCTGGTGCCGATCATGGCCACGTGATTGCCCGCCTGGGTGACGCCTGCAGCGAAGGTTGCCATGGCAGCATCGACGCCACCGCCGAGCAGCGGAATGCCCGCCACCAACCCGAGCTTGTCGGCCCATTCTGCAAGCAAGCCCCCGACCACATCGCCAGAATGCACCAATCGCTCGGGCATCATTGATCGCGGTATGCCCAGCGCATCGAGCATCTCGACCGACCATTGCCGCTCGGCCACGTCGTACACACCGCCGATATTGCCCGCTGAACTGTGGTCCACCGCCACTTCGCCCGTCAGGCAATAGTTGATGTAGCTATTGGGGGGCAGCAGATAGCGGGTTTGCTCCCAGACCTGCGGTTGTTTTTGCTTGAGCCAGAGCATCTTGGTGAAGCCGTAATAGCTGTCCACCGAGTTACCGGTGATGTCATACAGGCGCTCAAGATCGATGTGTTGATTGACCCAGTCGACTTGTTCGCCCGCCCGACGGTCCATCCAGATCAGGCACGGGTAAAGCGGTTTGATCTGCGCATCGACCGCAATGCCGGAGCCGCCATACAGGCTGCTGATGCACAGGGATTTGATGCTTTCTTTGGGCACACCGGCTTTACGCACGCAGTTGGCGACGCAGATTTCTACAGCGTCCAGCCAGACCTGCGGCCATTGCTCGGCCCAGCGGGGTTTCGGGGTATCGACTTTATAGCTGTGGCTGTGCTGAGCGACGATGCGTCCCTCGGCGTCCACCAATAGGGCTTTGGTACTCTGGGTGCCGATGTCGACGCCGATGACGTAGTCCATCTGGGTGGTCTCTCTTGTTATTAGTCTTGTTACAGGCATGCGGTGCCTCAACTGACGTCTTCGCGGACAGGTCCGCTTCCACAGGTAAAACGAGATTCAACCGTGGGAGCGGACCTGCCCGCGAAGAGGCCATTAACGACGCCGCAAAATCAGGCGCCGGTCACCGGTTTTAGCAATACCTTGATCGACTTGGTGGAATCGGCCAGGGCGAAGGCTTCGGCGTAGTCGTCCAGACCGAAGTCATGGGTGACGATGCCTTTGGACGTGACCAGCCCGCGCTCGAACAGGTCGATGGCCACCGGGTAGCAATAGGGGCCAAGGTGCGCGCCGCGAACGTCCAGTTCTTTGCGGTCGCCGATGATCGACCAGTCGGCACTGGTTTCTGCGCCGAACACGCTGAATTCAACGAAACGACCCAGCTTGCGAATCAAATCCAGACCTTGAGTCACGCCAATCGGCACGCCGGTGGTTTCGATGTAGACGTCACAGCCGTAGCCGTCAGTCAGGCCGTTGATGATTGCTTTGGCATCGTCGCGGCTAGGGTTGATCACCACGTCCGCGCCATATTTCTTCGCCAGTTCCAGACGCTCATCGACCATGTCGATGACCACCAGTTTTTTGGGCGTTTTCAGTGCGGCAACTTGCACCATGCACAGGCCCAGGGTGCCAGCGCCGGCAATCACCAGCACGTCATCGAGTTGCACGTCGCCGCGGTTGACGGTGTGAATGGAGCAGGCCATCGGCTCGATCAGCGCCGAGTCTTCCAGGGAAACGGATTCAGGAATCTTGTGCACGATGGCGGTTTTCGGGATGCGCATGTACTGCGACATGCCGCCCTCGGCAACGTCTTTCTGGAAGCCGAAAATGTTGTGCACTTCGCACATCCAGTACTTGCCGGTTTTGCAGAATTTGCACTTCTCGCAGGGCACGATTTGCTCGGCGATGACTTTGTCACCGACCTTCACGCCGAAATGCTCTTCAGCGCCCTCGCCCACTTGTTCAACGTAACCGAAGAACTCGTGGCCCGGAATGACCGGCGCCTTGACCCACGGGCTTTCGCCACCCCAGAACATCGCGGCGCCCGAATGGCATTTGCAGTCACTGGCGCAGATGCCGCAGGCGCCGATGCGGATCACCAACTCATTGGCACGGGCTTGAGGCATGCTGACGCGCTCCAGACGGTAGTCCTTTGGCGCATGGCAGACGACGGCTTGCATGGTGTTTTGTGTGTTTTGTTCCATGACTATTTACCTGTGTGAAGTTCTTGGATGATTTGTAGGAGCGCGCTTGCCCGCGATGCAATTGACCAGAGAGTGCGATGGCGTCTGATACACCCCAATCGCGGGCAAGCGCGCTCCTACAGGAGTTTGTTCAATCCCTATTTATGCCGCTGCCGACTGATGAAGATCGCCAGCAAAATGATCCCGCCCTTGATCACGCTCTGCACGTACGGCGAGACGCCGAGCATGTTCAGGCCGTTGTTGAGCACACCCAAAAGCATGGCACCGACCAGCGTCCCGACAATGACCCCGCGACCACCGGCAATCGACGCGCCGCCCAGCACCACAGCCGCAATGGCATCCAGCTCAAACCCGACACCGGCATTGGGCTGCCCGCTCATCAAGCGCGAGGACAACACCAGTCCGGCAATCGCCGCTGTCAGGCCGCTGATCGAATACACCAGCAACTTGAAACGCGATGCACGAACACCCGACAGACGCACCGCTTCTTCATTGCCGCCAATCGCATAAACGTACCGCCCAACGCGGGTGTGTTGCAGCAACACCCAAGCGACAAAGTAAGTGGCGAGCATGATCAGAATCGGTACCTGAATGCCGAACAGCGTTCCGCGACCAAACCAGGAGAACCAGTCCGGCATGCCGGAAATCGGGTAGCCATCGGTGTACATCAGCCCCAAGCCGCGAGCGATGCCCATGGTCGCCAGGGTGACGATGATCGGCGGCATTTTCAGGTACGCCACGAAGATGCCGTTGCCGACGCCGAAACCTACGCCGATCAATAAACCAATGAGGATCGCAATCGGTGCCGGAACCCCCGCCACCATCAGCCCTGTGGTCAAGGTGCCAGACAGCGCCATCACTGGCCCCACCGACAAATCGATACCGCCGGTGAGGATCACGCAGGTCATGCCGACCGCGATGATCGCGTTGATCGACACTTGCCGGGCGATGTTTTCCAGGTTGGCGCCGGTGAGGAATTTGTCACTGGCGAAGATCATGAAAATCGTCACCACCACCAGCCCCACGAACGGGTAAAACGCAGGCGAGCGGATCAATTGGGCGAAGTTGAGCTTCATTCGGCTGGGTTGAGTGGTCATGGTTTTAATGGACGTATTCACTGTTCAGACTCCCGGTGGCGTGGCGCATCACCTCTTGCGGGTTGACGTTCGCCGCCTCCAGCACGTTGACGATGGCCCCCTTGTGAAACACCGCCACGCGATCGCACATGCCGATGATTTCCGGCAGTTCCGAGGAGATCATGATGATCGCGAAGCCTTGCTCAGTGAGTTTGCGCATCAGGGTATAAATTTCGGCCTTGGCACCGACGTCGATACCTCGGGTCGGTTCGTCGAAGATCAGGATGTCGCAGTGGTGGTTGATCCAGCGCGCGATCACCACTTTCTGTTGATTGCCGCCGCTGAGGTTCAGCACCCGGCTTTCACAGGTCGGCGCCTTGATCGAAAGCTGCTTCATCAGATCGGCCGTGGTGTCGTTTTCCTTGCGACGATCAAGCAGGTGCCCGTGCCCTTCGTACTTGCCCAGGTTGTTCAGGGAAATGTTTTCGCGGATGCTGAAATCCACGATCAGCCCTTCGCTCTTGCGGCTTTCCGGCAGCAAGCCGATGCCGTTGGCCAACGAGTCCGCAGGGTCGCTCAGGCTGACCGATTGGCCGCGCAGCAACACGTCTTTGCTCACCACCGACAACGCGCCGATCACGCCAAGCGCCAGCTCCGTGCGCCCCGAACCGACTAACCCGGCGAAGCCAAGAATCTCGCCCTTGTGCAGCTTGAAGCTGTTGTGCGGACCGTTTTTGATCAGTTGGATATCGCGCACTTCCAGCAGCACTTCGCTGGTGGGCGTGGAAGTTTTGGCCGGAAAGCTGGACTCCAGACGTCGCCCGACCATCATCTCCACCAAGGTGTCGATGTCGCTGTCGGCCACGGTCAACGCGCCGACATTGCTGCCGTCGCGTAATACGCTAATGCGGTCGCACACCTGGAAAATCTCCTCCAGATGATGCGAGATAAAGATCACCGCCACGCCCTGGTTTTTCAGCTCGCGCATGATGTCGAACAGCAGCTCGGCCTCGGACGGCGTCAGAGTTGCGGTGGGTTCATCAAGGATCAGCAAGCGCGCTTCAAGGGCCAGTGCCTTGGCGATCTCGACGAACTGCTGTTCGGCCACGCTCAAATGCTGCACCGAGCAATCCAGATTGATGCTCACACCCAGGCGATCGAACAGCGCGATGGCTTTCTCGCGCATCTCGCTTTTACGCAGCAGGCCGAAGCCGTTGACGATCTCGTGGCCGAGGAAAATATTCTCCACGGCGTTGAGGTACGGGATCAGGCTGAACTCTTGAAACACGATGCCGATGCCAGCCGCGATCGCTTCGTTATAAGTGGCGAAATGCTGCTCGGCGCCATCGATCCGGATGCTGCCCTGATCCTGATGCTCGACCCCTGCGAGGATCTTCATCAGCGTCGATTTGCCCGCGCCGTTTTCACCCAACAGCGCGTGAATCTCGCCGCGTTCGACCTGCAGATTGATCGATTTGAGCGCATGCACGCCGGGGTAGCTTTTACAGATGTTTTCCAATTGCAGAAGGCTGCTCATGCGCACCTCGTCAAACCAGAGCTTGCTCGGACAGTGAACCCCCGTCACGCAGAATAGCTGCCTGACGGATGCTCACACGCGGATCACCAGGAGAAGGTTTTCGCCTGGGCCTGATCCACCAGCAGGATGTCGACGGGAATGGCTTTGGGCACTTGGGAGCCCCACTTCTTGGCCAGTGCAATGCCCAGCGCCAGACGCACCTGATCGCGCGGATATTGCGCGGAGGTGGCGATGAATTTGCTGCCCGGTTTCTGGATTTCCTTGATGGCTTCCGGCGCGCCGTCGACGCTGGTCAGCTTGACGTCCATGCCGCTGGATTCGATAGCAGCCAGAGCGCCGAGCGAGCCGTTGTCGTTGACGCTGAACAGACCTTTCAGGTTCGGCTGCGCCTGCAGCATGTTCTCGGTCACGCTGAGCGCTTGATCGCGCTCCTGCTTGCCGTTCTGGATGCTGACGATCTTGATGTCGGGGTGTTTAGCGAAAGCGTCTTTGCAACCGCGCACGCGCTCAAGGATCGGCACCACAGCGATGCCATCGAGAATACCAACGTCGCCTTTGCCGCCGATGTTCTTGGCCAGGTACTCACAGGCCTGAACGCCCGCATCGTAGTTTTTCGAGCCGACGAATGAATCCAGCGGACCATCGGCCTGAGCGTCAACAGCCACTACGACGACGCCCTTGTCATGGGCCTGCTTGACGGCAGACTGCACACCCACTGAGTCGGTCGGGTTGATGATCAGAATATCGATGCCCTTTTGCAGCATGTCTTCGATATCGCTGAGCTGCTTGGAGACGTCGTGACGGGCGTCGGTCACCAGCAAGGTCGCGCCAATGCTTTTGGTGGCGTCCTCAAGGGCGGCCTTCATGGTCACGAAATAGGGGTTGTTGATTTCCTGGAACGAGGCGCCGATTTTCAGCGGGCCGGTCTTGGCTGCATCGGCGGCCTGAGCGGTCACTGCGCCGCCACACGCAATTGCAAAAGCAAGCGAGCACACGACCTTGGAGAAGCCTTTTTTGGGGCGAGTTGTCATAGCGAAAAATCCCGTTGTTTTTATTGTTAAAGCGGAAATGTCATCGTTAACATTTTGAAAGCTAGCAGAGAATTTTGGGGTTCGCAATATGCTGGCACTGAGGACTATGTTCCATTATCCAACGGGCATATCTAGGGGAGAGCTACGACGGTGACCGACCATGTACTCTCTTGACCTTACTGTTCATCAATTCATGGAGCAAAGATGACTAATAGTCCCAACACTGAACGATCAGGGGAAGTTTGGGATGAGTGGTTCGCGTCTAAGGATCAGCAAAGGGACAACCTACCGGACCGCGAGCAACCAGAGCACTTTGACCAGAGAGAAGAACTGTGTCCCGTCAAGACTTAACTCGGCAGTGCATGCATCGGTTTCGCTTGTAACCGTGACTCTTCACGGCCCAGCCATTCGTCGCGTTGACATTTCCTCCATGCCCTGTCGATAATTCCGCGCATGTCATACGACGACAGATGACGCCAATAACAACAACACCTGAATCAGGGCTCCTCATGACCAATACCACGCCTGCCCAGACTCCCTTCAATCGGCTGCTGCTGACCGGCGCCGCAGGTGGTTTGGGTAAAGTCTTGCGCGAAACCCTGCGCCCTTACACCAACATTCTCCGTCTGTCCGATATCTCGGAAATGGCCCCCGCCACCGGCAGCCATGAAGAAATTCAGCCCTGCGATCTCGCCGACAAGCACGCCGTTCACCAACTGGTAGAAGGCGTCGATGCCATCGTGCATTTTGGCGGCGTGTCGGTTGAGCGGCCGTTCGAAGAGATTCTCGGCGCCAACATCAGCGGTATCTTCCATATCTACGAAGCCGCACGCCGCCATGGCGTCAAGCGCGTGATCTTCGCCAGTTCCAACCACGTCATCGGCTTCTATCGTCAGGATGAAACCATCGACGCCAGCTCGGCACGCCGTCCGGACAGCTATTACGGTCTGTCCAAGTCGTATGGCGAGGACATGGCGAGCTTCTACTTCGATCGCTACGGCATCGAGACCGTCAGCATCCGCATCGGCTCCTCATTCCCTGAACCGCAAAACCGCCGAATGCTCAGCACCTGGCTTAGTTACGACGACCTCACCCAGCTGATCTACAAAGGGCTGACCACGCCAAATGTCGGTCATACGATTGTGTATGGCGCCTCCGACAACCGTGATCTGTGGTGGGACAACCGGCTCGCCAAACACTTGGGCTACGCGCCAAAGGACAGCTCAGAAGTTTTCCGCGCCAAAGTCGAAGCTCAGCCGATGCCGGCCGCTAATGACCCGGCGATGGTTTACCAGGGCGGCGCATTCGTTGAGTCCGGGCCCTTCGGCGACGAGTGAATCCATCGCAGCTCGCGACAACCTCGGCTCAAGTGGCCGGGGAACTGAAAAATCACGGAATGATTCGCCATGCATGCTCAATTGATACTCGACGCACGCAATGCCACCGGTGAAAGCCCGGTATGGGACCCGCAGGAGCAGGCGCTGTACTGGGTCGATATCCCGGCGCGGCGTCTGCACCGCTGGAGCCCGCTGGACAATGTGGCACAAAGTTGGGAAGCGCCGGAGATGATCGCCTGCATCGCTCGCTACGGCGACGGCAGCTGGATCGCCGGGATGCAAAGCGGGCTGTATCGAGTCAGGCCCAAGGACGACGGGACACTTGATACCGTGCCCCTGATCGATGTGGATCACCCCCGCAGCGACATGCGTTTCAACGACGGGCGCTGTGATCGGCAAGGTCGCTTTTGGGCCGGGACCATGTTCATGGACATGGCCGCCAATGCGGTGGTCGGCTCGATGTACCGCTACAGCGCCGGGCAAACCGCTGCGCTGCAACCGCAACTGACCGACTTCATCGTGCCTAATGGCCTGGGCTTCAGCCCGGACGGCACGATCATGTACCTCTCGGACTCTCACCCCACCGTTCAGAAAATCTGGGCCTTCGATTACGACATCGACAGCGGAACGCCGCACAACCGCCGCCTGTTCGTCGACATGAATCAGTTCCCCGGTCGCCCCGATGGCGGCGCGGTCGATGCCGAGGGTTGCTACTGGATCTGCGGCAACGACGCGGGGTTGATTCATCGCTTTACTCCCGCGGGCAAACTGGATCGCTCCCTGGCCGTACCGGTGAAAAAACCGGCCATGTGCGCGTTCGGCGGCAAAGACCTCGACACACTGTTCGTGACCTCGATTCGTCCTGGCGGCGACATTAGCGACCAGCCCTTGGCTGGCGGCGTGTTCGCCTTGCAACCGGGGGTAAAAGGGCTCGAAGAACCTGAATTCAAGGGCTGACGCCCTGCACTGTCACCACACTGCTGCATCTGGAACATAAAAATAACAACACTGGAGAACTCCATGGACTTCAAACGCAGGTTGCTCGTCGTCGCTCTCCCCTTGGCCTTTGGTCTCACGGGCATGGCTCAGGCGGAAATCAAGATCAAGTTTGCCGAGGTCCACCCAGCCGGTTACCCGCCGGTGGTGGCCGAACAGCAAATGGGCAAGAAACTCGAAGAACAAAGCAAAGGTGAGATCACCTTCAAGATGTTCGCGGGCGGCGTGCTGGGTTCCGAGAAAGAGGTGGTCGAACAGGTCCAGAGCAACGCCGTACAAATGACCCGGGTCAGCCTCGGCATCGTTGGCCCTGTGGTACCGGACGTCAACGTGTTCAACCTGCCGTTCGTATTTCGCGATCAGGCGCACATGCGCAAGATCATCGACGGAGAAATTGGCCAGGAGATCCTCGATAAGATCACCAACTCCGAATTCAACCTGGTCGCACTGGCCTGGATGGATGGCGGCACGCGCAACCTGTACACCAAGAAACCAGTGCGCGACATCGCCGACCTCAAGGGCATGAAGATCCGCGTACAAGGCAACCCGGTGTTCATCGACACCATCAACGACATGGGCGGCAACGGCATCGCCATGGCCACAGGCGAAATCTTCAGCGCCCTGCAGACCGGTGTGATCGATGGCGCCGAGAACAACCCACCCACCCTGCTTGAGCACAACCACTACCAAAGCGCCAAGTTCTACACCCTGACCGAGCATTTGATCCTGCCGGAGCCGGTGGTGATGTCTAAAGCCACCTGGAGCAAACTCAGCCCGGAACAACAGAAGCTGGTGCAGACCCTGGCGCGTGAGGCACAAGCTGAAGAACGGGTGCTGTGGGACAAAAAGTCCGCTGAGGCCGAGACCAAACTCAAAGCGGCAGGCGTTGAGTTCATCACGCTTAGCCCCGCGCAGAAAAAGGCCTTCTTCGACGCCACACAGCCGGTGCGCGACAAATACGGTGCGCCGTACAAAGAGCTGATCAGCCGCATCGAAGCCGTTCAGTAAGCCCTTTTGTCTGATAACGCCGCGGTGACAGGTGCAAACCTGCTCGCCGCCGCCGTCGTGGTGATTCCCATGAAAAACACCGTGCTGCGCATCAACGACAGGATTTACCAGCTGTGCATCGGCATCGCGGGCCTCTCCGTGCTGACCATGACGCTGATCATCCCTTGGGGCATCTTCGCCCGCTACGTCCTGGGCAGCGGCTCCAGCTGGCCAGAACCCACCGCCATTTTGCTGATGGTGGTTTTTACCTTCTTCGGCGCCGCCGCCAGCTACAGAGCCGGTGCCCACATGGCCGTCGCCATGGCGGTTGACCGTATGCCCGACCCGGTGCGCAAGGCCGCGGCCGTTCTGGTTCAGGTGCTGATGGCCGTGGTCTGCGTGTTCATGATCTCCAAGGGTTTCAAACTGTGCTTCAACACCTGGAATCAGTTCCTTGGAGAAATGCCCGGGCTGCGGGTAGGAATCTCGTATCTGCCGATCCCGGTGGGCGGCGTTCTGACCCTGATCTTCGTGCTGGAAAAACTGTTTCTGGGCGATCAAAGCCACCGCCGGGTGCTGCGTTTTGACGTCATCGAAGAAAGCGAAGGAGCCGCATAAATGGACGCATTTATCTTGTTGGGCAGCTTCATTGCGCTGATCCTGCTGGGCATGCCGGTGGCGTACGCGCTGGGGTTGTCGGCATTGGTCGGCGCTTGGTGGATCGAGATTCCGTTCGACGCGCTGATGATTCAAGTGGCAGGCGGCGTGAACAAGTTTTCGCTGCTGGCGATTCCGTTTTTCGTGCTGGCGGGCGCGATCATGGCCGAAGGCGGCATGTCTCGCAGACTGGTGGCGTTTGCCGGGGTGCTGGTGGGGTTCGTACGTGGCGGCCTGTCGCTGGTGAACATCGTGGCCTCGACGTTCTTCGGCGCTATTTCGGGCTCATCTGTGGCCGACACGGCATCAGTAGGTTCGGTGCTGATTCCGGAAATGGAGCGCAACGGCTATCCCCGCGATTTCTCAACGGCGGTTACAGTCAGCGGTTCGGTTCAGGCTTTGCTGACGCCGCCCAGCCACAACTCAGTGCTGTATTCACTGGCGGCGGGCGGCACCGTTTCGATTGCCTCGCTGTTCATGGCCGGGATCATGCCGGGCTTGCTGCTCAGCGCAGTGATGATGGGCCTGTGCATGATCTTCGCCCGGCGTCGCAACTACCCCAAAGGTGAGGTCATCCCCCTGCGCCAGGCGCTGAAAATCGCCGGGGAAGCGCTGTGGGGCCTGATGGCGATGGTGATCATCCTGGGCGGCATCCTGTCGGGCATTTTCACCGCCACCGAATCGGCGGCCATCGCCGTACTGTGGTCGTTCTTCGTGACCATGTTCATCTACCGCGATTACAAATGGCGCGACCTGCCCAAGCTGATGCACCGGGCGGTACGCACCATTTCCATCGTGATGATCCTGATCGGTTTCGCTGCCAGCTTCGGTTACATCCTGACGCTGATGGAGATCCCGATGAAGATAACCACGGCCTTCCTGACGCTGTCGGACAACCGCTACGTGATCCTGATGTGCATCAACGTCATGTTGCTGCTGCTGGGTACGGTCATGGACATGGCGCCGCTGATTCTGATTCTGACGCCGATCCTGTTGCCGGTGATTATCGGCATCGGCGTCGACCCGGTGCATTTCGGCATGATCATGCTGGTAAACCTGGGCATCGGACTCATTACCCCGCCGGTGGGTGCGGTGCTGTTTGTTGGCGCAGCCGTGGGCAAGGTCACTATCGAAGCCACCGTCAAAGCGCTGCTGCCGTTTTACGTGGCGCTATTCGCCGTATTGATGGCAGTGACTTACATCCCGGCGATCTCGCTCTGGCTGCCAAGTCTGGTGCTGTAATCACCAAGCTTTATTTCGACAAACCAACCGCCCTGTTCCGGGCGGTTTTTTTTGCGTTGCCGTGTCGTAAAGAGCGCAATCCGAGGCTAGGAAAGCGCGCACTGCAATAAAAAGTGACACATCACTGTTACAGAAAAGAAGCCAGTAAATGCGGCGAAAACTTCCCGATCTGTAACGGAATCGGACACTTTCTTAAGAAAAAAGCGCAAAGAGAAATAGTTTGAAATATTTTCATTCAACAACGGGCGAACGCTGTGCTAGCTGCTAGTATCTCGCCTTGCCGCCGTTGAAACAGTCTGTAACAAACCGCGTTCGGCGTCGGTGATTACGGTGAAACCCATCGATCTGCTGCTCCGTCGCTGGCCGCGATGAGTGATCTGGATAGTCCGGTTTTCCACCGCTGCCTGAGCGGTTGTCTGTGAAACAGGACCATGAAACGGGACGGCCTACTTCCCATGGAACACCTTTGAATGACATCGATTACATACCCGGCATTTGTTGTTGTACGCACGCCTCCAAGTCTCTGGAAGGTTGCACGCAGGCACTGTCGTACCGGGCTAACCAAATGTGAGTGCAAGGATGCTTGACCAGTGGTTTTTACCGAGGAGGCGCTATGCCTTATACGACTTTTTCCGAGGCGCAGATCAAGAGTCTGATCGAGACCATTGACCAATTCGGCTATGCGGTCTTGCCCGACTGGGCAAGCCGCGAACAGCTCGAACAACTGCAAAATCTGGTCGTCAGCGCAGTAACCGCGGCGGGCAATAATTACGTGGCGCTGGCGGGCAACGAAGCAGTTGCCGGAACCCCCCTCCAGGAGTGGGGTAACTCACGCGAGTTCATCGATTTGTGTCGGCGCATCGTTGCCGGTGCAACCGGGCAGCAATCCAAAGACTCGGGATTGCAACAAACCCTGCGCTGCCTGACGGGCGATGGCGGCCGCCGCGAATCGCTGATCTTTCACTACGACTCATTTGTGCTGACCACGATCATGCCGGTGTGTATGCCCGACGAAGGCGAAAGCGGCGACCTTCTGATGTTGCCCAGCCGCCGTCCATTGCGTCGTAACTACGCCTTGAACCTGCTGGACAAACTTTTGGTGGATAACCGCTGGATGCAGCGTCGCCTGGCCAAGCGTTTCGCCAATAAAGCCGAAGCGTTTACGCGGATTCGCATGTTCCCAGGCAATCTTTATCTGTTCTGGGGCTACCGCTCGCTGCACACAAATCTGCCGGTTGCCCCTGATGCGTTACGCGCCACGGCAGTGTTTCACTATCACAACGTTCACGGCAGCAGCTCGCTCGCCAGCCGGGTAAGGCGGTCGTTGAACGGTTTCAAACCGGCGCAGACACCTGTTGATGCGACCCATACCTGAAGCACCACGTCCTGTACGAGCGAACTTGTTCGCGAGAAGGCTCTTGAGATGCGACTGAATTCAAAGCAGTCTCGCGAACAAGTTCGCTCCTACAGAGTTTGCGCATAACGTTATATCTCTGGGTTATCTTCATAAATCCCTCGCATACAGACGCTTCTATATTTAGAACGAAATGTGATTATCTAATCGCGTATTTATATCTTTATGATCTGAGCCACAACAACCTGAACCAGGAGCTCAGACATGGCGATTCAGATCAACCCTGTGGCTGGCAGGATCGGTGCTCAGTTGAGTGGCGTTCAACTGTCCGGTGACATTTCTGCCGAAGATTTTGATTTCATCAACGCGGCGCTGTTGAAATACAAAGTACTGTTCTTTCGCGAGCAGTTTCTGAGCGACGAGCAACACGAGAGTTTCTCCCGCCGCTTTGGCGATCAAGTGCCACACCCGACCGTGCGCTCCGCCGAAAAAAGCAGCGCCATCCTGCATCTAGATGCCAAAGAAACGCGCGCCAATTCTTGGCACACCGACGTCACGTTCGTCGCCAATTACCCCAAGCTTTCCATTCTTCGCGGCGTAGTCATTCCTCCGTACGGTGGCGACACGGTGTGGGCCAATACCGCTTCCGCCTATGCCGATCTGCCTGAGCCGCTTAAACAACTGGCAGATAACCTGCGCGCATTGCACACCAACCTTTACGACTACGCCGCCCCGCGCAACACCAGCGATGCGGGCCTGAAACGCTACCGCGAACAGTTCACCGCCGAAGTCTACGAAACCGAGCACCCGCTGGTGCGCGTTCATCCGGAAACCGGCGAGCGCAGCCTGTTGCTTGGGCACTTCGTTAAGCAGATTCAGGGTGTCAGCAGCAACGATTCGAAACAGCTGATTCGCCTGTTCCACGATCGCATCACCCACGTCGACAACACCGTGCGCTGGCGCTGGCAGGCCGGTGACGTAGTGATCTGGGACAACCGCGCCACCCAACATATCGCGATCAACGACTATGGTGACGCCGAGCGCATCGTGCGTCGCACCACTGTTGCAGGCGACGTGCCGTACGGCGTTGACGGACGCTTGAGCCAGGCTATCAAACCCACGCCTGAAACCCTCTCGCCCAAGACCGAAGCCGACAAGAAACACCTGGCGGCCTGACCCTCTTTTTCACTTTTCACAGGATGGAACCGTCATGGCACAGGCCAAGCGTCAATCGTTGTTCAGCAAAAAAAGCGTAGCTACCGCACTGGCGGCGCTGCTGATGATTCCCTTGGCCCAGGCCGACGTCCTGCGCATCGGCGTGGCGAACGCAGGCGGCGGAGATCCCGTCACGTTCAGCGGTTCGCCACTGAGCATCGTGCGCAACCAGCAACTGCTGGAAAAAGCCTTCGCGGGCACCGGCACCGAGATTCAGTGGTTCTTCTTCAAAGGCGCAGGCCCGGCCGTGAATGAGGCCCTGTCCAATCAGCAACTGGACTTCGCCTACGAAGGGGATCTGCCGCAAGTGGTCGCACGCTCAAACGGGCTGGACACCAAGCTGCTCGCAGCAATCGGTGTGCGTGCGAACGTTTATCTGGCCGTACCAAAAGGTTCGGACATCAAAAGCATCGAAGACCTCAAAGGCAAGAAAGTCGCAGTCTTTCGCGGCACCAACGCCCATCTGGTTTCGATCAATCTTCTGGCGGACCACGGGCTGACCGAGCGCGACCTGAAGGTCATCAATCTGGACAGCGGCAGCAGTCAGGCGGCGCTGGCCTCGAAGGGCGTAGATGCCGCATTCGGCGGCCGCGAGCTGTTCAAGCTGCGCGACCAGGGCCTGATCGACATCATCTTCGATAACCCCACCAACGACGTGCGCTACACCCGCCAGTTGGCGTTAGTGGTGCGCGGACCGTATGAAAAAGAACATCCCGAGAACGTGCAAAAGGTCGTCGACACGCTGGTCGATGCGGCCAAGTGGGAGTCCGACGATCACAACCGCGACGCTGTGCTGAATGAATGGGCCAAGACCAACGAGCCGCTCGACTCTCTGAAGGCCGACTTCGCCAACCTGACTCTGCGCGACAGTGCCTCGCCGCTGGTGGATGAGTTTTTGCGCTCGCGGTATCAGGCCGTAGCCGACCAGGCCAAGGAAGAGAAAATGATTCGTCGCCCGGTTTCAGTCGACGGCTGGTTTGAAACCCGCTACCTGGAAACGGCGCTGAAAAACAAAGGCCTGGAGCACTACTGGACACCGTATGGCCCCGATGGCAAGCAGCCGGCGAACACTGCTACAGCGTCGACCACGCCACCAGCAACGCCAGCAAGCGGAGGCTGAAACAATGTCCCGAGCCCACGCCACCGCCCGCCAACTGCATAAGGATGTACCGCAATCGAGCGCATCCATCGAGCGCTTGCCTACCTTCCCTGCCCGACCTGCGCGTCGCATCAAGGCGAAACCGGGCACATCCGGAAAATGGCACGCCTGGCTGAGCTACAGCGCATTGCCGTGGCTGTTGCCGCTGACGTTGCTGGGCTTGTGGTACCTGGGCACCGAACGCGGATGGTTGTCGGAGCAGGTACTGCCACCCCCGGCATTCGTCTACCAAACCCTCACCGATCTGATCACCAGTGGCGACTTGTGGATGAACGCGTCTGCCAGCCTGCAACGGGTGCTGATCGGATTTGTACTCGGCGCGGGTTTGGGTATGACATTGGGCTTGGCAATGGGGCTTTCAAAAACCATCGAGGATTATCTGTTTCCGACCTTCAACGCACTGGTACAGATTCCAGTGCTGGGATGGCTACCCTTTGCGCTTCTGCTATTCGGCATTGGTGAGCCGCTCAAATATGTATTGATCGCTCACGCCGCATTGATCCCGGTCACGTTGTGCACGCTGCAAGCGTTTCGACAGGCGCCCAAAGGGCTGCTGGAAGTGGGGGCGGCTTATGGTTTCAGCCGGCGACAGATCGTCACCGACATCGTGATCCCTTCCGCGATCCCGCCCATTTTTACCGGCTTGCGCCTGGGCTTCACCAAAGCCTGGTTGTCGTTGGTGGTGGTCGAATTGCTGGCGTCGAGCGAAGGTCTTGGTTACTTGATCGCGTATGGGCGCCAGTTGTTTCAACTGGACCTGGTGATGGCCGCTGTCGTGGTAGTCGGCGCAGTGGGCTTGCTGATTGATCGCGGCTTCGAGGCAGTGGAGCGACGGTTGAACAAAGGCCGTCCGGCAACACTCGGGAGGCTGCAATGAGCGCTTTGGCTTCGACTCATAAAGACAGTAATACACGCTACCGGGGCTGGGTGCTGCCAATTCTTGGTTTGGCCATCTGGTGGCTGGCGTCGAATCAGGGCTGGAGCACTTCCGGGCTGCTGGTTTCGCCGCAGAAGGTCGCTGAAACGGCCTGGTCGCAGGTGGCATCCGGGCAATTCTGGCGGGCGATTTCAGCGAGTCTGGTGCGCAATCTCAGCGGCTTTTTCATCGGCACTGGATTGGGCCTGATATTGGGCGGTCTGCTGGGCTTCTCCCGGTTGTTCGAGCGTCTGGTCGGGCCGAGTTTCAATACCTTCAAACAGATCTCTCTGTTCGCGTGGATTCCGCTCATTTCGGTGTGGTTTGGCCTGGGAGACGTCGCCAAAGTGGTGTTTCTGTCGCTAGCGGCGCTGGTGCCGGTGGTGGTCAACACCTGCGACGGCATTCGTAACGTGCCGGGCAATCTGCTGGAAGTCGCGCGGGTGTATCGCTTCACGCGCTGGCAAACCGTTATCGGCGTGATGTTGCCCGCCGCCCTTCCCTCGATCTTTACCGGCATTTATCTGGGGCTGGTGTATTCGTGGCTGGCCACCATCGGCGCGGAATATTTATTGGTCTCGGGCGATGGCATCGGCAACACGCTGATCGATGGCAGCGAGCATTTCATGATGGACCTGGTGTTGTTCGGGATGGTGGTCATCGGCCTGGTGGGGTGGGCGTTGAACACACTGGCACGCAAGGTCGAACGCCGCATTCAGCACCTCTACGGCATCACGCCGCGCTAATCGCTTTCAGACAGGATCGACAACATGTCCAACGCACTTAATCTCTCGGCCGGCTCTTTCAGCAGTGCTTTACCTAATAAGAATGGCCTTCGACTGGAAAACATCAGCAAGCGGTTTCAGTCCACATCGGGCGACGACACGCAATTGCAGGTGCTCGACAACGTACAACTGGACATAGAGCCCGGCGAATTCATCACTATCGTCGGCGCCAGCGGCTGCGGGAAATCGACGCTGCTGCGGCTGATCCTGGGGCTGGACGAGGATTACGAAGGCCGCATATTGCTGGGTGACACGCCGATTCATGGCACCGGGCTTGAGCGCGGCATTGTGTTCCAGGACCACCGTTTATTCCCTTGGCTTACCGTGGAACAGAACGTCGCCGTCGGCTTGAAGAACGCTCCCTTGAGCACTGCCCAAAAACGCGAAGCGGTGGCTGAACACATCAAGCTGGTGGGATTGCAGGACTTTGTGGCGTCGTACCCGCATCAGATTTCCGGCGGCATGGCGCAACGTGTAGCCATCGCACGCGGGCTGGTCAATCGCCCCAGCGTGTTGCTGCTCGATGAGCCCTTCGGCGCGCTGGATGCCCTGACCCGCACTCGCCTGCAACGTGAGCTGCAACACATCTGGCAGCACGAAAAAATCACCATGGTCCATGTAACTCATGATGTGGATGAAGCGGTGTATCTGGGTGATCGGGTGGTGGTGATGCAGCCCAATCCGGGGCGTATCCGGCGCATCGTCGACATCGACCTACCCCGCCCCAGAAACCGCAGCGATGCTCGGTTCATTGCGCTGCGCGATGATGTGTTGAGCGATTTTGCGGAGTTGTCTTGATTCGCCTGCCGGAATGATTTTGCACCGTGCTGTCGCGCGGCGAACGACGATCCCGTGGGAGCGGACCTGTCCGCGAAAAGGCCCGTACAAACAGCAGATATCTAGCGTCCGATAAAGAGCCTTCGCGAACAGGTTCGCTCCCACATGGGGCCCGCGGCGCTGCTCAACTGCGGATTGGAGGCTAGCCAAAGATCCCCGCGAAATTGCTACACCGGCTCGTACACCGACATCTGATTGCGGCCATTCTTTTTCGACGCATAAAGCGCCTGGTCGGCCCATTCGATCAGGGTTTTATGGTCGTCCAGCGGGAGCGTCAGATCGGCAACGCCGAGGCTAACGGTGCAACGAACCGCCTGGCCTTCATGGGCAATTTCCTCGGCTTCGATAGCGATGCGCAAACGCTCGGCAAATTTACCGGCGCCATATTTATCGGTATCGGGCAGCAGGATGGCGAATTCTTCGCCGCCGTAGCGACCGGCAAGGTCCGAATCGCGAATATGCTCGCGCACTACATCGGCCACGCGCTGGATCACGCGATCCCCGCACTGGTGACCATAAGTGTCATTGACCCGCTTGAAGTGATCGATGTCGAACATCACCAGCGCCGCCGACGTGCCATAGCGCACATGCCGCGCGTACTCCAGACGCAGCGCTTCTTCCCAATGCCCGCGGTTATAAAGCCCGGTCAACCGATCGGTGCTGGAGAGTTTCTGCAATTGCAGATTCGCGGCCTGGAGTTGCAGGCGGTTGGTCGCCACATCGGTGACGTCATAGATCACCAGACACACGTGTGTTACCTCGCCCGTAGTGGAGCGCAGCGGGAACATCGTGGTGTTCTGGTACATGAAATCTTCTTGCCCGGTGATCGGCTGATAGCTCTTGAAGCGCACCAGATAAGGTCGTTGTTCCCAGATCGTAAATGCGGGAGTACCGAGGGTGATGACGTTGTCGATCTTCCTCTTGAGCCACGCCTGATTGACCTCCGGAAACAGCTCGAAAAACGACTGGTTCGCCGCTTCGTAAGGCAGCACGCCAGACCGATTTTCCATAAAGGTATTCCAGACCTGCACGCAATACTGCTGGTCCAGCACTACCACGCCCACATCAATGCTCTGAGTGATGGTCAGCAGCCAATGCAGTTCGCGCACATCAATACGATCGTTCATCCATCAGCTCATCAGGTAGGCGAGTTTGCGCGACAGCCGCTCGACCGAATCTTCGGTGAACAACAGCAGCAGATCGAAGTGGATGTTATGGCCTTCCAGGCTGTAGCTGATCTCTACGGCCAGGGTTTTCTTCCAGCGTAACTGGTTGATAAGGATCAGTTCATCAATGCCGCCCTGGGTGCCGAGCACTTGCGGGTGACTTTGCGAGAAGGCGATATCGATCTGCTCGGCGATACCACTCAGGCAGGCGCCGATCAAAATGGACGACAGATCCAGCAGCATTTCCATGTCAGAGCATTCAATCGCTGCCCCGCCAGCGGAATCGAGCTTCATCAACTGCGCCATGTCGGCGATTTCTGAATCGTGAAACAACAGCAGCGCTTCGCCCGCGATGCCGCCGCCGATATAACCCTGACACACCGCCGTCAACCGATCGCTGCTCTGGGCATCGGCCAGCGCCATATGCAACTCGCCGACCTCCAGCATATTGACGTTAGGCACCGGCAATTGAACGAACACGCCCAGCACTCGCGCCAGCAACGCCGCAGCCCGGCCCATGGCAACGTTGACGGTTTCGCGAAAGGCGTCCTGAAAGGTAATAGCGGCGTGCGCGGCTTTCGGCGCTACAGCGACACCCTTGTTGGGCTCGCCGAGCAAACCCAGACGCTCCAGAGTTTGTTGCAGCTCAAGCGGATCGGCCGGTTTTTTGAGAAACGCCAGCGCTCCCAATTCCATGACCCGGCGCACCGCTTCTTCCTGAACATCGCCTGAGACCACGATGACATTGGCATGCAGGTTCTCGGCACGGATTGCCGCCAAAGCCTGATAACCGTCCATATCGGGCATGGTCAGGTCCAGCAGTACGACGTGTCCCAGGCCTTGGCGAATGGCTTCAAGCCCTTCGCGGCCGTTGGTTGCGGTAGTGACTGACACGCCCCAATCTGCGGGTAAAGCCCGTATCAGCTGTTTGCGCGCCATATTGGAATCGTCGCAAATCAACAGGGGAATCATGGGCATTGCTTACTTTCTCACTGCAAAAGAGTTTCAGGCATAGCCCGACGTATCGGTTCAATTCATGCAAGTGCGACATACCTCGCGCGATCATCGCAGATAAATCTTTCAGATCTATATCAACCAGCTACATTGGGTCATTTCTTCCCCTCAATGTATCGATGCAGCTCTGTATGCAATATTTGTGCTCAGGGATGAACCCATTCAAAAGGGCATATTTGCACATTGAAGTCCACGCTGATAAAGGCCCGCGCGCAGAGAAGTGCCTGTTTTATGGCGTCAAAAGTTATCTAGCTGTCGGCATGCGCATTCGGATTGAAATCTGTTTTTTACTTTGCAACCTCGGCTTACCCAACAGATACGCGAAGAGCGGCCGGATATACACAAATATAAATGGGCAAACCCAAATAGTACTGCGGTGCATGGCTGTAGGACTGAGATTGCCCGTGCTCTCATTTACTGTTTTAACCACCTGAGTCGGATCAATGCCCACAGGGGTAATACGAGAATGTACCGTCATGAACAGCCATAAAAAAGTGCAGCTGCCCTGCCGCGTTATTGCCCGAATGAGCCAATACGGTGCTCACGACATCGGCTATCAAGCAGCGCATAGCGCAACAGGCCACCCTATTTGCCTTGTCGAACCATTGGATGGTGCGAAAACGGCTGCTTGCGATAGGAGAGGTGCGCCTGTAATGCGGAAAAACGTCTTAGAAAGTTGCCGTTTGAAAGGAAATCGATGAGTTAAAAGCGAGAAAAATCTGCTGATCTGATCGGGCGAGGTTTTTTGAACCTCATACCACGAGGGCATCAAAAACCGATGCGTACTTCAAAGGTTCCCTAACGCCAGTCTATGCCACTCTGGCAAATGCCCATGTACTCGCCACGTTACCCGCGCCGGGACAGGATGAACGATCGTTAGTATTGCCAGAAACAAAAAGGCTCCTACTGGGAACTCTGTTGGATCTGGAACGTAAACTGGAGGAGGAACTAGCGCGTAAGGTCAAGCACCAGAAACCTGAATTATAAAGCGCGAGTGGCAGCAACAGATTGCTCAGCTCAGCGCTCTGCTCGATTCAGGGTAGAGCATCTCTTCGAGGTGACGAGGCACGCTTCAATCACCGCAACGTTGGTTACCACGGATTGGAAAAGAATGCGCCGCAGTTGTTCAGTCTATTTAGATTGGCCAAACAAATACTCGCCACTTCCTGCCCCCTCCCCGAAAACCAAGTAGCGACCAAAGACCTCTCGGTTGCAGCGCAACTCCCGGTTGATGGTCGATCCCTACAATCCGACGCTGGGGCGCTGGACATCACCGATTTAACGGAAGGAGCGCTCTTCGGTGCTCATTTCGTGATGAGAACGGGTGCAGCACCGTATCGGAAACTTCAGGTACTTTACTCAGTCTGTGCGGCCGCCATATGTTTACCGCGGCAAGCGTATTGCAGCAGCTGTTTCTCCTGTCACGGATGAACTGACACATAAATTTACAAAGCGTACATTTGCGTAATATTGGAACATGGTCTTTATTAAGAAAGTAGCCGACCGGTTCTGAAATTATGCGGTTCTGCCCGAATTGAACAGGGCCTCCCGTTTGATTCCTGAGCGAAAAGCAATACTAATAAGTGGCGGCTACATCCATCATTGTACTACCTCATCCTTTAACCAATGAGAATACAAAATGAAAAATGAAGAAGTGATTGAATGCGTATTAGAATCAGATACCCCTAATGCTTTCTCTGCTGCGAGTGAAAATGAAGACGTCTCTTTATTCATGGATTTAACCGATGATGAGCTAATGCTTCAAGCTGTTTTCAGTCGCTGTTAATAGCTCGCAAGGGCTATGACAAAAAAAGGTCATTCATTATGTTTGACCTTTTTTAAAAAAACCAGCAGCAGTTAATTGAGTTGGGATTATTCCTTTGGAAAATAAAAATATAATTCTTCTTGAGAGCATTGATGCCAGCCACGTAGTGTTATTCCGAAAAAATTATCTCATGAATGAAAAGCCCGTCATTCTAAAAGGGATGGGTAAGGATTGGCCTGCCATTAAGCGTTGGTCTGCAGACTTTTTCATAAATACTTATGGGCACATTAAAGTACCTGTCTGTTACTACAAGACAAAACGGCAGGAAGCGTATGAAGACCAAATTAAAATGCCACTGGAAGAATATATACATTTAGCAGAAAATAATAGCGCTTTTGATAATGACGCTGAGCTACCCTATCTGGGTGGATGGATCTATCATAAAGAGTTTCCTGAGCTACTTAATGATATAGACATGAGCTTACCTTGCTTTCCTGATAACTGGCTATACAAATTACCCTCTTCGATTTCAATACCACCAACAAATTTGCTTATCGGCTATCAACAAGTATCAAGCCCTCTCCATACAGATTCTTTTTTTGTTAATTCTGTATTAACCATGATTGTGGGTGAAAAAAAAGCACGCTTGGTATCGCCAGATCACACGTTCGCAGTTTCGAACGGACAAGATTTATTTAATCCTGACATTGCTGGTGAAGTATTCAGGCACGGTGCCGATATCTTTGAAGGCACAATATCGGCGGGCGATGCCTTATATATTCCCCCTGGTTGGTGGCATAACGTAATCAACTGTGGATTCACCATCGCCGTTCAAAATTTGCATGTAGATACTTATAGATTTCCACTTTTCGAACAGCAGATGCGTGGATTTGTTCTACCCCTGCTAAGTAAAATCGAAGACTTAGGAAGGGAGGCCAGGGAAGAATTATTTAAAGTAGAAAAAACACTGCCCCCGCCCTTGTCTCATAAGATCGGGGAGTTTGTTGAGCATGAAAAAAACTATATTATATTTCTTAAAAAGTCAGCCAAAAAATCCGAAGATTACCTAAGTGGTTATCATCAGCAAAATTCCAGTGCTTGAGAAACAATGGTTTCATCAGACCACAACGGAGAACACATTGACTAAATAATTATTTGCGCGCTATTTTTCAGTAACGCTTATCCAGGCTATGTTCAAATGATACGGCCCATAAAAAAATAATAATTAAAAATCCCTGGCAAGCTGACACTACGTAAGGATGCGGTGTGACGAAAAAAGAAAAATCAATTAGAATTGCTGTGGATGCACCTCCTGGATCATTAAGGTCTCCTCGCAACTATGGAGCATTACAACTAGCGAGTTTGGGAGCGCTTCCTCCACGATCGCCATTGTCCACGCCGCTTCCAAACATAAGCATAGAAGGTGGCTGTGATATAAACATTAAAGATGAGGGGCATACCTACATTCTCTCTCCCAACGCTAACAGTAGCCGTAACCTGGAAAATATTTCAGGAAAAGATTATTTAAATGGACTCAATCATCTAGCCAGTCAGGACGTCATTGTCCGTCATTTAATTATGAGTAAAGCTACTTTAGGGTTAACACACGCTGGCAGTGCTGTTATCAGTTTTCAGGAAAAGGTTCCCGCCTTTGAAGGACTGCTATCCTCCCCTGCTTGGATACCGTTTCGTACTGATAAATGGCCAGGGGCCCGACAAGTCTGTGAAATCGCCCCTAATCGGTGGGAGGCTTCGTGCCTTCACGACAGAATCCCACCTGTACTTGTAGAAGTTGTTCGTAACCCTGAAGAGAATATCACGCTATTCGAACAAGGCATTATTAATCAGACCGCAGACACCGCGACTCCATTCAACTCAACCCCATCAACAAATGGACAGCGTGTCGTTAAAAAAACATCGCTTAGAGCAGTTCTAGTTTTCACAGATGAGCTTATTGGCGATGACAAAAAACTATTTCGCAAAGAAATTAAAAAAATTTTAGAAAAATCCAATTGCGGAGAGCACGTAGGTTGGGCAAGAGCCTCTACACTGTCTGATGATCCAGTGCCGCTAAAAAATTTAATACATTTAGAGTGGTCGCCTATAGCATCGAGAGAGGGTCTTACTTTAGCGTATTCAGACTACTATCCCAATGCTACAGTCGCGTGGTCTATTGCGACGACTCTTCACCAACATGGCATACCGTGCACGCCCATTTCTGACAGCTATTCAGCGCCTAAAGTTAAAGCAACTATGCGACTAATGATAGTTTCCGGGCCGACTAATGATGCCTGGGGCAGATATGCATCACTCATATTATGCCCAGTCTGGCGAAGTGAACCACAAGCACAACAATTATATGTCAACACATTAAAGTCATCGATATTCAGCAATCAGCACAGGCAGCTGCTTGATGATCTATTAGATGACTTATGTCCATGCGTGATAATCGGTGCCATTCCAAGCGTTTGCTTGAGCAATGTTAATTTTAAAAACTGACACACCCATTGCAACTCATAAGCTAATGAGGACCCTGCTATGAATATGATACATACAAAAGTAGATATACATATCCCTCCGCTAAATAGCTCCAGCAAGGTTTGCGAAGACATCATTAAAACATTTGGCTTGTCCGAAG
The DNA here is from genome assembly GCF_057128765.1 of Pseudomonas corni. Classification (NCBI taxonomy): domain Bacteria; kingdom Pseudomonadati; phylum Pseudomonadota; class Gammaproteobacteria; order Pseudomonadales; family Pseudomonadaceae; genus Pseudomonas; species Pseudomonas corni. The sequence goes on from NZ_JBSKHW010000023.1 coordinate 60,115, forward strand.
AAGGGTGGATGGAGTCGCTATCAAATATAGATATCCCTGCAGACGGGATTGTTCTAATTACGGGGGCAAGTGGCGTTGGTAAAAGTTTACTATTAAAAGATATTTCTCGGCACTTTCCAGACACGAGAGAAATACCAAGTAATATTGACAAAGAGAAATCTATCGCGGAAATCATACCGTGTGGAGATGCCGGCGAAGTCATCCGCTATCTTTCAAAATTTGGGTTGGGAGAACCACGTATCTTGATTGGTCCTTTTTCTCACCTGTCGGATGGACAAAAAGAACGCTTCCTTATTGCGTTAGCTTTACGCCAAGGAGTCGGCCCCCTTATCCTTGACGAATTTACTACACGACTGGACAGGCGAACTGCTCTAATTGTCGCCATGAATGTAGGGAAAACCCTTCGCTCCAACAAACAAAGTGCTTTTATCGCAAGTTGCCACGATGACATTATCGACTTCTTAAATCCTGATCTTCATATTGAACTTTGCTCTAATGGCAAACACCGTATTATCAATAAAAATCCTAAAAGCACGAACCTACTAAAAAGCCTGGAAATACAAATCAAAAAAGGCACGATAGACGACTATAAAAAACTTTCTCGTTATCATTATGAAAATGACAACCCGAATGACGTTGATATGTTAGCACCTCTGGTTGATCATGTTGTCACTGCCTACTCCAACGGAGAATTGGTGGGTGTTAATTTGTGTATTCGCCCGTGGCCAAAAGCATTTGACATATTTTCTGAGTTTTCAGACATCAATAAATATGTATTGCAATCATTCCGTGTCATTGTACATCCACAGTACCGTGGCATTGGACTGACCAAGGAATTGGATGTCATTCCTAATGCCAATACCAAAATACTATTATCATGGTCTGCATTTTCTTCATATTACGCCTTCCCTATTCTTGCAAGCTATCAACGCTTAAACAGTCCATTTGAAACCATGAGCCATGCAGAGACCTTGCTTCAAGCATTTGTTGAGCCACGACAAAAAAACAAAAAAAAATCACTTCACCTCATGATGGAGTGCAATCACATCTGGCAAGAACTCACCGATGAAGAAAAGAAAACGTTGAAGACGCTCATTGTTGATGCCGCCATTGAGAAAAGTTTGCGTCTGGCGCTATTTCAAAGAAAAATATGTGGCTTGGACACCTCCGCTGAGTCGATACGTTTTATTAAATCTATTTTTCTAAAACTTTACGCAAAATCCAGCAACGACGTTTTACCCATGATGTTGGCTGAAACGGTTTATAGACCCATGGCTATGTTTGTTAAGAATATAAGTGGTACGAATATAACAGGGGATTCTCGCCTTGCTTAGAAACGAAATCCAATGGGTATTACGCGGGGATGTTGTTATTCTTAGTGATGACAATCAACTTAAATTGATCACAGAGAATGGCATAAAAAGCATCAAGTCACCCAATTCGGACACTGCTAAACTGCTTCGTCTACTGAGCACCGTAGGCGTAGCGGTAGAATTGGAGAATGAGCCAGAAGGAAGCCTTCTTCGAAAACTAAAGGATGCTAATCTCATTCACACTGCCCCGCCTTATGGGACGACGCCGTTACAGGCTATGCATTGGTCGTGGAATGAAGCGGTTGCACCAAATCAAGAAATGAGTCAGCAGTTAAAAAACTCATCAATCGTAGTTGTTGGATGCGGTGGTACAGGGGCGTTAGTTGCACAAAGCCTTGCAGGTTCAGGTGTAGGGTCTTTTGTTTTGATTGATTTCGATAAAGTCAGTATGAATAATCTTAATCGTCAATTTGTTTTTGGTGCGCACGATATTGGTCATTATAAAGCAGACATACTTGCTCAACGATTGATGGAAAATCAAAAAGTAGTCGACGCTAAACCCATCGTCGCAGAGATAACGTCCAGTAGGCAGTTAGCGACGCTAGCGAAGGGCGCGGATTTAATAATCTGTTGTGCTGACGAACCGAAAGGAGCTATTCAGAGCTACGTCGCTAACGCCGCAGTAAAAGCAGGCACATCAGCGCTGTTCGGGGCGGTGGGTATTAACAACGGGATACTCGGGCCGCTTCTCAAAGAGAAATCTTCATTTCAGGCCTATCTACGCTGGATTAGAAAGGTACGCAGCGTTTGTAAAAAAACAATTGTGCCTGCACGTTTTCCGTCCAATGGAATAACGAATTCGATTGTTGCTAACCTTATCGCGTGGGAAGCTTTTCAGCATTTGGCAAACATGGGGCCTTCAAAAGCAGACGCGTGCACCTTGAACTTGAACTTCAACTCTTTTGAACTTACAAAAAAACAGGTATTCAAATAAAAATGGGCGCATTGAATCTTTTCAAAAACAAAAACGATAATTTATATTATTCCTTGTCGATCTTTATGAACCTGGATGTTCAGAGAAGTTTATTCGTGCTTTACCTGCTGCAACTTGGCATCACACAAGGAGAGATAGGCATTCTACAATCTTTTTTATTCTTTTCTTCCGTAGCGTTGGAAATTCCGTCTGGTCTACTCGCCGATCGATACGGTCGTAAAATTTCTCTTATCCTCGGCTTTTTAGGGTTATTTATAAGCGGTATTGGTTTTTTGCTGTTTTCAGACTTTATCCCTTTCGCCCTTATATTTTGCCTCTTCGGTGCGAGTATTGCTATGGGCTCCGGTTCAGACAGGGCATTATTGTATGATAACTTATTGGCTGAAAATCGCGCTGAAGAGTACCCTAAAATATTAGGGCGCGCCCGCGCCATTGGTGCAGTATCATTGGGTTTCTCTATGCTGCTGGGTGGCGTATTACAAGACACTTGGTCTTGGAACTGTGTCTATATTTTCTTTGCAATATCAAAGCTTGTTGGCGCTATTGCTGTAACACTCATTCCCGAAATCAAGCTCCCGTCCATGTCACTCAATGCCCATAAAATCAGTGCTATGAGCGACAAAACAGACAGTGTTTTCATTTTATTAATTGATTTTTTCCGATCTAAAAAAGGCGCTTTTCTTATGCCTTTATTTGTTGGATATGCTTTATTCGAACTTTCAACGATCCCTTTGTTTATCTATGGTCAGCCATTTTTCTCCATGCAAGGCTTAGAGATCCCTATCATTGCTGGCATTTACGCTGCCGTTGAAGCTATCTCAGCAGGCATGTTCGTGGCTGCTGGATTTATTTGTACTAGGTTCTCGCTCGGCATCATTGCTTTCACGACCACTCTTATTGTTACCTTTCTTCTGTTCATCTTGTCATTGAATATTGGAACCATCACCTCAGTCGTAACATTTCTACTAATCATGTCGCTCCCTGCTATCTACGAGACCTCCTATGAAACCTATATCCATGATAATGTTGAGTCACGTATCCGTGCCTCTTGCCTCTCTGTGGCAAACCTAATTAACTCAGTTATTATCGGCATCTCCTATACTGTTTTCGGTGGACTATTAGATGTATACGGTTTTTCGTTGACTTTGATCATAGTGGCAGTCACGTGTTTTGTTGGTTTATTTGGCGTAGGTACAACATTGCTGTTAGGTGGGCAAAGATTCCATTTGAAAAAACAACAAGCTTAAATCGTCTCGATTTTTCTGGGCACTTTCCAGCCTCACTGCGTAACGCGTTTAAAAGTAAGCGCTCCATAAACCCCATATTCAAAGCGCTTAGGGATGATCTAAAGTAGCCACGACATGGCTACTTCAGGCCATACCTAAACCCTTCAACACTCCCGCATGATTCAATATATCCACATAGCCTTCGCTGATTTGACTTGATAACGGATTTAGAGTCGCCACAGCTTGATATAAACCGGCGTATATCGAAGTACCAGTGCCTATGCGATCCGTACCTGCATACAAGTTTAATCAGCATCGAATAATTGCGATGTCCACGATCACCCACAGATAGCTGATTCAGCGATTGCAGCTGCTGTTGGGCGAGCAACGATCAAGGGCCGCGCGAATCAGCTCAGTGTGGATTCGATGCAATCGATCAGCGCCTGACCCTGAAACGGTTTGCCGAGAAACCCCACTGCACTGCCCGTCATCGCGCGTTTACGAATAACGTCTTCGGGGAAAGCCGTGATGAAGATCGTCGGAATACTGTATCCGTGGGCCGTCAGGTGTTCATGCAACTCCACTCCGCTCATGTTGGGCATCTGCACGTCCGTGATCAGGCAATCGGCGTAATTACGATCCTCGGACAGCAAAAACTCCTCCGCCGACGCAAACAGGCAAGCCACGAAACCAAGCGAACGGATCAAGCTATCGATACTGGCGCGTACCGCAGTGTCGTCATCGACGACTGCGATCAGGGGGAGTCTGGGCAAGCGGAACACCTTCAGCGTTACAGGCAAAAGAAACATGCGCGCAGATGCACACGACTGCTGCCGACACCGTACCGGGCTGTCCACCAACAAAGAACTATACAGGCGTATGACTAAAGGCCATTACCGACCAACGGAGCGTTTCCTGACCGCATGGACAGACCAACCAAAGCCTCGTTCATCGCAAAACTGTAAAAGCTGACGACCAGCGGGATTTCGCGTCCTCCTTCAACTCGACGTGAGCGCTTGCGACATCTTCACCAGATCGGCGAAGGTTTTGGCCTGCATCTTCTTCATCGCATGGCCGCGATGGATTTTGACGGTGATTTCACTAAGGCCCATTTCTCCTGCGATTTGCTTGTTCATCAGACCAGTCACCGCAAAGGCCATGACTTCCTGCTCCCGAGGGGTGAGGGTCTGGTAGCGGGCTTGCAGGTTGGCGGCGGACTTGCCGTTCTCCCGGCGCTTGATGTCCTGCTGCAGCGCCACGGACACCGCGTCCAGTAGATCTTGATCGCGAAACGGCTTGACCAGGAAATCCAGCGCGCCGGCCTTCATCGCTTTGACTGACATCGCGATGTCGCCGTGGCCGCTGACGAAAATAATCGGCATCGAGACTTTCTGATCGCTCAGACGCACCTGGAAATCCAGCCCGCTTTCACCCCGCAGGCGTACATCCAGAACCAGACATGCCGGGGCGTCGTCGAAGGGATGCTGCAAAAATTCATCACCCGAGGCATAGGTGAACACTCGCATGCCCTCCGAACGCAGCAGGCTATCGAGTGCCGTGCGTAGCGCAGAATCATCGTCGACCACAAATACCGTTGGGAAAAGTGCTGATGAGGTCATGGCTGCATCTCCCCACAGGCTGGGAGGGAAAAGCTCAACAACGCGCCATGCCCCAACTGACTTTCTACCCAGATTCGCCCACCGTGGGCCTCAATGATCGAACGGCAAATCGACAGCCCCATGCCCATCCCCTCAGGCTTAGTAGTGAAAAACGGATTGAACAGGCTCGGCAGATTCTGCTCGGCTACTCCCGGACCATTGTCTTGGACGTCAAGCTGCACTGCGCCAGCAGGCGTCGAAAAAAGCCGAACGGTCAACTTTCGGCTTTTACCCTGCATGCCCGACATCGCCTGCATCGCATTGATCAGCAGATTAATGACCACCTGCTGCAACTGAACCCGATCACCACTGGCGTACAGCGGACGATCACCCACCCTTAATTCAAGTGTGACGCGATGGCGCTGAATCTCACGCCGGACCAGTTCAACCGACTCCTGCAGCACTTGCCGCAGATCAACCTCCAGGTGCTGGGGGTTGGTCTTGCGTGATAGCGCGCGAATCCGGCGGATGACTTCGCTGGCCCGGTGCGCCTCACTCATGATTCGCTCGGTAGCGCCGCGCACCTCCTCAAGATCAGGTACAGGGCGATTGAGCCAGCGCAAACCGGCCTCGGCATTGGTAGTGACGGCAGCCAGCGGCTGATTGACCTCATGGGCAATAGAGGCGGCCAGTTCACCCAGCGTAGTAACGCGCGTGATGTGGGCCAGTTGCATCTGCGATCGATGCAGCGCTTCCTCGGCATTTTTGGTCGCCGTCACGTCCATCAGCGCACCAATGTATTCGCACTCCCCGGCCGCGTCGCGCACCTGACAGGCCAGCATGCGCAGGCATTTGACGCTGCCATCGGGCATCAGCAGGCGAAATTCGGATTCCAGGTTGGCGTGCTGGGCGTACGCCATGTCGATGACTGACTTGAGCACGCCGGTGTCGTCAGGGTGGGTCCGACCAATCATGCATTCAAGCGTTGGATGCAAGTGCTCGAATTCAAAAATGCGCTTGGCTTCGTCAGACCAGTACATATCGGCGCTGGGCATCTTCAGACCGATGCTGCCGGTCAGGCTCAGTCGCTGGGCTTCGCTCAGAAACGCTTCGCTGCGATGCAGCAGATGGACCTGCGCCTGCAGGGCGTCTTTCGCGGCCTTGCTTTTCAGCGCCAGAAAGGAGGTGATCACGATGGCTGCCAGGCTGACCATGCAACGGGCGAAGGCTGGCGTCAGCCACTGCGTGCCGTGGGACAGCAGGTACGCCGCCAGTGTCAGGAGCCCACAGGTCAGCGACACCACCAGAAGACCTTTGCGGGTGAACAAGTCTCCGGAGATCAAAATGACCACCACGTACAACACGGCAATCGCGACGTCGAGGGTACTCAGCCAGTCGATCAGAAAGATGATGAGCGTGATCGCCACCGAACCCAGCCGTAAAAGCCAGCCATAGGGCGACACATGCTGTCGGGGGGCGTGGAGAAGCGCATTGGACGCGATATTCATTCCTACACGTATGCCTTGTTCTGATCGTTGTGATTGGTAGCATGAATAGAAAGCGGTGGCACGGATCGGACCCGACGCCGCCTGGCGCACTGCGACCTGGAGAAGCCGGGTGTCAGGATAGTATTTTTAGTATCAATGTGAAGATTAGGCCCGGCATGAGATTACCTTTTCTTGTCTAAAAGGAGCCAGATTTTACGAGGGACAATGCCCATGGAGCCTTCAGTCCAGACCCTCAAAACCCGTGGGTGTTACACAAATGAAACACCCGGTAAGTCACTGGAGCCAACTTTGCGGTACACATAGCACGTGCCCATGAAGTATTGATTGCCAAGAGAAAGACTGTAGACATCGTATGATCTTTGTTAGTATCGGCCCGGACCTTCACCCCCCAACTACAGTTCCATTTCATTTAAAAAGTGTGAAATAGTTCACGCAACGAGTTTCCCCAGCTGCCGAAAGCGTCATTTAGCTAACGTCATTTTCATGGCAAAGCCATATACCAGCGACAACTTAATAACGTCAAAAAAATAACCCGCGAGCTACGAGCAAACAATTAACAGTAAATTGTGACGCATTTGTAAAAGCCCCAAGAGCCTTGAAATCATTGGGCTTGAGCGCATTATCTACCCTCTTTAACTGGTCAGCGTGCAGCTCTGGATGCGACATACCCAAGCTAAAAAATCAAACCCCGACCGATTCAAATTTTAAAAGTTTCAAACTTTTCAAATTAAAAAAAGTTATACAAAACTTTTGCATTGACCGTTTATTGCGCTAATAATCGGCACCTGCTCGGGTTACAAGTCATAGCGCCATCTCACATTGAAGTGAACATCGAATCTCCATTCCGATCTCTCCTACCCGACAAAGAAACCAACTTGCTAGTTACCTGATGGCATATAGCTTTCTTAATAACTGCTGTGCGGCGCTTATTCTAGCGCGGGAGGAAATCCATGGTTGAACGTGACTCCAGAATCAAAATCCTGTCAATTTTTGGTACCCGACCTGAAGCTATCAAAATGGCGCCGCTGGTCAGAGCGCTGGCGCAAGAACCGGGCATCGACTCGCGTATCTGCATCACCGGACAACACCAGAGCATGCTCCAGCAAGTGCTGGATATGTTCGACCTGAAAGCTGATTACAGCCTCGACGTCATGCGGCCCGGGCAAACGCTTAATTCCCTGACCGCCGCCTTGTACGCGGCCATCGATCCGATCCTGGAGCAGATGCAGCCCGATAAGGTGCTGGTGCATGGCGATACCACCTCAGCGATGGTCGCTGCCATGTCGGCGTTTCATCGACGCATCCCGGTCGGCCACGTAGAAGCAGGTCTGCGCACGGGTGACATCCATCAGCCGTGGCCTGAAGAAATGAACCGACGCAGCATCGATCTGGTGTCGGATCATTTGTTTACCCCCACCGCGCAATCACGTCGCAATGTGTTGGGCGAGCGCCTTCAAGGCATCTCGTTCGTCACGGGCAACACGGTTATCGATGCACTGCAAATGACCGCGCAACGGATCGACAGCAATCTCCAACTGCGCACGGCGCTTGATCGCCAATTCAGTTTTCTGGTGCCCGAACGCAAAATGCTGCTGGTGACAGGACATCGCCGTGAGAACTTCGGCGACGGCTTCCTCAACATCTGCAAAGCACTGCGCACGCTTGCTCAACGCGACGACGTGCAGATTGTCTACCCGGTGCATCTGAACCCCAACGTACTAGGGCCGGTGACCGAGCATTTGGGTGATTTGCCCAACGTGCACCTGATCCAGCCGCTGGATTACCTGTCGTTCGTGCGGTTGATGCAGCGCGCTCACGTGATCCTTACTGACTCCGGCGGCGTGCAGGAAGAAGCCCCGTCTCTGGGCAAACCGGTGCTGGTGATGCGCGATGTGACCGAACGGCCTGAAGCGGTGGAAGCAGGCACCGTGCGCCTGGTTGGCACCGAGCCCAACGCCATTGTTCGCGGCGTGTGCGCGTTGTTCGACGATGAACACCTGTGGCGCAGTGCATCCCGCGCAGCCAATCCCTATGGCGACGGCAATGCCAGCGCACGCATCGTCGATGCGTTGATGGGCCGGCCTGTCGATGAATTTGTCCCCCAAACACCGCGTCGACGGCTCGAACCTGCCGACGTCAAGCCTCAGCCCGCGGCACTGCGCGCAGTTGCTCGATAGTGACGCTATCTGCTTGAACCCCCGCAGCGACGGGAAATAACGCCCTGTAGCAGTGGACATGCTCGCGAATGCATCAGAACGCTCAGCACTCATGAGTCTTCTGAGTTCGGCATTCGCGGCGTCCTCTTGCACATCAAGACCCCACTGGCCTTGAGCCTTGACCGAGATCGACCTGAATGAAGTTTTCCGTTTCCGTAAACGCGGGCGCGCTGAATGCCGTTGCCTGCGGCATGAGCTTGCTCGCGCTGACACCTGCTTTGGCCTTCGCCGCAGAAACGCCGTTGAGTCAGGCCATCAGCCGCCTCAATGCCGACACCCGCCAGGAGCGTGTCATCGAGCTCAAGGATCTGGGGATTGATCGACCGATCATTCTCAATGCCAGTGACGCTCGCCGTGAGCTGTACCTGCCGGTCCCGGCGGACGTGCCGCTGACCGATGCAACGCTGAATTTCGACGCCAGCTACCTGAACGGTGAGGCAGGTCGGAACACATTGCTATTATCGCTGGACGGCTACCCGGTGCGCGCTTTGGGCCTCAACGAAGCCGAAGGCAACGCCAGTACAGTGTTGGGCGTCGACAAGGCTGCCCGTGAAAGCGGTTCACTGCGCTTGGGCATCGCCTGGTCCTCGGTGATTTCCAAAGTCCTGTGTGAAGACGAACGCGCCATCGGTAATGTGCTGCGCATCGATCCCCACACCCGTCTGACCTATAGCTACAACGCCAACGAGCTGAAAGACGTGGGCGCAGCGTGGAATGCCTTGCCTGGCAAGCCAGCCATTCTGGTCGCGCCGGGCGCCTTGTCCAGCGCCAGCTACGACGCTGCTTGGCGTCTGGGCGTTGCACTGGAACGCATCGGCAAACAAGCGCGCATCCTGCCCTTCCCCTCGCTGCAAGACAGCATCGACCTGAGCGGCCTGCGTATTCCGGCCGAACTCAAGCAGATCCCGGCATTCGCGGCCCTCGACGGTCAGGGCCAGCACACACTGGCTAACCCGGCCGAGATCGGCGCTTTGCTGCTGCTCGGCCAGACGCCGTCGCTGCAGGCGGACCTGGCGGTGGGCGACGCAGCCTTGCTCAAGGCGATCAATGAATCGCTCGACGCCCTGCAAGCTCAGGCTCAAGGGCTGGACGCCAGTGCTGGCAGCGCCATGACCCAGTGGCGCGAAACCCACATCAAATCGGCCATTGAAACCGGGACTGACGATGTACGCCTGGCATTGCTCGGCGCCCGTCCGATGCTGATGATCAAGCCAGAATCGGCCGGCAAAGCCATTGGTCTGTTCAGCTCTGCCTGGAACAAACTGGCGCGCAATCGTCAGCTGACCATCGGCGAAGAAGCCAACATGCCGCTCAGCGAAGACGGTCGTGTGGCGCTGACCCGACTGGGCGGCAAACCGGGCACCGTGGATGTGCTGGCCAAGACCGATTGGAGCGCATCGTTCCCGCTCGGCGCTGTGGCCTACGACGGCCGCGTGCCGGTCACAGCGGTGATCGACATCGCTGCGGCACCAGGCGCCTCGGGCACTCCGCCGGTGGCGACCTTGTTTCTCAATGACTACCTGATCGGCGCTAAGCAGCTCGACGCCAACGGCCAGAAAGAGCGTATCGAAGCGCGCATTCCGCGCTACGCACTGGCCGCGCAGAACACTCTGCGGGTGTCGTTCCAGCGTCAGCCGGTGAGCAACGAATGTCTGGAGACGCCCCAAGCGTTCCCGATTTCCGTGCTGCCGACCAGCCATGTTGTTCTCGATAAATCGACGCTGGACGACGACTTCTCCGGCATGGCGGCGCGCTTTGCTACCAGCACACAGTTGCTGGTACCGCAGAGCTACCTCGATCATCCGGCGGCCAGTCTGCCCCAAGTCATTCGTATCGCGGCTACCTCCGGTGTGTCGCCGCTGCGCGCGAATCTGAGCGTCAGTGCTGACCCTAAAACCGTGATGGCGCCCGACAAGTCGTTTCTTGCGTTCGAAGTCCCGATCAAAGACAGCAGCGAATCGGTCAGCGTCAGCAATGACGGCCACTTGCTGATCAATCACAAAGAACAGACGCTGCTCGATCTCAAGACCCTCAACCACCTGGCGTCGCTGCAAGTGGTCGAGTCCGGCACCCAGCGCGGCGTGCTCTATCGCACCCTCGGCGGGCAAACGCCGGTGTTCGCCAAGCCGGTGCTGCTGGAACGCGGCAATGTGACCATCCTGGGTGACGACGGCGCGCTGACCACCTTCGATGCCAAGGACCCAACCGGCAGCCAGATGATCGATGACGATGAAGTCAAAGGCGTCGATGCCTGGCGCCAACCGTCGCTGCTGTGGCTGATTCCCGGCGTGATCATCGTCTTCCTTCTGCTGTTGCTGGCTGGCCGTCGTGCTCGCCGCAATCGCTCGTAACGGGAAGCCTCGATGACGTCGCTTTATTGGCCGTATTGGCTGGCCCATTACTACAGCGTGCTGGAAGTAGCGACGATCGTCGTCGCGGTGGTGATCCTGATTTCCAGCGTCGATGACCTGATCATCGACGTCTGGTACTGGGCGCGCCGGATCTACCGCAAGTTCACCGCCGAGCGCCGGTATCGGCCGCTCACCGTCGAGCAGTTGATGGCCCGCGACGAGCAACCGCTGGCGATCATGGTACCGGCGTGGCTGGAATACGACGTCATTGCGCCGATGATCGAGAACATGGTCACGACCCTCGATTACCAGAACTACGTAGTGTTCGTCGGCACCTACATCAACGACCAGCGCACCATCGATGAAGTTGAGCGCATGCGCCGCCGCTACAAGCAGTTGCACCGCGTGGAAGTGCCGCATGCCGGCCCGACCTGCAAGGCCGACTGCCTGAACTGGATAATCCAGGCGATCTTTCTGTACGAGCAGACCCACGCCGTGCAATTTGCCGGCACGGTGCTGCACGACAGCGAGGACGTGCTGCACCCGCTGGAACTGCGCCTGTTCAACTACCTGCTGCCGCGCAAGGACATGATTCAGCTGCCAGTCGTATCGCTGGAACGCAACTGGTACGAGTGGGTGGCGGGCACGTACATGGACGAGTTCGCCGAATGGCACGGCAAGGACCTGGTCGTGCGTGAAAGCATGACCGATACCGTGCCGTCAGCAGGTGTCGGCACCTGTTTCTCGCGCCGCGCCTTGATGGTCCTGGCAGAAGAAAACCAGAACCAGCCGTTCAACACCGAAAGCCTGACCGAGGACTACGACGTAGGCGCGCGCCTGGCCAAATACGGCATGAACGCGATCTTCGTGCGTTTCCCGGTGCAGTTTCGCGTGCTGCGCAAATCCTGGTTTCGCAAACAGTACGAATCGACCCTGGAAATGCCGTTGTGCGTGCGTGAGTTTTTCCCGGACACCTTTCGTACCGCGTTCCGGCAGAAAGCCCGCTGGACGCTGGGCATCGGCCTGCAAGGCTGGGAGCAAATGGGCTGGACTGGTTCGCTGGCCAACCGCTATCTGCTGTTTCGCGACCGCAAAAGCGTGGTGACGTCGTTCGTCAGCATCATTGCCTACGTTATTCTCGCGCAGCTACTGGCGCTGATTGTGTTGCGCGCCAGTGGGTTGTGGAACACCAGTTTTCCGGCGCCGTTCGATAACAACGGGTACATCCGTTACCTGCTGCTGGCAAACGGTGTCGCGCTGCTGTGGCGCATCGCCCATCGCTGTTACTTCACCACCGTGTTGTACGGCTGGCAGCACGGTTTGCTGTCGATGCCGCGCATGATCGTCGGTAATTTCGTGAATTTCATGGCCGCTGCACGGGCCTGGCGCATGTTTCTGGTGGGCAAGTTGCTCAACCGCAAACTGGTCTGGGACAAGACCATGCACGACTTTCCCTCGACTGATCTGGTCGCCGCTGCACCGCGCCGCCTGGGTAGCGTTCTGCTCTCTTGGCAGGCGATCAACGATGAAAACCTGCAGGCCGCATTGACCGAGCAGCAGACCCGTCCGTTGCCGCTGGGGCGGATTCTGCTCAGCCACGGCTGGCTCGACGATGAAACCCTGGCCGAAGCCATCGCCTTTCAAAATGATCTGCCGCGGGCATTCGATGTAGCCGCCAAGGCTGACCCGCACTCCCCGCTGGCCGATGAGTTCTGCCTGCGCTGGCGTGTTGTGCCCTTGGCAATGGATGTTCAAGGGCGCCCGCAACTCGCGGTCGCAAGCCCGCTGCCGGACGACGGCATGCGGCAGATCACCGAGCAGATGGGCGCCGAACCGGTGCAACTGATTGCCCGTGAAAGCGAGATCGTTGCGCAGCTGCGTCAATTGCAGATCGTCGAGGGTCAGCCGTTGCCCGCCTCGGCGCCGCTGCTGGGGGATTTGCTGATCGAGCAAGGCTTGCTCGACCGCGAAGTCTTCCGTCAGGCGATGCTGGGCTATCGACCGCAATTGCATGGCCGCATCGGCGATTACCTGGTGGACATAGGCGTGCTGCCACGGGAAACCATCGAACAGGCAGTGGCGCGTCAGCACAGCCATTACCGATCAGACGATCACACGGAGCAGCCACTATGAAGCGCCCCTTCATCCTGCCGCTTCTGGCGACTGGCTTAAGCTTTTCTTCCACATTCGCTTGGGCAGAAATCCTTCCATTACCGCTGACCGGCCCTGCGTATTCCATCGCCAACGAGGCGTACAGCGCCTACAACCGCAGGGATTACGACGAGGCCATCGCCAAGGCCAACGAGGCGCTGCGCCAACGGGCCGATGCCGATCAGTTGCGCAAATTGATCGCCCTGGCCGAGCGCGACAAAGAGCGCCGCGATCACCCTCGGCGTTACCCTGTTGCTCCTACAAAACCTGGGTATCTGGAGGGCAATCGCGCGCTGCGTGCTTATGCCAATCGTGACTACGACAGTTCAGCGATTTACGCGCGCAAAGCCATCAGCCAAGCGCCGAAAAATCTCGATTACCGAATGATGCTGATTGAGGCGCTGCAACGTCAGCAGCGCCTTCCGGAAGCAGAAATGGCGATCAACGACGCCGTGCAGATCGTCGGTCCTCAGCCTGCATTAACCCGACGTCTGCAAGCGATTCATGAACAAGTCGCGGTCAACACCGCAGCCAAGGGTTATGAAGCACTGGCGCGTGGCGACAGTGAAACAGCGGTGGGTGATGCGAAGGAAGCGATCCGTCAATTCCCCCAGGAAATGGCTTATCGCAAGTTGTTGGTCAGTGCCTTGATTGCGCAGGGTCAATACGCGTCGGCACGTTCCGCCGCTACCGAGGCCTTGGCGCTTAACGGCAATGACGCCACGTTGCTCGTCCAGCGCGGCCAGATGCGTCAGCGCCTGGGCGACAAGAGTGGCGCGCAGCAGGATTTCGCCCAGGCCCTGGCCGTTGGCAACCTGCCGCTGCGGGAACAGGCGTCGCTGCATGCGGCGATGGGACAGCCCAAAGAAGCACTGCAAACCCTGCAAAAAGCTCGCGCCGCCGGGGAATTGCAACCGGGTGACGAAGTGCAGATCGCCTACTTTTTGAGTCAGGCCGGTGACGATAAAGGCGCATTGGCCGAATTCAAGCATATCGACCGAACGAAAGGTCTCAAGCCGACAGAAGTTCAGGACGCGGCCTACAGCGCCATGCGCACACCAGACGATGTGCAAGCCATCGCTTACTTCCGCCGCGTGCTCGACTATCAGCAGACCGGCGATTTGAAGATGCCGGATCAGCAAGTGTTCGATACCCGGCGCGCGGTGTCGGACCTGTCCCGCGTATGGGGTGTGACCAACACCACCACGTATCGAGGCGCCGCCACCAGCAGCGGATTGAACGGCGCGCCGAGCAGCAATAACGACAGTGTGCAAAACAGCACGGAAGTGTTCTGGCGTCCATTTGGCTATCGCGATGCGCGCTTCGTCGAGCTGTACGGCCGCATCACGGATACGCTGTGGAGCAAGGAAAGCAGCACCGACACTGGCGCCGATGCCTTGCAAGGCGCTGTCGGCGCGCGGATCAAGCCGTTCACCGGGCTGAATGTCATAGGCGCACTGGAGCGCACCTTCCCCCTGGGCAATTCCAATGTCGATGGCGATTGGCTGGTCCGGTTGGGCTATGGTTCCAGCATCGGCACTGATCTGCGGGTGGATGTGCCGAGCTGGTGGACCTCGCAGTTGTATGCCGAAGGCGGGCGTTATCTGCAGGACAAGCGCAACTACTTCAACAGCGAATGGCAGGTCGGGCGCAGCTTTCGACTGGACAGCATCAGCCCCAAGCTGGTGGTGTTCCCGCATGTGGTGGCGGCCGTGGACTATGACTCCAAGATGCACAGCGAAGTGGACGCGCTCGGTCGCAACCACACCTCATCTGACAATGCGGGCGGCGTGGGTGTCGGCACCGGCGTGCGCTACTGGTTCCGCGAGGACAAGTACAAGGCGCCGCAGTCTTACGTGGACTTTTCCGTGCAATACCGAGCGAAGGTGTTCGGCGATGACAGCGCTGAAGGCGTGTTCGCGCGGATGACTTTTTCGTGGTGATGCTGATTGAGTGCGTTTTGCGACGGGAGGTGCATTGAGCATTTTGACCCGTCTGCTCGCGCGCACGACGCTGGCGAAAGCCTCGCTGACGGCGGTGGTCGTTGGCGTGCTCGGGCTGGCGTCCACGGGTATTTATCAGCTGACCCAGCCCAAAGGGCCTGGTGTGGTTGGCATCGTCTGGCAGCCGGACAACGCCACCGTCGGCATCAACGGCGAATGGCAAAAGCTCGGCGCGCGTGAGTTGTTGGTGCAATGGACGGCAGTAGATGGCCAGTCATTCGTCCCCAACAGTGGGATGCCGACGGTACCGGTGCTGCCTGATTGGAGCAGGATTGCCAAAGCGCCTTGGGCGCAGGATGTGATTCTGGGGCTGGCAGGATTTTTCAGCGAAACCAAATCCCGGGACAACATTGAAGAGCTGGCCGTGATGTCGGCGCGGCTGGCGAAAGTGAAAACGCCGCTGAATGTCACTGGCTGGTACTTTCCGGCGGAAGTAGACCCAAGCTGGAGTCGGGCCAAAGAGTTGCCCGCATTACTGGCAAAATTGCCGAGACCGTTGTGGATCAGCGTCTACGACGGCGCCAACATCGGGCCTGACGCGACGGCCGACTGGCTGAAAAGCTGGTTGCCGAGCGACATCGGCGTGTTCTTCCAGGACGGCGTCGGCGTCTACACCCGCACCGCCCCCGTCGCTCGAAACTACGCTGACGCGCTGAGCAAGAGACTGGGCAAAAAACGCGTGAAAATCATCGTCGAAGCCTTCCGCCCCAAAGTCGGGGGCGGCTTCCGCTCAGCCACAGCGGCCGAGCTAAAACCCCAGATCGCCGCCTATGACGGCTACTCCCTGTACCTGTTCGACGGCCCGCATTATTTGACGCCGGGGTTGGTGAAGGATTTGGGTCAGTAGCGTATCTGCGGTGGCGCCAGCCAAGGACAATTCAATCAAATCTGCCATTGATCGAAAGCACGTGAAATCAGGAAAATCCGATTGCGACCCCTGGAGAAGCGCTATACCGTAACGGCAAACGTCATTACAGGACTGCCTCATGGCTTCTATTAATATCCGCATCGACGACGATCTCAAAACGCGTTCATTCGCTGAACTGGAGAAGCTCGGCGTCACCCCGTCCGAACTACTGCGACAAACGCTTCAATACGTTGCAGAACGTGGAAAGTTGCCGTTCAAGCCAATGCTTGTCACCGATGAAGACGAAGCGCTCCTAGCTGAAGCAGCAAAGCGTCTGGCCCATCCACAGCGAGTCAAAGTGAGTCTGGATGACTTATAACCTTGAATTCGACCGGCGTGCTTTGAAAGAATGGAACAAGCTAGGCGATACACTGCGCCAGCAGTTCAAAAAGAAGTTGGCTGACGTGCTGTTAAACCCCCGCATCGAAGCAAACCGCCTTTACAGGTTGCCCGACTGCTACAAAATCAAGCTCCGCAGTTCAGGCTATCGGCTTATTTACTAGGTGCAGGACAGCGAAATCATCGTGTTCGTCGTGGCTATCGGGAAAAGAGAAGGCGAAGCAGCCTATGATGATGCGCAATGCCGAGTACCGCGCTGACTCGCCTCAATAGCTTCGCAATCGGCCCTACCGTCTTTTTCAAACCAAAAAAAACAGCAGCGTGTTAACACGCTGCTGTTTTTTTGCGAGCGTTGACGGACAGGATCAACGCTCGTGCAGCGCTTCGGCCCGTGCTTTTAGCACTGGTTTAAGCAGGTAGCTCAGCACGCTTTTCTTGCCGGTGATGATGTCGACGGTGGCGACCATGCCGGGGATGATCAGCAGCGGATGCTCATCGGTGCCCAGGTGGCTGCGGTCGGTGCGCAGTTTGATGACGTAGAACGTGTTCTTCTTTTCTTCGTCCTGGATAGTGTCCGCGCCGATCTGTTCCAGCTTGCCTTTCAGCCCACCGTAAATGGTGTAGTCGTAGGCCGAGAACTTGATCATCGCTTCCTGCCCCGGATGCAGGAACGCAATGTCCTGCGGGCGAATGCGTGCTTCCACCAGCAACGTGTCGTCCAGCGGAACGATTTCGGCGATGTCGCTGCCGGGCTGAATCACACCGCCCACGGTGTTGACCAGCATCTGCTTGACGATACCGCGCACCGGCGATGTCACCATCGTACGGTTGACCCGATCCTCCAGCCCCTTGGCGGTGGACTGCGCTTTGCTCAGGTTGGTCCGCGCCTCATTCAACTGCGTCAGCGCGTCACTGCGGAACTTGCCACGGGTTTCGTCGATCTTGCGCTGCACTTCGTTGATCGCTGCCTGCGCACGAGGAATCGCCAGGGTGGTGCCGTCGAGTTGACCGCGCGTTTCCACTTCCGAACGCTTCAGGCGCAGCACTTCAACCGGGGATACGGCGCCCTGCTTGACCAGCGGCTCAGACATCCCGATTTCCTGGCGCAGCAAACCCAGGCTGTTGCGGTATTGCTCCTGCTTGGACGCAAACTCGCGCAGCTCTTGCTGACGCTGAATCAATTGCTGCTGCAAGCCACCGAGTTCATCAGCCAGTTGCTGACGACGGCTCTGGTACAGCGACTCTTCGTTGGCGGCCTGATTCGGCGCAGTTTTGCGCGCTTCCGCGGAAAGGTTCAGTGGACGGTTATCGACTTCAGCGCTCAGACGCTCAACGCGCAACTCCATCGATACCCGATCAGCTTCGGTCTCGCCCACATTAGAAGCAAAACGCGTGTCGTCCAGACGGATCAACGGAGCGCCGGCCTCGACGATCTGGCCGTCATTGACGTAGATCTGGGCGACGATGCCGCCCTCAAGGTTCTGGATTTTCTGCACCTTGGTCGAAGGAATGGCCTTGCCCTCGCCCTTGGTCACTTCATCGATGACCGCGTAATTGGCCCACAGCACCAAGAACATGAAAAACAGAATCACCGCCCAGATGGTCAGACGCACAATGCGCGGCGCGTCGTCGACCAGCGCCTTTTCGACTTCGGGCAGCGGCTGCCCTTCAAGCGAAGAAGTGCCACGGAAATAGCGAAAGATCCCGCCGCCGGATTGTCCCGGACCTGACTTAAGCAACACTGATCTGCCCCTTCTTCAACGCTTCCATGACGGCGGCTTTCGGGCCGTCGGCGAGAATCTGACCACGGTCGATGACGATCAAACGATCAACCAGACTGAGCAGCGATGCTCGGTGAGTAACAAGGATCACGGTCTTACTCTCGACGACTGCCTGCAGGCGTTGTTTCAGGCGCTCTTCACCGGTGTTGTCCATGGCGCTGGTCGGTTCGTCCAGCAGCAGGATCGGCGGGTTAAGCAACAAGGCGCGGGCCAGTGCAACGTTCTGCCGCTGTCCGCCGGAAAGATTCTGTCCACGCTCCCCCACTTGCAGCTCATAACCTTGGGGGTGCAACCGGGCGAATTCATGCACGCCAGCCAGTTCGGCGGCCTGAAGGACCATTTCGTCATCGACATAGCGAGCGCCGGAAACCAGGTTGTCGCGCAAGGTGCCTGCCAGCAGCTGGATGTCTTGAGCTACGTAGCCGATGTTATGGCGCAGTTCGCTGACGTCGATCTGGCGGATGTCCACGCCGTCCACCAGCAAAGAACCGGCGTCGGGCTGATAAAGACCGACCAGCAATTTGGCGAGCGAGCTTTTGCCCGAGCCACTGCGGCCGATGATGCCGATCTTCTCGCCCGGCCGAACCACCAGACTGATGCCTTTGAGCGCAAGGGTTTGCTGATTGGGATAGGTGAAATCCAGGCCACGAAACTCCATCGCGCCCTGCAGCACCTGACGGCTGAGCGGGCGCTCGTCGAAGTTGCGCTCCTGCGGCAGCTCCATCATCTGGTCTACGGAAACCATCGTCACTTTGGCTTGCTGATAACGGGTCAACAAACCGGACAACTGAGCCAACGGGCCGAGCGCGCGGCCACTGAGCATGTAACACGCCACCAGGCCGCCCATGCTGAGGTTGCCGTCAATGATCTGGTAAACGCCGAAGCAGATCATCGCCACGCCAGCCAGCTGCTGGATGAGCAACGTGATGTTCATCGCCAGACCGGACAGAATCTTGACCCGCAGCTCCAGCCGGCTCAGGGTGCCGATGGTCTGTTCCCACTGGTACTGACGTTCGCTTTCAGCGTTGTTGACCTTCACTGCATCAAGGCCAGCGAGGGTTTCGATCAAGCTGGATTGACGCTCGGCACCCAGCGCCATAGTGCGTTCGAGGGTGGCGGTCAGCGGCTTTTGCAGGAAGTGGCCGATACCCAGCGCCAACGGGAAGGCGATGATCGGGATCCATACCAGATTGCCGCCCAGCAGCGCGATCACCAAGAGGATGATCAGAGTGAACGGCAAATCGATGAGACTGGTCAGGGTGAGCGACGTCAAGAAGTCGCGCATCCCCTGAAACTCATGGATGTTCTGGGCAAAGCTGCCGACCCGGGCAGGCCGGTTTTTCATGGCCATGCCGACGATGCGTTCGAACAGCGTGGCGGAGATGATCAGGTCGGTTTTCTTGCCAGCCAGGTCCAGGCACAGACTGCGCAGGCCCTTGAGCAGCAGGTCGAACAGGTAGGCGCCACAGATGCCGGCGGCCAGTACCCACAGTGTGGCGGTGGCCTGGTTCGGAACCACGCGGTCGTAAACGTTCATCACGAACAGCGGTGCAGCCAAGGCGATCAGGTTGATCACCAGGCTTGCAGCGATCGCATCGGCGTACAGCCAGCGCGAGCGCTTGAGGGTGTCTTTGAACCAGGATTTCGCCCGTGGAATGAGCGAACCCTTGGTCACGTCAAATTTATGTTGCGGCTGGGCGAAGAACACCCGCCCGCTGTAATCCTTGGCCAGCACTTCACGGGCCACTTCAACTTCGCCGCCATCGCTTTCGCTCAGCAGCAAACGTGCACTGTCATCGTTCCAGCTCAACAGCACAGCGCTTCGGCCGTCTTTGAGCAGCAACAGCGCAGGCAGTGCGATGGAAGGGATCTGATCGAGCTTGCGTTGCAGCAAACGCCCCTGCAAACCGGCACGGGCAGCCGCTCGCGGCAATAAATCGGCGCTCAGTCGTTGATCGGGCAATGGCAAACCGGTGGTCAGCATCGCCCGACTGGCGGGTTTGTGGTGCAGCGCGCAGAGCGTCAGCAGGCCATCCAGTAACGGATCATCGTGCTGGCTGCGGGGATCATGGCCTAGTTGAACCGAAGGTAATTCCAAATCCACGCTGACACTCTCTTTATATCGCTAACTGTTGGAGAAACCGATTGCGTCAAAAATCAGTTCATACCCGGCAGTTGAACTGTCGGTTTTATATCGTTCTGCACAACTGATGCCATTGGCGCCATGACGCCCTGACTTTTCAACAAAACGCCCATATCAGCCTTGATGCGGTACTGGGTGTACTGCTGCAGGTTCTTCAACTGCACCAGACGTTGCTGCGACGTGAACAGCTCGTTTTCGGAGTCGAGCAGATCGAGCAGAGTACGTTCGCCCAGGCCGAATTGCTGCTGGTACGAAGTACGAACGCTGGCAGTGCGATCAACGTACTGCTGCGCAATCGGGATCTGTGAGGTGGCGTTGTTGTAGGCGTTCCAGGCCAGGCCCAGTTCTTCGTTCAACTGACGCAGCGCGTTGTTGCGGATGTCCAGCGCCTGCGAGGCCAGATACGACTTGGACTCAAGGTCAGCCTTGTTGCTGCCGCCGGAGTACAGGTTGAAGCGCATGCGTACCATCGCTTCCCAGCCGTTGTTGTGACCTTCGTCGCCACCTATGTTGTTGTCGGCGTTACGGCCAAGCTCAGCGTCAAAACGTGGATAGAACGTCGAT
The DNA here is from genome assembly GCF_057128765.1 of Pseudomonas corni. Taxonomy (NCBI): domain Bacteria; kingdom Pseudomonadati; phylum Pseudomonadota; class Gammaproteobacteria; order Pseudomonadales; family Pseudomonadaceae; genus Pseudomonas; species Pseudomonas corni. The sequence continues at coordinate 81,209 of NZ_JBSKHW010000023.1, forward strand.
TTGGCAGACTGGTACTGCTTTTCAGCCGCAGCGATGTCGGACTCGGCCGAACGCAGCACGGGGCTGTTTTCCAGCATTTGCTTACGCGCTTCATCAAGGGTGGCCGGCATCATTGCCATGACTGGCGCTGGCGCTTCCAGTTGATCGGGAAACACACCCACTGCGCTCAAGTAGTTAGTTTGCGCATCGGCAAGATTGGTTTTTTCGGTGAGCAAGTTGTTTTGCGCTTGAGCCAAACGCGCATCGGCCTGATCCATGTCGGCCATACGGCCTACGCCGCGACTGGTACGCAACTTGATCTGGTCGTAAATGCGTTCGTGGCTTTTCAAGTTCTCTTCTGCCAGGCGGACCATTTCACGCTGGGTCATTACGTCTAGATAAACTTGCGCAACTGTCAGTGCAGTACGTTCAGTTGTGTTCAACAACGAGTAGCCACGGGAATTGGCGGTGGCTTGTTGACGCCCTACTTCGTTGGATGTCTGAAAACCGTCGAAAAGCATTTGTTGCAAGCGGATGGCCGACTCGCCGCGATTGAGCGTTTGCCAGTCATTGTTACCGGTGGTCGCGCGCGTGCTCGGGGTGTCAGAACCTGCACGACCATAACCTCCCGTGAGGTCAACGCGCGGCAGGTATCCACCTTTGGCGGCACGAACGGCGTAGTCCTGAGCGATACGTGCGTTAACGCCTGCCTGAACCTCGGGATGCACGTCCATCGCCTTCTGCATGGCCTGTGGCAGGCTTTCTGCATGGGCCAGAGTGGCGGTAAGAGCGAATGGAATTACGGTAAGGAAGTGCGCACGCATGTTTTTTGATCCCGAGAACGTTCTTGTTCAAAACGCAGCAGTACAGCCGCCGCATCATAAAAATGGCAATTGAATGGGACCGTTGTCGGAGTGTTCTGAATGGGACTTGGGATCACACAGCAGAAAGACGCGATTCCATTGAATATCAATGTGACATTACGGAAGCGATTGTTTAGGATGTCGCCGAATAGGTCAATAGTTTGGCTAAAAGTTAATTCCCAAACTGTAAACCCAGCGTTAATAAATTGGCGTCAAAACTTAAATAATAATTAAAACAATCAGTTAATTATTTGACGTCAAATAATAGTGTAAAAAATACGTACTCCAGTATGAAGCGGCGCATAGAAAAGCCGGACGGCATCATGGATACCAACTGAACGGTAAACGCGGAGAGTTCCCCCAATGAGCAGTGTTGTTGCCATCGTCAAAAGCATTGTTGGCCAAGTAGTCGCAGTCTCCCCGGAAGGGATTCGCCGTGTACTGATCGAGGGGGACCGGTTGTTTGCCGGGGAACAGGTGCTGACTGGCCCGGCAGGAGCGGTCACGCTCGAACTGCCTGATGGCCGCACCCTGGACATGGGCCGTGACAGCCAGTGGAGTTCGGAAACCCCGACATCTACGGTCAATCTGTCGGAAGCCACCGCGCAGGCCGCACCATCGGTTGCCGAATTGCAGCAAGCCATCGCTGCGGGCGCTGACCCTACCAAAGACCTCGAAGCCACTGCTGCAGGTCAGGCTGGCACTGGCGGCGGCGATGCCGGGGGCGGACACAGCTTCGTCATGCTTAACGAAACGGCTGGCGTGGTTGATCCAACCATCGGCTTTCAGACTGCAGGCCCGGACAATCAACGCGCGGCTACGGTCCAGCAAGATGCTGGCATTCTCGATACAACCACGCCGGCAACCGCTTCGACCCTTAGCGTTACGGCGACGCCAACGCTGACCGAAGAAGGCGGCACGCTGGTCTACACCGCCACCGTCACTCAGGCGCCAACGACCGACCTGACCATCACCCTGTCTAACGGCCAGACCATCGTTATCGCTGGCGGCCAGACTACGGGGACGGTTTCGGTTCAGATTCCGGGCAACAATTCGCCGTACATTGATCCAACCCAGATTTCTACAACCGTCACCGGTACCACCGGCGGCGCCGGCATTGTGGTCACGACTGATCCGACGCCTGCGGTGACCCAGATCACCGACACCATCGACACCACCACTGTCACTCTGACGGCTGGCAGCTCTACCAGCACCGAAGGTACGTCGATCACTTACACCGCGACGCTGACTAATCCGGCGCAAACGCCAGTGACTGTCACTTTGTCTGATGGCTCGACTATCGTCATTCGTGCGGGCGAGTCCGCTGGTACGGTTACCGTCCCGGCTCCAGCCAACGACGTTTACAACACCAACACAACGGTTAGCACCACCATCACTGGCGCAACTGGTGGCAATTTCGAGAACCTGGTTCCGAACCCCGCGCCTGCTGTGGTTGGCATTACTGATTCTGTCGACACCACGACCGTCACCCTGACCGCTGGCAGCGCGACGAGCACTGAAGGCACGTCGATCACTTACACCGCGACGCTGACTAATCCTGCGCAAACGCCAGTGACTGTCACTTTGTCTGATGGCTCGACTATCGTCATTGGTGCGGGCGAGTCCGCTGCTACGGTTACCGTCCCGGCTCCAGCCAACGACGTTTACAACACCAACACCACGGTTAGCACCACCATCACTGGCGCAACGGGTGGCAACTTCGAAAACCTTGTCCCTAATCCAGCGCCTGCTGTGGTTGGGATTACTGATTCCGTCGATACCACCACTGTTACCCTGACGGCTGGCAGCGCGACGAGCACTGAAGGCACGTCGATCACCTACACCGCGACACTGACTAACCCGGCGCAAACGCCGGTAACCGTCACCCTGTCCGACGGTTCGACCATCGTTATCCGTGCGGGCGAATCGACTGGCAGCATCAGCGTCCCCGCTCCGGCTAATGACGTTTACAACACCAACACCACGATCTCTACGACGATCACTGGTGCGACTGGTGGCAACTTTGAAAACCTGGTCCCGAACCCGGCGCCTGCTGTTGTTGGGATTACTGATTCGCCTGACACCACGACCGTCACGTTGACTGCTGGCAGCTCTACCAGCACCGAAGGTACGTCGATCACTTACACCGCGACATTGACTAACCCGGCGCAAACGCCGGTCACCGTCACCCTGTCCGACGGTTCGACCATCGTTATCAAAGCCGGTGAATCGACTGGCAGCATCAGCGTTCCGGCTCCAGCTAACGACGTGTACAATACCAACACCACGGTTAGCGCCACCATCACTGGCGCAACGGGCGGCAACTTCGAGAACCTGGTGCCGAATCCAGCGCCTGCTGTGGTTGGCATTACTGATTCGACTGACACCACCACTGTCACGTTGACGGCTGGCAGCGCTACCAGCACTGAAGGCACATCGATCACCTACACCGCGACACTGACCAATCCGGCGCAAACGCCAGTGACGGTCACTCTGTCCGATGGCTCGACTATCGTCATTCGTGCGGGCGAATCGACCGGCAGCATCAGCGTTCCTGCTCCGGCTAATGACGTCTACAACACCAACACCACCATCAGCACCACGATCACTGGCGCAACCGGCGGCAACTTTGAAAACCTGGTGCCGAATCCGGCAGCAGCAGTCGTGAACATCACCGACTCGCCGGATACCACCACCGTCACTCTGACCGCAGGCAGCGCTACCAGCACTGAAGGCACGTCGATCACTTACACCGCGACACTGACTAATCCGGCCCAAACGCCAGTGACGGTCACGCTGTCCGACGGTTCGACCATTGTTATCAAAGCCGGTGAATCGACTGGCAGCATCAGCGTTCCTGCTCCAGCTAATGATGTGTACAACACCAACACCACCATCAGCACCACGATCACCGGTGCGACTGGTGGCAACTTCGAGAACCTGGTGCCGAATCCAGCGCCTGCTGTGGTTGGCATTACTGATTCGACTGATACCACCACCGTCACGTTGACGGCTGGCAGCGCTACCAGCACTGAAGGCACGTCGATCACTTACACCGCGACACTGACCAATCCGGCACAAACGCCAGTGACGGTCACGCTGTCCGATGGCTCGACTATCGTCATTCGTGCGGGCGAATCGACCGGCAGCATCAGCGTTCCTGCTCCGGCTAATGACGTCTACAACACCAACACCACCATCAGCACCACGATCACTGGCGCAACCGGCGGCAACTTCGAGAACCTTGTGCCCAATCCAGCGCCTGCTGTGGTTGGGATTACTGATTCCGTCGATACCACCACTGTCACCCTAACGGCTGGCAGCGCTACCAGCACCGAAGGCACGTCGATCACCTACACCGCGACACTGACTAACCCGGCCCAAACGCCGGTCACGGTAACCCTGTCCGATGGCTCGACTATCGTTATCAAAGCCGGTGAATCGACTGGCAGCATCAGCGTTCCGGCTCCAGCTAACGACGTGTACAACACCAACACCACGGTTAGCACCACCATCACTGGCGCAACCGGCGGCAACTTCGAGAACCTTGTGCCCAATCCAGCGCCTGCTGTGGTTGGGATTACTGATTCCGTCGATACCACCACTGTCACCCTAACGGCTGGCAGCGCTACCAGCACCGAAGGCACGTCGATCACCTACACCGCGACACTGACTAACCCGGCCCAAACGCCGGTCACGGTAACCCTGTCCGACGGTTCGACCATCGTTATCCGTGCGGGCGAGTCGACCGGCAGCATCAGCGTTCCTGCTCCGGCCAACGACGTGTACAACACCAACACCACGATCAGCACCACGATCACCGGTGCAACCGGCGGCAACTTCGAAAACCTGGTGCCGAACCCGGCAGCAGCAGTCGTGAACATCACCGACTCGCCAGACACCACCACCGTCACCCTGACGGCGGGCAGCGCAACCAGCACTGAAGGTACGTCGATCACTTACACCGCGACATTGACTAACCCGGCGCAAACGCCGGTCACCGTCACCCTGTCCGACGGTTCGACCATCGTTATCAAAGCCGGTGAATCGACTGGCAGCATCAGCGTTCCTGCTCCAGCTAATGATGTGTACAACACCAACACCACCATCAGCACCACGATCACTGGCGCGACTGGCGGCAATTTCGAAAACCTGGTGCCGAACCCGGCGCCTGCTGTTGTTGGCATTACAGACTCCATCGACACCACGACTGCCAGCATCACCGGCAGCGCGTCCGTGATCGAAGGTCAAAGCGCGACATACACCATCACGCTGAGCAACCCGGCGCAGACCGAAGTCACCATTAACCTGACCTACAGTGGCACAGCGGCCGATGGCAGCGATTACACCCAAGTAGTCAGCGTCAAAGTGCCAGCCAATGCCAGCAGCGTGACCTTCGACATCGGCACGATCAACGACACCATTCCCGAAGGCGTTGAAAACCTGACCGTCGCCATTGGCACGATCAGCGGCGGCAACTTCGAGCAAATCGTAGTCAGCCCAACCCAAGGCAGCGTCACCACGACCATTATCGACAACGACGCGTTGCCCGTGGTGGATCTGGACAACAACACCAACGGCACCAACTTCGCCACGACCTTCACTGAAGGTGACAACGGCGTGCCGGTCGTTGGCGATCTGCGCATCACCGACGTCGATAGCCCAACCCTGACCGGAGCGACCGTTAGCCTCGGCAACCCGCAAACCGGCGACAGCCTGGTGGTCGGCAGCAGCAACCCTGCGATCACAGTTACCACCTCTACCGTCAATGGCGCGCTGGTCGTGACACTGAGCGGCGCTGCGAGCGCGGCAGAATACGAAGCCGTGATCAAATCGATCACCTTCAGCAACAACAGCCAAGACCCAAGCGCGATTGATCGCAACATCACGATCACCGTGAACGATGGCCAGAACAATTCTGTGCCGGTCAATGCGGTTGTGAGTGTGGTTCCGGTCAACGACGCGCCAACCGCTACCATTGAAGGCCCGTTTTCCTTCACCGAAGGCCAGACCGGCGTTTCGCTGGATGGCAAAGTCACGCTGGCTGACGTGGATAACGCGACACTGAAAGGTGGCTCGGTCACCTTGAA
>NZ_JBSKHW010000024.1:0-53717 GCF_057128765.1 Pseudomonas corni
GTGGCGCTGATCGTCGTGAAATTCCACCACCTCAATACGCAAACGCTCGTCAACCGTGAAGCGAAACCAGATCCCGATTTCGGCCAGCAAGCGGCGGATAAAGATCAGATCGTCCTCGCCGTACTGCATAACCTGTTCGCGACAGGGATACTCGCGCACGAGGTTAAAAACAAAGTCCTGCCCTTCGAACTGATGACGGCTGCGCAGAATGCTTTCGACGATCTCCGGCACTGACTGATGCTGGTAAATGCGGAACTGCCGGCCGCGTTCGAGCAAGGCCAGACGCGGCTGCAACGTAATTTCGTAGCGCGCTTCGTCGTTTGACCCGGACAGGCGTTTGAAGCCAGTGATCACCCCATGCAACGTGCGCAATGGCGGAACGACTTTGCCGATATCCCACGGCATCACCGGCGGCAAATCATGGGGCGCAGCATGGAGGCTGAAATCGGCCTGGTGCCTGAGCATGTCCGAGGCAGCAATGTCGTGGTCGCTGGAAGTGAATTCGATGCGGTATTTGAACGGCTGGCTCAGTTGTTCTTCGCCATCGAAGGCCAGCACGTCGAGCGTCGCTTCGATGCCGCGAACAACGAGGGTGTGGCGGCTGTGGTCGAAGAACGTGCGCGGTGGATTGAGCATTTCAGGCCTCCTTGGCTGCAGGCATAAACAGGCTGACGTTTAAATGAATAAACATTTAAACATTCAAACATATATTGAAATCAATACGAAACGTGGGATTGAGCAGCTCCAAATAAAAGAGCTAAGCCCATTAAACAGAGTGTTTAATTAATGCCTTACCGATTCGAATCGATAGTTCCGACTTACTGACTGACTGATAGTCTGCACCCTAGGCCAGTACAAGCCGTAATTCCAGCCCGAAACCATTATCAGGAAAGTTCTGCATAACTTACCGGATAACTCCTACAAAGCGCTCTAAACAGGGCACGCTCAATGGCAACTTAGTCCGAATGATGAAAGATAGTAGAGCTGAGATTGCCAAATTTATTAGCGAGTTGGCATGTCAGTAATAGCGGGCGTCGGCAGCAAATTTGAAAAAAGTCCAAAATGTCGCTGCCACGAACTTTGAAACCTCAGTTCAACACCCGCCGCAACAAATACGTATCCATAATCCACCCCTTACGCGTCCGTGCCTCGTTGCGGGCCTGCTTGATCTGTTCGCTGACTTCGCTCAGCTTCCCGCTGATCAGGATTTCGTCCGGCGTGCCGAGATAAGCTCCCCAGTAAATATGTAAATCCTCACCGACAAACCGCTCGAAGGTGCAATGGGCGTCCAGCATCACTACCACATTGTCGATGTCCGCGCCCTGCCCTTGCGCCAGTTGCCGGCCAGTAGTGATGTGGATCGGCTCGCCGATGCGGTTGAGCGGGATGCGGTGCTGAGCCACCAGCGCCTGAACGCTAGTAATGCCGGGGATGACTTCGTAGTCGAAGACCTGCCTGCCACGCTCCAGCACCCGGTCGAGAATCCGTAGCGTGCTGTCGTACAGCGCCGGGTCGCCCCACACCAGGAACGCTCCGGTCTCGCCCTCGCCGATTTGGTCGGCAATCAGTCGTTCGAACAACACCGCCCGTTGTTCGTGCCAGCTTTCTATGCCAGCGCGGTAAGAGTCTGGATCGTCCTCGCGTCGAGGGTCCTGCACCTGAACCAGGCGGTAGTCACTGCTCTCGATGTAGCGCTCGCAGATGTCTTTTCTCAGGCGCAGCAGTTCATCGTCGGCATAACCCTTGTCGAGGATGAAGAACACCTGCGTGCGGTTCAGCGCCCTAATTGCCTGCACCGTGATGTGCTCGGGATTGCCGGCACCGATTCCGATGAGGAGGATCGTTTTACTCATGCAGTTCTCTGAGCGCAGCCGTTGCCAGAAAGCCTGATCGCGAGCTGTAGCGCTGATCGATTTTGACCTTTGCATCGATACGTTCGAGCAGATGCTCTGGCAGCGTCGCATTGAACCGGACCGCCTTGCCGAAGTAAGGGGTTACGTCGAACTCGACAACCGCCCAGACGCCGCCCTCGAAATCAGGATTGTGGATATGCACGTCGATTTCCTTCGCTTCAGGAATCGGGTCGCCGTCGGCTACCAATCCTTCAAAATGCAACGCCAGTGCCTGCCTGACGTTATCGAGCGCCTGCGCGACGGTGGCACCGGCCGAAAAACAACCGGGTATGTCCGGAACGGTAACGCCGTATACCGAGTCGGGGTCCTTGTGCAGAACGACAGGTAATTTCATGTGTGTAGTTGCCTCGTCGTATGACGGTGCGGCCCTCATTTCAGGCCAGCCTGTTTCAGAATATTGTGAATAGTGCCTCGGGGCAGATCGTCTTTGGGATGTGGCACTGTAACTCGACCCTGTTTGACCGGATGTTTGTACTGGCAGTGACTGCCTCGGACTTCCACCAGAAACCACCCATCCGCTTCAATTTTTTTGATCATCTCCCTGCTTCGCATCAGCCTATTCCCTTATTGACTGATGTGTACAGTACACACTGAGGAACCAGTCTGCGCCTGAAGGAGTGCTGGATTAATCAAACCAGATGTAACCACCCCCAAAAATAGTGCACATTACCCCCAACGCCACCCCATCTTCCCGGCACCCGCATGTCCAAAACAACAAGAGTCACCGATCCCTCCTACGAGCTGATGGACGACCACAATGGCCTGTCGATCATCTATCGCGAGCATGGGTTTCCCTGTCCGCTGGTGCGCTGGCATTTCCACAAGGAATACGAGCTGCACCTCATCACTGCCAGTTCCGGCAAGGTGTTCGTCGGCGACTATATTGGCAACTTTTACCCCGACTCGTTGTTTCTCACCGGCCCGAATCTGCCGCATAACTGGATCAGCCAGATCGAGGAAGACGAAGTCGTGCCCAAGCGCGACATGCTGGTGAACTTCACCGATGATCTGCTCGAAAGCGGCAATCAGGTGTTCGCCGAATTGCGCACCCTGACACCGCTGCTGGAGCGTGCGCAGTACGGCATCGAATTTCGTTGCAAGCGCACTATTCGACAAGCCAGCCGGCTGATGCAAAAGATCGCCGAGTCCAGTGGAATGACCCGCTTGGGACACTTTTTCATTCTTCTGGAGTTACTGGCGGCGAGCGATGATTTCCAGTTGCTGTCCGGCACCACCGCGCCGCAGATGGCTGACGAGCACAGTGTCGATCGCACTAACAAGGCCGTGGACTACATTTTTGCCCACTACGCTCGCGAGTTGCCGTTGGAAGAGGTGGCGGAATACTTGGGCATGAAGCCGACCTATTTCTCCCGCGTGTTCAAGCAAGCCACCGGTCGCTGCTTCGTCGAGTTCGTCAACCGGCTTCGCATCAGCAAGTCCTGCGAACTGCTGGCCGACGGCGACAAACCGGTCACGGATGTGTGTTTCGAGTCCGGTTTCAATAATATTTCCAACTTCAACCGCCGCTTCCAAAAGCTCAAGGGCATGACGCCTTCGCACTACCGGCGCCTTGCCGTTCAGCGAATGACTGAGCAAAACCTGTACTGATCCACCCCGTTTCCCGCTCCTTCTACTACGCTGGAACTGCGCCGCGCCATGCCGGGGTGTGGTTTTGGCGCGCTGGAGCATGAACTACCAGTGCAAAATAGTATCAGTTCAAGTGCGTCGCAGGATTTGTCATCGTCCGTGCAGACCGTTGTAATCAGCTGACATTCTTTCGGGCATCACGGAAGAACAAAAAAACAATAACCGAGCTTCTGCCGTTCAACGGACGCAGAAGAGGAGTGACAAATGAAGACCTCTGCAAAAGTGTTGCTTGCTGGTACCTGTCTGACTCTCTCCCTGACTCTCCCCAACGCCGCTAACGCTGGCGACGTCACCATCGCCACCGTCAACAACAGCGACATGATCCGCATGCAGCGGCTGTCGAAAACCTTCGAAGAACAGCATCCCGATATCAAGCTCAAGTGGGTCGTCCTGGAAGAGAACGTCCTGCGTCAACGCCTGACCACCGACATCGCCACCAAGGGCGGGCAATTCGATGTGCTGACCATCGGCATGTACGAAGCGTCACTTTGGGGTGCCAAAGGCTGGCTGCAAGAGCAGAAAGATCTGCCAGCGTCCTACGCGCTGGATGACGTTTTCCCTTCAGTGCGTGACGGCCTGTCCGTCGATGGCAAGCTGTTCGCCCTGCCGTTCTACGCCGAAAGCTCGATCACCTACTACCGCACCGACCTGTTCAAAGCCGCTGGCCTGACCATGCCGGAGCGTCCAACCTGGACGCAAATCTCCGAATTCGCTGACAAGCTCACCGACAAAACCAAAGAGCAATACGGTATCTGCCTGCGCGGTAAAGCCGGTTGGGGCGAGAACATGGCACTGATCAGCACCGTCGCCAACTCCTTTGGCGCGCGCTGGTTCGACGAGCAGTGGAAGCCGCAGTTCGACCAGCCTGAATGGAAGAACGCGCTGAACTACTACGTCAACGTGATGAAGAAGAATGGCCCGCCCGGCGCCTCCAGCAACGGCTTCAACGAAAACCTGGCGCTGTTCAATAGCGGCAAATGCGCGATCTGGGTCGATGCCAGCGTCGCCGGTTCGTTCGTGACCGACAAAACCCAGAGCAAAGTGGCAGACAACGTCGGCTTCACCTATGCCCCGCACGAAGTCACCGACAAAGGCTCCGCCTGGTTGTATTCGTGGGCTCTGGCGATCCCGACCAGCGCGAAAAACCAGAAGGACGCTCAGGCGTTCACCCAGTGGGCGACTTCTAAAGAGTACGCCGCACTTGTGGCTGAGAAAGACGGCGTGTCCAACGTGCCGCCTGGCACTCGCGCATCGACCTACACCGACGAGTACAAAAAGGCCGCGCCGTTCGCCAACATCACTCTGGAATCGCTCAAAGCTGTGACGCCCAAAGCACCGACGCTCAAGCCTGTGCCGTATGTGGGCATCCAGTTAGTGACCATTCCTGAGTTCCAGGCGATTGGCACTTCAGTAGGCCAACAGTTCTCCGCTGCACTGGTGGGCACCAGCACTGTGGACGCCGCGTTGAGCAACGCGCAGACCGCAACCGAACGCGACATGAAGCGAGCGGGTTACCCGAAAAAAGGCTGACCCTTAGTCAGTACAGGTCCCGGTATCCGGGGGCTTATTTGCCCCTGGTTACACCGCTCAAGCTTATGCCCCGGTTCGGAGTCACCATGAATACCTCAACCCTCCCCCCTCGCGTGGAATCGTCCAGCGATAAACCGCAAGCCAAAGGCAGCGTGACCAAGCCCGGCTGGTTCCTGGTCAGTCCTTCGGTATTGCTGTTGTTGATCTGGATGGTCGTCCCGCTGGGCATGACCATTTATTTCTCGCTGATCCGCTACAACCTGCTCAATCCGGGCGAAGAAGAATTCGTCGGCCTGGAGAACTTCCAGTACTTCGTCACCGACAGCGGTTTCCTGCCCGGCGCCACTAACACCATTCTGCTGGTGGGCAGCGTGCTGCTGATCAGCGTGGTCCTCGGCGTTTTGATCTCCGCGCTGCTGGAAGCCAGTGAGTTTTTTGGCCGTGGCATCGTGCGTGTGCTGCTGATTTCACCGTTTTTCATCATGCCCACGGTCAGTGCGCTGATCTGGAAGAACCTGATTTTCCATCCGGTGTCGGGGATTCTCGCCTCGGTGTGGAAGCTGTTTGGCGCGCAGCCCATCGACTGGCTTGCCAATTACCCGCTGCTGTCGATCATCATCATCGTGTCCTGGCAGTGGCTGCCGTTCGCGATCCTGATTCTGATGACAGCGATGCAGTCCCTCGACCAGGAACAAAAGGAAGCCGCCCGTCTCGACGGCGCTGGTCCGATCGCGATTTTCTGGCACCTGACACTGCCCCACCTGGCGCGTCCTATTGCCGTGGTGGTGATGATTGAAACGATTTTCCTGCTCTCGGTGTTCGCGGAAATCTTCACCACCACCAACGGTGGTCCGGGTTTCGCGTCAACCAACCTGGCGTACCTGATCTACAACCAGGCGCTGCTGCAATTCGACGTGGGCATGGCGTCCGCTGGCGGCTTGATCGCCGTGGTCATCGCCAACATTGCCGCCATCATCCTGATTCGGATGATCGGCAAAAACCTCACCGACAAGTCCTGAGGGCCGGATCATGATGACGCTCAAACAATCCCGTCGCCTGCAAAGCCTGATGCTCGGCACCTTGTCGTGGCTGATCGCGGCGCTGATTTTCTTCCCGATTTTCTGGATGGTCCTGACCAGCTTCAAGACCGAGATCGACGCCTTCGCCACGCCACCGCAGTTCATCTTCACGCCGACCCTGGAAAACTACCTGCACATTCAGGAGCGCAGCGATTACTTCCACTTTGCTTGGAACTCGGTGCTGATTTCATTCAGTGCCACAGCGCTGGCGTTGCTGATCGCGGTCCCGGCCGCCTACTCCATGGCGTTCTTCGAAACCAAGCGCACCAAAAGCACGCTGCTGTGGATGCTTTCCACCAAGATGCTGCCACCGGTGGGCGTGCTGATGCCGATCTACCTGCTGGCCAAGACCTTTGGCCTGCTGGATTCGCGCATTGCACTGATCGTGATCTACACGCTGATCAACCTGCCAATCGTGGTGTGGATGATTTACACCTACTTCAAGGACATCCCCGGCGAGATCCTCGAGGCCTCGCGGCTGGACGGCGCAAGTACCCGGCAGGAGATTTTCAAGGTGCTGATCCCGATCTGCAAAGGCGGCCTGGCCTCTACCGCGCTGTTGTCGCTGATCCTGTGCTGGAACGAAGCCTTCTGGTCGCTGAACCTGACCTCGTCCAACGCTGCGCCACTGACCGCATTGATCGCCTCCTACTCAAGCCCGGAGGGTTTGTTTTGGGCCAAGCTGTCCGCCGTTTCGACGCTGGCGTGCGCGCCGATTCTGATCTTCGGCTGGATCAGCCAGAAACAACTGGTACGCGGGCTGTCGTTTGGTGCCGTGAAGTGAATGAGCAATTTGCAAATTTGATTCTGGCCGCAGGCCGTAGGAGCTTGGCTTGCCAGCGATCTGCCGGGAACCGGCAGCAGAACTGAAGGATGCGTTCGTACTGTGCCACCGGGTGTCACAGTTTTTGCTGCCGGTTCCCGGCAGATCGTCGGCAAGCCGGACTCCTACGCCTCCGGCAGAAGCGACGGCCAAGCATGCCCAGGTAGATTCAGCATTTGAGCGTTTCTAAATCATCGAAGAATAAGACTGGAGCCCCACATGGCTAACCTGACAATCAGAAATCTACAAAAAGGCTTCGACGGCCACCAGATCATCAAAGGCATCGACCTGGACGTCAAAGACCGTGAATTCGTGGTCTTCGTCGGTCCGTCGGGCTGCGGCAAATCCACCCTGCTGCGCTTGATCGCCGGGCTTGAGGACGTGACCTCCGGGACCATCGAACTCGATGGCCGCGACATCACCCAGGTCACCCCGGCCAAGCGCGATCTGGCGATGGTGTTCCAGACCTACGCCCTGTACCCGCACATGACCGTCGGCAAAAACCTGTCCTTCGCCCTGGATCTGGCCGGTGGCGACAAGGCCGAAATCAAACGCAAGGTCGATGAAGCGGCGCGCATTCTGGAACTGGGCCCGTTGCTGGAGCGCAAGCCCAAGCAATTGTCTGGCGGACAGCGCCAGCGGGTCGCCATCGGTCGCGCCATCGTGCGTAACCCGAAGATTTTCCTGTTTGACGAACCGCTGTCCAACCTCGACGCCGCGCTGCGGGTGCAGACCCGTCTGGAGTTGTCGCGCCTGCACAAAGAGCTGCAAGCGACGATGATTTACGTGACCCACGATCAGGTCGAAGCCATGACACTAGCCGACAAGGTGGTGGTGCTCAACGGCGGCAAAGTGGAACAGGTCGGCTCGCCGCTTGAGCTGTATCACCACCCGGCCAACCTGTTCGTCGCGGGCTTTCTCGGTACCCCGAAAATGGGCTTTCTCAAGGGCAAAGTCAGCGCGGTGCAGGCTACCGGCTGCGAAGTCACTCTGGACGCCGGCACCACCATCAGCCTGCCGTTCACCAATGCGCAACAGAGCGTTGGCGATGCCGTCACCCTGGGCATTCGCCCCGAGCACCTGAATCTGGCCAAGGACGGCGATTGCTTGCTGACGGTCATTGCGGATGTCAGCGAGCGTCTGGGGAGCGACACCTACTGCCACGTGCGCACGCAAGCGGGCGAATCCCTGACCATGCGCATTCGCGGCGACCTGGCCAGCCAATACGGCGAGACCCTGAAGCTGCATCTGGATAGCGCTCATTGCCATTTGTTCGACGCCCAGGGCCAGGTCATCACCAAGGCCCTGCAAGTTGCCGCTTGATCCCTCGCGTGTGAAAGCCATTGCGCGAACAATTTCGAGATTGAAGTCATGAAACTGAATAAGCAGAACCTGTCCCGGCTAGACCCCAGCGTCGTGCTGCCGTCCTACACCCTCGATCAGCGCCGTCAGGGCATTGCCCACATCGGCGTGGGCGGCTTTCACCGCGCGCACCAAGCTTTTTACACCGACGCGCTGATGAACCTCGGCGCCAAAGAGAACACGGGCGAAGGTCTTGACTGGGCAATTTGCGGCGTCAGCCTGCGCGAAGAAGACCGCGCCAATTTTGAAGCACTGAAAAGCCAGGATTTCCTGTTCACGCTGTTCGAGCTTGGCGATACCCCGGACACCGAAACCCGCATCATCGGCGCCATGGACCAGATGTTGATGTCCACCGACAGCGACCTGTCCCTGATCGACAAGCTCGCCAGCCCGGACATTCGTATTGTCTCGCTGACCATCACCGAAGGCGGTTATTGCATCGACGACAGCACTGGCGAATTCATGAGCCAACTGCCGCAGATCCAACACGATCTGGCCCACCCCGCTACGCCGAAAACCGTGTTCGGTTATCTGTGCGCCGCGCTGACCCGACGCCGCGCCGAAGGCACGCCCGCTTTCACCCTGATGTCCTGCGATAACCTGCCGCACAACGGCGGCGTGACCCGCAAGGCGCTGCTGGCGTTTGCCAAACTTCGGGACGCGGAATTGCATGACTGGATCGCCGAACACGTTAGCTTCCCCAACGCCATGGTCGACCGCATCACGCCGATGACCAGTACCGCCCACCGCCTGCAGTTGCATGACGAAAAAGGCATCGACGACGCCTGGCCGGTGGTCTGCGAACCCTTCGTGCAATGGGTGCTGGAAGACAAGTTCGTCAACGGCCGCCCAGCGTGGGAAAAGGTCGGCGTGCAGTTCACCGACGACGTCACGCCCTACGAAGAAATGAAAATCAAGCTGCTCAACGGCAGTCACCTGGCGCTGACGTATCTGGGCGCGCTGAAGGGCTATCGCTTCGTTCACGAAACCATGAACGATCCGCTGTTCGTCGAGTACATCCGCACCTACATGGACCGCGACGTCACCCCGCAATTGCCGTCGGTGCCGGGCATCGACCTGGAAAGCTATAAGGACACGCTGATCGAGCGTTTCTCCAACCAGGCCATCGCCGACCAACTGGAGCGCGTGTGCTCGGACGGCTCGTCGAAATTTCCGAAGTTCACCGTGCCGACAATCAACCGCTTGATTCTCGACGAAGGCAATCTGGACCGCGCGTCATTGGTGGTCGCGGCCTGGGCGCTTTATTTGCAGGGTAACGAAGGCGAAAACGGCGTGGCCTACAAGATCGTCGACCCCCGGGCCGACTTCTGCAAAGCCTTGGTGGCCGATGATGTGCTGATCACCCAACGGCTGCTGGAAGTGGAAGAAATCTTCGGTGCGGCGATCCCGAAATCCGCCGAGTTCGTGGCGTCGTTCGAAAAGAACCTGAACAGCCTGAAACAACTGGGCGTCAGCAAAACCCTGGAAAAACTGTTGGGCAAACACGCCTGAGGTGAGCATGTTTCTCGGAATCGATTGCGGTACACAAGGCACAAAAGCCATCGTCCTCGATGCCGTCAATGGCAAGGTGCTCGGCGAAGGATCAGGCGCGCACCACATGATCAGCGGCGCCCACGGGCGTCGTGAGCAGGATGTTCAAGAGTGGCTGAATGCGTTCGAGTCAGCCACCGCCGCTGCGCTGAAACAGGCCGGGATTTCTGGCTCGCAGATTTTGGGCATCGGCGTTTCAGGCCAGCAACACGGGCTGGTGATGATCGACGATCTGGGCCATGTACTGCGCCCGGCCAAGCTGTGGTGCGACACCGAATCGGCCCCTGAAAACGATCGATTGCTTGATTACTTGGGCGGCGAAGCCGGTTCGCTGGAGCGTCTGGGTATCGCCATCGCGCCGGGTTATACCGTGTCGAAACTGCTGTGGACCAAGGAGCAGTTCCCGGAGCTGTTCGCGCGCATCGACAAGATTCTGCTGCCCCACGACTTTCTCAATTACTGGCTGACCGGGCGCTGCTGCAGCGACTACGGCGACTCGTCCGGCACCGGTTATTTCAACGTGCGCACCCGCGAGTGGGATCTGGACATTCTCAACCATATTGACCCGAGTGGCCGTTTGGTCAACGCCCTGCCCAAGCTGCTGGAAGCCGATCAGCCGGTGGGGCGGATTCTGCCGGCCATCGCTGAACGCCTGGGGCTCAACCCCGAGGCCATCGTTTCCAGCGGCGGCGGCGACAACATGATGGGCGCCATCGGCACCGGCAACATCGCGCCGGGGCTGATCACCATGAGTCTGGGCTCGTCGGGGACGGTGTATGCGTTTGCCGATGAAGCCAGCATCAGCAATCAACCCTCGGTGGCGACGTTTTGTTCGTCATCCGGCGGTTGGTTGCCCTTGATCTGCACCATGAACCTGACCAACGCCACCGGGGCGATTCGTGAGCTGTTCGCTTTGGACATCGCAGCATTCAATCAAGCGGTCAGCGCTGCTCCGATCGGCGCACAAGGGGTGCTGATGTTGCCGTTCCTCAATGGCGAACGGGTACCTGCCCTGCCCCACGCCACCGGCAGCATTCACGGGCTGGACAGCACCAATTTGAGCCAGGCCAATCTGTGCCGGGCGGTGGTGGAAGGCACGACCTTCGGCCTGCGCTATGGTCTGGACTTGCTGCGTGACAGCGGCATCAAGAGCGCCAACATTCGCCTGATCGGGGGCGGTGCGAAAAGCGCGGTGTGGCGACAGATCGTCGCCGACATCATGGACACTCCGGTGATCTGCACCACGGGCAGTGAAGCAGCGGCACTGGGCGCAGCAATTCAGGCGGCGTGGTGTCAGTCCCGGGAAAGTGGCGAAGGCCAGTCGTTGCAGGCATTGTGCGAGCGTTGCGTGAGCCTCGAGCCGAGCAGCGAGACACGGCCGATCCCGGAGAACGTCGCGGCCTATCAAAGCGTTTATCAGCACTATCGCAATCAATTGCAGGGCGTCTGACCGCCCTTAACGGAGCACCTATGTATCTCGTCTGTGGCGAAGCACTGTTCGACTTTTTCAGCCAGCCGGACAGCAGCGGTCAGAGCAACAAACTGGGCTTTCAGGCGATTGCCGGTGGCTCGCCGTTCAACGTCGCGGTGGGCTTGCGGCGACTGGGTGTGGAGGCCGCTTTCTTCGCCGGGATTTCCACCGATTACCTGGGCCGCCGACTGGTCACGGTGCTGGAAGAAGAAGGCGTGCGTGATGAGTTTCTGGTTCACATCGACGCGCCTACTACTCTGGCGATGGTGGCGGTGGGTGCCGATGGCTCACCGCATTACAGCTTTCGTGGCGAAGGCTGCGCGGACCGTTCACTGAGCGTTGAGCACTTGCCAGCGCTGAATGACAGCGTGCGTGGCCTGCACGTCGGGTCGTTTTCGCTGGTGGTGCAGCCGGTGGCCGATGCGCTGTTGACGCTGGTTCGGCGCGAAAGTGGCAAGCGCTTGATCACCTTCGACCCCAACGTGCGTCTGAACCCGGCACCGAGTATCGAGCTGTGGCGCAGTCAGGTGAGCACGTTTGCCGAACACGCACACATCATCAAAGTCAGCGATGAGGATTTGCATCTGCTGTATCCCGACAGGGATGCCGAAGCGGTCGCCAAGGGCTGGCTCAAGGACAACTGCCAACTGGTGATCATGACCCGAGGCCGCCAGGGCGCGAGCATCTTCACCCGAGACAAAGGCAACTGGTCCGTACCGGCGCGGGAAGTCATCACCGCCGATACCGTGGGCGCGGGCGACACTTTCCAGGCGGCGTTAATCACCTTCCTAACCGAACGTGGCCTGGACACCCCCGCGAGCCTGCCGACACTGAACCGTGACACCCTGACCGAGATGCTCAACTTCGCCGTCGCTGCCGCTGCCGTCACCTGCACCCGAGTGGGTCCGGACTTGCCGTATCGCGATCAGGTGGTTTGATCGCAGGCACGCTTGTGTAGGAGCGAACTTGTTCGCGAAGTTGACGACGAGGTTTACCTGACACTCCCCGTCCTCAGCTTCGCGGGCAAGCCTCGCTCCAACAGGTTGCGTAGTGCTGAAAACGTCTGCCCGTTACTGTTCCGTTGCATCAACCCCTCAAGCCATTTCAGCCTTAGCCATCGCAATCTTCGCTTTAATTTCCTGCTGCGCAACTTCGGCCTTTTCCTTGGTCAGCTCGGCAACCTTCTTGTCGACGGCGGCTTTCTGCTCAGGAGACATGGCCTCGTATTCTTCCTTGCTGACACCGGTCAGTTGCTGACGGGCTTTTTCAGCGTCGGTCTGGTTCATGTAGGCCAGAAAATCGTCCTTGGCCGAACCCACGCTGCTCGCGGCGTCCTTGTTGGCACTGGCTGACAACGCGTCCACACTGTCCGAAGTGCCTGACGCCACGCTGTCGGTCGTCGCCACTTGCTTGTCAGCGCCAGCCATCATCGAAGACGCTGCCGCCACTTGCGGATCGATGGCGTTGTCGGTGGTGCTGGCCATCGCCGACTTCAGGTTGACCATCATCTTGGCGAACGCTTCGTCGTAGGTGGGCTGCTCCTGGGTGCCGCTTTGTGCCGACGTGTCATCGTTGCCGGAGACGGGCGCCACAGGCACGGTCGTCATGGCGGCGCTGGCGAATGCGTCCTTGTCACTGGTGTCGAGGGTCGTGTGGGCGACGGCCTTCGAAACGATATGCTGGAGGGCACTGCTGCCGATAATCATCTTTCACCTCCTGTTGTGGTTGTCGATGCATCGGGTGTACTGAGCAAGACCGGTGCCATATCTCCCCCCTGACGCTTAAAGCCCCGGCCGGTGGGCTGCGCAGATCTGGCAGTTAGCAGGAAATGGAAAAATACCGGCATCTGGTTGCCGAGAGCGGCAGTCGATGGCCGCCCGTTGTTTTCACTTGCCGCATAAGTGGCATCACACC
Source organism: Pseudomonas corni (assembly GCF_057128765.1). NCBI lineage: Bacteria > Pseudomonadati > Pseudomonadota > Gammaproteobacteria > Pseudomonadales > Pseudomonadaceae > Pseudomonas > Pseudomonas corni. The sequence continues at coordinate 13,291 of NZ_JBSKHW010000024.1, forward strand.
CGTCATAACAGGGAACACCCGGGCGCAAGACGACTCAACTGTGACAGACCCTGATTCGGCTTTTACCGTTGAGAATCGCCATGGCCTTCACCGACACTGACATCGAACGCGACATCCTCGGATTGCTGACAGACCGCAGCCCGGCGTCCTCAATCTGCCCTTCCGACGTGGCCCGTGCGCTGACAGACGAAGACGCCCAGTGGCGAGCCCTGATGCCACAGGTGCGTGAAGTCGCAAAGCGGATGGCGACTGATGGGGTGATCCGGGTGACCCAGGGCGAGAGCGAAGTCATGATCGACGAAGACCTGCGCGGGCCTATCCGTTTACGGCGCGGCGATCGTTTCCCTTGATTCTCCGTTGGAGCGCGCAGGAGTCCGGCTTGCCGACGATGGGCTGCGAAGCGGCCCTATGACGGTATTCGCCTCACCCCAACGAACTCAAATCCAGCTCTTCCTGCGGCAGCGGCACGGAGAAGTAATAACCCTGAGCTTGTCCGGCGCCCATTTCCCGAAGCAATTGCAGGGTAGCTGCGTCTTCCACGCCTTCGGCCACGACGGTCAGGCCCAGAGATTCGGCCATCCGCACGATGGCGCGCACTATGGCGCGGCTGCGCGAGCTGGTGGTCAGTTCGAGGGTGAAGGACTTATCGATTTTCAAGCCGGTGAAGTGATATTGATGCACGTAACTGAGGGACGAAAAACCTGCACCGAAGTCATCGAGCACCACCGACACACCGTTATCGGCCAGATGCTTCATGGCCTGACGTGCAAGGTCCGGCTCGGCCACCAATGCGCCTTCGGTCAACTCCAGACAGATGCGCGACGGCTGCACCCCGTGCAACTCCAGCAGACCCAGCACCTCGCTGGAAAACTCCGGCCGCGTGATGCTGTAGCTCGAGCAATTCACATGCACCGTGGGCCAATGGGCATGATCGGGCTGCGCAAGGATCGCCACCACGCTTTGCAGCATATAGAAATCCAGACGACCGATTAGTCGCAACCCCTCCAGCGCTGGCAGAAACTGGCCTGGCGCAACGACTCGTCCATCCGGCTGGCGCCAGCGAATCAGCGCTTCGAGGGCAAGTATCTTGCCGCTCTCGACATCAATGATCGGCTGGAAATACGGCAGCAACTCGTCCGTGCGTTTGAGCGCATTGCGTAGCGCGCTCTCCTGCTCCATCTGATCGGACACCTCGCGCCGCACTTCCTGGTTGAACACCGCATAACTGTCGCGCCCGGCATTCTTGACCCGGTACATCGCCGTGTCGGCGTCGCGCAGCAAGTCGGCGGGCTCATGGTGGAATTGCCGGTCGGCGCCCACCACCCCAATGCTGCATGAGGAGAATACTGCGTGGCTGTCGATGAAAAACGGCAGGTCGAACGCCTCCAGAATGCGTTCGGCAATCGCCACGGTGACATCCGGCGGAGCGCCGTAGGCCAGCACTGCAAACTCATCGCCCCCAAGGCGCGCCAGCAAGTCGCTGTCGCGCATGCAGCTGCGCAACCGGTCGGCGGCCTGCACCAGCAACTGATCGCCGGAATGATGCCCGAGACTGTCGTTGACCATCTTGAAGCGGTCCAGGTCGATGAACATCACCACCAGCTCCTGCCCCACTTCGCAGAACGCCTCCCACGCCGTACGCAACTGTTGCTGCAAATGGCTGCGATTGGGCAAGCCGGTCAGGGAGTCGTGGGAGTTCTCGTGTTGCAGCTTGGCGTTGGCAACGTCCAGCTCGCGGGTGCGGTCCTGCACTCGCGCTTCCAGCCGCAGGTTAGCGATATGAATCGCCTCTGCCGCCGTGCGCCGGGAAAGCGCCGTGTCGATGTGCCGTGACACGAACGTCAGCAGATCCTGGTCGCGCAATGAGTAACTGACATGGGTTGAATAACTCTGCACCGCCAGCACACCGCGCACGGTATCGCCTTCGAACAACGGAATCCCCAGCCAGGAACTGGAGCGATTGACCTCGTTCTGCAGGGTGATTTCACCGGTGCTTTCCAGGCGTCGGGCTTCACCGCTGTCGATCAGACAAGGGCGACGCTGACGGATCACGTACTCGGTGAAACCCCGCTCGCCACGCCGTGGGTTCGGGCGTTCGGTGAGTCGTTCATCGACGTAATAGGGGAACGTCACCTCGCCGGTAGCGTCGTCGAACAGTGCGATATAGAAGTTAAGCGCAAACAACAACTCGCCGACAATGCCGTGCAGGCTGCGAAACAGCTCGGCCATGTCCCCCGGCTGGCTGGACAATTCGGTGATCTGAAACAGCGCACTTTGCAGGTGTTCGGCGCGTTCACGGTCGGCCACTTCGCTGCGAAGAGCGTCATTGAGGCGTGACAGCTCGGCAGTCCGTCGGGCCACCGTTTCTTCCAGATGAGCACGGTGCAGAATCCGGTCCAACGCCATGGCCACGTGCCGTGCGACCACCAGGAACAATTCGCGATCCTCGACACTGTAGACCCGGGACACGTCATACACCTGCATCGCCAGCATGCCGAAAACATCGTCGGATGCGTTTTTCAGCGGCGCCCCCATCCAGAATTCAGGGCGATGTCCAACGCAGTAAAAGCGCTGGTGGGCCTGCGCCTGCTGGATGTCCACCGCGTTGACGAACAACGGCTGCTCGCTAGTGAGCACATACCCGGTCATGGACATGTGGTCGGGATCAAGATACTCGTAGGTCTCGGCTTCCAGCGCGTCGGCGTCAGTGATGTCGATGTAATACGGATAGGTGATTTTGCCGCTGTGGCTTTCGTAGAGCGCCAGATAGAAGTTCTCGGCGTCGATCAGCGTTGCCAACTGCTGGTGCACGCCGTGCAGGAATTCCGAACGATCCCGGGTGGAACTGGCCAGATAGGTGATCTCGTAAAGTACGCGCTGGGTCGCCTGCGCACGCGCCAATGCGTCGGTTTGCAAATGCAAGCCCAGTCGCGCGGCCAATTCGCCCAGCCGCGGCTCGCCCCCATGCGGTTCCGAGGTGATCAGCCAGCCCAGTACGCTTTCGCCCTGCCCGGTCGGCCAGCGATGCAAACCCAGCTCGTCGCAGAACCCGTCGAAGGCATCCCGAGCAATCAGTCTCGGCCAAGTGATCGATGGGTCGCCCTGCCCCAACAGGTGCATATGCTCGCCTGCGCGGTATGCCGCCCAATTGAGGGTGGGCACCGCGTTCCGAGTGGCGCGCAACAAGCACTCGATCGTGTCATCTTGCAGGCCTGGCACTGCCGCAAAACCGGTCTCGGTGACGACCGCATCCGACGCCCCTTTGCTGGGGTTCAATGGTCGTCGATCAGGGTTCAAGACACGGGAATTCATGGGCGCTCCATTGCCAACGTGCGACAGGGCTATCTTTATGGGGTGTGACGGATTGTTGCAAGCGGCATATTGCCATTTGCAGTCTATAAACGACGTGATGGTCGCTTTTGTACGACTTAACAACTGCGTTCATAGCACTGGCAGCTATATGTCGGCCGATGAGCAGCAAAATGAATGTTAATCGACCCGCTAATTGCGAACTAGGCTCATCAGGCTCATCGGGTCTGTCGTGGGTATTAATGACCTTTTGCAGCTCAAGCGTGTCACTCAATGCTGACGCACTTTTCTTTCTGCCTCTGTGGAGATGATTGCAATGAGCAAGACGTACAGCTATGCCGCGCAAGATCCCAAAGACACCCTCAAGCCTTTCGTGATCGAGCGCCGCGCGCCCGGTGCCGATGACGTGCAGATCGACATTCTGTACTGCGGCGTCTGCCATTCGGACCTGCACACCGCGCGCAACGAATGGAACAACACCCTTTACCCGTCCGTACCGGGTCATGAAATTGTCGGTCGCGTGACGGCTGTCGGTGCCAGCGTCAAAGGTTTCAAGGTGGGCGATCTGGCTGGTGTCGGCTGCATGGTCGACAGCTGCCAACACTGCGCCTCCTGCGCCGAGGGCGAAGAGCAATATTGCGAAAACGGCTTCACCGGCACGTATAACGGCCCGGTATTCGGCGGTGAAAACACCTTCGGCGGTTACTCCGACAGCATCGTGGTCAAGGAAAAATTCGTGCTGCGCATCAGTCACGGTGAGGACGCCAATCTGGCCGCCGTCGCCCCGCTGCTGTGCGCGGGCATTACCACCTACTCGCCGCTGCATCACTGGAAGGTCGGCCCCGGCAAAAAGGTGGGTATCGTGGGCCTTGGCGGCCTGGGCCACATGGGGGTGAAAATCGCCCACGCCATGGGCGCTCATGTGGTGCTGTTTACCACCTCGCCGAACAAGCGTGAAGACGGCCTGCGCCTAGGCGCCGACGAAGTGATCGTGTCGAAGAACCCGGACGAAATGGCCACCCAGGCCAATAGCCTGGACTTCATCCTCAACACGGTTGCGGCGCCCCACGATCTGGACGCGTTCCTCAACCTGCTCAAGCGTGACGGCACCATGACCCTGGTCGGCGCGCCGGATCATCCGCACCCTTCGCCATCGGTGTTCAACCTGATCTTCAAGCGTCGCAGCCTGGCCGGTTCGTTGATCGGCGGCATTCAGGAAACCCAGGAAATGCTGGATTTCTGTGCCAGGCACGGCATCGTCTCGGACATCGAGATCATCGCCATGAAGGACATCAACGAGTCCTATGAGCGCATGCAGAAAGGCGACGTCAAATATCGCTTCGTCATCGACATGGCCACGCTGAAACAGGAAGCCGCGGCAGCCTGATCCTCATTCCGGGCCGCTTGCGCAAACGAGCGGCCTGGTTGGCATGAGTCCTGCTCCGGCTCCTTGTCGGCAATTCGTGAGAAAAGCTACACAGTCCATTCACTTATTTACATGAATGCGCGCGCAATCTATTCGCTACTGTCTGGGGTTGGATGATTGCCAAGCGCATCAACTTTGCATGCTCCCTGCAGCTCGCTCACCGTCGAGCTTGCGGGACGACTCAACGCTGACGAGGAACCTGAAAACATGACCGATCAGCCTGATAAAACCGCAGAACCCACGACGTCCGGCCTGACTGATTTCACTGTGCCGTCGCGACGCAATTTTCTTAAATCCATCGGCGTTTCCAGTCTTGCGGCTGCGACAGCGCCAGTATGGATGCAAGCCATCGAGGCCCAGGCAGCCGTCGCCGATGACACCGACGCCCCGGCCAAGGACGAGCGCCGCATGACCCTCAAGGTCAATGGCCAGACTCACGCGCTGAACCTGCCTGCCAACGCCGCCCTGCTGGACGTATTGCGGGACCGACTGCAGCTGACCGGCACCAAGAAAGGCTGCGACCACGGCCAATGTGGCGCATGCACCATTCACGTTAACGGCGTGGCGATCAACTCCTGCCTGTCGCTGGCGGCGATGCACGAAGGTGACGAAATCACCACCATCGAAGGCCTGGCAAAAAACGGCAAATTGCATCCGGTGCAGGAAGCGTTCTGGGAGCACGACGCTTACCAGTGCGGTTACTGCACCTCGGGGCAGATCATGAGCGCAGTCGCGGTGTTGCAGGACAAGACCATCGGCAAGGACGACCACAGCGTGCGTGAAGCCATGAGCGGCAATATTTGCCGCTGCGGCGCGTACAAAAACATTCTGTCGGCAGTGCAGTCGGCGCGTATCAAGCTGCAGGAGGTGACCTGATGAGAGCCTTTGATTATGTCCGCGCTGGCAGTATCGAGCAGGCGGTCAGCACTCATTCGAAAAGCCCGTCGGCGTTTTTTCTTGCCGGTGGCACCACCCTCCTCGACCTGGTCAAACTTGATGTGATGCCAGCCGATCAAGTGATCGACGTCAACCATCTTTCCCTCAAGCAGATCGAAGTGCAGAGCGACGGCAGCGTGCGCATCGGCGCGTTGGTGACCAACACCACGCTGGCCAACCACGAGCATATCGTCAGCCATTATTCGGTGCTGTCCCAAGCGCTGCTGTCAGGCGCTACCACGCAGTTGCGCAACAAGGCGACGACGGCGGGCAATGTGATGCAGCGCGTGCGTTGCAACTATTTCCGTGACGGCATCTCGCCGTGCAACAAGCGCGAGCCGGGTTCAGGCTGCGCCGCCATCGACGGCCATAACCGCAGCGTGCATGCCGTGCTGGGCACCAGCGATCAATGCATCGCCACTCACCCCTCGGACATGTGCGTAGCCATGGCGGCCATTGGCGCCAGCGTTGAGGTCCAAGGCCCCAAGGGCAAGCGCAGCATCGACTTTCTCGACTTCCATTTGCTGCCCGGATCGACCCCCTGGAAAGAGCACGCCCTGCAAGATGACGAGCTGATCACCCATGTGGTGCTGAACGCGCCAATGCCCAACAGCAAGTCTGGCTATCTGAAGCTGCGTGATCGCGCCTCGTATCAGTTTGCATTGGCCTCCAGCGCCGTGATCCTGGTGATGGACGGCGACACTGTGCGTGACGCGCGCATCGCCATGGGCGGGGTAGGTACAAAACCGTGGCGTGCACTGGACGCCGAGCGCGCGCTCAAGGGCGTGACGCTGACCCAGCAGAACATGGAAAAAGCCGCCGCTATCGCACTGCAAGGCGCCAAGCCCTACAGCCACAACGCCTACAAGATTCCATTGGGGCAACAGGCGATCATCCGCAACCTCACCACCCTGACCGCCTGACAGGAGCAAGCTTATGACTGAAGCAATCATTGGCGCTGGCCCTCGTCGCATCGACGGTCGTCGCAAGGTGTCTGGCGAGGCGATGTACGCCTCCGACCACCACTTGAAAAACATGGCCTACGGGTATGGCGTGTTCAGCACCATCGCCAGCGGCAAGATCACTGGCCTGGACCTGGATGCCGCGCGCAAATCCCCGGGCGTGCTGGACATCTTTCACCACGGCAACTTCCCTGCGCTGTATCACAACTCCGCGTTGCCGATGTCGTTCGCCAAGATTCTCACGGCCGCCAAATCGGACGAAAGCCGCCTGCCGTTCGAAGACGAAACGGTGTATTACGCCGGGCAATTCGTTGCTTTGGTCGTGGCCGATACCTTCGAGCACGCTCGGGCCGCTGCCTACAAAATCAATGTCAGCTACAGCAAGACCAACGCCGTCGCCAATCTTGAGCAGGGGATGAAAGCAGGCGCCTTGCAGGATGGCAGCCCCGGTCATAAACGCGGCGACGCGGGCGCGGCATTCACCGCCGCTAGCCACAGCATCGACGCGACCTACACCACCCCGGTCGAAACCCACAACCCGATGGAAATGCACGCCACTGTCGCCAGTTGGGAAGACGGCCGATTGATCGTCTATGAGGCGTCCCAAGGCGTGGTTGCTCATCGCAACTCATTGGCGAAAATCTTCGGGTTGGTGCCTGAAAAGGTCGAAGTGCGGGCGCCGTTCATTGGTTCGGGCTTCGGCAGCAAACTGTGGATCTGGCCGCATTCGGTCGCTGCGTGTGGCGCCGCTAAAGTGCTCGGCCGCCCGGTGCAATTGGTGGTGCCGCGACAGCAAATGTTTTCCACCACCGGCCATCGCCCGGAAACCCAGCAACGCCTGCGCCTGGCAACCGATGACAAAGGCAAGCTGGTGTCGGTGAGTCACGAGTCGATCAACACCACCTCCTTCACCGATCCGTACAAGGAAAATTGCGGCACCTCGACCAAGAGTCTCTACAGCTGCCCCAACGTGTTGGTCAGTCACAAGATCATCGAGGTCAATCGCGGCACGCCAACCTCCATGCGCGCACCCGGCGCAGCACCGGGGCTGTTCGCCCTCGAATCGGCAATGGACGAGATGGCGGACAAAATCGGCATGGACCCGCTGGCATTTCGCAAGCTCAACGTCGCTGATCGGGACGAAAGCCAGAACCTGCCGTGGTCGAGCAACCACTTGCAGGAGTGCATCGATAAGGCCGCCGAGCAGTTCGGCTGGAGCAAGCGCAACCCGACGCCGGGCTCAATGAAGGACGGCACTGAAATCATCGGTTACGGCATGGCGGCGTGTAACTGGGATGCCTACCGCACGCCAGCGGAGGCGCAGGTTTCATTGCGCGCGGACGGCACGGCCTATGCGATCTGCGGCGTGCAGGACATCGGCACCGGCACGTACACGATCATCGCCCAAGTGGTCAGCAGCATCACGGGCATTGATCTGGACAAGATTGAAGTCGAGCTGGGCAATTCGTCGTTTCCGCCCGCGCCGGTGTCAGGGGGTTCGTGGGCCACAGCCAGCGTCTTACCGGCGATTGCCGAAGGCACGCGTCAGGCTATCGAGCAGTTGAAGGCGTTTTCGACTGCACCCAAAGGCGTGCTCGCCGGGACCAAGTCTGAGGAGATCAGCTTCGAGCAGGGCCAGCTCAAGGGCGCAGGAAAATCCTTCGGGATCGTCGATGTGCTCAAGGCGCAGAAGCAGTCCAGCGCGTTCGGTGAAGCGAAGACCGGTATGAACGACACCAGCAAACATTCGTTCCGCTCCTTCGGTGTGCATTTTGTCGAAGTGCGTTGGGACCCGGGCATTTCGCGCTTGCGCGTGTCCCGTGTGGTCAGTGCGATTGACGTGGGCAAGGTGATCAACGACAAGACCTCACGCAATCAGGTCGAAGGCGCGATTGTGATGGGCGTCGGCATGGCATTGTTCGAAGGGACTGACTACGACGAGCGCAACGGTATGCCGGTCAACGACAACTACGCCGAATACGTGGTGCCGGTGCATGCCGATCAGCCGGAAATCGAGGTCATTCTGCTGGATTACCCAGACCTGGCGCTCAACGAGTTTGGCGCCCGGGGCATTGGTGAAATCGGCATCACCGGGTTGGCAGCAGCGGTTGCCAACGCAGTGGCGCACGCCACCGGCAAACGGATTCGCAGTCTGCCGATCACGCTGGACAAGCTGATGGATTTGCCGCCGACCATGAGGGCGTAAAGCATCCAAGTGGAGGGGACTGACTTATTTACAACGCTTCACCGTAAATAAACCTGTCCCCGGTCTTTTTGTCTCGCGAATGAATTCGCTCCTGCAGAAGTCATTTAACCTGCTTTGGCGCCCTGCTCGCGATTAGCAGCAGGCGTGTCATGCACCACCTGATGAACCTTCCCCGCCCCCAGGTAAATCCCCAGCACCCCACCCGCCAACAACGCCCCCGCCACCATCAGCAACGCGTAGTCATAGTTGTCAGTGACGTCTTTCATCCAGCCCATGACCGGTGGCAAACCCAGCCCGGCCAGGTTGGCGATGGAGTTGATCAGCGCAATCGACACTGCGGCCGCAGGCCCGGACAGATACTCCGTAGTGGTCGCCCAGAACACCGGTGTCGCTGCCCAGTTCAGACCGACCGCGAGCACCAGCAGCCCATACGCCAGCCAGGCATTGCCACTGAACACTGCCACCGCCAACAGCACACCCGCCGCCAACAGCGGCACGCCCAGATGACGGCCGCGCTCACCGGTCTTATCAGAATGACGGCCGTTGAAATACATCAGCACGCACGCCACCAGGAACGGCAGCGCCGACATGACGCTGACCGTGAACGAACCTTGCTTGGAGACCGATTGCACGATCAACGGCAGGAACAGCGTGATGCCAATAGTGCCGAACGCTTGCAGCAGCCAGAACAGACTGAGCAGCCACACCCGACGATTGCGGAACGCCACATGCCAGGCGTCGTGATGGGAAATGGCAGTGCCGGCCTGCTCCTGACTCATAGTGCGGCTCAACCATTTTTTCTGTTCGGGATTGAGCCACTGAGTCTTTTCAGGATCGTCGGGCAAATACCTGAGCACCACGATGCCAAGGATCGCGGCGGGAATACCCTCCAGCAGGAACAGCCAGCGCCAGCCACTGACCCCGAAAAAGCCGTCCATATGCAGAAACGCACCCGACAGCGGCAAGCCAATCACCGATGCCAGCGCCGCGCCGATATAGAAGAACGACATCGCCCGTGCCCGGTCGCTGCGCGGATACCACTGGGACAGGTAGTAAATGATGCCGGGGGTGAAACCGGCCTCGGCGGCGCCGAGCAGCAGCCGCATCACGTACAACTGATTGGCGCTCTGCACCAGGCTCATGCCCGCCGCGACAATGCCCCAAGTGATCATGATTCGCGCGATCCAGCGCCGCGCGCCGACCTTGGTGAGAATCAGGCTGCTGGGGACTTCGAGCAGAATATAAGTGAGGAAAAACAGCCCGACGCCAATGCCGTACATGCGCGCGGTCAGGCTCAACTCCGCGTTCATTTGCAGGGCTGCGACGGAGATATTTGATTTGTCGATGTAGGCAACCATGTACAGCAGCATCAGAAACGGGATCAGTTTCAGATTAAGCCGGCTGATGGTGCTGGCACGCAGAGTTGCCTCGATGGAGTTGGACATGGAACGCCCTCTTATTATCTTTATTGTCGCAAGCGAAGGCGCAGGGTTTGGCGAACGCTTGTCACGGTATCCGTGGAACGACCATAAACGAGGGTTTCGAGCGATTCAATATATGATTTTATATCCCTATATATGGGACATGGCAAAACACTGAAGCATCGCTCCTGTTGCCGCTTCTCAGCAGGAGCTGACGGTTTTGTCATGAAGCCAGCCAGGCGTTGAGGTGTAAGCTCTGCCGACAATGACCACTCAGGGACCCCTCCAGCGATGAAGACGATAATAAGCAAGCGAGTGCGCGACACCCTTTTGATCTCGAGCCTGCTGGCCAGCGCCCTGATGATGACCAGCCCGTCACAGGCACAGGATGGGCCGCCAACACGGGTCAGAGGAGCGATCACGGCGCTCGATGGCGATCTGATGCGGGTGCGCACCAAAGGCGGCGAAGACCTGGAAGTCAACCTCACAAAAGACACGCTGGTGCGCGGAGTGACGCTGGGTGAAGTGTCGCAAATCAAACCCGGCAGTTATATCGGCTCAGCCGCTGTGCCTTTGCCGGACGGCACGTTGAAGGCACTGGAAATTCACGTCTTCCCCCCTGAACTGGCCGGCACTGGAGACGGCCACCGAGCCTTCGATCTGGGCAAGGACAGCACCATGACCAATGGCTCGGTGGGCGATCTGGTCACCAGCAACGGGCGCACCATCACAGTGAACTACAAGGGCGGTCAGAAGAAGATCGTCATTCCGGATGACGTGCCGATCGTCAATCTGGTACCCGGTGATCGGGCCCTGCTCAAGCCTGGCGTGAAGATCGTGATGCAGGCGCAAAAGGCGGCTGATGGCGCATTCAGCGCTTTGTCGATTTCTGCGGGTGAGAACGGCGTGACGCCGCCCATGTAAGACCGCAGTTCTCAAGCTATAAAAAAACCGGCTGATACGCCGGTTTTTTGGTTGTCGGGATTAGCCGTTACAAGCAGGTCGCGACTACCGCGCCCCGTTGTTCTTTGACAGAAGCACTCGGCTTTGCATAGAAACTGATATGGGTCGAAGCGCCTTTGCCCACGACGTCCGCGAAATACACGCCTTCGGTCGTGTAGACAGTGAAATCACCCGGTCCATTGGTTTTCTGGAACACATCAGCCACATCGCCGAACATCTGCACATCGGCCCATGTGACCTTGATGCACTCAGCCACGGCAGCGGCAGGTTTGCGGCTGGAATATTCCTGGACAGGCCCTGCCGAGCGGGTCTGACTCAAACTCATGCAACCTGTCAGCATCATCAGTGCTGCCACTCCCGCCCACTGTTTCATGTCATTCCCTGCCGTAAAAAAGGGAGCGATCTTAGCAGCAAGGCCGAAGGCGCGCTCATCCGCGCGTTGGCCCTGCTGGCTGCGCAGTTGATCAGTCATCGAGCGCTGGAGCGGGTGCGGCCGGTGCTGCGCCCTTCCCGGCTTTGCCTGGTTTGCCGGCCGGTGCGGCCTTGGGTTCGGCGGCGGCTGGAGCGGGTGCTGCGGCTGCGGCTGCGGCCTCTTTTTCGGCCATCGGCATTTGATCGATGGTGCCGAAGATTTCTTTCGGGTCGATCGGACCGGAATGGTCGATTTTTTTCTCGCCGTCTTTGCCGACCAGAATCACCTGGGCCTGAGTCTGCGGTTTGACCCCAAGTTTGAGTTCACGAATCAGCGCCATGGTGCTCTGGGCGTCCATGTCCTTGCCGTTGCGCTGGCCGATGGTATTGATGATGGTGTAGAGGACCATGTCGCGCTTGACGAAGGCTTCACGGTTGGCGGGTTCATCCAGGTTTTTTTTCAGGCTCACCAGCGTCGGGTCCACCGTGCTGGAGGCAATAATGATCAGCGGACGCGTCTTGCCACGCTCTTGGGCCAGTGGGGTATCGCTGTCGGCAGCCAGCAACGGAGCGCTGACAGCGAACAGGACGGCAAGGGTCAGTGACCGAGTAAACATACACACCTCCTTTGGATTTCCATGCACTGATGATCGCGCATCGTGGCAAAAGGTCCAGCGTGCATTTCAAATAATCCGGTTTTTAGAATTGTTGCGACGGCTCCGTCCTGCTTAAACCGCACGCGGGCGCCGTGCGTTATAGTGCGCGGCGCCCTTACAGGGTCGCTACGACGCGCACTCGGTACGCGGCAATCCTCAACTGTTTTCAGGAGAATGAAGTGGGGCTGAAAAAGTCATCAATCGAATTGAAGCGCGAGCTCTACAGCGTGGCGGGCAACCTGGAACGCACGGCGGGCGAAATCAGCCGCTTGGCCGAACGCGTGAAGGACGTCGACGTTGTTGCGGTCCTGCACCTGATGAATCAGCTGTACAAAGATGCGGACAGGCTCAAGGCCTACGCCGACGAGGTCAAAGCAGGTCGGATCATTCGAGGCAAGGCGGAGTAATACAGGGCTGGCTGTAAATCCGGATCACAGGGATGTGAGCGGTTAGCCGTTTTGCAGAAACAAAAAAGGCCCACCTTTCGGTGAGCCTTTCTAGACCGCCAGCAGTAGCGGATTTTGTTTGGTAGGCGCGATCAGACTCGAACTGACGACCCCCACCATGTCAAGGTGGTGCTCTAACCAACTGAGCTACGCGCCTGCTGTGGGTCGGCATTCTACGGATATTAAGAAGTGTGTCAACGTCTTTTTCGCGCACTAAGCCTATGAATATGCGAATTTTTTCGAGTGCTTTACCCTGTGTCCGAGAGTGCGCTGAACCACCGCGCAGCAGCGCGATGTTTGAACACGTCAGCCCCCTCCTATACTCCTGACACCGAGCCGAGCTACGCACACCCTATCCCCGTGCGCAGCTTGCGCAGGTCGGGTGGCGATTTCCTTGCAGCAAGGAACTGATGGCCATCACTGCGCGTGCATGGGAGGGTTCTTGTGAACACCCGCGTGATCATTATCTTGTTGCTGATACTGACCGGTTGCGCCTCCACGCACCCTCCCCCGGCCTCGCCCGTGCAGGTTTCGCCATTCACCTGGCGGCAAATCGATCAGCAGATTTTTATCGCCTCCCAAGAAGCGATGGGGCCGGTCAAACGCTATGCCATACAGTCGATGGATGCTTGGATGGATCAGGTGTATCAGCGCACAGAAGCCGAGTTCATCCCCTGGTTCACCGGTTACTGGACCCAACAGTGGCTGACATTGAAAGTCACCTGGTACAAGGTCAGCGGCGGCAAAGAGGCCCTGACACCCGCGCAACGGCTTGATGCCTATCTTCAGGATCAGTACCACGAACAAGTGCTTGAACCTGTGGCCAAAAACATTGACCCGGACGCAATCATGGCCAAAGCCACGCGTTACTACGTCAAGCTTGTGGGCGAGCGGATTCAGAGCTTTCCTCTGCGTTTCAATATTCCGGCCGAGCAATTCGACGAACATCTCAGAGACATACCCGCCATAGGCTTGAACGCTGCCGGCAACGGCAACGGCAACGCCAACGCCAACGCCAACGCCTCACTCTACACATTGATTCACGCCCAGCCGCTGGAAGAATTGCCCGCCTACCTCGCGCTGATTGATCACGTGCATCGCGCTGCGGGAGGCTCGGTGGCAACAGACCCTGGCATCTCTTCGATTGCCATTCATTCCAGCGAGAAACTTGAAGCCAGCCTCGCCCCACGCGGGATCGCCAGCGCCGTGGCGGCTGCAGTGGGTCGAGTGGCCGGGCTGGCTATCTCGGTCGGCATGGCCGGATTTGGCGCGATCACCCACCAAAGCGAACGCGCCGAAATGGAGAACCAACTGCGCCAAAGCCTATATGCGGCATTGTCCGAAAAGAAACGCCGCCTGATCGAGGAACAGCAAACCGGTGTGTTGGCCGGAGCCTATTACTTGTCCAGCCAGATCGAAGGGCGCCTTGGCGACGCGGAAATCTTTACCCCGGCAGTCGAAAATGCGTTGGATGATTTTTAGAGACACGAGCAGACCGCATGGAACAGGAATGGACCGTTCGTCGCCAGCATCGCACCAATGATGGCAAATCAGGGCCAAAAGTTAGGTAAAGACCTCACAACAAGGAGAGTCACCTGATGAACAAGTTATTGGCTGCCTGTGCGCTCACAGGCCTGTGTTGCGCCGCATCTGTCACTGCGCTTGCAGGTGTGAACGCGCCGACTTCACCGTCAATGGGCGCGCCAGCGTCACAAACCGGCGCCGACCCTCGTACTCAAGGCAATGACACCAGTCGGGGCGGCATCCAGGCTGGCGGTGACAGCACCGGAGCGGGTACTGGTCTGGGCACAGGCTCAATGAGCAACGGCACCGGAAGCGGTAATGATGCTGGCGGCTCGGGTGGCACTGATTCTAAAAGCAGCGGATCGAGCGGTTCGTCGGGTTCGGGAGTCGGCGGCGCTGGCGGCTGATCACAGAGCGTTTAACCGAAAGCCTGGTTTTGCACCGGGCTTTTTTTTGTGCAAAAAAAGGCGACCCTTTCAGGTCGCCTTTCTGTACCACCAGCAGAGTGGATTTTGTTTGGTAGGCGCGATCAGACTCGAACTGACGACCCACTAATTCAACCCTTCGGCGCCTAGGCGGCTCCGGCCAGAAGAGATTCATAGGGAATTCGCAGTCCGTCATGAAGGCGCCTGATCATTGCCAAACTCAGGCGTCGTTTGCCATTCAATACTTCCGACACTCGCCCGCTCGTCCCTATGTACTGCTCAAGATCGCGCGGGGTCAAACCCTGTTGATCCATGCGAAATTTGATCGCTTCAATGGGGTCCGCCGCCTGAATCGGATAATGCTTGTTCTCATACACCTCGATCAGTGTGACAAGCACTTCCATCTCATCGGCCTCGGGAGTTCCGGCTTCGGCCTGAAAGATAGCCTCAAGCCGCTTAAAGGCAATATGAAGGTCTTCGTCATTGCGGATAGGCTTAATATTCATTGATCGTCTCCACGTCTATACCGTCGTAGCGCTGATGCGTGCCGATGAATTTCACCCAAGCAATACCTGCTCGATATTGCATCTCCACAACCAGCCGATACTTGTTACCGCCGATGTTGAATACCACGCGGTTGTTACCGCAGATGCTGGCATTACCGATCTGATCTTTAACGTCTTGGGGTATCTTCCAGTTCGCTCTCAACACAGTGTCATGCCAGCTTTCTAACGACGCCCTGGCATCTTCGTACCCCGGCTTTTTCCAAAAATTCACCAGGGTGCTTTTCGCAATAACCCGCATCTACAGCACTCTCTCCCATTTTGGGAGAGACTATGCGTTTAGTTGGATCAATGCAAGCAGGCTCTGTGGGATCCAGAACGGCGCCGAGCAGGTGGACAATTCAGAGTTGCACACTCTTGCGAGCAGTTATGGCGGGCAGCAGATTTCGGCTGTACCTAATGGTAACGTTCTGGAACGCACACAAAAAAGGCGACCCTTTCAGGTCGCCTTTCTGCACCACCAGCAGAGTGGATTTTGTTTGGTAGGCGCGATCAGACTCGAACTGACGACCCCCACCATGTCAAGGTGGTGCTCTAACCAACTGAGCTACGCGCCTGCTGTGGGGGCGCATCCTACCGGCGGCAGTTTTTTTGTCAATCTGTTTTTAGCTGTAAGCCTCTGAATCAGCAACCTTTTTATGGAATACACCACAGCGATGAGTTGCTGCGCCTGGCTGGTGGCAAGATTTCTTCTCAGGTAGGATCGGTGCATTCGTAAAAAATATAAAACGGGGTTTCAGGATGGCGAACACTGCATATCCAGCGTCTTACTACGCGGCATCGGCCAACGCAGCGCCAGGCCGACCCGCGCTGCAGGGCGAGGTGCAGACAGACGTGTGCATCATCGGCGCAGGCTACACCGGTCTGTCCAGCGCCCTGTTTCTCCTCGAAGCCGGCTTCAGCGTCACCATTCTGGAAGCCGCCAGGGTCGGGTTCGGCGCATCGGGTCGTAATGGCGGGCAGATCGTCAACAGCTACAGCCGCGATATCGACGTCATCGAACGCACTGTCGGTCCCAAACAAGCTCAGTTGCTGGGTCAGATGGCGTTTGAGGGCGCCGGTATCATTCGTGAGCGCGTGGCGAAATACCAGATCCAGTGCGACCTGAAAGATGGCGGCGTGTTCGCGGCGCTGACTCCTAAACAGATGGGTCATCTTGAGGGGCAAAAAAAACTCTGGGAGCGTTTCGGCCACACGCAACTTGAATTGCTGGATCAGCGCAGGATTCGAGAAGTCGTGGGCTGCGAGCAGTACATCGGTGGCCTGCTGGACATGAGCGGCGGGCACATTCACCCGCTCAATCTGGCCTTGGGCGAAGCTGCCGCAGTGGAGTCTCTGGGCGGTGTGATTCACGAACAATCGGCCGCCATTCGCATCGAGCGTGGGGCCAATCCAGTGGTACATACTGAACAAGGTCGGGTGCGAGCGAAGTTTGTCATCGTCGCCGGCAATGCCTATCTGGGCAATCTTGTCCCCGAGCTGGCGGCCAAATCGATGCCGTGCGGCAGCCAGGTCATCGCCACCGAACCACTGAGTGATGCGCTGGCCAATAGCTTGTTGCCTCAGGACTACTGCGTCGAAGACTGCAATTATTTACTAGATTACTACCGTCTCACAGCCGATAAGCGCCTTATATTCGGCGGCGGCGTGGTCTACGGCGCCCGGGACCCCGCGAACATCGAGGCGATCATCCGTCCGAAGATGCTCAAGGCGTTCCCGCAGCTCAAGGACGTGAAAATCGATTACGCCTGGACCGGTAATTTCCTGCTGACGCTGTCGCGCTTGCCGCAAGTAGGCCGACTGGGTGACAACATCTATTACTCCCAAGGCTGCAGCGGCCACGGCGTGACGTATACCCACTTGGCGGGCAAGGTTCTGGCCCAGGCATTGCGCGGTCAGGCCGAACGTTTCGATGCCTTCGCCAGCCTGCCACACTACCCCTTCCCCGGCGGTCAATTGCTGCGCACCCCGCTCACAGCGTTGGGCGCCTGGTACTACAGCCTGCGGGACAAACTGGGGTTTTAAGACGTTTAAAGCACAAAAACGGCGCCATAGAGGGCGCCGTTTTTTGTTGCCGAAACGCCCATCAACGGGCGCTGTTGATCGCCTTGACTGCTTCGCCTGCCGCTTGCTCCTGTCCGGCTTGAGCCAGTTCATTGGCAGCCTTGAGCCAGCGTTCACGGTCCACCGCAGCCGGGACTTGACGAGGGCCCTGGATCAAAATTGCCCAACTGCCCGCGTTATTCCACGCCGAGGTGAATTCGTCAAAGCTCATGAGCATCCGGCGATTTTGCCCAGCGTGCAGGACCACCGTTCGCTTGCGCTGATTGAAGCCAATCAACACCCCATAACGTGGCTGCTTCCACCACACCGAGCCTTCGGAAAACCGCACCATCACCGGGAATCCGGCCGAGACCTGCGCCAGCAGTGCAGGCAGCGTGTCATCCAGCGGATACACCACAAATCCATATTCGCGCGCCAGGTTCGGCATGCTCTGATCAAGCTTCGCTTCGCCGCCCGGCAGCTTTAGCGGCTTCTCGACCAACCCTGGAGTTATTTGCACATTACGTGCGGCCAACATGCCCGCCAGCGCACCGGGAGCACTCTGGAAATCGTCGCCTCGGAAGAAAGGCACTGAGTTGATTTCCACCCGGTCCGGCAAGCGCTTGTATTCTGGTTCGACGTTGGTCGCGCACCCAACGAGCGCCATCACCATAGCCAATGCCCACCCGTTGCGATGCAGCCTGACAGCACGAAATCCAGATAATACCGACACGTCATTACTCACTTGTACGAAGGCTTGTAAGAACCTCGGGCAACCTGCCGCCCGATCTGGAGGCCGATCATAGAGCCGCCCGTCGATTCGGTATAGCGCCAATGCGCAGTGAACGGCGGGTGATAGATCAAAACGGTCATGCCAATCAGCCACTGGTCAATTTCCCGCAACATAGCCCGTACTAGACTGTCGGTTATTAAGACGAAGAAATGGCACTGGCGCCGGGGGGACGTATGAGTCTCGGGATGATTATTGTGATGCTAGTCTTGGGCTGGTTGGCCGTTGCAGGGGCCATGTTGTGGGGCGTGTTGAGAATTTCTCGCCGTCATCATCCGCACTATCAAAGCAATGCCGTACCGCCTGCACCCCTGAATATCGGGAAAAACAAATCTGTGCCGCTCCATTGAGGACATGGGCGGCGCGACGCTACCGCAGGCTATGAAACAAAAAACGGTCGGTGATGGTTTCCCATCCCGACCGTTTTGTTTGCCCCTATGAATCAGACTTTCTGCGCGGCTTTCTCTTCGGCCAGGCTTTTTTGCTTGGAGCGTCGCGCCAGCATGTTCAGCACTTCAATCAGCGCCGAGAACGCCATCGCGGCATACACATAGCCTTTTGGCACATGGGCACCGAAGCCTTCAGCGATGAGCGTCATGCCGATCATGATCAAGAAGCCCAGCGCCAGCATCACCACGGTCGGGTTGTCGTTGATGAATTTAGCCAACGGCTCCGACGCCACCAACATCACCACCACAGCAGCGACTACCGCGATCACCATGATCGGCAAGTGCTCGGTCATGCCCACCGCAGTGACGATACTGTCGATGGAGAACACCAGGTCCAGCATCAGGATCTGACCAATGGCAGCCGCCATACCCAGCGTGACGGTGGAAGACAAGGTTTTCTCTTCCTCCGTCTTGATATCGACGCTGTGGTGGATCTCTGTCGTAGCTTTCCAGAGCAAGAACAGACCACCGGCGATCAGGATCATGTCTTTCCAGGAGAAGGTCTGGCCGAAGACTTCGATCACCGGAGCCGTCAACTGAACGATCCAGGCCACGGTGCTGAGCAAGCCCAGACGCAGGATCAGCGCCATGCTGATACCAATGCGCCGCGCCTTGGTACGCTGATGCACTGGTAGCTTATTGGTGAGGATCGAGATAAAAATCAGGTTGTCGATACCCAGCACGATTTCCATAACCACCAGGGTCGCCAACGCTACCCACGCGGCGGGGCTTGCAGCCAGTTCCAGAAGATATTCCATACGCAAATAGCCTTGATCGGTCCAATGAGATAGCGCGCATTCTAGTGAGGCAAACACTTCAGGAAAACTCGTATTTTTAAGCGCTATACTTCGGTTTTCACGAAGTGACAGTTTCCATGCTTAATTACCGACAGCTGCATTACTTCTGGGTTGTAGCCAAAACCGGCAGCATTGTGCGCGCCTGCGAACAGCTGAACCTTACGCCGCAAACCATCAGCGGACAAATCAGCCTGCTGGAGCAGACGTTTGGCGTGGATCTATTCAAACGCGTCGGTCGTCAGCTTGAGCTCACCGAAGCCGGACGTCTCGCCCTGCCCTATGCCGAGCAGATGTTTCAACTGGGGGACGAGCTAGAAGCCTTGCTACGCACTCAGCCGGATGAGCAGCAAATTCTGTTTCGGGTGGGCGTCGCCGACGTGGTTCCCAAATCTATCGTCTATCGCTTGATCGCCCCGACCATGGAGCTGAGCGAACCCATGCGTATCACCTGCCGGGAAGACCAACTTGAGCGCTTGCTGGCAGACCTGGCGATCCAGCGACTGGACCTTGTGATTTCCGACAGCCCCATGCCCTCGCACCTGGACATCAAGGGCTACAGCCAGAAGCTCGGCGAATGTGGCGTGAGCTTTTTCGCCACCAAAGCCCTGGCGCAGCAGTACGGGCAAGACTTCCCACAGGGGATGCAAGGGGCGCCGTTGCTGATTCCCGGTCAGTTGACCGTATTGCGCAGCCGTCTGATGCGCTGGTTCGCGGAGCAGAAGATCCAGCCGAAGATTGTTGGCGAATTCGATGACAGCGCCTTGATGAAGGCGTTCGGCAAGTCAGGGAGCGGGATATTCATGGCGCCCAGCGTGATCGCCGACGAAGTGATGGCGCAGTACGACGTGGAAATGATTGGCCAGACCGATGCAGTGACCGAATCGTTTTACGCGATCTCGGTCGAGCGCAAGGTCAAGCACCCCGGCATCGTGGCGATCACCGAAGGCGCTCGACGGGAGCTGTTTACTGACTGATCAACCGACGCACAGCGCCGGCAATAAAGCAAAAACCGCTGCCTGAGTATTCAGGCAGCGGTTGGGTGCTGCGGGTTCAGGCGTGTGGCGCAACAATTCGGCTTGGCGCGCCGGTCAGCCGCTTAGAACGAACCCATGTAATCGCGCTTGCCGATTTCCACGCCACCGTGACGCAACAGGTCATAGGCGGTAGTCACGTGGAAGAAGAACTGCGGCAGCGAGTAATGCAGCAGATAAGGCTGGGCCTTGAGGTGCTTCTCGTTCGGCGTGCCGGGACGCAGCACGATGTCGAGGTCTTCGTTGCCATCGATCTGCTCAGGCGTCACGCTGCCGATGAACGCCAGAGCCTTGGCCAACAGTGCTTGCAGATCAGCGAAGGAGGCTTCGGTGTCCTCGTATTTCGGGATTTCAATGTTGGCCAGGCGTGCGGTGGCGCCTTTGGAGAAGTCGACAGCGATCTGCACCTGACGAATCAGCGGCAGCATGTCCGGGTACAGACGCGATTGCAGCAGTGCGTCAGGCTGGATTTTTTTCTCGGTGGCGTGGGCTTCGGCCTTGGCCAGAACGGCGCCCAGAGAGGTGAGCATTTGCTTGAAGACAGGAATGGAAGCGGCGTACAGGGAGATGGTCATAACGGTTCCTGGTGTGGTGAGTCGCAAGAATGAGCACGTCGAACATGCGAACGCGGCTTGTCTTTTACATCATCGTGCCCCTACCCTCATAGCCTTTTCAACGTCCAGGGAATGCGCCATGTCCAACGAGCCGAATCCAGAAAATGCCGCAGACGTCGAAGGCAAGCTGCAACTCAACAGCACAGAGGTGAGAATTCTCGGCTGTCTGTTAGAGAAGCAGGCCACCAACCCTGAAACCTATCCGCTGACCGTCAACGCGCTGGTGCTGGCCTGCAATCAGAAGACCAGCCGCGACCCGGTGATGAACCTCACCCAGGGTCAGGTCGGTCAAAGTTTGCGCGCGCTGGAAGGTCATCAGTTAACCCGTCTGGTGATGGGCAGCCGCGCCGATCGCTGGGAGCATCGCGTCGACAAAACCCTTGAGCTGGTGCCTGCTCAGGCCATCCTCAGCGGTTTACTGTTTTTGCGTGGCCCGCAGACCGTCAACGAACTGCTCACCCGCAGCAACCGCATGCACGAATTCGAAGATGCCGATCAGGTCGTGCATCAGCTCGAACGCCTGATTGGCCGAGGGTTGGCGGTGTTGATTCCGAAACAGGCCGGGCAGCGCGAGGACCGCTACATGCACGCCCTCGGTGATCCGGCGGACATGGAAGCCATTCTGGCGGCACGGCAGAATCCGTCGTCGGAGCGCTCGTCCGGTGGTTCGGCGACGTCGGAGCGAATCGATGAGCTTGAAGCGCGAGTGGCGGCGCTGGAGGAGCGGCTTTCCAGACTCGAGGGTTGAGACTCGATCTGTAGGAGCCAACTTGTTGGCGAGGGCCATGACGCGGTAGACCAGAAGCACCGCCTCGCGAACAAGTTCGCTCCTACAGATTTTGCGCCTGCCCCAATATAGAAGACGCCCGAGATTCCCGTGGGAGCGGACCTGTCCGCGAAGGTGCCCTGCCAGTCCAAATATCTTCAGCACCCGATGAAACGCCTTCGCGGGCAAGCGCGCTCCTACAGATCAACGCCGTCAGTCGCCCCGCGCGAACGCCGCCGCTGCTTGATACTGCTCATCGGTCGGCGTCACGCCGGTGTACAAAATGAACTGCTCCAGAGCCTGAATCGCCGCAACCTGATCCCCTGTTATCACGCGCTTGCCCAAGGCTTCAGCCTGCACGATAAACGGGGTGCGTGCCGGGGTGGCGACGACGTCGAACGCCGTGTCGGCTGCCTCGATGGCTGTCTTGTCGAACGCCAATTGGTCAGCCTGCGCGCCAATCATCCCCAACGGCGTGACGTTGACCAACAACGGCACCTGCTCGGTACCCAGTTCAGGCTGCCACTCAAAACCTGCGCTGGTTGCCAGCGCACGTCCTGCGGCTTCGTTGCGGGCCACGATCAAGCCATCTGTAAAACCTGCATCACGCAGCGCAAACGCGACGGCTTTTGCCATGCCGCCGCTACCGCGCAAGGCAAAGCGGGTGCGCGGCAATGCATGGGTGTCCACCAACTGCGCCACGGCGATGTAATCGGTGTTATAGGCCTTGAGATGTCCGTCAGTGTTGACGACGGTATTGATCGATTCGATTGCAGCGGCGGACGCGTCCATTTCATCGATCAACGCAATGCATGCCTCTTTAAACGGCATCGACACACCACAACCGCGAATACCCAGCGAGCGCATCCCGGCAATGGCGGCCGGCAAGTCGGCAGGAGAAAAGGCTTTGTAATAGAAGTTCAGACCCAGTTGCTCATAGAGATGGTTATGAAAGCGCACGCCAAAGTTGCCGGGGCGTCCGGCGAGGGACATGCACAACAAGGTCTCTTTGCTTGCAGTGACGGGCATTGAAATCTCCTGAACGGTATTAGATATACATCGGGATAAAGGCGTAATATCAGCTACCCGCTTGAACAGCGGATGAGTTGTCATTAATGAGCGCCAAATACCTTACACAAAATTTACGCAGCGGCTGCGCAGATTTTCAAAAAGTCGCTGTCTGATCAGTTATCCCGTGGCAGAACCTGAGCGTAACGCAGGCTCGCGACAACGGGACTGAACACCGAGGAACAGTCATGATTCGTCACATTCCCAAGGTTGCCTTGTTGTTAGGTGCCCTGGCCCTTGCAGGCCAAGCTCAAGCCCACGGCGGTGGCGGCGGCCCAGGCTGGGGTGGAGCGGCGGTTGTAGGTGCAGTGGTCGGTGGCGTTGTAGGCGCAGCGGTTGCCAACTCGGGTCCAAGGACCGTTTACGTGCAACAACAGCCGGTATACGCGCCAGCACCAGTTTACTATGCACCGCCACCACCGCCGGTTTATTACCAGCCCGCGTACGTGGTTCAACAGCCAGTCTATTACGGCCCGCCTCGTTACTATGGCCCGCCCCGTGGTTACTACGGCCCTCCCCATGGTTATTACCAAGGTGGCGGCGGTCCAGGCCGCTGGTAAGGATCGCGTCAGTGTCAGTATCTTCTGACCGATAGTCGCCACTACCCAACCCCGCCTGCCCGGCGGGGTTGTTGTTTGAAGCACGGCAATAACAGAAAAAGCGGCTTCAGCAAGTGCAACCAGAACATCCAAGGTCGTCTACAGAACAGCTGCACGATGTTCAAGAGTTCACCCTAGTTGTAACTGCGCCCTTTGCGCCCTGCCTTGACCTTCAATTTCAATTAATAAGAACGGGGACGCCCGCCATGCCCACGCAGAATCCACATCGCGCCACAGGTTTGTGTACCTCCAGCAAGGTCTACAACGTGCTGACTGAACTCAAGAGTCTGGAAGGCCACCGGGCCGCCAAGTTCGTATCGTTACTGGCGCAGAATCTGGTCGATAAAGGTTTGCTCACCGAGCATGAAGTGGTCGCGATGCTTGATCAGGTCGTCGACTAGACGCGTCGAAAACTGAACGGCAGATGAACACCAACCCTCCATCCATCAATGACGACTATCGAGAGCAGTGATTTCTGCTCGCGGCAACAGCGCCGTAAAGTAGCGCCATAGATTGATGGAGGCACTTATGAATCAAGTTCAAATCATGTCGGTAGTCGGCAGCGCAGTTCCCGCTCAGTTGAGAGAACAGGGTTTGCTCGCCTGCTGGTATCTGGTTCACAACGGTGAGCCGGTCAGCGGCCCACTGGCTTCCTTGCCCGACGCGAAAGCCATGTCACAGCGCTTGCTCACCCGCCAGCTCAATAGCTAACTCCGAATTTGCTCTTCCCTGAAATCGTGCGTTGCTCCGCACTTCCCTTTAGCCCGCCTCCCCCGAAGCGGGCTTTTTTTTGCCCGACATTCAGGGTTTGCTTCAAACGCGCTCGGCCAGAGTTGCATTCACCTGACAGCGATGTGCGAGTTTTTGCAGGCGCTTTTCCAGTGCCATGAGCACTACTCGGTCCGAGCGGCCGCTTTCCATTTCGTCCGCCAGGTCGTTGGCGACCAGCCGCAGCTCATGGGCAATGACAATGCGATCGTCGTTCTGATCCAGCTTGTGGGATTCAAACAGACGGTGCAGGTAATCTTCCAAAGTGCGTTGCAGGCGATGGCGGTCGGCGGCGCGCAGATGCACCATATTGATCATGACTTTGGCCAGCGTCTCGTTCAGCTCGCCGCACAGGTATTGGATACGCCGGGCGTAGCCGGTTTCGCGGTCGCGGATCAGTTTTTGCTGCGCGGCCTGGTTCTGAGCATTCTGGATCGCCGGGACGGCCACCGCCATCATCAGGCCGACGATCAAGCCAATCGCCTGAATCCAGCCCGCCCAATCAGCGGGCCTTGCGAGAAAACCGGCGGCCAGCAAGAGCACTGCAACCACGACGGCGACGAACACCAGTGCGGCGTATTCCTTGCTGATAAAACCCTTGAGCATTGCGCGACTCCTGGACAATTTGGCGTTAAGCATTCGATGGCGACGAATGCTAATAGCTGGCCGCATGGACTTCC
This sequence comes from Pseudomonas corni, assembly GCF_057128765.1. Lineage (NCBI taxonomy): Bacteria > Pseudomonadati > Pseudomonadota > Gammaproteobacteria > Pseudomonadales > Pseudomonadaceae > Pseudomonas > Pseudomonas corni. The sequence continues at coordinate 38,144 of NZ_JBSKHW010000024.1, forward strand.
ATGAATATCGACAGCGACTGGCAATCAGAAGAATGCTGTCTGGATACTGTCGACACTTGATTCTTCCTACCTTTATTAACGAAACCTCCTACAAACCCCATCGACATCGTCTGAAGCATGCTCCTAAAATGCACAAATATTAAAAGTTCTGAACAACCCGCGCTTTGCAGCGTACTCCACCTATAAGTGAGCTTTGCTCTTGAAAATTCGCGTATCTCTAATAAGCCTATTATTTGCATTTACAGGCGCCGCACTTTCCACCAGTGCCCTTGCGAACGAACCTTCTGCCTTTAACCGCGACCCATCGCAACTTCATCTGGCGTCCGGCAGTGCCATGATCACCGACTTGCGCACCGGCCAGGTGCTCTACTCCAGCAACCCGGATGTGATCGTGCCAATCGCCTCAGTGACCAAGTTGATGACCGCCATGGTCACCCTGGACGCCAAGTTGCCGATGGACGAGATGATCAAGGTCGACATCTCCCAGACCGCCGAAATGAAAGGCGTGTTCTCCCGGGTCAAACTGGGCAGCGAACTCAATCGCCACGACATGCTGCTGATCACGTTGATGTCTTCGGAGAACCGCGCGGCCGCAAGCCTGGCCCACAGTTATCCGGGCGGCTATCCGGCGTTCATCCGGGCGATGAACGCCAAGGCCAAGTCGCTGGGCATGGCGCATACCGTGTATATGGAGCCGACCGGATTGTCGGTGTTCAACGTGTCCACTGCCCGTGACCTGACCAAACTGGCACTGGCCGCGCGCAACTATCCGATGCTCAGCGAGCTGAGCACCACGCCGGAAAAAACCGTCACCTTCCGTAAGCCCACTTATGTATTGGGCTTCAGTAACACCGACCACCTTGTGCGCAAGTCCAACTGGGACATCAAGCTGACCAAAACCGGCTTCACCAACCAGGCCGGTCACTGTCTGGTATTGCTGACCAGCATGGCCAATCGTCCGGTGTCGGTGGTTATTCTGGACGCGTTCGGCAAGTTCACCCACTTCGCCGACGCCAGCCGCATGCGTTTGTGGATGGAAACCGGCAAAAGCGGTCCGGCCCCAGAAGTCGCGCTGCAGTACAAGAAAGACAAGAATCTGGTGATGAGGCAGAAAGGCTTGCAGGCGTCGGATTGATGCGCCTGATGCTGATCTGCACCCAACGAAAGGGATTTCATCTGGAAGGGAGCTTGCTCGCAATTGAGGTGAATCAGTCAACGCAAACTGTCGGCTGAAAACCTATCGCGAGCAAGCTCCCTCCCACCCGGCTCCCCCCACAAGATGGGGTGAAATGCTCAGCCGCTTGCCCGCGCCATCCGCTTGAGCCCCAGCACCATCGCCACCCCCAGCCCGGCCATGCCCAGCAGCAGCGCCGGGTAGCTGATCCACCAAGGTATCGGCGTGGTCATCATGCTGAACTCCGACATCCCGCCGATTCCCGCCAGCAGGTTAAGCGGCAGAAACACCACATTGATCAGCGTCAGTTTGCGCAATAGGTTATTGGTGTTGTTGTTCACCAGATTACCCCGCGCATCCATGAGACTGGCGAACACCGTGGAGTAGATCTGCGCCTGTTTGTGGCACTGCTCATTCTCGATGATCATGTCTTCGATCAACGCCAGGCTGTCAGCGCCGTACTGATTTTTATGGGCGTGGTTGCGCAGACGGGTCAGCACCGAGCCGTTGCTGTCGATCGCGTTGATGTAATACACCAGACTTTCGCTCAAGTTGAACATCTGCACCAGGTGACGACTGTCCATCGAGGCATTGAACTGCTGTTGCAGCTCGCGGGCGATCATCTTGATCACCTTCAGATGGCCAAGATAGTGATGAATGTTGTTGAACAGCAGCTCCAGCAATACGTCCAGCGGCTGAGTCATCGGTCGATGCTGCCCCAGACCTGCCAGCTGTTTGTCGTCTGGGCACAGCAACACCATCTGGTTCTGCGTCAGCAACAGGCCAAACGATGAGACATCGAACGAGAAGCTGTCCTGCCCCGAGTAGTTTTCAGGGCGCTTCCATATCAGAAACAACGCATTGGGATGAAACTCGATGCGCGATACTTCGTCCGGGTCCAGCGCCGACGCCAATGCGTGATCGTCCAGATGAAAGCGCTCAAGCAGCACAGTTTTTTCATCAGGGTTCGGTTCGCTGAACCACAACACGCTGGCCTCTTGCTCCGTGCACGCAAGCAGCCGCCCCTCATGCAGGCGATGCCCCTGAATCATGGCGTCACCACGCCTGGCCGCGACGCTTGATATCCAACCTGCGGATGAATTCCTCCAGCACCAGCTCGTACAAATCGTCCTGCAACCAGGCGTCCTCGATCCCGGCGTCGAGATTGGGGTTGTCATTGACCTCAATCACCACCACCCGATCTCCCGATTGCTTGAGGTCGACGCCATACAGGCCGTCGCCGATCAGATTGGCAGTCTTCACGGCCAGCTCCACTACCGCTCGGGGCGCATCGTGAACTGCCAGGGTTCGGCACTCACCGTTGATCTCAGCGCCCTGGGCCTTGTGGTTGTAGATCTGCCAGTGGCCCTTGGACATGAAGTACTGACAGGCGAAAACCGGCTTGCGATTGAGCACGCCGATGCGCCAGTCGTACTCGGTGTAGAGAAACTCCTGGGCCAACAGCAAGACCGAATGCTCGAACAACTCGCGCGAGGCAACCTGCAAATCCTGCGCGTTATGCACCTTGATCACACCTTTGGAAAAACAGCCGTCAGGGATTTTCAGCACCAGCGGAAAGCCCAGACGCTTGGCCACGTGCTCAAGGTCCTCGGGGCGGTCCTTGTACAGGATTTCGGTCGCAGGCATCCCCAGGCCGTGGCTCTTGAGCAGGTCGGTCAGGTAAACCTTGTTGGTACAGCGCAGGATCGATGCCGGATCGTCCATCACCACCAGCCCTTCGCTTTCGGCTTTCTTGGCGAAGCGATAAGTGTGGTTGTCGACGCTGGTGGTTTCACGAATCAGCAGTGCGTCATATTCGGCCAGCCGCGAGTAATCTTTCTTCTCGATCAGCTCCACATCCACCCCCATGCGCAGGCCGACGCGGATGAAATTTTCCAGCGCTTTGACATTGGAGGGCGGCAGCGCTTCCTGCGGATCGTGGAGGATCGCCATATTGTAGCGAAAGGTGCGGCGCGACCGGGGCTGACGCCAGATCTTGCGGCTGAATCGATCAAGGGATTCAGCGAACTGATCCTGCTGGTGATCGCGCAGACGCGTCAGCGCGCCGGTCTTGACCCCTTCGATGCGCCAGGTGTCGCGCTTGCGAAATTCCACCAGCAAAATCGGCGCGGCAAAAGCTTCGAATAGCTGTCGCGCCAGATCCTGCAACGGCTGCAAATCCGTCTGGCCGAAATGCAACGTCAGGGTAAAACCCTCGGTTTCGTCGTAGGGATGGTCGCGCAAGGCATGTTCAAGGCATTTGTCGAGATCATCCAGCGCCAGGCCGTACAGCGATTTTCGAGTCAGTTCGCTGATGGTCTTCACCGAAGGGATGACGTTGTGCCCCCGCGCTTCGGCCAGCAGCGAACAGTAATAGCCATGGCCGAGGTAGCGATAACTGCGGCACAGATTGATCACTTGCACGCGCTTGCCACCTGAGCCCTCAAGCGGTTTCTCCAGATAATCCTGAGCGCTGATCAGCGATTCGCTGGGTAAATACGAAGCCCAGTCTTCCAGTCGCTCAACCACGATCACCAACTGACTTTGCGTGGATACTCTTTGCGACGGGAGTGGCCGCAGCGATTCAATATTTAAGTTTGCCGAACGTCCTGGTTGTGTTGATACTTCATCCATCTTAACCGGCACCGCATTCATGAGTCGTGATCCTTCGGGAAACAAGTCCTTTCTATAAAACATGGCTTTGTAGAAATGTCCCGTTTCGTTACTCACTCTTTACGGTCGCCGAGATGAACTTTATATATCGCACTGCGCAGCCCGCCGATGTTGATGAACTGTTGGCACTTGAGAATCAATGTTTTGAAACTGACCGGCTTAATAGTCGTAACTTCCAGTGGATGGTCAGCCGCGCCAACGCCAGCCTGATCGTGGCCCAGGGGCAGGGCCATTTGCTGGGCTACGCGCTAGTGCTGTTTCATCGCGGCACGTCTTTGGGGCGTCTCTACTCTTTGGCGATTGCCGATGAGGCTCGTGGGCAGGGCCTGGGCAAACAGTTGCTGGTGCGCGCCGAGCAGCAGGCACTGGCGCGCGACTGCGCGTATTTACGCCTGGAAGTACGCCCCGACAACGCGCCCGCTATCGCGCTTTACCAGCGCCAGGGTTATCGACTGTTTGATCGGGTCGACGACTACTACGAAGATCACACCCCGGCGCTGCGCTACGAAAAACGCATTCGCGAGCATGCTTCACGAAGCAACCAGCGGATTCCCTATTACCGGCAGACTCTTGATTTCACTTGTGGCCCAGCCTGCCTATTGATGGCGATGAAAGCTCTGCAGCCCGCGCGGGCCATGGGCCGCGATGAGGAACTGCAGATCTGGCGCGAGGCAACGACCGTGTTCATGACCTCCGGACACGGCGGTTGCAGCCCGCAGGGCCTGGCACTAGCCGCTTCACGCCGTGGCTTTGAAGTGGCGTTGCAAGTCTCGGTGTCCGGACCTCTGTTCCTGGCCGGGGTGCGCAGCGAGGAGAAAAAACAGGTCATGCGTCTGGTGCATGAAATCTTCAGCCGCGAGCTGGATGCCAGCGCCATCAAGCAGTTGCCCAATGGTCCATTGAACCTGGCCGACGTAAAAGCCGAACGAGCGCTGGCGTTGGTGCTGATCAGCAGCTACCGCCTGACACACTCCAAAGCACCACATTGGGTGCTGGTGACCGACGCCGACGATGACTTCGTTTACTTGCACGACCCGGATGTCGATCACGGCTTACAGCGTCAACCACTTGATTGCCAGTACATGCCGGTGAGCCACCGCGAGTTCGCCGCCATGAGTTGTTTTGGCGCCGACAAACTTCGGGCAGCACTGATCATCTATCGCGCGTCAGCAACTTCGTATGAATAACGTCAAACAATCTCCGCCATGCGTAAAGAATGCGTTGTGATCATTGCAGGCAGTCGTGCATTGTCGGCTCAATATAACTTCTGCCTGCGGGCCTACTTTTGGACTTTATCGTGGACAACTCAGTGATCGGCATGATTGTGATTGCTTGCATTGCGCTGCTTGGCATTCTTTTGTTTTGCTTTGAGTTTATGTTTGAGCGCAACAAGCGAAACCGCCCCAAGCGCTAAGCGCCCTAAATGGCGGCTCGCCACCGCCCAACGTCGCCCGGCATATCCCCAGCGACCCGCTAAGCTAGTGCTGTTGGTGCTTGCTTATATAAACCCTCGGGGGATATGAACCATGCTTTTCAAATGGGTGCTGGCCGCGTTGCATTTGTTGGCTTTTGGTTTCGCGTTGGCCGCCGTGCTGGCGCGCGGACGGGCATTGCGGCGATTGCGTACCGACGACGCCCGGTCCTTTCGCGACGTGTTTGTGGTGGACAATATCTGGGGGATTTCGGCGGGAGTCCTGCTGATTACGGGGGTGTATCGCGCCTTCGGAGGCCTGGAAAAAGGCTCGTTCTATTACCTGCATCAACCGCTGTTCCATCTGAAGATCACGGCCTTCGTCGCCATCCTCGCTCTAGAGGTAGTGCCGATGGTCGCGCTGATCAAATGGCGCATCGCATTCAAGAAACAGCTCGCCATCGACACCTCCCGCGCCCGGCGCTTCGCTCGCATCAGCCATATGGAAGCGGCGTTGATGGTGATCATCGTGATCGCAGCGACGGGGATGGCGCGGGGTAATCTGTTGAGTTAGTAACACCCTGCAGGAGCGAACTTGTTCGCCAGAGGGTTTACTGGCATGCCGCGTAAATCTCTCGCCAACAAGTTGGCTCCCACAGGGCGTGCGCCGGAACAAAGAATCCGCCGCGACCCAGATCTAATGTGGGAGCGAACTTGTTCGCGAAAGCGATGTTTCAGGAGGTAGGTATCTGGTAGATATACCGACCTCTTCGCGGACAGGTCCGCTCCCACGGGATGTGCGTCAGTTCAACTCAACAAACCGCTCAACCCTTACAAATTGAACTGCGTCACCAGTTTGGTATTCAGATACGCCTCAATCGCCTCGGTGCCGCCTTCTGAGCCGTAACCGGAATCCTTGATGCCGCCAAACGGCACTTCCGGGAGTCCGATACCCTGATGGTTGATCGAGAGCATGCCCGCTTCGATACGATTGCTGAGGATCTGCGCAGTCTTCATCGACGTGGTGAACGCGTAAGACGCAAGCCCAAACGGCACGCGATTGGACTCCACCACCGCATCTTCAACAGTGTCGAACGGCACCAGCAATGCAACCGGACCAAACGGCTCCTCGTTCATGATGCGCATTTGAGTGGTCAGGCCGCTGAGCACGGTAGGCGCGAAGAAGTAGCCAGGCCCTTCAATCGGCTTGCCGCCGGTATGCAACGTGGCGCCGGAATCGACAGCATCCTCGACCAGTGCCGCCAACGCCGGAATACGCCGATCATTGGCCACCGGGCCCATGGTGGTGCCCTGCTCCAGACCGTTGCCGACCTTGATTTCATGGGTCAGACCGACAAATTTTTCAACAAATGCTTCGAACACGCCGCGCTGCACCAAGATACGGGTTGGCGACACGCACACCTGACCGGCGTTGCGGAATTTCGCCAGCGCCAAAACACGTGCTGCGAGGTCGATGTCAGCGTCGTCGAACACCAGCGCCGGAGCATGACCGCCCAATTCCATGGTCGCGCGTTTCATATGGGTTCCAGCCAGCGCGGCCAGTTGTTTGCCCACCGGTGTGGAACCGGTGAAGGTGACTTTCTTGATGATCGGGTGCGCGATCAGGTAGTTGGAAATCTGCGCGGGGACACCGTACACCAGACCGATCACGCCAGCAGGAACACCTGCATCGGCAAATGCACGAATCAGTTCGGCAGGTGAAGCCGGGGTTTCTTCCGGCGCCTTGATGATGATCGAGCAACCGGCGGCCAGCGCAGAAGACAGTTTGCGCACCACTTGGTTGATCGGGAAATTCCACGGCGTGAAAGCCGCCACCGGACCTACCGGCTCCTTGATGACTTTCTGCTCGACCGACGGATTGCGTGACGGCACCAGACGACCGTAGGCGCGACGACCCTCTTCAGCCAGCCAGTCAATGACATCGGCGCCAGACATCACTTCCATCCGTGCCTCGGCCAGCGGCTTTCCCTGCTCCAGAGTCATGATATTGGCGATCTTGTCGGCGCGCTCACGCAGCAGGTTCGCGGCTTTCTGCATGATTTTGTAGCGATCGTAGGCAGGGGTTGAGCGCCAGACTTCAAAACCCCGCTGCGAGGCTGCCAATGCCTGATCCAGGTCCGCAATGTCGGCATGGGCCACGCTACCGAGGGTTTCCCCGGTGGCCGGGTTGATGACGGGGATGCGGCGGCCGTCTTCACTGGCGCGCCATTGACCATCGATGAACAGCTGAACGTCTGGGTACATGAGGTGCTCCGGGTACGCCTTGATCAAGGCGGGATGGGAAATTGCTGACCGACGAATTTAGTGGCGTATACCCCTATCGGTCAAGACGCTTTTCCGGGAAGACTGGTGATGGCAGCCTGTAAAGCTTGCTCTAGAGCGTTAGCAGCTGCTGGGCGTAGGCGTGGAGAGTCTCGCGCTGAATGGCAAAACTGGCGTATTTGCCATCCCGGATGGTCGAAATCAATCCGGCGCGTTCCAGTTCTTTGGTGTGATGGGATATCGTCGCCGCGCTCACCGGATGGGTCTTGAGCAGTTCGGCGCAGGGTATCGCAACGGGTGAAGCCGCGATCTGAATCAGAATCTGGTAACGCCGTGGGTCCGCGAGGGCTCGGGAGATCAGCGTCATTTGTTGGTCAGTCAATGGGAAATGGTGTGCAGTGGTCATGGATGGTCTATACGCCCCTGGTGAAACCTCCCTGTCGTCGATTGATTGGCTCTCAACGAATGCGCCATGCTGGTCGACCCCAAGGACATCCATCGCCGGGTATCGCCCGCCTCGATAATCCAAAGGCGCTACGATATAGAGCGAAAGCCGGAAGAGGCGTTCAGCGGCTTACAGAATAAGCGTCGGACACCGAGCCGCGAAGCGTTTTCTGGTGATCTGCACTGCCTTTTCCTACAACTCAAGCACCTGTGTCGAAACAGAACCTCTGAATCGTACCGGGGTCGCACAGTTGGATACGCAGGATTGTTCACGGGCGTACCTTGCGTCCCGCTGCGTCATAACTCTGGAGTTTCACCCATGTTCGCTCGTCCCCTTCGCACCCTGCTCGCTGGCCTGCTGATTCTGGCATTGAGCGCCTGCGCGCTGTTCCCCAATCGCGATCCGCTGAACATCAACGTGGTGGGGATCGAACCGCTGCAAGGGCAAGGTCTGGAAATCCGTTTCGCGGTGAAACTGCGCCTGCAGAACCCCAACGAAAACGACATCCAGTACAACGGCGTAGCGCTGAACCTGGACGTCAACGGCAAGCTGCTGGCCTCTGGCGTCAGCGATCAAAGCGGCACCATCGGACGTTTTTCGGAAGGCATCATCACGGTGCCGGTGACAGTCTCAGCCTTTGCCGCTTTGCGTCAGGCGGTAGGTTTGAGCGAAACCCAGAGTCTGGACAACCTGCCTTATGAATTGAACGGGAAGTTGGCGGGCGGCTTGTTCGGCACCATGCGCTTCAGCGACAGCGGCACGTTGAGCCTGCCACGGCAGGTGAACGGTGATTGGTAACGGGGCAGACCGGCTATGATTGAGCCGGCTTCAACCTCAGCGTGCGGCCGCCATCAGGCGATTGACTTCACTGCGCACCATGTTGGCGTATTCCGGGGGCGACATGGCGTCCAGCTCCGAGCGCACCCATTCCGACCATTTGCCCTTGCGCTTGGGACGTTCACCCATCAGGCGCGCAGCGTCGCCTTTGGCTTTACCCAGGTTGCTCTGCCACAAATCGAACAGCCGGGATTTTTCATCTTCGAGCGCGGCGCGCTCCTGAAGGGGCTTGTTGGCCAGATTGAAGCTCATGACATTTACCTCTTATCGCACTCTTGTCGCGCGCTGATGACAGGCACGACAGTTCGCTGAACACACGGCCCGTGAGCCGAAAAACGACAGCATCTTACACCCGCCGAGGGTGTCTTCCCTCGACATTCGTCGCTCTTTTTGCGATATGTCCCACGCGCTACTGCAACTTTTCCGAAGTCCCGTGACTCCATTGCTCACTGCCGTTATCAACAGAAAGGAAATAACCATGGCTCGTAAAACTGCTGCCCAAACCGCCGCCGAACAGATCAAAGATCAGGCATTCAGCGAATTGGCGTCTCTTATTGAAGAGTCCGACAAACTGTTGAAAGACAGTGCCGCCCTCGTCGGCGAGGAAGCTGAAACCGTCCGCGCGCAGCTGAGCCTCAAGCTTAAGCAAGCTGTGGAATCGCTGAGCAGCGTGCGTGAAAAAACCAAACCAGCCGTTGAAGCCACTGAAACGTACATCGGTGGTCATCCATGGCAGACCGTTGCAGTCTCCGCAGGTTTTGGTCTGGTAGTGGGTTTGTTGCTGGGTCGTAAGTAAGCCCTGCCCTGTAGGAGCGCGCTTGCCCGCGATTGCGGTGTGTCTGCAGCTTATCGGTTGGCTGACACAGCCCCATCGCGGGCAAGCGCGCTCCTACAAGTAAGGCCCGTTAAACCTGCGGCACCAGGCTTTGCAGCTGCCGCGCCAGATAGTCTGCCGTCAACACCTGGGGCTCCTGCTCCTTCACACCGGTTCGCTTCTTGAGCAACCAGTCAGTTGCGCCCGGCGCCTGACTCAGGGTGAACTGCTCTTGCCCGTGCAAGCTCAGCCCGCTCACATCTACCGACACAATCCCTCGATTACCCATGGCCTCCGGCACGAAAATCACCTGTCGATTGATGATCGTCAGCGTCATGCGTTGAGTGTGGAAAGGTGAGTGCTCGTCGGGATAGCCCTTGCTTTGCGCAAGGTGAGGTTCGAATTCCATACGGATATGGCCTGCGTCAACCAGCGGCTTGAGCCACTGCTCGATTTGCCCGTACAACGCCAGAATGCTGGCTCCCCAGCGCGCGATGTCGGCGTGAAAGCGCTCGTGCTTTTCTTGTTCGTGGCGTTGATTGGCGATCAACAATTCGCCCAGGCGTTGAATCTCGTCCATAACGGCGATTTCCTCATTCACGCACACGATGATTCGGTACGTGAATCGAGGGTGGCACAACCGGGCTCAAGTGTCGCGCGACATCGCTGTCAGCACCCGCGCAACCCGTCAGGCCTTGGGCGCGATGATTTCCAGCTGCGACCAACGGTGAGCCTTGGCCATGGCCGCATCGATGTCGGTCTTGGCTTTTTCAGCATCGGCCTGGGACTTGAACGGGCCGATCATGATGGTTTCCTTGCCGTCGATCTTGACCACGTACGAGGGGTAGTGGTGCTCGACCAGCCAATAAGCCATGTCGCTCAACGCTTCTTTCAAATTGACCTGAATGGTCCATTGCGGTGTTGCGCTCGGCGCTGCCTGTGCAGCGGGCGGCTGGCTGGAGACTTTCGCAGGCTCGGCCGGCTTACCGCCGTCGCAACCTGCCAGCATCATTACAGCGACTATCATGACCATCTTGCGCACGTCTTAGCTCCTCGTCTGAAGTGGCGGGAGTCTACCACCCGAAGGAACACCGACGCCTGTTGCGCTGCCCAAACCAATGACAGACGACATCCGATGCCATTCAGGGAGAACGATCATGTGCACTCGTCATCCACTGCAGTGCTTCATCCCGCCTTACATCATGGAACACCTGGCGCAATCGCCTCATCAACAAGTCCGCGCGCTGGCCATCGCCAACCTCTCAACCGGCTCTACGTTCCGCGCCCTGCGTGCCTCTGCCCAGGCTATGCCGAGTCTGATGGCCAACAAATCACCCGACGGCAAGAAGCATCGGCTGGTCTATGACGCCAAAGGCACCAACACCCTCCCCGGCTCATTGGTGCGCAGCGAAGGGCAAAAAAGTCATGGCGATGAGGCCATTGACGAAGCGTATGACGGTGCTGGCGACGTCTATGATTTCTATGAGCAATTGTTTCACCGCAACTCGCTAGACAACAAAGGCATGAGCCTGGTCAGCACGGTGCATGTGGCCGAGGTGGATTTCAGCGGCGCCTTCGTACCGCTGAACAACGCGTTCTGGAACGGTCAACAGATGGCTTATGGCGATGGGGATGGCGTAGTGTTTCAGCGATTTACCCGTAGCCTAGAAGTCATCGGTCATGAGTTGACCCATGGCGTGCAATCGTTCACCAGCAACCTGACCTATCAGGGCCAGTCCGGGGCACTGAACGAACATTTCGCTGACGTGTTCGGGATTCTCGTAAGGCAATGGAAAGAAGGCATCAGCGTTGAACAAGCGGACTGGGTGATCGGCAAGGAACTGCTGGTGCCCGCGCCGACCCGTCGGGGCATTCGCGATATGCAGCACCCCGGCACCGCCTACAGGGATGACCCGGATCTGGGCGACGATCCACAACCGGCGACCATGAAGGACTTGTACGTAGGGCCGAAGGACAACGGCGGCGTGCACATCAACTCGGGCATTCCCAACCGCGCCTTCGTGCTGACCGCACTGGCCTTGGGCGGGAATGCGTGGGAGGTGGCCGGCAGGATCTGGTATGAAACGCTATTGCAGCTGCACAGCGACAGCGACAGCGAGTTTGCCGACTGCGCACGGATCAGCGTACAAGTGGCAGGTAACGCCAGCTATGGCGCTGCCGCAAAACGCGCAGTGAAAGCAGCGTGGAAGAACGTCGGCATCACGGTTTGAGCCACAGGCAATCAACACCAAGAGGTGCGCAACGATGAAAGTCTGCTTCGTGCAATCAGGCGGGTTCGCCGGGGCGATTCGCGGTTGCGAAGTCAATACCGCGGACCTGGAAGCGCCAGACGCTGAGCAACTCAGGCGCCTGGTGCAGGAAAGCGGGCTGGTGAAATCTCACCGCTGGGTGTCGGAACAGACGCGGGACGCCCGGCAGTACGAGATCACCATCGAAGACGAGCGCAGCGGTATTTGCGTGACCTTCGACGATCAAAACGTCCCCGCCTCCGCCCGCACGCTGTTGGGGTTTCTCCAACAGCGGGCCAAACCTCGCGGGCTATAGCAGAGCGGATTTGCTTGTGATTCTGGCCGCATCCTGTGGGGACAAATCGCATTTGATTCTGGCCACATCCCTGTGGTGACGAATTGCTCTTGATTCTGGCCGCATCCCTGGAGTGACGAATTGCTTTTGATTCTGGCCACATCCCTGGAGTGACGAATTGCTTTTGATTCTGGCCACATCCCTGGGGTGACGAATTGCTTTTGATTCTGGCCGGAGGCCGTAGGAGTCCAGCTTGCTGACGATCTGCCGGGAACCGGCAGCAAAGCCTGAACATTCGGTTTATCTGAGCTACCGAGATGACTGCCCTGGGGCTGGTCCCCAGCCCATCGCCTGCAAGCAAGGCTCCTACGCCCTGCGGGCAGAAGCGGAATCGCGGCGCGGCACAAATCGCATTTGATTCTGGCCACATCCCTGGAGTGACGAATGCTTTTGATTCTGGCCACATCCCTGGGGTGACAAATTGCTTTTGATTCTGGCCGGAGGCCGTAGGAGTCCAGCTTGCTGACGATCTGCCGGGAACCGGCAGCAAAACCTGAGCATTCGGTTTACCTGACCTACCCAGATGACTGCCTTGGGGCTGGTCCCCAGCCCATCGCCTGCAAGCAAGGCTCCTACGCCCTGCGGGCAGAAGCGGAGTCGCGGCGCGGCACAAATCGCATTAGATTCTGACCGCCCTGGCGCAAAAGCGGATGAACGGTGCGCGCACTCTGTAGGAGCCAACTTGTTGGCGAGGCTGTCGACGGGGTGGGTCAGGTACGCCGCCTCGCGAACAAGTTCGCTCCTACCGGTTCGGCGTCTAATCCATATCTGCGCAGCACGCTCGCTCCCTTTGTAGGAGCGCGCTTGCCCGCGATTACGGTGTGTCAGGCAGTAAAATTCGACACAGACACACTGCAATCGCGGGCAAGCGCGCTCCTACACGGGGTGGCGTTGGGCTTATGCGCCCTCCCCCAACTCGCGCATGACGGCATACAGGGCGGATTTGGCTTCGAAGCCGACGCCCGGAATGTCCGGCAAGCCAACGTAGCTGTTCTCGACCTTGATCCCGTCAGCGAACCCGCCAAACGGCTGGAACACGTCCGGGTAGGATTCATTACCACCAAGATGCAAACCGGCGGCAATGTTCAGCGACATCTGGTGACCGCCGTGGGGCACCACGCGGCGCGTTGACCACCCCAGTTCTTTCATCACGTCCAGCGTGCGCAGGTATTCCACCAACCCGTAGGACAACGCGCAGTCGAATTGCAGGAAATCGCGATCCGGACGCATGCCGCCGTGGCGTATGAGGTTTCGCGCGTCTTGATGGGAAAACAGGTTTTCGCCGGTGGCCATCGGCAAATCGTAGTGATTGGCCAGCTCAGCCTGCAGCGCGTAATCCAGCGGATCGCCCGCCTCTTCGTACCAGAACAGGTTGTACGGTTTGATCGCTTCGGCATAGGCAATCGAGGTTTTGAGATCGAAACGACCATTGGCGTCCACCGCCAGGCGCTGACCGTCGCCGACCACTTCCAGCACCGCTTCGATACGGCGCAGGTCCTCGTCCAGTGGCACGGCGCCGATCTTCATCTTGACCACGTCGTAGCCACGATCCAGATAGCTCTGCATTTCTGCCTTGAGCTTGGTCTGGTCCTTGCCGGGGTAGTAATAACCGCCCGCCGCATAAACCCAGACCTTGTCGTCAGCCACACCATCGCGATAACGATCGGCCAGCAGACGATACAGCGGTTTGCCTTCGATCTTCGCGACCGCGTCCCACACCGCCATGTCGATGGTACCCACGGCAACCGAGCGCTCACCATGACCGCCCGGCTTCTCGTTGGTCATCAGGGCTTTCCAGATGGCGAACGGGTCGAGGTTGTTGTTTTCATGATCGATCAGGGTTTCGGGATCCGCTTCCAGCACGCGCGCGAGAAACCGGTCGCGCATCAGGGCGCCCTGTCCATAACGACCGTTGGAGTTGAAACCGTAGCCAATCACCGGTTTGCCATCGCGGATTACGTCAGTGATCACGGCGACGACTGAGCAAGTCATCTTGGAAAAATCGATGTAGGCATTGGCAATCGGCGAGGCGATGGAAACGGTTTTCTCGCGGATGTCGACGATACGCATGGATGACTCCTGTGGCGCTGATTGTTGTTTTTGATCACGGCGGCGGTTCACCCCGTATTCGTGTGGCACCACTCTAGGGCTGGACCTTGGAACGCGGCCAATGCTAAAAACGCGGCACCCAATGCGCGGACGGCATCACGATGGAATTGCTCTGGCTGGAAGACTTCAATGCGCTGGCAGAAAGCGGTAACTTTTCCCGCGCCGCTGAGTTGCGCCACGTCACGCAACCGGCGTTCAGCCGCAGGATTCGGGCATTGGAGACGTGGGTGGGCGTCGATCTGTTCGAGCGCACTACCCAGGGTGCGAGCCTGACCGATGCCGGTCGTCACATGCTCGACAACGCGCGGGACATGACCCGGCGCCTGTATCAAATGCGTCAGGAAGCGCGGGAAGTCGCGGGCAAACAGGCGCGCACCCTGCACTTTGCGGCGACTCATTCGTTGTCATTTACCTTCTTTCCGGGCTGGGTACGCGCCGCCGAACGCGCAGGGCCTATCGAGGCGGTTCGGCTGCTGTCGGACAACATGAAGGTCTGCGAGCAGATGCTGCTCAACGGCGAGGTGCAGTTTTTGCTGTGTCACCAGCACCCGGATGTGCCGCCGCGTTTTGCTGCCGATCAGTTTCAGTCACGGGTCGTGGGGAGCGATCTGTTGGTGCCATTGCGCGGGCCTGACGCACAAATACCAGGGCCAAGTGCCGCCTTGGATCACCTGGCCTACACCGCCGAATCAGGCTTGGGACGTATCGTCTCGGCCCGGCTGCAAAAAGAATCCAAAGCCCCTGCCCTGCACACCGTATTCAGCTCGCATCTGGCGGCGGTGTTGCTCTCGATGGCGCAACAGGGCAAGGGTTTTGCCTGGATGCCACACACCCTGGCGGCCTCGGAAATCGCCGACGGCAGATTGGTTCGCGCGCTGGATGAACTCTGGGACATTCCTGTGGAGATACGCCTGTTTCGGCCCAACGCTGCCTTGAGTGATTTTGCCGAAGACTTCTGGGCGACGCTGTGATCGCTGGTTTCGGTTTGCCCCTGTAGGAGCGAACTTGTTCGCGAGGCGGCAGAACTGACACACCGCAACACCCGCTCGCCAACAAGTTGGCTCCTACAGATCAGCACCTCATGCCCACTGTAGGAGCGAACTTGTTCGCGAGGCGGCAGAACTGACCCACCGGAAAACCCGCTCGCCAACAAGTTGGCTCCTACAGATCAGCACCTCATGCCCACTGTAGGAGCGAACTTGTTCGCGAGGCGGCAGAACTGAC
>NZ_JBSKHW010000024.1:53727-66212 GCF_057128765.1 Pseudomonas corni
CAACAAGTTGGCTCCTACAGATCAGCACCTCATGCCCACTGTAGGAGCGAACTTGTTCGCGAGGCGGCAGAACTGACACACCGCAAAACCCAGCTCCCCAAAAAGTTGGCTCCTACAGAAGAGCAGCGCATGTCTCTGTAGGAGCGAACTTGTTCGCGAGGCGGCAGAACCGACCCACCGCAAAACCCGCTCGCCAACAAGTTGGCTCCTACAGAAAAGCAGCGCATGTCTCTGTAGGAGCGAACTTGTTCGCGAGGCGGCAGAACTGACACACCGCGCTACGCCTCTCGCCAACTCTCGCCAACAAGTTGGGTCCTCCAGGGACGGGGTGAGCAACATTCAGAAATGACGCTCGGTCTTGAGAAATGAACGTTAGTCACCGCGCTTCGGTCACTAACTCATCCAGACACAACCCCTGAGGCAACTATGAAACGCTATCTGTGGCTCGGCCTGCTAAGCACCCTCTCCTTCGGCGCACACGCGGCGTCTGTTGACGTCCCCGTTAATCTGGTCAGCGCCGACGGCGCGCCCAAGGCTATCGGTGAGATCACTGTCAGCGAAACAGCCTACGGCCTTCTGTTCACCCCCAATCTCAAATCCCTGCCCGCTGGCATCCACGGCTTCCACGTTCATGAGAACGGCAGCTGTGACGCAGGTACCAAAGACGGGGTGAAAGTCGCCGCGCTGGCCGCCGGTGGCCACTTCGACCCTGCGAAAACCGGCAAGCACCTGGGCCCTTACGCAGATGGTCACTTGGGCGATCTGCCGGCGGTTTACGTCACCGCTGACGGCATGGCCACTTATCCGGTGCTGGCCCCGCGCTTGAAAACATTGGCTGAAATCAAAGGCCACGCGCTGATGATTCATGTCGGCGGCGATAACCACTCTGATATGCCCAAGCCACTGGGTGGTGGCGGTGATCGTATGGCGTGTGGGGTTATCTGACAGGCTTCAGCTGCAAGCTGCAAGCTGCAAGCTGCAAGAACGAGAATGGCGCCATTGGGCGCCATCTTCGTTTTCAGAGTGGGTTATTTAAAACGTGCCGGGGTAGCCGCCGCCATCGAGCAGCACGTTCTGGCCGACGAAAAAGCCGGCATGGGCGCTGCACATGAATGCGCAAAACGCGCCGAACTCGTCAGCACTGCCAAAGCGCTGCGCCGGGACAGCCTTTTGCCGTTGCTCAATAACGCTGTCCAACGACTTACCGCTCTTCTCCGCAGCCAGGCTGATGTTCTTCTGCAGTCGTTCGGTATCGAATGGTCCCGGCAGCAGGTTGTTAACAGTGACGTTGTTGCCCGCCAGTTTCGGCTGACGAGCAAGACCTGCGATAAATCCGGTAAGGCCGCTGCGTGCTCCGTTGGACAAGCCCAGCACATCGATCGGTGCTTTGACGGCGCCGGAAGTGATGTTAACGATCCGCCCAAATCCTCGCTCTGCCATGCCATCGACGCAGGCCTTGATCAGCTCGATCGGGGTCAGCATGTTGGCGTCCAGCGCCTTGATCCAGTCCTCGCGCTGCCAGTCGCGGAAATCCCCTGGCGGTGGTCCACCGGCGTTGTTCACCAGAATATCGACCTGCGGACAGGCCGCCAGCACTCGCTCGCGCACCTCAGGCTGGCTGATATCCCCCGCCACCGTGCGCACCTCGATGCCCGGCGCCAAGGTCCGCAATTGCGTGGCGGCCTGCTCAAGCGCCTCTTCGCCGCGAGCATTGATTACCAGATTCACACCTTCGCTGGCCAAGGCTTTCGCGCAGCCCAGGCCAAGTCCCTTGCTGGCCGCGCAGACAACCGCCCAACGTCCTGAAATTCCGAAATCCATGACATAACTCCTGTGAGTGCAAGGTGAATGGCCGCAGGACCGTCAAGCGCGGCTGCTGCGGTCGGCGTCCAGTTGCAGACCGGCGATACCCTCATCTTCCTGCTCAACAGGACGATGACGCGTGTCGCGCAGTTGCTGTTTGAGCGTCGCGGTGGGCGGCGCGTAGAGAAATCCAAACGAGACACTGTTTTGCCGACCTTTGACCGCGTGATGCATCAAATGCGCGTGGTAAAGGCGCCGCAGATAGCGATTACGCGGTTTGGGCCGGATTGGCCAGTGACGATGGACGATGCCGTCATGGACCACAACGTAAATAAGCCCGAATGCTGCCACCCCGCTGCCCACCCATTGCAGCGGGTCATGGCCGTTCATGCCGAGTACGATCAAGCTGATCGCGACGGCGGCAAGCACCACCAGGTATACGTCGTTGGTTTCCAGCGCGCCGAGCTGTTCTTCATGATGGGAGCGATGCAGCCACCAGCCCCAGCCGTGCATGACGTACTTGTGTGCCAGATAGCCAACGCCCTCCATAGCAACCAGGGTGGCGATAAAAACGGCGAAATTGAACATCATCGGATAACAGTCACTCATAAACGTCCGGGACGACTCGCTTGACCGCGCCACATTAACGCCTTGCGGGCGACGGTTCCAGTGAAGAGACCGTGTCCGGTTTCCCTCACCCACGACCGCAGAGGGAACACCTGCTTGTAGGAGCGCGCTTGCCCGCGATGGCGTTGAGTCAAACGACGCTTGCGTAACAGGCACACCGCCATCGCGGGCAAGCGCGCTCCTAGAGGTGAGGTTGGAGGCATCAGCTGAAGTCTTTTCCAACGCGGGGTTTGCTTTCCCCACCAAACGCCGTAGAAAATGCCAGTCATGCGTGAGGGCCGCGAGCACTCACTGTTTCACCGCCACCCGCCACTGCCGGCCAGGTGGTATTGCTTTCAGGGAATTTAGAATGGCTTCAAGACACGTAATCAATGCATCGGTCAGCCCAAAAGGCAGCCTCGAAACACTGTCCCAACGAGAAGTACACCAACTGAGCGAGGCCGGTTCGGGCAGCATCTACAGCCTGTTCCGCCAGTGCGCGCTGGCCATCCTCAACACCGGCGCCC
Organism: Pseudomonas corni; assembly: GCF_057128765.1. NCBI lineage: Bacteria > Pseudomonadati > Pseudomonadota > Gammaproteobacteria > Pseudomonadales > Pseudomonadaceae > Pseudomonas > Pseudomonas corni. The sequence continues at coordinate 56,664 of NZ_JBSKHW010000024.1, forward strand.
ATGTCGATAACGCCAAGACCATCCTTGAGGCGTACGCGGACTTTGAAGTGCGCATCCACCAGCAGGATCGCGGCGTGCGCCTCGAACTGCTCAACGCCCCGGCTGACGCGTTCGTTGACGGCGAAATGATCGCCAGCACCCGGGAGATGCTGTTCAGCGCCCTGCGCGACATCGTCTACACCGAAAGCGAGCTGGACAGCCAGCGCATCGACCTGAGCACCTCCCAAGGCATCACCGACTACGTCTTTCATCTTTTGCGCAACGCCCGCACCCTGCGCGCCGGTGTCGAGCCGAAAATGGTGGTCTGCTGGGGCGGTCACTCGATCAACACCGAAGAATACAAATACACCAAGAAAGTCGGCCACGAACTGGGCCTGCGCAAGCTGGACATCTGCACCGGCTGCGGCCCCGGCGTGATGAAGGGCCCGATGAAGGGCGCGACCATTGCCCACGCCAAACAGCGGATCAACGGCGGCCGTTACCTGGGTCTGACGGAACCGGGCATCATCGCTGCCGAAGCGCCTAACCCGATCGTCAATGAGCTGGTGATCCTGCCGGACATCGAAAAGCGTCTGGAAGCCTTCGTGCGCGTCGGCCACGGCATCATCATTTTTCCGGGCGGCGCAGGCACTGCGGAAGAATTTCTGTACCTGCTGGGCATCCTGATGCACCCGGACAACCAGGGGTTGCCGTTCCCGGTGATCCTCACGGGCCCGAAAAGCACCGCGCCGTATCTGCAGCAGCTGCACGCCTTCGTTGGCGCAACGTTGGGCGAAGAAGCCCAGCGTCATTACGAAATCATCATCGACGACCCGGCCCAGGTGGCGCGGCAGATGACCGAGGGTTTGAAAGCCGTGCGCCAGTTCCGCCGCGAGCGCAACGACGCGTTCCACTTCAACTGGCTGCTGAAGATCGAAGAAGGCTTCCAACGCCCATTCGATCCGACCCACGCCAACATGGCTGCCCTGCAATTGCGCCGTGACCTGCCGCCCCACGAACTGGCCGCCAATCTGCGTCGCGCGTTCTCCGGGATCGTTGCCGGTAACGTCAAGGACAAGGGCATCCGCCTGATCGAAGAGCACGGCCCGTATGAAATCCACGGCGATGCCGCTGTGATGCAGCCGCTGGATAAACTGCTGCAAGCGTTCGTCGAACAGCACCGGATGAAACTGCCCGGCGGCGCGGCGTACGAGCCTTGTTATCGGGTGGTTTCGTAAAGCAGCCCCCTCATCTGTAGGAGCGCGCTTGCCCGCGAAGACGGTTTGCCTGTCGACATCAATGTCGCCGACAGATCGCCATCGCGGGCAAGCGCGCTCCTACAGTGTTACCTCTTAGCCGGATTACCCATGATCACCATCCGCCCCATGACCCTTGATGATTTCGAGGCATTCTGGCCGACTTTCCAGGCCGTGGTCTTAGCGCAGGAAACCTACGCCTACGATCCCGATCTGACCCGCGATCAAGCGCAGCATCTGTGGCTGGAGTACCCGCTGCGCACCTTGATCGCCGAAGAAGACGGCGTGTTGCTTGGCAGTTACTACCTCAAGGCCAACGCCGCCGGGCCCGGCAGCCATGTCAGCAATTGCGGCTACATGGTCACACCGGCAGCACGCGGACGCGGCGTTGCCCGACTGATGTGCGAGCACTCGCAACAACTGGCACTGGACGAAGGGTTTGAGGCCATGCAGTTCAACTCAGTGGTCGCCACCAACGAAGTGGCCATCGCCCTGTGGCAAAAGCTTGGCTTTGACGTAGTCGGTCGCCTGCCCCGCGCCTATCGACACGCAAAACTCGGTTTGGTGGATTGCCTGGTGATGTACAAATGGCTGGGGCAAGAACCGTCATCGCGCAAGGCCAAAAGCCCTTTGCTGATTGGCCGCAAGAATATTGAGTCGGTGGTTTCACGACCGCGTCGCACCGGTCGCAAGCCGATTTAACCCGCAACAGATAAGCGCCGGTGGACACTCTGGCGCTTTTGATTCACCCGAACGCCGCTTTCACACTTGCCGGATTGCCATCTCTCTACGATTCTCTATGCACGGCCTGACCTGCGTACGAGGCCGCCCTGACGAATAAGCGCCGGAGAGGCCACCATGAAGACCGTAGCCGAACTACTCAAGCTCAAAGCCCATCACCACGGGGAAGTGCACACCGTATCGCCCGAGCACATGGTCATCGACGCCCTCAAGCTCATGGCTGACAAAAACATAGGTGCGGTGCCGGTGATCAGCGAAGGCCGGGTGGTTGGCATCCTCAGTGAACGCGACTACGCCCGCAAGCTGGTGCTCAAGGGCTTGTCGTCCATCGGCACGCCAGTTCGCGACATCATGACCCGCGAAGTGCGCACGGTTGATACTCAACACACCCTCGACACCTGCATGAGCATCATGACCGACATGCGCCTGCGTCACTTGCCCGTGGTCGACGAAGGCAAACTGATCGGCCTGCTGTCCATCGGCGACCTGGTCAAAGAAGCCATCGCCGAACAGGCCGAGCTGATCAAGACCATGGAGCAGTACATACGCGGGGAGATTTCGTGATCGCAGTTGTCGGTAATTGGCAATGAATACTGCGCTGTCCTATCGACTGGCAACCGCAGACGACGCTTTGTGTATCGGCGCGTTGGGTACGCAAGTGTGGCTCGACACATACGCCACAGAAGGCATTCGCCCTGCTCTGGCCCAAGAGGTGCTAGACCATTTTGCGCCTGCGGCGATCAACGCCACCCTTACCCATCCAGACGTGTCGGTGATCGTGGCCGAGCGTGCGGGGCACCTTGTGGGTTTTGCGCAGATTCGCAACGGCGTCGATAACCCCAAAATTCCCGGTGATAGCAGCGCCGAACTGGAGCGTCTATACGTGCAGGAGCGCTTTGCCGGAAAAGGCATCGGCAGTCAATTGCTCGCATGCTCGGAGGAGCTGGTGCGCGAACTGGGTGCATCTGCCTTGTGGCTCACGGTCTGGGTGGGCAATGCCCGCGCGTTGGCGTTTTATCCACGCCAAAATTATGAAGATGCTGGCGTCTCGTCCTATTGCTTCAACAACGAAACCCATGAAAACCGTCTGTTCCTCAAACGCCTTGCCCGCTGACATACGGGCAAGGCGCATTGCTAGTCATGAGCAAACGGCGCCAATCAGCTCACCTTGAACCGATTGATCATCGCCACCAGCCGTTCGTTGGACACCATCAGCGCTTCGACGCTGGTGTCGGTCTGCTGGCCGCAACCGACCAGTTCACCGACCATGTGCCGGATCGCGACCATGTTCTGATTGATCTCTTCGGTGACCGCGCTTTGTTGCTCGGCGGCGGTGGCGATGTGGGCGCTGAGGTCGTGGATGCGCAGCACCGAGCTGGCCATGCCGTCCAGGCCCTCGTTGACCCTTGAGGTGCGGTCGGCGGTTGACTGGCAGCTGACTTTGGTCTTCTCCATGGCACCGACTGCCGTGCTGACGCCCTGCTCCAGACGGCTGAGCATTTCGTTGATTTCCGAGGTGCTTTGCTGGGTCCGACCCGCCAATGCGCGGACTTCGTCGGCGACGACGGCAAAGCCTCTGCCCTGTTCACCGGCACGGGCCGCTTCGATGGCGGCGTTAAGCGCCAACAGGTTGGTCTGTTGCGCGATCCCGCCGATCACGCCCAGCACATCGGTGATGCGTTTGGCATCGACCTGCATCTCCTGAACGTATTGGGTCGCGTCTTCTACCTCGGCGACCAACGCCAATACGCTGACCGAAGCCTGCTCCACGGTGTCGCGGGAGCGCTGCGCGGCGTCGTTGGCGGACTGGGTGAAACCGGCGGTTTCATTGGCGCTCTGGGCGACGCTGTCGGCGGTGGCGCTCATTTCGTTGATGGCGGTGACGGCCTGATCGGTTTCCGACGCATGTCGATTGAGGATCTGATTGATGTTGCGCGACTGATCCTGCAATTGGCCCAGCCCCAGGGAAATCTGCTCGGTGCCAGCCCGCACGTCGACGATCATGCTCTGCTGGTAGGCGATGAAACGGTTGACCGACTGGCCAACGGCGTCGAGTTCGTCCTCGCCGTGGATCGGAATCCGCTTGGTCAAGTCGGCATCGCCCGAAGACAGCGAATCGATGTTGGTGCGCAATACTGTCAGGCGCCCCATCAACCGGTGGAAGGCAAAACCCAGGATGGCCATCAACAGCAGCACCAGCGGAATCTGCAGCATGCCCAGGGTTTTTAGTACCTCGTCGCTGCGCGCGGTGAGCATCGAGGTCGGCAGCGAGGTGGCGATCATCCACGGGGTGCCGACTACCGGACGCAGGAAAAAGGTCAGGTCGCCCAGCGCCGGATCTTCGTACTCGCGGGTATAAACCGCCTCGCCGGACACTCGGCTCAGGCCGTCCTGAATCTCTTTGGCGAAGATCGACTGACTGCTGAAACCCGAGATGTTCTTGAGGATGATTTCGCCGGGAATGCGGCTCTGGTTGGTGAGAATCTTGCCGTCGCGCTCGACGATCATGACCTGACCGTTGATGTCCTTCTCTTTCTCCTGAATCAGGCCGTTGAAGAAGCCCAGCGTGACGTCGATGGTCGACACGCCGTACAACGCGCCGTCCTTGTAGATGCCCATGGCGCAGTTGGTGCGCGGCTGCGGGCTAGCTTCATCTTGATAGGCTGCGGCCCACGCGCATTTGCCTTTGGGCGCGTTCTGCCCGGCCTTGTGCCAGGGCTGCTCCCAGTAGTTGGGCGCAGGGTCAGAGTTCCAGTAGGTGCTGACCACCAACTGCCCGCTGCCGTCACGATGGAAGAAACTGCTGTGTTTGTTGCGCCCTGGGGTGCGCTTGTCCGGCATCGGCCATACGCCGCCCCCGAAGACTTTGGCGTCGCCATACTGATCGACCAGACCCGGCAGGACCTTATCAATGGCATCGCTATCGAGCAGCGGCACCGCTTGTGTGATGGCTCTGGACTGGGCTTCGACACGCGCCAGATCACTCAGAATGCGAGTGCCGATCTGATCGACCTTATCCAGCACCACCTGCTCTTCCGAGGCGCGAACCTTGGGCGTGACGAAGCGTTCGATGCCTTGTTCCGTGATCACCGCGATCGCGCCCATCAAGACCACAAAAATAACTGTGTAGCGCGCCTGCACCGTTTTAAACATCGCTTTCCCCAAGGTCCCGTGAATTGTTGTTTTGTATACCGTTTACGGGCTATCGACATAAAAATGCCGAGGTTTAAGCGAGCCGATGAAGGGTCGTCGTACCACCACTTGAACTCGGGTCCTGTTGGAAAAACTGACCGGCAAAATCCGCTGCACCTCAGATCCAGTGTGGGAGCGAACCTGTTCGCGAAGACGGTGTTTCAGGGGACAGATTTATAGCTGATGCACCGGCCTCTTTGCGGACAGGTCCGCTCCCACAGGGTTCGCCCCAAATCGGGATTCCGGCAGCGCCTCAACTCCACTGTAGGAGCGCGCTTGCCCGCGAAGACTGATTGCCAAGCGCCGGAACTGTAGTGGCTGTACACGCCTATATCGCGGGCAAGCGCGCTCCTACAGCACGTTTGGTGTTGTTGAGTTTTGAGTTCGACGCAAATCCTGTAGGAGCTGACCAGCAGCGCGAGGCTGCGAAGCGGTACATCTGATGGACCTCAACTACGAGCTGTCTTCGCTTCTTGATTTGACGTCACCGCGCTCTTTCACCAAGCTACCGGCCTCGATTTACTTTCAGGAACTGTCCTGCGTGATGAAGCCAAGCCTGCACTGGCGCCGATTCGTTTTTTGCGTCGCCCCGCTGATCGCCCTCCTCGCTGCCTGTGACGGCGGCGGACCAAAACCCAAACCGTCTGAAGTGACCACCTACGTCAGCGTGGAGTGGGACAAATTGCCCGCTGTCAGCGACGAGGACCTGCTCGCCGGTTACAGCAGCTGGTTCTCCGCGTGCAAGCGTCTGGCCAAGGACAAAGTCTGGGGCGCGACCTGCGCGGCGGCGGCGCAGGTTCCGCTTGATCCGCTGGCGGTTCGCGACTTCCTCAAAACCCAACTCCAGGTCTACAGCCTGCGCTCCTCTGAACACGGGGCAAACGGTCTGATCACCGGCTACTACGAGCCCATCTATAAAGGCAGCGAACAGCGTAACGACGAGCATCCGGTGCCGATCTATGGCGTGCCGGATGACCTGATCGTGGTCAATCTCGACAGCATCTATCCCGAACTCAAAGGCAAACGCCTGCGCGGACGCCTCGACGGCCGAATCCTGCGGCCTTACGACGACGCCGCGACCATCGGCGAGAAAGGCGTCAACGCCCCGGTACTGGCCTGGCTGAGCTATCCGATGGACCTGCAATTCCTGCAGATTCAGGGCTCGGGCCGGGTGCAGCTGGAAAACGGTCGCCAGTTGCGCATCGCCTACGCCGACCAGAACGGCCATCCGTACAAACCGATTGGCCGCTGGCTGGTGGAACAAGGCCAGTTGAAGAAAGACGAAGTGTCCATGGGCAAGATCAAGGCCTGGGCCGTGGCTAACCCGGACAAAGTGCCTGAACTGCTGGGCAGCAACCCCAGCTATGTGTTCTTCACTCTGCGTCCGGACAGTGACGAAGGCCCACGCGGCTCGCTCAATGTGCCGCTGACTGCCGGTTACAGCGTGGCGATTGACCGCAAAGTCATTCCGCTGGGCAGCCTGTTGTGGCTGTCGTCGTCCAGACCCGACGGCACGCCGCTCACCCGTCCGGTCGCCGCACAAGACACCGGCGGCGCAATTGCCGGTGAAGTGCGTGCCGACATGTTCTGGGGCACTGGCGATGCAGCAGGCGACCTGGCAGGCAACATGAAGCAGCAAGGGCAAATCTGGATGCTCTGGCCCAAAGGCACGCCATTGCCCAACGTCGAAAAACCCGCCACTCCCTGATCACTGAATGTTGTGAGCGCTGACACCGTGGACATCGAACAGATCGTGCTGAAAGGCAACACCGTCGAGCTGCACCCGCTTCAGGCCGAACATGCCGCACCACTGGTGCAGGCGGCGCAGGACGGGCAATTGTGGAACATGAAGGTCACGGTCATTCCGGGGCCTGACTCGATCCAGGCGTATATGGCCAAGGCACTGGAAGGCCGACAAGCGGGGACGGTGATGCCGTTTGCGATCGTTCAGCGCGAGACTGGCCTGGTGGTGGGCAGCACCCGTTTCTGGAAAATCGACCGCAGCAACCGCAAGCTGGAAATCGGCCACACCTGGCTCGGCCAGTCGGTCCAGCGTTCAGGTGTTAACACCGAAATGAAATACCTGCTGCTGAGCTATGCGTTCGAAACCATGAACTGCGTGCGCGTGCAATTCACCACTGACGAGCTGAACGAGAAATCCCGCGCGGCGATTCTGCGTATTGGTGCAACGCAGGAAGGTATCGTGCGCCACGAACGCATCATGCCCGACGGTCGCAGGCGCAACTCCGTACGTTTCAGCATCATCGACACCGAATGGCCCGAGGTCAAAGCGATGCTGTTGGCCAAAATGACTCGCTGAACCCTCCTCGCTCCAAGCCCAATCCCCATCAATTCGCGCAAAAAAAAACCGCCACTGAAGTCAGTGGCGGCAAGTATTTATCAGAGCAAATTGAGCGATGAGAGTCTCAATTAGCCACAACGCTATCACTGATATCTTCCTGAGCTTGGTTAAACATTTTTAACCAAACTAACGGCACTTTTTGACTTCTCTGGGACAGCTGACGTGATACAAAGACGGCACGCATGGACGGGGCTCAACTGCGGAAACACCTGAGCTCCGGCGCCCACATACAACATGCGACCGTGATACCGATATTGAATAAAGCTTTCGCTAAAACTGCCGTTTCGCGCCCGTAATACCGACGAACTCACTCATGCCGAACATCTCGGTGTGGGCTCTGTTTTGGGCGTCTAAAAAATCCAGGGGAATGAAAGAAATGAATGTAAAGCATTGGAGCGCCATTGCACTTGCCGTCTCGTCGGCAGTCACGCAAATGGCATTTGCCGAGACGGTTACTAATCAAGCCGATGCGAAAGGATTCATCGAAGACGCCAGCGCCACTGCACTGTTGCGCAACTATTACTTCAACCGCAACCGCCAGAGTGGCGGTGTCGATAACCGCGACTGGACCCAGGGCATTCAAACCAATTTCAGCTCTGGCTTCACTCAAGGCACTGTCGGGTTCGGCGTGGACGCTTATGCGAACGGCGGCCTGAAACTCGATGCCACGAACAAATACGGCGGCACCGGCAACTTGCCCCGTGATGACAACGGCGATCCCCAGGACAGCTACGGCTCGATCGGTGGCGACGTGAAAATGCGTATCTCCAAGACCATGCTCAAGTACGGCAATATGCAACCTACAGCCCCTGTCTTCGCCGTCGGCGGTAGCCGCTTGCTGCCGCAAACCGCTACCGGTTTCAACTTGAACAGCAGCGAATTCGAAGGCCTTGATCTGGAAGCCGGTCGTTACACCAGCGCCGACAGCGGTCTGACCAGCAACCATAGCCATGACATCTTCGCCACTTACGCCGGTGTTACTGCTGACAGCGCGACATTCGCTGGCGGTAAATATTCGATTACCCCTAACTGGACCGCGACACTTTATGGTTCGGAATTTGAAGATGTATGGCGCCAGTACTATGCCAACACTAACTACACACTTGCGCTGACTGACGACCAGTCGCTGAACTTTGATTTCAACTTGTACCGCACTCTTGACGAAGGCCAGGCCAAGGCTGGGTCAATCAATAACACCACGTATTCGGCCGCAGTGGCTTATTCGTTCCTGGCTGCGCACACCGTGACGTTGTCGTTCCAGAAAGTTGATGGCGATACTCCATTCGACTATCTGGGCACCGGCAATAACGGCGGCGGCGAAGGCGGTGATTCGATCTTCCTCAACAACTCGGTTCAGTGGTCTGACTTCAACGCCCCCAACGAGCGTTCTTTCGGCGTGCGCTACGACCTGAACATGGCCTCCTATGGCGTTCCCGGTCTGAGTTTCATGACCCGTTACCTGAACGGTTCCAACATCGATGGCACCAAGACGCCGACCAACAGCGCGTATGCGGGTCTGTATGGCGAAGACGGCAAGCACCACGAAATCGACGTCGAAGCCAAGTACGTAGTGCAGACCGGTCCGGCGAAGGATCTCTCATTCCGTATCCGTCAGGCGTTCCACAACGCTAACGCCGATCAGGGCGAAGGCGATCTGAGCGAATTCCGTCTGATCGTCGACTACCCGATTACCTTGATGTAATCAAAGACGTCTGTAGGAGCCAACTTGTTGGCAAGACGCGATTGGTAGTGGGTCAGCCAATACGCCTCGCGAACAAGTTCGCTCCTACAGAATGGCGACCCTTCGCGGTGTGTCACGCGGAACTGCCTCTGTAGGAGACAACTTGTTGGCGAGACAGGCGATGCGGTGTATCAGGCCAGACGCCTCGCGAACAAGTTCGCTCCTACAGAATGGCGAACCTTCGCGATGTGTCAGGCGTAGCTGCCTCTGTAGGAGACAACTTGTTGGCGAGACAGGCGATGCGGTGTATCAGGCCAGACGCCTCGCGAACAAGTTCG
>NZ_JBSKHW010000025.1:0-46008 GCF_057128765.1 Pseudomonas corni
TAGGAGCGAACTTGTTCGCGAGACGATGTGCCTGATACACCGCAGCGTCTACCTCGCCAACAAGTTGGCTCCTACAGGTATCTGCGGTGGTTCGCCCAACACAATCCCCGTGGGAGCCGAGTCGGTCCAGCAGTCTGCGCCGAACTCAAAACCTGTAGGAGCGAACTTGTTCGCGAGACGATGTGCCTGATAGACCGCAGCGTCTGGCTCGCCAACAAGTTGGCTCCTACAGGTATCTGCGGTGGTTCGCCCAACACAACCCCCGTGGGAGCCGAGTCGGTCCAGCAATCTGCACCGAACTCAAAACCTGTAGGAGCGAACTTGTTCGCGAGACGATGTGCCTGATACACCGCAGCGTCTACCTCGCCAACAAGTTGGCTCCTACAGAACCTGCGTGCGGGGGGCTAAATCACTTCGTCATGCAACGTTTCCGGTCCGCCGCGCTCATACCCTTAAGCATTCGAGCGCACAGGACGACTGAAATTTATGACGACCCCGGACAAGCAATACGTGGACTGGCTGGTTGAGCAATCGATGCTCAACGCCGCACAACAGCGCGCAAAACTCTATGGCGGCCAGGGCCGTTTGTGGCAGAGACCCTACGCACAAGCCCGACCTCGCGACGCCTCGGCCATCGCATCGGTGTGGTTCACGGCGTATCCGGCATCGATCATCACTCGCGAAGGCGGCTCGGTGCTTGAAGCCCTGGGCGATGAAACCTTGTGGCATGCCTTGTCCGACATCGGCATCCAGGGCATCCACAACGGCCCGTTGAAAACCTCCGGCGGTCTGAAAGGCAAGCAACGCACTCCGAGTATCGACGGCAACTTCGACCGCATCAGCTTCGAAGTCGACCCGGAACTGGGCACTGACGCGCAATTTCTGGGCTTGAGCCGCATCGCTGCCGCCCACAACGCGATCATCGTCGACGACGTGATTCCGTCCCACACCGGCAAGGGCGCGGACTTCCGTCTGGCCGAAATGGCTTACGAGGAATATCCGGGCCTGTACCACATGGTGGAGATCCGCGAAGAAGACTGGTCGCTGCTGCCAGACGTTGCCAAAGGCCGCGATGCGGTCAACCTGCCGCCAGCTACCGTGGACATTCTGCGGGACAAGCACTACATCGTCGGCCAGTTGCAACGGGTGATCTTCTTCGAACCCGGCGTCAAGGAAACCGACTGGAGTGCAACCGATGTGGTGGTCGGCGTCGATGGCAAGCCACGCCGCTGGGTTTATCTGCATTACTTCAAGGAAGGCCAGCCGTCGCTGAACTGGCTGGACCCAAGCTTCGCCGCGCAACAGATGATCATCGGCGACGCCCTGCATGCAATCGATGTCATGGGCGCGCGGGTGTTGCGTCTGGATGCCAACGGCTTTCTCGGCGTCGAGCGCAAGGCTGATGGCACCGCGTGGTCCGAGAGTCACCCACTGTCGATCACCGGCAACCAGTTACTGGCTGGCGCCATTCGCAAGGCCGGCGGTTTCAGCTTTCAGGAGCTGAACCTGACCATCGACGACATCGCCGCGATGTCCCACGGCGGCGCGGATCTGTCTTACGACTTCATCACTCGCCCCGCGTACCAGCATGCGCTGCTGACCGGGCGCACCGAGTTTCTGCGCTTGATGCTGCGTCAGGTGCACGAGTTCGGTATCGATCCGGCGTCGTTGATCCACGCCCTGCAAAACCATGATGAGCTGACCCTTGAACTGGTGCATTTCTGGACGCTGCACGCCCACGACCAATACCTGTACATGGGTCAGACCTTCCCCGGCAATATCTTGCGTGAGCACATCCGTGAAGAGATGTACGAGCACCTGGCCGGTGAACACGCGCCGTACAACCTGAAATTCGTGACCAACGGCGTGTCCTGCACCACCGCCAGCATCATCACTGCCGCTTTGGGTATTCGTGATCTGGATACCATTACCGACGAAGACGTGCTGAAGATTCAGCACATTCACTTGCTGTTGGTGATGTTCAACGCCATGCAGCCGGGGGTGTTCGCGTTGTCCGGTTGGGATCTCGTCGGCGCCTTGCCGCTGCCGGCTGAACAGGTGGCGCACCTGATGGAAGACGGTGACACCCGCTGGATTCATCGCGGCGCCTACGATCTGGTGGGCATCGACCCCGAGGCAGAGTTCTCGGCCGGTGGCATGCCGCGACCGAAAACGTTGTACGGCAGCTTGCCTGAGCAGTTGCAGCGCCCGGATTCCTTCGCTTCGCAGCTGAAGAAAATCCTGTCGGTGCGCCGCGCCTATGACATCGCCGCCAGCCGCCAGATTCTGATTCCGGACGTCGAACATCCGGGCCTGCTGATCATGGTCCACGAGCTGCCTGCGGGCAAAGGCATCCAGATCACAGCGCTGAACTTCAGTGCTGAATCCATCGTTGAAACACTGCATTTGCCAGGCATCGCGCCGGGCCCGGTGGTGGATATCATCAACGAGCGGGTGGAGGGCGACCTGACCGAAGAGGGCGAGTTCACCATTACCCTGGATGCTTACGAAGGCCTGGCGTTGCGCGTGGTGAGCATGGTCTCGCCGATGATGTAAGGCGTCGATGGGCGCGGGCTATTATTGCTGCGCTCGATACCGAACATTGATAATCGGAAATTCTGCTTTTCTCCGCAAAGGCTCAGGATGACGCCACGTCAACCGAGCCTCTGCGGAGCACCCCTCATGAACCTTCGAATCGTTGCCCTTATTACCTTTGTCGCTGCATTGGCAGGCTGTTCCGTGCCTGGCGCTCCGCGTTACTCAGATGCACAGATGGGAACCTTCCACGCATCCGCCGTGACTTCCAGTGTTGCGCTGAAACACACCCAGACCGTGGGTGTGATCTTCACAGAAAACACCGTCGCCAACCTCAAGTACATGGAAAGCTACAACGCCAGCGCGCAAACCGGCCTGGCTGCGAAGCTCACGGACAGCCGCATCACCGAAGCCTACGTGAAGAGCTCCGATCCGGAACTGGCGATCAACTGGTTTGCCGAGTCGCTGGAAAAGCAGTTCGCCACGGTAAATTTCTACGAAAACCTGGATTCGGTACTGGCAGCGCGGCCTGACGTCATCGTGCTGCTCGACACCCGCAGCAAGCTGATCACCGAGCGCAGTTCGGACATGCAGGCGAGCATCACCGCTGAGTTCTTCGACGGCGATTTCAACTACATAGGCAAGGCTCAGGGCAGCGATGCCAAGTCCCTGTCGCCGATCTGGGCCCACACCAAACGCGCCCCGGAAATCGCTGCCGACATCGACCAGCAACGCGCCGTGCAGATCAACGCGCTGCAGCAGTTCGATGCGTCGCTGGAGTCGTTGATCAAGTCGCAGTCGTGATTCACCAGATGTCTCGATGGTTCGCCCTACACAAACCCCGTGGGAGCGGATCAGCTCGGTCCAGCAATCTGAGCCGAACACAAACCCTGTAGGAGCGAACTTGTTCGCGAGAAGGTTTGCCTGACACACCGCATTGCCCGTCTCGCCAACAAGTTGGCTCCTACAGGGATTTGCATTTCCAGGCCCCAACCATCCGCCACTCAATTCGCATACCCCCCGGCTCTGTTAGACTTCGGCGCCTTGATACTCAGGGGCTCCCCATGAACGATCCGGTTCGTCTCACCCAGTACAGTCACGGCGCCGGCTGTGGCTGCAAGATCTCTCCAAAAACCCTCGAAACCATCCTCGCCGGCAGCGGCGCGCAGAACCTTGATCCGCGTCTGTGGGTCGGCAATGCCTCCCGCGATGACGCGGCGGTCTATGCCATCGACGAAGAACGCGGCGTGGTCTCCACCACCGATTTCTTCATGCCCATCGTTGATGACCCGTTCGACTTCGGCCGCATCGCCGCCACCAACGCCATCAGCGACATCTACGCCATGGGCGGCGACCCGCTCATGGCCATTGCCATTCTTGGCTGGCCGGTCAACGTGCTGGCCCCGGAAATCGCCCGTGAAGTGATTCGCGGCGGGCGTTCGGTGTGCGACGAGGCAGGCATTCCCTTGGCTGGCGGCCACTCCATTGATGCCCCGGAGCCGATCTTCGGCCTCGCGGTCACGGGACTTGTGGAAAAGCGCTTCATGAAGCGTAACGACACCGCGACCGTGGGCTGCAGGCTGTACCTGACCAAACCGCTGGGCATCGGCATTCTCACTACCGCCGAGAAAAAGGGCCTGCTGCGCGACGAAGACGTCGGCCTGGCCCGGGACGTGATGTGCCTGCTGAACAAGCCGGGCAGCAAGTTTTCCAGACTCGCCGGCGTCACCGCGATGACTGACGTCACCGGTTTCGGCCTGTTGGGGCACTTAGTGGAAATGGCCGACGGCAGTGGCCTCAGCGCGCGCCTGAATGCAGCAGCGGTTCCACGTCTGGGCAGCGTTGATTTCTACATCGAACAGGATTGCATCCCCGGCGGCACTCATCGCAACTACGACAGCTACGGCGATCGTATCGGCGCCCTGACCGAAACGCAGAAACTGCTGCTGTGCGACCCACAAACCAGCGGCGGTTTGCTGATCGCCGTCGAGCCTGCCGAAGAGGCCGCATTCGTGGCCATGGCCACCGAGCTGGGCCTGAACCTGGCACCGATCGGCGAACTGATCGAGCGACAGCGGCACGCGGTCGAGGTGTTCTGATGCGCGATAACAGCGCTCACTTTCGCGAGATGTTCCTTCACGACGTGCCAATGATGGATGTGCGCGCCCCGGTTGAATTCGACAAGGGCGCCTTTCCCGGCGTGATCAATCTGCCGCTGATGAACGACAGCGAGCGGCAGAAGGTCGGCACCAGTTACAAGCAGGAAGGCCAGCAAGCGGCCATTGAGCTGGGTCATCGCCTGGTGTCGGGCGAGGTCAAGCAGGCGCGCATCGAAGCTTGGGCGGATTTTGCACGCCAGCACCCTGAGGGATTTTTGTATTGCTTCCGGGGCGGGCTGCGCTCGCAGATCACCCAGCAATGGCTGCAAAGCGAGGCGGGCATTCAATACCCCCGGGTGATCGGTGGGTACAAGGCGCTGCGCACGTTCCTGCTTGGCACCCTCGAACAAGCGGTCGCCGAGTGCGATCTGGTGCTGGTGGGCGGCATGACCGGCACCGGCAAGACCGAGGTGCTGGCGCAGCTGAACAACGCGCTGGACCTGGAAGGCCACGCCAATCATCGCGGTTCGAGTTTCGGCAAACACGCGACGCCGCAGCCCAGCCAGATCGATTTCGAAAACCGTCTGGCCGTCGACATTCTCAAGAAGCGCGCCGGTCATGTGCAGCAGTTCGTGATCGAGGACGAAGGACGCATCGTCGGCAGTCGTGCCGTGCCCGTCGACTTCTACCGGGCGATGCAGGAAGCGCCGCTGGTGTGGCTGGAGGACAGTTTCGACAGTCGCGTGGAGCGGATTCTCAAGGATTACGTGATTGACCTGTGCGCGGAATTCATCGCCGTTCAGGGGTTGGCAACCGGCTTCAGCGGTTTTGCCGAGCGCTTGCGGCAGAGTCTGTCGAGCATCGTCCGGCGCCTGGGTGGCGAGCGCTATCAACGGCTGTCGGCGATCATGGAGGCTGCGCTGCAAGAGCAGGAACGCAGTGGCAATGTCGATCTGCATCGCGGTTGGATCAGCGGCATGCTCAGCGAATATTACGACCCGATGTACGTCTATCAGCGAGACAGCAAAGACCCGCGTATCGAGTTCTCCGGCGATCAGGCTGAAGTGGTGGAGTACCTGAAACAGCGAAGCCGCCGGGAGGTTTAGTCCACGGCGGCTTCGTTGTGTTGCGTGTTGCGTGCAGCGTTTAGAGCAAAGCAGCACCCACCAGTCCGCTGACGATGCCGATCAGCATGGTCAGCACGCCGACGGTCACCAGCACTTTGGCGTCGAATGATTTACGCAGCATCAGCAGCGATGGCAGGCTCACGCTCGGCAGGGTCATCAACAGCGCCACGGCGGGCGCGGTGCCCAGACCCAGAGCCATCAACGTCTGCACGATGGGGATTTCCGCAGCAGTGGGAATCACGAACAGCGTGCCGACGATGGCCAACGGAATCAGCCACAACAGGCTATTGCCCATGGCGCCATCCACGTGGGGGAACAGCCAGACCCGGGCTGCGCCGAGGATCAGCACCGCGACGATGTAGATCGGGATGGTGGTCCAGAACAGACTCCACAGGGTTTTGCCCCAGCGAGTGAGCAAATTGCCGTGTTGTGGGGTTTCGGCATTGACCACTGCGTCAACGGCTTGCTCAGGCAACGGTTCGGCTTTGGAGATGCGTTGTGCGATCAACGACACGCCAATCACCAGCACCAGCCCGGCCACCAGGCGCAACGCAGTAAAGCCCCAGCCCAGCACGAAGCCCATGAACACCAAGGTGGCGGGGTTGAGCACCGGATTAGCGATCCAGAACGCCAGCGCCGCACCCACCGAAACGTTTTGCTTGCGCAGGCCAGCAGCGACCGGCGCGGCGCAGCAGCTGCACATCATCCCCGGAAGGGCGAACAAGCCGCCGCGTACCGTTGAACCCAAGCCTGCGCGGCCGAACATGCGCAGCAGCCAGTCGCGGGGGATCAAGACCTGGAGCAGGGAGCCGAGGATCACTGCCAGGACGGCGGCTTTCCAGATCGCCAGGAAATACACCTGCGCGTAGGCCAAAGCGGCGGCCCACGGGTTGGCCGGGTTGTCGTTGATGATCGAAGCGCCGATGTTGTGGGTGTCGGCGGCGACGAAGGACTTGAGGTAGTAAGGGGACCATTTGACGTAATACAGACCGATGGCGGCGATCAGCAAAAATACGACGGGTTTCCACCAGAACGACCAGCCACGGGACGGCGTGGCAAGCGGGAGACTGGACATGGGAGCGTTTCCGGGTAAGAGGCGTTAAAGCGCAATGATAGCCGCCACGGGACATGGATGCTTACAAATCAGCGAGCGCCATTCGCAGCACACTCCTGAGATCAGACACAAAACCCGTGGGAGCGGATCTGTCCGCGAAGGGGTCTGTACAGGCAATACATCTCCGGCGACTGACGCTTGGTCTTCGCGGACAGGTCCGCTCCCACGGGTTTCACACGTCATGGTTTGATCGATCAGTGCCGCTCTTGATTCTGACCGACGTCATCGTTCCATCGATCAGTGAAGGTCCGCCTTTGATTCTGGCCGAAGGCCGTAGGAGTCTGGCTTGCCGACGATCTGCCGGGGACCGGCAGTAAATCCTACGCACGCGGTGAGCCAGGCATGACGGCGGCGTTTGGTTTCAGGACTGCTGCGGTCGGACGCGACCCCGGACCCATCGCCTGCAAGCAAGGCTCCTGCGCCTTCGGCAGAAGCGGGCGTCATCCACTGCGTGATCGTCCCTCCCACAGAGCATGGCTGGGTGATGACGCCGAGTGAGGTCAGACGCAAAACCCGTGGGAGCGGACCTGTCCGCGAACGGGGCGGTGCGGGCAGTGCATCTCTGGTGACTGACGCTCAGTCTTCGCGGACAGGTCCGCTCCCACGGTTTTATCGCGTTCGATTGGGTAGCCTCCTCGAGGACGCAGCGCCTGGGAATGATCAATCAATGAAACGCCAACCCCGACGACTTCAACAGCTCCTGGGTATACGCCTGCTGCGGATTGGCGAAGATGTCGCGGGAGGCGCCTTGCTCGACCACTTTGCCGTCCTTGATCACGATCAGGTCGTGGGCGAGGGCATGCACCACCGCCAGGTCATGGCTGATGAACAGATAGGTCAATCCATGACGAATCTGCAGGTCCCGCAGCAAGGCGACGATCTGTTTCTGCACCGTGCGGTCCAGGGCCGAGGTCGGTTCGTCGAGCAGGATCAGTTCCGGCTCCAGCACCAACGCACGGGCGATGGAGATGCGTTGACGCTGCCCGCCGGAAAACTCATGGGGATAGCGATGCCGCCACGCCGGGTCGAGCCCGACTTCCCCCATCACCCGAATCACCGTCTGTTCACGCTCTTTAGGCGTGCCAATCCGGTGAGTAAGCAAGCCCTCGGCGATGATCTGCTCCACGGTCATCCTCGGGCTCAAACTGCCGAACGGGTCCTGAAACACGATCTGCATCTGCCTGCGCAATGGGCGCATCAAGTCCTGGCTGCGCAGGCTCAGCTCTTTGTTGCCGAAGCGGATGCTGCCCTCGGAATCGATCAGCCGCAAAATGGCCTGGCCCAATGTGGATTTTCCCGACCCCGACTCTCCGACAATCCCCAGCGTCTTGCCCTTGAGCAGTTCAAAACTGACGCCATCCACCGCTTTCACGTAGCGCTTCTCGCGGCTGAACAGCGGCTTGGGCAGAGGAAACCAGACCTTCAGTTCATCCACCGACAGCAACGTTTGCGGGTGCAGACTCGGCACCGGTTCGCCATCGGGTTCTGCGTTGATCAGCAGTCGGCTGTACTCATGCTGAGGGTTGGCGAACAGCGCCTGACATTCCGCTTGTTCGACGATTTGCCCGGCGCGCATCACGCACACCTGCTGGGCAATGCGCCGCACCAGATTCAAATCGTGGCTGATCAGCAACAAGGACATGCCCAGCCGCGCCTGCAACGATTTCAGCAGCTCCAGAATCTTCACCTGCACGGTCACGTCCAGCGCCGTGGTCGGCTCGTCGGCGATCAGCAAATCCGGCTCGTTGGCCAGTGCCATGGCGATCATCACCCGTTGCCGTTGCCCGCCTGATAGCTGATGGGGATAGGCCTTCAGACGCAGCAGCGGGTTGTGAATCCCCACCAGTTCCAGCAGCTCCAGAGTCCGGGCCCGCGCGGCGCGGCCCTTGATACCCTTGTGCATGGCGAGGATTTCGCTGATCTGCTTTTCCACGGTGTGCAGCGGATTGAGGGAGGTCATCGGCTCCTGAAAGATCATCGCAATGCGGTTGCCACGCAGGCTGCGTAATTGCTTGTCGCTGGCATGCACCAGGTCCAGGCCGTTGTAGCTGATGCTGCCGGTGGTGCTCACCGATTTTCCGGGCAGCAGGCGCAGGATTGAGTGGGCGGTCACCGATTTGCCCGAACCGGATTCGCCCACCAGTGCCAGGCATTCGCCGCGTCGGATGTTCAAATTGATCCCGTGCACCACTTCCGCGCCGTTGAACGCGACGCGCAAGTCGCGAATTTCGATGAGGGTGTCGGTGTTGTCTGCGTGTTGCATGTCAGCTCCTTGGATCGAATGCGTCGCGGCAGGCTTCGCCGATGAACACCAGCAGCGAGAGAATCAACGCCAGCGCAAAAAACGCCGTCAGCCCTAGCCACGGCGCCTGCAGATTGCGCTTGGCCTGACCGATCAATTCGCCGAGGGACGCACTGCCCGCCGGCATGCCGAAGCCAAGAAAATCCAGCGCGGTCAGGGTCGAAATCGCGCCGGTAACAATGAACGGCAGGTAGGTGAGGGTGCTGGTCATCGCATTGGGCAGGATGTGCCGGATCATCAGCGCGCCATCGGTCAGGCCCAAGGCACGGGCGGCTTTGACGTATTCCAGATTGCGCCCGCGCAGAAATTCCGCGCGCACCACGTCCACCAGGGCCAGCCACGAGAACAGCGCCATGATCCCCAGCAACCACCAGAAACTTGGTGCGACAAACCCCGACAGAATGATCAGCAGATACAGCACCGGCAGCCCGGACCAGATCTCCAGCACGCGCTGGCCGATCAAGTCCGCCATGCCGCCATAAAAGCCCTGAATCGCTCCGGCGAACACGCCGATCACCGTGCTGATCACCGTCAGCAACAGCGCAAACAGAATCGATATCCGCGCACCGAACAACACCCGCGCCGTCACATCCCGCGCCTGATCGTCGGTACCAAGCCAGTTCTGCGCGCTGGGCGGACTTGGGGAGGGCTGCTTGAGTTCGTAGTTGATGGTCTCTGCTGAAAAAGGGATCGGCGGGAACAGCATCCAGCCCCCGTTGTCAGCGATCAGCTTGCGCACGTAATCACTGGAATAGTCCGGCTCGAACGGCAGTTCGCCGCCGAAATCGGTCTCCAGGTATTGGTGCAGCGTCGGGTAATACAGCTTGCCGTCCAGACGAATGAGCAGCGGTTTGTCGTTAGCCACCAGCTCGCCGCACAGGCACACCGCAAGCAGGGCGATGAACAGCCACAACGACCACCAGCCACGCCGATTGGCCTTGAAGCGGGCCAGACGCTGTCTGCTTTGGGGAGAGAACTCGAACATCAGGCGCTCCTCGCCGAAAAGTCGATGCGCGGATCGATCATCGTGTAAGTCAGATCGCCCACCAGCTTGATCAGCAAGCCAAACAGGGTGAAGAGGAATAGAGCGCCGAACACCACCGGGTAATCCCGAGATACAGCGGCTTCGTAGCTCATGCGCCCGAGGCCATCGAGGCCGAAGATGGTTTCGATCAACAATGAGCCTGCGAAGAACACATCGATCAGCGCCTGGGGGATGCCCGCCACCACCAGCAGCATGGCGTTGCGAAACACGTGGCCGTACAACACGCGGGTTTCGCTCAAGCCCTTGGCCCGAGCGGTGACCACGTACTGACGGCTGATCTCGTTGAGAAAGCTGTTTTTGGTGAGAATGGTCAGGGTGGCAAAACCCCCGATTACCAGTGCGCTGACCGGCAGCACCAGATGCCACAGATAGTCGCGAACCTTGCCGAAGGTCGAGAGGGTTTCGTAGTTATCCGAGACCAGACCCTGGGCGGGGAACCAGCTGAGATAACTGCCGCCGGAGAACACCACGATCAGCAAAATCGCGAACAGAAACGCAGGCGTGGCATAGCCAATGATCACCAGCGTGCTGGTCCAGACATCGAATGCGCTGCCATGGTGAATGGCTTTGCGAATGCCCAGCGGGATTGAGATCAGGTAAGTGATCAGCGTGGCCCAAAGGCCCAGCGACAACGAGGTTGGCAGTTTTTGCAGGATCAAATCCGTGACTGAGGCGCCGCGAAAAAAGCTGTTGCCGAAGTCCAGCTGTGCGTAGTTTTTCAGCATCAGCCACAGGCGTTCATGCAGCGGTTTGTCGAAGCCATAGTGCTTTTTGATTTCTTCCACCAGCGCCGGGTCCAGGCCGCGACTGCTGCGGCTGCCGGTTCCGGTGGACGCAACTTCTCCGCCGCCACCGCCCACGCCGGTGGGGCTGAAGCCCTGAATACGGGCGATGGCCTGTTCCACCGGACCGCCGGGCGCGGCCTGCACGATGAGGAAGTTGACCACCAGAATGCACAGCAGCGTCGGGATGATCAGCAACAAACGACGGATCAGATAGGCCAGCATTCAGTGAGCCTCCGACGCGGGTTTGGGGTTTTTCTGTTGCGCGGCCAGCAGCGCAGCCATTTGTTCGTTGGTCAGTGCTGTAGGGCTGACCTCCCACCAGCTTTCCAGCCCCACGTCGTAGGTGGGGCCGACTTTCGGCATGCCGAAGCGGTTGGCGTACACCAGCGGCGTGCCCTGAGAGAAGTAGTGCGGAATCATGTAGAAATTCCACAGCAGCACCCGGTCCAGCGCGCGGGCATAGCGGACCATTTCATCGCGGCTGTTGGTGGCGACCAAGCCGTCGATCAACCGATCCACCACCGGATCGCGCAGCACCAGGGTGTTGGAACTGCCGACCTGGGTGGCGCTTTGCGAGCCGTACAAATTGTAGAGTTCGCGGCCCGGAGAAATGATCGGATTACCGTTGTTGGGGAACTGGGTGACGATCATGTCGTAGTCCCGGGCATTGAGCCGGTTCTGGTACTGCGCCGAGTCCACGCGTCGGTAGTCCAGGGTGATGCCGATCTGCGCCAGCACGCGTTTGTAAGGCAAGACCAGTCGGTCGAAGCCGCCCTGACCGTCGAGAAACGAGAACTCCATGGGCTCACCGGCAGCGTTGACCAACCGGTTGTTTTTCGGCAGCCAGCCGGCTTCGGCGAACAGCTTCAGCGCCTGCTTCTGCTTGTCACGGATGTAGCCGCTGCCGTCGGTTTTCGGTGCTTTCCATACCTGAGTGAAGACCTCGTCCGGCACCTGACCGCGCAGGGGTTCGAGGATTTTCAGTTCTTCGGCGTCAGGCAGTTCAGTGGCCGCCATGTCGCTTTTTGGCCAGTAGCTCTGCTCGCGCACGTAAAAGTTGCGCATGATCTGATTGTTGATCCATTCGAAATCCCAGAGCATCGCCAGCGCCTCGCGCACCTTGCGGTCCTTGAACACCGGTTTGTCGAGATTGAAGCCAAAACCCTGCGCGGCGACCGGACGGTTCTTCGCCACGATGTGTTTTTGCAAACGCCCGTCGTCGATGGCCGGGCCCGAATAGCCCACCACATAACCGGACGACGAGAACTCGCGGTTGTAATCGAATGAGCCGGACTGGATCAGCTGCCGTGCCACTTCAACGTCGCCATAGAAATTCACCGTCAGTGTGTCGAAGTTATAAAGCCCGCGACTGACCGGCAGATCCTTGGCCCACCAGTCCTTGACCCGCTCGAAAGACACGCTGCGCCCGGCATCGACCTTCGACACCCGATAAGGCCCGCTGCCCAGGGGTGGCTCGAAGCCGCCGCCGTTGGACAGATCGCGAGTCTTCCACCAGTGCTCGGGCAAGATGCGCATGCTGGCGATGTCCAGTGCCAGGGTGCGGTTGAGGTTGTTCTTGAAGTTGAAGCGAATCTGGCCCGGCCCCTCGACCACGACGTCCTGCACGTCGGCGTACAGCGGTCGGTAGCTGAAGCTGGCCTTGGTGGTCATCAGTTCGAAGGTGTAACGCACGTCTTCGGCGGTGATCGGGCTGCCGTCATCGAAGCGGGCCTTGGGGTTCAGATAAAAACGCACCCACAGATTGTCGGGGTCGCGCTCGATCTTTTCCGCCACCAGTCCGTAGACCGTGTACGGCTCGTCCAGCGAGCGGTAGGCCAGCGGCGAGTAAACCCAGGTGTCGATCTGGGAAACATTGATGCCCTGATCCGCGTAGGGCATCAGGTAGTTGTATTGGCCGATTTCCTCGGAGGAACGGCTCAGCGACCCACCCTTGGGCGCATCGGGATTGACGTAGTCAAAATGCTTGAAGCCATCAGGATACTTCGGTGCTTCGCCATAAACGGTCAACGCATGACCGGGCGCCGCAAGACAAAACTGGGAGATACAGGCCACGACAGTGCCCAGCAACAGGCGCCGCAGTGATAGGGAAAAACAACACATGATCGGACCATCCTCGGTTTGCAGTTCGGCACACTTGAAGCCTTCAAAACCCTGCGATGAAAAAAGCCCCCCGGCCGGGGAAAGGTGGACGAGACCTTGATGCCGGGGGCGCGAATTCGCAGAAAGACCGAGGCGCGCCGGAGTGGTGCGCGCCTCGGGTACGGCTTAGAAGTGGTAAGTGGCGCGTGCGAACAACGTGCGACCCATGGCTTCGGCGTAACGCGGGTCATAACCGGTCTGGAAGTTGTCGGTCTGGATGCTGAACGGCGGGTTGCGGTCGAACATGTTTTTCACGCCCGCATCCAGGTCCAGGGACTTGTCGAAGGTGTAGCCCGCCGACATGTCCCACAAGGCATAGGACGCAACGCGACGAGTGCTGCCGTCTTCATAGGAGGTGTCGTTGTAACCGGTGGTGAACCGGTTGGTCAGCGACGCACGATAAGCGCCCAGGTTCCAGGTGCCGACCAGGTTGTGCTTCCAGCGCGCGGCAACGCCAAGGCTGCTTTGCAGATCGCCGACCTTGTCGATGTAAACGCCATCGATGGCCTCCTGATAGTCATAACGATCGGTGTAAGTGCCTTGCAGGTTCAGACCGAACTGGCCGATCGGGGTGTTCGGGAAGCGGTAGTCCAGCGTGACGTCGACACCGTTGGTTTTGACTTTGCCCAGGTTGGCAAGGCCGGTGTTGATGTGGTCGATGGAGCCATCGGCGCCACGCACGATGCGGTCGGCGTACAGATCCGGGTTAGCGAAGATCGAGGCTTCCGGGAATTCGGCGATCTGATCGGAGATCTTGATCCACCAGAAATCCAGGCCTACCGACAAATCGCGGATGGGCTGGAACACGAAGCCAATGGTCTTGTTGCGTGCCTGCTCCGGGGAAAGGTCATGGTTGCCGCCGGTGCGGTTGTTGAACTGCAGACCGCAGTCGCGCGCAGCGTTGCCGCCCGGTTGAGCAGTACCGCCGGTACACAGGCGTGGGTCGTTGTAGCTGCCGGTGGTGAAGGTGGTGTAGTTGGGGTTGTTCAGCTCATACAAGGACGGTGCCCGGAACCCTTCACTGTAGGAACCCCGCACCACCAACTCTTTGATTGGCTGATAGCGGAACGAGTATTTCGGGTTGGTGGTGCTGCCAAAATCGCTGAATTTGTCGTGACGCACAGCGGCCGACAGTTCCAGGTTGTCCAGCACCGGCACGGTCAATTCGGCGTATTCGGCGCGGATGCTGCGATCACCGGCCACGGTTGCGCTCGGGTCGACGCCCAGGCTTTGCAGGTCGCCGGCGAAGTCTTCGATGGTCTGGTGGAATTTCTCTTTGCGATACTCGCCACCGATGGCCAGGCCCGATTGACCGCCGCCGAACCAGTCACCGATTTCCCGGCTAATGCGACCGTCCAGGGCAGTAACGCGGCCCACAGCGGTGGAGTAGATGCCGTGGTAGAGGTTGTCGTTGATGTACTGCTGGCCGGCCGCGCTTTGCGGGCCGAACGGGTTGAGCAGGCCGCTGGCAATGCCGGCGCCCAATGCACGGTCACTGGCATAACCGCCGGTGGCGGCGTTGGTGACTTTGCTCTGGTTGTAGGATGCGCCGACGTCGTAATCCCAGCCCACGGCGGTGCCGGTGAAGTTCAGCAACAGGCGCTGGGCGGTGTTGGCGTCCTTGGAGGAACGGTCGCCTGCGGCGGTTTCACGCCAACTGGTGTCCACCGGTTGGTTCGGGTCCAGGGTGAAGTTTTCCGGCAGCGGGGTGATGCCGTTGCCCGGGAAGTAAGGTGAATCGGGATTGACTTGTATACCGGTGTAAGGCGCCGGTGCCACGGTAGTGGCGTTGTTGTTGCGGGCCCAGAAGTATTCGAGGCTGACGTTATGGTCTTCGGCGATCTTGCCGGTGGCCTTGCCGAAGAAGGAGGTCTTTTCGGTCTGCGGGATCAGGTCGATAGAGTTGCGAGTATCGTACCGGCAGTTGGCCTGTCCAGCGGAGTTGGGGTGCAGGTTGGCGCCGGCGCAGGCAGCGCCCAGCGGGTTGGTGCTCGGGCTGTCGCCCTGGGTGTAGTTGGATGGGAAAGCGGTACCCGAAGTGGCATCCAGCCCGCGATTGGGTTGGTAGCTCTTGGCGAAGGTCCGGTCGTTGGCATCCAGGTTTTGTTGTTTGGCGTAGTTGAACACGCCCATGACGTTGAAGCGGTCTTCTTCCAGATCGCCGAAGCCCCAGCTGCCGCTCATGTCCTTGCTGCCGCCACCGCCGCTGGCGTCGGGCATTTCGCCGCCCAAGGACAACGTGCCGTCGGTCAGGGATTTTTTGGTGATGAAGTTGATCACGCCGCCGATGGCGTCAGTGCCGTACAGGGCAGAGGCGCCGTCCCGCAGGATTTCCACGCGGTCAATGGCCGCGAACGGGATGGTGTTCAGATCGACCGCGCCACCCTGTGAGTGGGTGCCCGACATCGAGTTGTTGGCCAGGCGACGGCCGTTGAGCAGGACCAGCGTCTTGTTGGCGCCGATGCCGCGCAAGTCAGCGAACGAAGCGCCACCGGTGGCGCTGCCGACCGAGCCCGACGCGTTGTCCAGCGAGTTGCTGGCGGTGATCCGCGAGATGATTTCGGCAGTGGTGCTCACGCCCTGTTTGCGCAGGTCATCGGCACGCAGCACGGTGATGGGCACCGCTGTTTCCGCATCGACCCGGCGAATCGCCGAACCGGTCACTTCCACCCGTTTGAGCTGAGTGGTGGCCGGTGCCGCAGCGGCAGCAGGCGCAGCGACTTCATTGGCGGGTGCCACATCGCTGCCCGAGCTATCAGTGCTTTCGGCGGCGTGGGCGGAGGTCATGCCGACAGCCAGCGCACAGATCAATGCACGTGGATGACGGGCTACGGCCAGGACAAGTGGCTTGAGGGTAGATCCAGGAAAACTCATCAGCATGGTAATTTCCGACTTATTCCAGATGTTATTGAAATGGCCTTGTGAGCCGTCGTTGCTCCGACGCGGGTGTGGCGGTCGGGAAATCCACATTTTTCAAGCAAGCCGCTCCCCTCCGAGGCAAAAACCACGGTCGGCTGGTACATCAGGAGTTGCGTGTCAGGGCCGAAGAAAGTGCGGCCCTTATTTCAAGGCGACGACATCACTTGGAGGTCATCACTGAAATCTTGGTAATGCCCGAGCGCTCGATGGACGCCATGGCTTTGGCCACCTGGCCGTAGTTCACGTTGGTGTCGGCCTGCAATTGCACGCGCACCTCCGGGTCCTTGGCCTTGACGTCCTTGAGGCTGATCTCCAGCGACTCAGGTGCAACTTCGCTTTTGGCCAGATAGAACTTGCCGTCCTGATCGACGCTGACCACCACCGGGTCTTTCTTGTCGGCGGCTGCGACGGCGTCAGTCTTGGGCAGGTTGACCTTGATTGCGTTGGTCATCAGTGGCGCGGTGACGATGAACACCACCAGCAGCACGAGCATCACGTCCACCAGCGGCGTGACGTTCATTTCGCTCATCACTTCATCGCTGTCTTGTGTCGAGAAGGACATTTAGCTGGCCTCCCGCACGGCCTGGGCGTGCTTGCTGGCGATTGGCTGGCGATTGACGGAGAAGGCGCTGCGTTGGGCGAGGGCGTCGAAGTCATGGGCGAAATCGTCCATGTCGGCCACAGCCAGTTTCAGACGGCGCAGGAAGAAGTTGTAAATCAGTACCGCAGGCACCGCGACCGCGATGCCGACACCTGTGGCGATCAGCGCGTGACCGATGGGCCCGGCGACCGTTTCAAGACTGGCCGAACCGCTTTCACCGATGCTGCGCAGCGCTTCCATGATTCCCCAAACCGTACCGAACAGACCAATGAACGGCGCGGTGCTGCCGATACTGGCGAGGATGGCTTGACCGGCCTCCAGCGAGCGGCGCTCTTTCTGGATCTGCTGGCGCAGGTTGCGCTCAAGTCGGTCGGAGCGGTTGATGGTGTGGGCCAGTTGCTGTGTGGTGCGCGGGCTGTCATCCACGGTCATGGCTTCGAAGCCGCTGTTGGCGATGCGTGCCAGGGAACCAGGATATTGCGTGGAGTGTTCGGCAGCAGTGAGCAAATCCGGCGCGGCCCAGAAGGCCTTGGTGAACTGTCGGTTCTGGGTTTTGAGTTTCAGGTACTGCGCGGACTTGATCAGCAGCAGGCCCCAGCTCAGCACCGAGAACAACACAAGTGCCCAGAGCACGCCAGGGACAATCATGGAAGAGAGAGATTCGTTCATGGTTTACACCTCACCAGCTATATAAAGAGTTGTCGTTTGCTTGCTGCCGTTATTCCGGCAACTTGAAATCAATGGTTTGTGTCGCGAAGCCTTCAATCGGGGTATCACCGCGCTTGGCCGGAATGAACTTCCAGGCACGCACTGTTTCCACGGCGGCATCGTCCAGCACTTGCTTGCCGCTGGATTTGGTCACCTCCACCGTCCCGGCGCGGCCGTTGGGCAGCACCTTGATGCGCAGGATCACGCGGCCTTCCAGGCCTTTGCGCAACGCGGCGCCGGGGTATTCCGGTGGCGGGTTGCCAAGGCTAGCCAGTCCCGAGATCGCCGCTGATTCCTTGACCGGCGCAGCAGGTGCTGCCGGTGCCGCAGGGGCAGGCGTCGGTGTCGGCGTCGGTGCAGGCGGCGCAGGGTTAGGCGGTGCCGGTGGAGTTGGCGGCGCGGGTGGCGTCGGTTTTTTCACCGGTTTTGGCTTCTCGACAGGCTTGGGTTTCTCAACCTTGGGCTTTTCGATCGGCTTGTCCGGTGGCTTGATCGCGTCCGGGTCTTCCACGGGCGTTTCCGGCTCTGGCGGTGGAGGCGGTGGAGGAGGCGGTGGCGGCGGAGGGGGTGGCGGTGGTTCCGGGGCTGGCGGCGTCGGGCTGGTCAGCTCGACTGTCATCTCCGGTACTTGCGGGGCAACTTCCGGTACTTCGGCTTTTGCAGTTTGCATGTACCACCAGATCGCGCCGTGAATAAGTACGGAGGCGGCAATCAATATCAACACCTGCGGTTTATTCAGTCCGCCGGGTCGAGAGGTGTTTTCCTTGAAAGGAATACCCTGCCACGCCTTGGAAAGTTCTTCGGGCGATGGGTCAGGCATTGCTTTCATCTTTACCGCATCATTCATTAAAGCTCCCTCGGGTAGTTGAAGGGCAATAAGGTTCCGTTCAAACATTTCGTGAATGTTCGACTGCGTAGGGTTCGCACTTTCATGAGGCGCAAAACACCCGTGAGCGGACAATGGAGTGTCAGCTCTTTATCGGAAGTTAAGTCACCGTTATGGCTATGGAGACGACATCACTATTCCCTGATTCTTGTTATGTACATTGATGTACAGCTTTGTTCCTGTCTGGGTACATAGCAACCGGTGTGCCAGTAACCCCTGTGCTAGAGCCTTTATCGTGACTGCGATCAGCATATGTCGCATTCCTGTATTTTTTTTACGAATCGGGCCTAAAACCGGCTTCGTACATACATGAACCATTGGAACCAATGCGAAAATCCCGAGGCGCACTTGCCCGTGAGGCAAATTTGCGAACTTCGCAATTGCCGGTTGTTTAAAGCGCTACAGTGCTTTGCACCAAACTTGTCGCAGCAGTATTGGTTTGGTGCGTCGGGCTTTTAAGTGTGCATAGTTGAAAAAATCTCCATATAAATTAACAGTGACTGGTGGGTCAGAGATTGAACATGCGTCGATTGCGAGGCGAACGAATTCGTTAAGCCGGTGCAGCACGGCTATGGCGCATTAGTGCAACTATCTGAACGGAAATGTCCCGTTTTTATAATGGCGGCTGGATAGCTCTTTAGTGTCTTCCGCTGTTCATGAATCAACAGTCAACCGCGCAGTTGGCGCAGCGTCAAAAATAAATAAGAGCAAACAGCGGACGTGAGTTCGCGTTTGATCAGAGGCTGTCGACGATCAAAAAATCAGACGGATGTGCCTAGGGAAGGTGACAAGGGTTTTCGGCTAAACGCGCTGTGGATGCATTCAGGCGCCGATGGGTACGGGCAGGGCGAGGCGGGGGTGGCGAGCAACAACGAAGCGCAATGGGGTTTGGGTAATTGATGCACGTAACGAATTCCTTATCGTTGGACGCGGGCTAATGGTCGCGTCCTGCACTGTTATGGACAGGGTGCTGTCCGTTTGTTTACACGTTGGTGCAGGGTGAGCACTCAAGTGCGTAGTACTACGCGGTTTCACTGGGGTTGCCGTGTTCACGTTGTGGTACTCACGTTCCATAAGAAAGAAATGTGCCAGAAACATGTCTTTTTGTAACAATATTTATATGCCTTTCATTTGACGCTTCCTGACCCGGCCTACAATGCCGACGTCGTCCTCTGCCCAGTGAGAATCTTCCATGACCACGCTTTTCCCTGACAGCCCCGGTTATAGCGCCTTGCGTGAGCGTTTTCTGTCTGCGGCACATCACTCCGGCGCCCGGTTGACCGAGTATCCGCACCCGCTGAAAGGACCGTTTGGTGAAGCGCTTTTTACCGACGTCGCCTGGCTGGGTGCGCCCGACGCCAAACGAGTACTGGTCGCCTTGAGTGGTACTCATGGTGTCGAGGGCTATTACGGATCGGACTGCCAGACACGGTGGCTGCAGACGTTCAGCGAGCGGACGCTGCCCGAAGACGTCGCGATTCTGATGATTCACCTGATCAACCCGTGGGGCACAGCGTGGATGCGCCGGGTCAACGAGGACAATCTGGATCAGAACCGCAATTATCTGGATTTCAGCAAACCGTTGCCGAACAACGCGGCTTATCGCTCCGTGCATGACATCTATAGCTGCGCGCAATTACAGGGGGCGGAGCGTGAGCGTGCCGATGCGCACTTTGATCAGCAGATTGCGCAGCAGGGCTGGGCCGGGCTGATGTCGGTGGTGGAGGCGGGTCAGTACGAGTTTGCCGACGGCCTGTTCTATGGCGGCACGGCGCCGAGCTGGTCAAACCTGACCCTGCGCCGGATCATCGCCACGCATTTGAAAGGGGCTGAAGTGGTGACCTGTTTTGACCTGCACACGGGGGCTGGCGATTACGGGCATCCGATGCTGATGAGCATCGTCGAGTCCGCCTATCCGGCGCTGGCCGATGCTCAGGCGCTGTTCGGGCCCTGGCTGTTCACGCTGGTGACGGGGGCAAACAAAGTCAGTGAAACCGGCGTGTCGGCGACCTCCACCGGCTATACCTCGCAGATGCTGGTGGACGATTTGCCACAGGTGTACTTGATGCCGTTTGTGATTGAGTGCGGCACCTATCCCGGTGCCGATGTACACGGGCACCTGCGGGACGATCATTGGCTGCACCTGCATGGTGATCCGCTCGGTGCGGTGGGTCAGCGCATCAAACGCGGGCTGCTGGAACAGTTCTATCCGGCTGATGCGGATTGGCAGGAAATCGTCTGGGTACGGACGAGGCAGATCTGGGAGCGCGCACTGGCAGCGTTGCCGGCGATCAATCGGCGTTGATGCCTAGCGAATCAGCTGCTCGGTCAAGCGAGGCAACAACTGTTCGCAGGAGGTTTCAAGCTTCATCGTCAGCACATCATCGGCGCGGGTTTTGCCGATGTTGATGGCGATGATCGGCTTGCCCTGATCCACCGTGGTGCGGCACAAGCGAAATGCCGAGTACGCCATCAATGACGAGCCAATCACCAGCAAGCCATCGGCCTGTTCGATGCGGGCCATGGCTTTGGCAGCGGTGGGCGGCGCGACGTTTTCACCGAAGAACACCACGTCCGGTTTCATCCGCTCACCGCCACAGTGTGGGCAGTGCGGGACTTGAAAGCGTGCTTCGAAGGACTCGTCCAGCAACGTGTCGCCGTCCGGCGCCTGGGTGGCATCCACGCCTGCCAGATAGGGGTTTTGCGCTTCAAGGGTGAGTTGAATCACGTCGCGCTCGGTGCGCTGGCGGCAATCCAGGCAGACCACCCAATGCAGACTGCCGTGCAGTTCCACCACATCATGGCTGCCGGCCTGGTCGTGGAGGGTGTCGACGTTCTGGGTGATGACGCCGGTGATGATGCCGTGGGTTTGCAGCGTCGCCAGCGCCTCGTGGGCGGCATTGGGCCTTGCGATTCGCACCCGAGGCCAGCCCAGCATCGCCCGCGCCCAGTAGCGGCGGCGCGCTTCGGGGGCGTTGAGGAATTCCTGAAACATCATCGGCTGCCGTCCACGTCTGACACCCTCGCTGTCGCGGTAATCCGGAATGCCCGACGAGGTGCTGATGCCCGCGCCGCTGAGCACCACCAGGGATTTGCTGTGCATCAGGTTTAACAGCGTGTCGAATTGGGCGTCGGCGGGCATGTGAGGGGTTCCCCTGATGATCGGGTGGTGGAGCAGACGGATGTATTCGATTTAAAGACCGCTCGCGAATGAATTCGCTCCTACAGGATTTCGGTAACCGCTCCCATGCCGGGCATGACGATCAATCAAAACCGCGCCAGATACCCGTCCACCAACTCAATCAGCCGCGCCCGCCCGAAACTCTTGCCGTGGCCGCCATGTACCACGCTGACGGGCAATTCCCGCAATCGCTGCATGGTGCGCACGTAGTCGTCCAGATTGGAGTGCGCGAAGTTGTCGATCAGCTCACCGTCGTAGATCGCGTCCCCCGAGAACAGCGTCTGCGTCGACGCTTCCCACAGGCCGATGCTGCCGGGCGAGTGGCCGGGCAGGTGCAACACGTCAAAGTGACGATTGCCCAGATCGACGACATCGCCTTCCTCCAGGGTCCGGGTCACGGTGGCCGACTTGATGCGCCAGGTGTCCAGGTCGTAATCGGGCGATGGCAAGGCGCTGATGATGGGGCCGAAGTGTTCATCGCTCAGGGCGGGCAGGGTGTAGTCGTTGGGGTCAAAGCCTGGCTCGACCAGCGTGAAATACCCATCGGCGCTGCGCAGCCCGTCAGCTTCCGCGCGATGCACCAGGCATTCGTCGAATTCGTGATGACAGCCGATGTGGTCCAGATGCACATGGGTTGCCAGCGCGCTGACCCGCTGGCCAAACAGATTCTTCGCGGCATCGCGCAAGCTGCAGATGCCCATGCCGGTGTCCACCACCAGGTCCTGATCGCGCCCACGGATGTGCCAGATATTGCAGCGCAGCCACGGCGTGACGTGGGGTTCGTCGATCAGCGTGATGGCGTCATCGATCTTGTGCAGCGAATACCACTGGTCGGCGACTTTTCTGAGCATGAGGACAAACCTGTGACCGGGGGGCGTCGCCCAGACTGTCACGAAGCACGCCGATTTGAAAAGGGAGTCGGTCGGGCGAAAAATCAGTAATATGGCGAAACATCGGGATACGGTCATGCCGATCCCGAGCCTTCAAGACCATATTGTTGATAAGTCAGCCGCCGCTCACGCCGGGCGCGCTAGCCAAGAAATAGAGGGTGTCATGGGTAACGAGAGCATCGATTGGGACAAGCTGGGTTTTGACTACATCAAGACTGACAAGCGCTATGTGTCGCACTGGATTGATGGCGACTGGCAAAAAGGCGAGCTGACCGAAGACAACGTGCTGCACATCAGCGAAGGCTCTACAGCGCTGCATTACGGTCAGCAGTGCTTCGAAGGCATGAAGGCCTATCGCTGCAAGGACGGCTCGATCAACCTGTTCCGCCCGGACCAGAACGCCGCCCGTATGCAACGCAGCTGCAACCGCCTGTTGATGCCCAACGTGCCGACCGAGATGTTCATCGAAGCCTGCAAGGACGTGGTCCGCGCCAACGAGCGCTTCATCCCGCCTTACGGCACCGGCGGCGCGCTCTATCTGCGTCCGTTCGTGATCGGCGTCGGCGACAACATCGGCGTGCGCACCGCACCTGAGTTTATCTTCTCGGTGTTCTGCATCCCGGTCGGCCCTTACTTCAAGGGCGGCCTGACCCCGCATAACTTCCTGATCTCCAGCTACGACCGTGCAGCCCCGCAAGGCACCGGCGCGGCCAAGGTCGGTGGCAACTACGCCGCCAGCCTGATGCCGGGTGTCGATGCCAAGAAGCGCGGTTTCGCCGATTGCATCTACCTGGACCCGCTGACCCATTCGAAAATCGAAGAAGTCGGTTCGGCCAACTTCTTCGGCATTACCCATGACGACGAATTCATCACGCCGAAATCGCCGTCGGTATTGCCAGGTATCACGCGCCTGTCGCTGATCGAGCTGGCTGCCAGCCGTCTTGGCCTGAAAGTCACCGAAGGCGATGTGCTGATCGACGAGCTGGACAAGTTCAAGGAAGCCGGTGCCTGCGGGACCGCTGCCGTGATCACGCCAATCGGCGGCATCAGCTACAAAGACAAGCTGCACGTGTTCCACAGCGAAACCGATGTGGGTCCTGTGACCAAGCGTTTGTACGCTGAACTCACCGGCGTGCAGACCGGTGATCTGGAAGGGCCGGCCGGCTGGATCGTCAAGGTCTGAATCTGATCTGAGCCGCGCGCAATAAAAAACCACCGCCTTTATGGCGGTGGTTTTGTTTATGGGGCAGGCAAGGGTGCTGACCGCCATCTTGGACTAAGGTAGAAACGGGCGCCGCAAGCCTGACAAGGCACCGGCCACCTTCCCGCCGTCAGAAGAATAAGGATGCGTTATGTTGGCAGCACACCTTCCCGACACCGATCCGCTTGAGCGTTCTCCTCTGCGTCATTCACCTGTTGCCCTGGCGCTGAGTCTTATAGCCAGCGGTTTCTCCCTGTCGTCCTGGGCCGACGAACCTGCTTACCCCCACGGCTATGAGCCCATCGGCACTGTCGAGCAAATCTACGACGGCGCGATGCTCCCGGACTTGGCAGTGAGCACTTATCGCAACATCGATCGGCTGTTCCCCACGCACACCATCAAGGCGGGCGGGCATCCGTATCCGCTGCCTAAAAGTGACAAGCAACTGGGTAACGTCAAGTTCACCCAGGACGGCAAAAAGTACGACCTCTACGATTTCGTTGCACTGGACAGCATCACCGCGATGCTGGTGATCAAGGACGGCAAGATCGTTTACGAAACCTATCAGCGCGGCAACACCGAGAAGACCCGCTGGATGTCGATGTCCATGGCCAAATCGATTACCTCGACGCTGGCCGCAGTCGCGATCAAGGACGGCCTGATCAAGGGCCTGGATGCGCAAGTGGTCGATTATGTGCCCAAGCTCAAGGGCAGCGCTTACGACGGCGTGTCCCTGCGCAACGTGCTGATGATGTCTTCGGGCGTGAAGTGGAACGAGACCTACACCGACCCGAAATCGGATCGCCGAGCATTGCTCAACGCGCAGATTTCGCAAAAACCGGGGTCAGCGGTCGAGCTGATGGGCAAGCTGCCCAAGGCCGCTGAACCGGGCACCCTCAATAATTACAGCACCGGCGAAACCCAGATTCTCGGCGAAGTGGTGCGCGGTGCGGTGAAGATGCCGCTGGCTGACTATTTGTCGCAGAAAATCTGGGCGCCGTTCGGCATGGAAAGCGACGCCAACTGGTGGCTCGATTCACCCGATGGCGTGGAGATTGGCGGCAGCGGCATCAGCGCGACGCTTCGGGATTATGGGCGGTTCGGGCTGTTTTTCTTGAACAACGGCGCCATCGACGGCCAGTCGATTTTGCCTGACGGCTGGGTCAAGGAAGCCACCACGCCCAAGGAGCTCAAGGGCGGCAAGCCGCTGGATTACGGCTACATGTGGTGGACCGCCTGGACCGAAGCGTCGGTCAAGGATGGTGCGTTCGCGGCGGTGGGGATTCAAGGGCAGAACATCTACGTCAACCCTGCCAACAAGGTAGTGATCGTCACCTTCGGTGCGCAGCCCAAACCGGTAGAGAAAGAGCCTGTGGACCCGATGGTGTTTTTCGATGCGGTGGTGGCGGCGTTGAAGTAGGGCTGCGCGATCGGTCTATGCGCGATCTCCCGAATCTACGCCTGACCCGTGGGAGCGGACCCGTCCGCGAAGAGGCTCGTACTGCACATGAATTTGTCGCCTGAGACGACCCATTCGCGGACAGGTCCGCTCCCACGGTGATCAGCATTTGCTGAGGGGAACCGGACTCGCCCGCGGGCTTTGGAACCTGGGGGTTACTGCCCCAGATTCCCCAACAAATCCGCCTGCACGATCTCGATCCAGTATTCGTCCGGATCGCTGATGAACGCCACGTGCTTCATGCCTTTATCCAGGCGTTTGACGAAGGGCACGTTCAGCGATTCAAAGCGCGCGCAGGCCGCTTCGATATCAGGGACTGAAAAGCAGATATGGCCGAACCCCCGTGGGTCCTTGTTGCCGTTGTGGTACTGCGAATCATCGGTTTCGGTGCCCCAGTTGTGGGTCAGTTCCAGCACCGATTCGCGGCTGAAGGTGTGGCTCATACGCGCTGATTGATCTTCCGGCACTGATTCGCCTTTGGTCATCGCCAGAAACAACAGGGAGAATTTGCCCTCGGGGAAGTCCACCTGTCGCAGCAAGCGCATGCCCAGCACGCGGGTGTAGAAATCCAGGGACTTTTCAGGGTCCTTGACGCGCAGCATGGTGTGGTTGAACACGTAATCCTGGGTCACGGCATCCGGCGTCAGGCAGACGCCGGGCTTTGTTTCGCTGACGAACGACATGGCAGATTTCCTTCTTTGACAATTTCGCCAGTGTAGAAACCGGATGTCGGGAGCGGGTAGTACCGGACTACTACGATAATCCCAGCCTCTGGATTCCAAATGTGTAGGAGCGCACTTGCCCGCGATGGCGTCGGGTCAGCAATGCATCATTATTGAAAACACCGCATCATTGGAAACACCGCATCGCGGGCAAGCGCGCTCCTACATGTCCTATAGCGTCGCTCACTCGATCAGATGAAAGTCACTGCGCTGCCGAGGATCAAGCGTAGCCCCCGGGCAGCCGTTGCCCTTGAACGGCTCGTGACCTGGGAAAAACAGCAGGCCTTCGGTTTCGAGGGCGTAAGCCAGCGCTTGTCTGGTCACGCAGAGCAGGTCTCCTGCGCCTGATTCAAATGCCTCTATGGCTTTGACCGAAGCCCCCGACCTGAACGCAAGCGCCTCGCGGGACCAGGTCAGAATTTTCCTGCCCTGAATACATTGTTCCGGGGTGAGACTGGACGGGAGGTAGAGGTAGTAATCCAGAATCTGCGCGTCGGTTTCAACGCGTTGGTGATCCTGTGCTAACTGAAAGTCGATGACAGTGCCTGTGTTCCCAGGCAGAGCGGCTCGACCGAAGTAGCTGGCAGCGGATGCGGCTTTACCGGGCGGTAAGGCAGGCAGGAAGGCAAGGGCACGGTTTTTCATCGGATCACGTCTTGCGTTGATGTTGATCGGGCCAGAGTAGCGCTCGTAGCTGAACCCAAACTTAACGAATTTCCGTCTCTGCAAGCGTAGCTCAAGCCGTTGAAAACAAAGGGTTACCCGCTGGCATAACCGCGTTGTGGGTCACGGCGATTTCGTCTATTAACCCGCTGATTGCTAAAAGGAATAACCATATTCCCTTGTAGTAGCTCGCTATTACCTGACCTGCCAAACCCCAACTAATATTTAAGCAGCAAACGTACCTACAAAAAAAATAACAAGGACAAAAGCCATGACTGACCTGAAGCTTGATCGACGTCGTTTCCTACAGGGAAGCGGCGGCTTGCTGCTGGGCACCCTGCTGTTTGGTTCCGGTCCCATCGCGTTGCTGGCCCCAAGTCGCACCTGGGCGCTGGAAATGAGCACGCTGGACAGCGACACCGGCAGTCGCCTGCTGCTGGTCATCCGCCGTATTTTTCCCCACGACACCATGGAAGACGCCGTATATGCGTTCTCCGTCAAAGCGCTCGATGAACGCGCCTCCCAAGACCCCGGCGTTGCCAGCCTGCTCAAACAAGGCATCGCCGACCTCGATCAGCGCGCAGGCGGGGAGTGGGCCAAGCTCCCCGAAGACAAGCAGGTGGACATCCTCAAGGACGTGCAGACCAGCGAATTTTTCAGCCTGGTGCGCGGCGTCTCGGTCAACACCCTCTACAGCAACGAACTGGCCTACAACCACTTTGGTTACGAAGGCGCTTCCTTTCCAAAAGGCGGCTATCTGATGCGTGGTTTCAATGACCTGAAATGGTTGCCGAACCCGCCGCTCGACGCCAGTCCGAACCCATTTGCCTGAGGAGCGCAGTCATGACCAACTACACGTTCGACGACGATTCAGTGGTAGTCATCATCGGCTCCGGCGCTGGCGGCGGCACCCTGGCCAATGAGTTGTGCCAGAAAGGTGTTTCAGTTGTATTGCTCGAAGCGGGCGCCCGGCAATCCACGGCCACGTTCATTAACGATGAGTGGCCGTCTTTTTCTCAACTGTCCTGGGGCGATACGCGCACCACGTCGGGCTCTTGGCGGGTGGCCAAGGACTTTCCCAATCTGCCGGCCTGGATCTGCAAAACCGTCGGCGGTACTACCACCCACTGGGCCGGTGCCAGTCTGCGGTTTCAGGAACATGAGTTTCGCGCGCTGCAAACCTATGGCGCCGTCAAAGGCGCCAACCTGCTGGACTGGCCGGTGACGCTGGCAGAAATGGAGCCGTATTACGCCCGCGCTGAAGACAAAATGGGCGTGACCCGGACCAACGACATCGCTGGTTTGCCGGGCAACAACAACTTCAAAGTGATGTACAACGGCGCGCAAAAGATCGGCTACAAAGAGTGCTCCACCGGGCACATGGCGATCAACAGCGCACCCCGCGCAGGTCGCGCGTCCTGCCAGCAATTGGGATTCTGCTTTCAGGGCTGCAAGATGGGCGCGAAGTGGTCGACGCTGTATACCGAAATTCCCGCTGCCGAGGCCACCGGCAAACTGGATCTGCGGCCTGGCTCCCAGGCGATCCGTATCGAGCACGACGAAACGGGCCGGGTCAACGCGGTGGTCTACGCCGATTCGGCGGGCGTAATGCAACGCCAGAAAGCCAAGGTGGTGGCGGTGGCAGGTAACTCCATCGAAACCCCGCGCTTGCTGCTCAATTCCTCCAGCACGCTGTTCCCTCAGGGCCTGGGCAACGGGGCGGGCATGGTCGGCAAGCACTACATGCGCCACACCACCGGCAGCGTGTTTGCCGAATTCAAGGAGCCAGTCCATTTCTATCGCGGCACGATCATGGCCGGGATCATCAGCGACGAAATCCACCACAAGCCGGACCGGGGTTTTGTCGGGGGCTATGAGATGGAAACCGTGTCTCTTGGGCCATCGTTCATGGCGGCGTTTTTCAATCCCGGCGCATGGGGTCGGGAATTCACCAGCGTAATGGATCAGTACACGCACATGGCCGGGATGTGGATCGTCGGCGAAGACATGCCCCAGGAAAGCAACCGCATCACCCTCAACGATGGGGTCAAGGACCGTTTCGGCATGCCGGTGGCGAACGTGCATTACGACGATCACCCCAATGATCTGGCGATGCGTGAGCATGCATTCGTCCAGGGAGAGAAGCTGTATAACGCGGTCGACGCGGTGAAGGTGCATCGCGTGCCGCCTTACCCATCAACTCACAATCTGGGCACCTGCCGCATGAGCGCCAAGGCCCAGGACGGGGTGTGCAACGGTCACGGGCAGAGTCACGAGATCCCCAATCTGTTCATCTCCGATGGCAGTCAGTTCACCACCAGCGCCGGCGAAAACCCGACGCTGACCATCGTGACCCTGGCGATCCGGCAGGCGGAGTTCATCGCGGATGCGTTGAAGACCAGGGCTATCTGACGGCTGATTCCTTACGGCTCCACCGCGGAGCCCTGTAGGAGCGAACGTGTTCGCGAGAGGCTTTTGACTAATAGCTGCCAAGCCGCCTCGCGAACAAGTTCGCTCCTGCAGAGGCTGTGGATGTCTGGGAGACTTAAACCAACGCCCCATGTTCACGCAGCAGCGCCTCCATCCACTGCATGAACGCCCGGCAGCGTGCGGGCAGATGGC
The DNA here is from genome assembly GCF_057128765.1 of Pseudomonas corni. Classification (NCBI taxonomy): domain Bacteria; kingdom Pseudomonadati; phylum Pseudomonadota; class Gammaproteobacteria; order Pseudomonadales; family Pseudomonadaceae; genus Pseudomonas; species Pseudomonas corni. Next base: position 29,020 of record NZ_JBSKHW010000025.1, read on the forward strand.
GGCGGTGGGCGTACAGCAGGGACACGGGCATGGGTGAGGGTAGGAAATCAGGGAGTATTTCCACCATTTCGCCGCGTTCAACCGCTTCCCGCTTGGCCATGCGTGGCGCCTGAATGATGCCCAGACCGCCCAGACACGCCGCCTCGTAGGTCTCGACATTGTTCACCGTTACGCTGCAGGGCATGGGCAGACGGAAGTCTTTGCCGTCCTGGCGGTACTCGAACGCCGCGTTGCTTGCGCCGAAGGTCGAGACGTAATTGACCAGCCGATGCTGCTGAAGATCATCCAGCGTCAGCGGCACCCCATGCAGTTGCGCATAACCGGCGCTGACCACGTTGATCATCGGGAAGTCGCCCACGTGCCGCGCCACCAGCGTCGTGTCGGGCAACTCGCCGACGCGCATCACGCAATCGAAGCCTTCGCGCACCAGATCGACACGGCGGTCGGTGCTGCTGATTTCCAGATCGATCAAGGGATGACGGGCGATGAATTCACCGATCTTCGGCATCACGATTTTGCGCGCAACCGCCGTCGGCATGTCGACCCGCAAGCGCCCGCTGAGAGCTGCATCGTCGCTGCGAAACAGGCTTTCCAGCTCGTCCATCTGCGCGAGCACGTCCTTGCTGCGCTCATACAACACCTGACCGTCCGGGGTGGTCTGCACTTTGCGTGTGGTGCGTTGCAGCAAACGGGTGTCGAGCAGTTCTTCCAGCAGCCGCACCTGTTCAGAGACGGTGGAGCGTGGCAGGCCCAATGCATCGCTGGCCTGGGTAAAACTCGACAGCTCGGCGACGCGGACGAAGGTCTTCAAAAGCTCCAGCTTGTTCATGCACAGGTACCGTTCATTGTTCGGACAGGGCGATCAGTGATTTCGATTGTGGCGTATTTATCGAATGGCCAGCGAACAATAAGCTCTCGTTCATTCACTGACCAGCTACTTGAGGAATCAGCCATGAGCAATAAGATCGCAATCATCACCGGTGCCAGTCGCGGCCTGGGCAAAAGCGCCGCGCTGCACCTGGCGGCACAAGGCGTGGACATCATCGGTACCTACCACAGCAATGTCGAAGAAGCGCAGAAAGTCCTGGCCCAGATCGAGGCGCTCGGCGCTCGCGGCAAAATGCTGCAGCTGGATGTTGGCGACAGCGGGCGTTTTGAGGGTTTCGCCGGGCAAGTGGAGGCGTTGCTCAGCGCTTATTTCAAGGCCGAACGCTTTGATTTTCTGGTGAACAACGCAGGCGTCGCGGCACACGCCAGTTTTGCCGACACTACTGAGGCGCAGTTCGATCAACTGGTGAACGTGCATCTGAAGGGATCGTTCTTCCTCACTCAAAAGCTGCTGCCGTTGATTGCCGACGGCGGACGTATTATCAACATCACCACCGGGCTGACGCGCTTCTCGCCGGTGGGCTACGCGGCTTATGCAGCGATGAAGGGAGCGGTCGAAGTCTGGACCCGTTACCTGGCTAACGAGTTGGGACCTCGGGGCATCAACGTCAACAGCCTGGCCCCCGGCGCGATCGCGACCGATTTCGGCGACGGCGCAGTGCGCGACAACTCGGACGTGAACGCCTGGGTCGCGTCCAACACCGCCATGGGCCGGGCCGGGCAGCCGGACGATATCGGCGCGGCGGTGGCGATGCTGTTGAGCGAAGGCGGACGGTGGATCACGGCGCAGCGCATCGAAGCGTCGGGCGGGATGTTCGTTTAAACGCGGGCCCTGTAGGAGCGAACCTGTTCGCGAGGCGGCGTGCCTGACACTGCTCGCTGGATGTCTCGCCAACAAGTTGGATCCTACAGGAACGTGCCGCTATTCAGCCCTTGATGTAGTAGATACACAGCGACAAGGTCACCAAAGACCCCAACGTCGAGATCAATATCGTGCTCGACACCACCGACGCCTCGCGCTTGTAGTATTCGGCGAGCATGAACGGGCCTGTGCCGGTGGGCAGGGCGCTGAGCAGCAGAGCCGAGTTAGCCCACAGCGGCGGCAGGTGGAACACCCGATACGCCAGAAACCAGGTCAACAGGGGATGGGCGATCAGTTTGATCAACACCAAAAGGCTCGTGCCCTGGCGCGGGCCTTGTTGTTTGTGGGCCAGAAACAGCCCCAGAGAAATCAGCGCGCAAGGGGTAGTCGCGGCGCCCAGCAGATGAAGGAATTTGTCCAGTGCGCCCGGCAGCGGCACTCCGGTCGAGGCCCAGCATGCCCCGAGGATGGGCGACACCACCAGCGGATTTTTGGCCAGTGCAGTCAACACCTTGAGCACGATCCGGTGTACGCGGGCTTCACTTTGCAGGCCGATTTCGATGCACACCAAAGCGATGCCGAACAGCACGCAGACCACCAGCAACGAAGCGATCAGCGCGGGCTCCAGGCCGCCATCCCCCAGCACCATGACGCACAGAGGGATGCCGATATAGCCAGTGTTAGCGTAGGAAGCGCTGAGTGCATCGATACTGGCGTCGGCAAAATGCCCGGCTTTTTTACGGCGGATGAGCAGCGTCACGACAAACATTGCCATAGTGCTCAGGGTGAAAACAGCGACGAAGCCGGGGTGCCAGATCTGCTCCCATGTCGCAGTGGCGGTCGCAGTGAACAGCAACGCCGGAAGACACAGCCAGACCACCATTCGGTTGATTTCCGAGGCGGCGGTCTCGCCCAAGCGGTTGGTGCGACGACATAGGTAGCCCACCAGAATCAAGGCGAAGATCGGTAACAGCACGTTCAAAACAGACGACATCGGACCCTGGCCTTCAACACGGTAAACAGCGGGCAAGGTTAAGGGGGGTAATCGTTAGCGTCCAACCTTTATTGCCCTTCAGGCGTGGGTTTCATTATCGAATTCACCACGCCAGGCCGCGGGCCAGAGGGTTTTGCGGCTCTCAGACACAAAAATGCCCGGAAAGCGTCCGGGCATTTGGCGATCGGTCGGGGTATCAGATTGGGAGATCAGTGTGTCATCGGTGCGATGGCGAGGATCTTGCCGGTTTCCATTTCGACCATCACGTATTTGTTGCTGATGGTGACCCACTGACTGCCTTCTTGAGGCGGCTTGAGGTTTTTGTCTTTCCAGTCCTTGATGCCCAGGCGCTCGTCCTGATAAAGCTTATGAGCGGTGTCGCCGACTTTGTACTGCTTGTTGGTGTGCTCGGCCTGAACGCTTTGCGTTGCCGGGGTCTGCGCTTGCGCCACCAGGCTGGCGCCGCTCATGCAAGTGATTACAACCATGCTGCTTAACAAAGATTTCAACGTCATGGGGTGTTCCTTTTTTTATTCCTTTGGCAACGGATCGGCAGCGTGTGACTGCCGTCATGCGTGCTTACTTCTTGACCGGTCCCTTGTTCTTCATGGGTACGATGTCAGTGATCTGACCATTGGTGGTTTGTACCTGAACGAATTTGTTGTGAATCTGCACCCACTGGCTTTGCTCGGCGGGCTCGTGCAGCCCGTGGGCTTTCCAGTTCTGGATGGCAGCACCAGGGCGCTGGAATTTTTCAGGTGCGCGGTCGCCTTTTTCAAGCTCGCGCATATTGTCCTTGGATTGCTGAACTTTCTGTTCTGGATGTTCTGGCGCATCCGCCGCCTGCACCGTGAGACTTGTGACAGAAACGCAGCCCAGGAGTGCAACACAGGCCATGAGCGATTTGCTGTTCATACGAAGCTCCTTATCCAGTGCGTAATGCTCTGTTCATAAGGTCGGACCGTTGAGAAGCCAAATCATTCAGTCGGGTTGAGGCGCCCCCAGTCCAGGCGAGGCTCTAACAAGGGATCACAAGCGTCTGTCGGCGGCCACCGCAGACCCTGTAGGAGCGTACGAGCAGCGCGAGGCCGCGATCGGCTGCGCAGCAGTCGTAGGCGTATCGCATTCACTACTGCTGCCAGCGCTGCACACCGGATCGCGGCCTCGCTGGGGCTCGTCGGCTCCTACAAGGGACCTGTGATGTTTGCAGAGTATCGGTCGAGCACAAACCAATTGGATTTGCGGCGCTACCGAAATTATTTGAGAGCCTGGGCAATCGTCTGGGCCAGGGGCGTGGTTGGCCTGCCGATCAATCGGCTCAACACGCGGCTGTCATCGAACAACGCGCCTTGTGCCGCAGCGCTGTCGGAATTGGCCAACAACTGCGCGAACTCTTCAGGCAAACCGGCCTGCAGCAACGCCGCTTTGTAGCCGGGCTCCGGCAGATTGGTGTAGACCACAGTCTTACCCGACTGCTGCGTCAGTTCGGCGGCAAATTCGCTGAGGGTGAATGCCTCATCGCCCGCCAGTTCGTAAATCTTGCCAGCTTGCGCTTCGCCCGAGGTCAGCACTGCCACCGCGGCGCCTGCGTAATCGGCGCGGGCGGCGGAGCTGAAACGGCCATCCCCGGCACAGCCAAAATGCGCGCCGTGGGCCAGGGCATTGGGCACCCCTGCGGTAGTGTTTTCGGTGTACCAGCCATTGCGCAGGATCACCGATGGCAGGCCGGATTCCTTGATCGCCACTTCGGTCTGGCGATGTTCTTCGGCCAGTTCCAGGCTGGAAGTGCCCGCGTGCAAGACGCTGGTGTAGCCCAGCAATTCAACGCCCGCGCGGCGGGCAGCGTCGATCACTGCCTTGTGTTGCACGGCGCGCTGACCAATCTCGTTGGAAGAAATCAGCAGGATTTTGGTCGCGCCTCTGAACGCCGTTTCCAGCGTTGCTGGCTGCGAGTAATCAGCCTGGCGGACCTGAACGCCCTTATCGGCAAGGTCCACAGCTTTTTCCGGGCTGCGCACGGCAGCAATGATCTGGTCAGCGGGGACCTTCGTGAGCAGCAGGTCGATGACAAGGCGACCGAGTTGGCCATTAGCACCGGTGATGACGTACATGATGTTTGCCCTTGGCAGTGAAGTGAGTCACCAGCATAGACATCGTGCTAACCTTTCGTAAGTACGTACGAAAAGGTAAGTGTCATGAATGACAAGTTGAGCGTGGGTCCTGAAAATACCGCTTCACTGATGAGGCTCAGAATGGGCGAGGTGCTGGATCGCAACTGTCCGTCCCGCGAAGTGCTCAATCACGTATGCAGCCGCTGGGGGGTTCTGGTGTTAGTAGTGCTGCGCGACGGCATGCACCGCTTTAGCGAGTTACGGCGCAAGATCGGCGGCATCAGCGAGAAGATGCTCTCGCAGACGCTGCAAAGTCTGGAGCACGACGGTTTCGTCGAGCGCAAGGCGCTGCCGGTGGTGCCGCCCCACGTGGAATACCGGCTGACGCTTTTGGGCGAAGACGTTGCCGCCCAGGTTGACAGTCTGGCGAGCTGGATCGAGGCCAACCTGCCGCGCATCATGCAAGCGCGGCAGGAGAAGGCCCCAGAGACAGACACCAAGTGATCAGAGCGTCGCCGCCAGCTCAATGGCCGCAGCTGTCGAGGCCTTTCGCGATTCGGCGTCCACGTCAGGGCCGAGCAAGGTCTTTTCGATGACGATGTTGTACTGATCGTTGATGCCGACCATTTCGCTCCAGGTAGTCATATAGGAAATCTGATGCTCGGCACGGTCCAGTGGCGCGCCACGGGCGGCGATGACCACCACTTTGCGGCCGTCGAGCAAACCGTTCAGGCCGCGTTCGTCGAAGGTGAACAACAGGTCTTTCTGGCTGACCACATCGATCAAGTGCTTGAGCTTGTAGGGGATGCCGAAGTTCCACATCGGCACGCCAAACACGATGATGTCGGCCTTGATGAAACGCCCGGCCAGTTCGACGATCTGCGCCCAGGCTTCTTTCTGTTCCGGGGTGCGTTCGATGCCCTGAATGCCGGCGTATTTTGCATCCAGCACCGCGCCATCGAACTCTGGCAGCGGGGTGTTCCAGACGTCCAGGGTGTCTACCGTCGCGATCGCGTGCTGGGCCTTCCAGGCGTCGATTAGGGCGTGAGCGACTTCGATGGAGGCGGAGCGTTGTTTGCGGGGCGAGCTTTCGATGTAGAGCAGATGCGGCATGGCGAAGTCCTTCTGCGGGGGATGACGGATGCATCAGTCATAGCAGAAAGTCTTGTCCCAGGCAGCCTTTCTTCAGGGCGACTCGACAGCCGTAGCAGGCTGTCGAGTCATCCAGGTCAGGCGAAGGTGGCCCCGCGCGTATTGACGAACAGCGAGTACACCGAGTGACTGCTGGCCATGAAGATCCGGTTGCCTTCGCGTCCGCCGAAGCACAGGTTCGGGCAGCGCTCCGGCAACGAGATATGGCCGATGGCTTTGCCTTGGGGGTTGAAGACGCGCACGCCGTCGAGCTTTTCCAGGTCCGCTTTCGGGTCACCATTGCCACCCCAGCCGCACCACAGATTGCCCCCTTCGTCGCACTTGATGCCGTCAAGCGCGGCATATTCCAGCCCTTCGATGTGCTTGCGCCGGGCGCCGAGGCTACCGTCATCATTTACGGTGATCGCCCAGACCAGCCGGTTGGGCTTGGCCCGGCCTTCCACCACGTACAGGGTTTTTTCGTCGGGTGAGAAACACAAACCGTTCGGACCATTGAGGTCGTCGATCACCCGCGTGACCTTGCCGCTGTCGCCATGGATTCGGTATACGGCGTGAGGTTGGGTCGGGGTGATCTTGTGGCCTTCATAGTTGTTGCCGGTCTGGAAGGGTGGGTCGCTGAACCAGATCGAACCGTCGCGCTTGCAGATCACGTCGTTCGGCGAATTGAAGGGTTTGCCTTCGTAGCTGTCGGCCAGCACGGTGATCGTGCCATTGGGCTCGGTGCGGGTGATGCGACGGCCTTCGGAGGTGGTGGTCGAGCCTTCGCAGGCGATCAGCCGACCCTGGCGATCGCGGCACAGGCCGTTGGAGAAATTGGAGTTTTCGCGGTACACCGAAAACGCGCCGGTGATCTCGTCCCAACGCATGATGCGGTTATTGGGGATGTCGCTGAGCAGCAGGTAACGCCCGTCGCCGACCCACACCGGACCTTCAGCCCAGCGCATGCCGGTGGCGAGTTTTTCGACGCTGGCGTTGAAGATGCGAAGGTCCAGGAAGCTGTCGTCGAGAATCTGGATCAGCGGGTCGGGGTAACGCTGACTCAACGGCTCGGCAGCATTGACCAGGCGCGGCAGGGACAAGCCCCCCACGGTGGCGAGGGTGGCGGAGACGGCGAGGGAGGTTTTCAGAAAACTGCGGCGACTGGCGCCCGGGAGAGGCTCAGGTAGCAAGGAATCCATCGAGGGATCTCCGTTGATTATTGTTGTGACGGCGGGCTAGTAATACCTTCTGATAAGACATCGTACAAGTGCAACTGCACCGTCCCCTGTAGGAGCGAACTTGTTCGCGAGGCATTCGACCGGCGGACTTTTCTCATTCGGCTCGCCAACAAGTTGGCTCCTACAGAACGAGGGAAGCGGACAAAAAAATGCCCGATTCCATTGCTGGGACCGGGCATTTTTGTACCGTCGAAAGGCTACGGCTTATTTAGGCCGCAACTCCTCGCGCACGTCCTTCACGTCACCGCTCGACACCGCAGGCGCAGCATTGCCCCAGGTGTTGCGCACGTAGGTCAGGACGTTGGCGACGTTGTCATCCGACAGGTTCCAGCCAAACGCTGGCATCGCTGGCGCAGTCGGTGCTGCGTCAGTTGCACCGGCACGGCTGCCCGCCACGACCACCCGAATCAGCGACGACGGATCGGCGCTGTTGATCAGCGGACCCATGGCCAGTTTCGGGAACAGACCTTCGACACCTTCGCCGTTCGGCGTATGGCACGCCGAGCAACGATCCGCGTAGATCGCCTTGCCCGCAACCATCGCTGCATCGTTGGCCGCGATCGGTTTTGGCGCGTCAGCTGGCTTGGCGCCGTCCTTCAGGTACACAGCGACCGCTTTGAGGTCGTCATCCTTCCAGTGCTGGGACGAATGCTCGACTTCTTCGGCCATAGGGCCAGAAGCGACATCAAAACGGTTGGCGCCGGTCTTCAGGTATTTGACGATGTCCTCTTCGGTCCACGCGCCAATGCCGTCGTGGGCCTTGGAAGAGATGTTCGGCGCAACCCAGCCTTGCAGGTTGGCGCCGCCCAGGAAGTTATCGTTCTTGTCGCCGCCAATCAGGTTTTTCGGCGTGTGGCAGGTGCCACAGTGCCCAAGACCTTCAACCAGATACGCGCCGCGATTCCACTGCTCGGACTTGTCCGGATGCGGCTTGAATTCGCCCTGGGTGAAGTTCACCAGATTCCAGCCAATCAAGCTGGTGCGGACGTTGAACGGGAAGGGCAACTGGTTGGTTTCAACCTTGTTGTCCACCGCTTCAACCGTTTGCAGATAAGCAAAAATCGCCTGATTGTCTTCACGCTTGACCTTGGTGTAAGCGGTGTAGGGCATGGCGCCGTACAACAACTTGCCATCCAGCCCGTGGCCCTTGGACATTGCATTCTGGAAGTCATCGAAGGTCCAGCGACCGATCCCGGTCCCTGGGTCCGGCGTGATGTTGGCACCCGCGAGCTTGCCGAACGGCGTATCGAGAATCACGCCGCCTGAGAACAGTGGTTTGCCCGGCAGGGTGTGGCACGCCGTGCAGTCTCCCAGAGTCGTCAGGTAACGGCCTTTTTCCACCAGATTGTAGGAATCGGCGCCGGTTGCGGCATGCGCCATGTTCAGCGACAGGCCGATAACGCCTGCGCACACAGTCAGAAGAGTCTTCATACGCTGATCATCTCCCCTGGACGCTTGAGGTAGCGGGTACGAATCGCATCGGCCGCCTTGAATGCCAATGCGGCCACGGTGCCGGTGGGGTTGTATCCAGGGTTCTGCGGGAAGGCCGATGAGCCGACCACGAACAGGTTCGGCACGCCCCACACTTGCAGGTGCTTGTTCACCGAACTGGTCTTCGGGTCGGCGCCCATGATGAAGCCGCCAACGATGTGCGAAGACTGATACGGCGCGCTGTTCCAGTGTCCGGTTTGCGCGGCGGGAACCATCTGGCGCGGGTTCATGCTCTTGGCGATTTCAGTGACCTTGGACGTCACGTAGGCGGCCATTTTGCGATCGTTTTCCGGGAAGTCGAAAGTGATACGCAGCAATGGTCGGCCCAGTGGGTCCTTGTAGGTCGGGTCCAGCGACAGGTAATTGGTACGCGTCGAGTAGCTGCTGGCTTCGCAACCGATGGACATGGTGCTGGCGTAATTGTCGACCGTGGCTTTCTTCCACGCCGAACCCCATGCCGGGGTGCCGGGTGGCACAGGACGGGAGTCGATCGGCGCTGCGCCAATCGGCGTCACACGGGTACTGCCGCCGCCGACGAACCCCAGACCTGAGTGGTCGAAGTTATCGTTGTTGAATTCGTCGATGCCCATGCCGATGGCGCCGCCACCGATGAACGGGTTGAAGTTTTTGTCATCGAAGAACATCTTCACGCTGTTGGCGGTCTGGTAGGCGTAGTTGCGGCCCGTGGTGCCGGTGTTGGTCACCGGGTCGTACGGCTTGCCCACGCCGGACAGCAGCATCAGGCGCACGTTTTCGAAGATGAACGCACTGATCACCACCAGGTCGGCTGGCTGCTCATACTCATCACCGTTGCTGTCCATGTAGATGATGCCGGTGGCCTTGGTGCCGGTGCTGTCCATCACCACTTTGATGACTTCGCAGTTGGTCTTGGCGGTGAAGTTCGGCTTGCGAATCAGCACCGGCAAAACGGTAGTGATCGCACTGGCCTTGGAGTAGTTGGCGCAGCCGTAATTGGTGCAGAAACCACAGAAGGTGCAGGCGCCCATTTTTACGCCCAGGGAGTTCGTGTAAGCGCGAGACACCAGCGCCGACGGCACCGGGAACGGCTTGTAGCCAAGGTTTTTCGCAGCTTCGGCGAACAGCGTCGGCGCGTAGGTCTGGGCGGTCGGCGGGTTCGGGTATTCCTCTGAACGTGCGCCTTCGAAGGTGTTGCCGCCTTCCTGGATCACGCCCTTGATGTTGCCGGCCTTGCCCGAAACGCCTGCCAGCTTGTCGAACTTGGTGTAGTGCGGCTCCATTTCTTCCCAGGTCGTGCCCCAATCCTGCAGGGTCAGTTCCGGTGACAATTCCTTGCCATAGCGCTCGCTCAGATAACTGTGCAGACGAAACTCATGGGGCTGGAAGCGAAACGAAATACCGGCCCAGTGATTGCCTGCGCCGCCGGTGCCGTTGCCGGGGTGAAACGAACCCCAGGTGCGCATCGGCAGCGCGGTTTCGGTCACGTTGTTACGCATCGTGGTGGTGTTTTGCTTGGTGCGCAGCATCAGCTCCTGACGGCGCGAGTAGCGCAGCTCGTCAGTGGCGGAAGCGAGGTTGAAGTCGGTAGCGGTATCGCGCCACGGGCCGCGTTCAAAACCGATGATCTTCAAGCCTTCGTCAGCGAGTTCATTGGCGATGATGGATCCGGCCCAGCCGAGCCCGACAACCACGACATCCGTGGAAGGTAATTTTTTGGCCATGTGGAATTAACCCTTCTTGTTCCAGGCGGAGCTGCCGATGATGGAAAGCGGCACGAGGTCGAGCTTCTGGTTATGCAGCGCGATGTAGTCGCGGTAGTCATAACGGGCGCCGGGGAAGCCAATCATTTTCCATGACACCATCTCGCGATTGCCGCCGTAGATCGGGTCGGCGAAGAAGCCTTCCATGGTGTTGGAAAGTATCTGCTGGAAAAACAGCTTGCCGTCGATGCCGTCCAGCGCGATGTCGCCCTTTTCGATACCGGTGAGCACTTTGTCCTGCTCTTCGGGACTCAACGCGCTGAAGGCTTTCTGAAAGGTTTTCTGGGTGTACGCGGCAAGGCCAGCCAGGCCCAGACGATAGCGTTCGCGCGGCACCAAAGAAGATTGATCGCCTTGCATCGGCGTGCCCGCTGCGAAAGGGCCCTGCATATACAGACGATCAAACGTGCCGTACTCGCCAGCCAGCTGTCGGTCGATGAACACCGCGCAACCCGCGTCTTTGCCACTGATGCTCAGGTCGTCAGCAGGGATCAGCCGCGCCACGATAGCCTCTACGGCAGCCGCTTCGTCAGCGCTGAAAAACTGCCAGCCTGGCGTCTCGTAATGCATCGGGCCGTTGTGGTCGAACGGCACCCACTGCGGGACGCCGGTAAGGGTCGCGGCTTTGGCGGTAGCGGCGCCGACCACGGCCAGAGAGGTCGCGGAGGACACCAGCAACTGCCTGCGGGTGAGGCCTTTGGGTTTATCGGTCATTCAGGGCTCCTGCGAACGCGCTTTTCCCCAGGCTATCGTCAGATGGGCCCAAGGACAGGCGGCGTTATCGCGGTTATTTCACGGTGTGTGCTCGACAAAAAGCAAATGTCGGGCAAGCGATTCCATTTCAGTGCGGGGGTGTGACATTGGGTCTCTGGCAAGCCAGTGAGGGAGGAGCGCACGCTAAGCGGGGGCCAACCTTGCCTGTGATCATCTTTTCCACGCGCCTTGCAATGATAGATGTGTTACGAACGGTTGCATCCAGCAGATTTGGCAAATAACTATTACCGAAACAGTAACAGTCGGTTTTCATTACTGTTGGCATCGTAAATACGGTGCAGATGACGTGAGAGAGAGCAGCGTCGTACTGCAGACAGGATTCAACCCAATACAGATGCTCCTATAAAACGATTCACATCACTGCTATGGATAGTCGCAGATAAGTTTTATTGAGAATGATTCCTGCATTATGTTGTCTTTCGCAACAAAAAATCGGTGAAACACTTTTGCTTTGATGACCACCGGAAGCTGCCTGACAGCATTTTCATGAAGTTCCGGCCATGATGGCGCCCGGTTCTTGGTATCTTGCACGGCATTTACGTCCATTCAATTGTCACCGGCTGCTACCTGCGCCGTTCAAATGTTTACCGAGAAGCTGTAGAAATGCCTGATCCGATCCCGTTAAAGGACCACGAGAAAGAAACCCGGCTGGTCAACAAGCGGTTGATTGCTTGCGCCGTGTTTGTGGCCCTGCTGAGCGCTGCACTGGTTTGCCGCATGTACGTCTTGCAGGTCACCGAGTTTGCCTATCACTCGACCATTTCCGAAAACAACCGCGTACATGTACTGCCCATTCCCCCAGAGCGCGGGCTGATCTACGACCGCAATGGTGTGGTCCTCGCCGATAACCGTCCCAGCTTCAACCTGACCATGACCCGCGAACGCGCCGGCGACTGGCACGAAGTCATCGAAACGCTGATGGGCCTGCTCAACCTGCCGGACGAAGATCGAATCGTCTTCGACAAGGCGATGAAGAACTCCCCGCATCGGTTTGTCCCGGTCACGCTGCTGTACGAATTGACCGAAGAGCAGATCGCCGTGCTGGCGGTCAATCAATTCCGCCTGCCGGGTCTCGACGTTGAAGCGCAGTTCGTCCGCCATTACCCGTTGGGCGCGCATTTCGCCCACTCCATCGGCTATGTGGGGCGGATCAACGAGAAGGAATCCACCCAGCTCGATCAGGTCGAATATCGCGGTACGCAGTCCATCGGCAAGACCGGGATCGAACGCTTTTACGAGAGCGAACTGCACGGTCACGTCGGTTATGAAGAAGTCGAAACCAACGCTCAGGGCAGAGTGCTGAGGGTGCTGAACCACACCGATCCGGTGGCGGGCAAGAACATCGTCTTGAGCCTGGACATCAAGTTGCAGGAAGCGGCGGAAGATGCGCTGGGCGATCGTCGCGGTTCAGTGGTAGCGCTGGACCCGGAGACCGGCGAAGTGCTGGCGATGGTCAGCAAGCCGAGCTTCGACCCGAACCTGTTCGTCACCGGCATCAGCTTCAAGGAATACTCGGCCCTGCGTGATTCGGTTGACCGCCCTTTGTTCAACCGGGTACTGCGCGGCCTTTACGCGCCGGGTTCTACGATCAAGCCGGAAGTGGCGATTGCCGGGCTGGACAGCGGGGTGGTCACGCCATCTACTCGCGTGTTCGACCCTGGTTATTTCCAGTTGCCAGATTTCGACCACAAGTACCGCAACTGGAACCACAGCGGCGATGGCTGGGTGGATCTGAATGCGGCGATCATGCGCTCCAACGACACCTATTTTTACGACCTGGCGCACAAGCTCGGCATCGACCGTATGCACGATTACCTGACCATGTTCGGCATCGGCCAGAAGGTCTCGCTGGACATGTTCGAAGAGTCCGCCGGCCTCATGCCGTCCAAAGAATGGAAGCGCGCGACACGACGTCAGGCGTGGTTCCCGGGCGAAACCGTGATTCTCGGCATCGGCCAGGGTTATATGCAGGTCACGCCGCTGCAACTGGCCCAGGCCACCTCACTGATCGCCAGCAAGGGTGTATGGAATCGCCCGCATCTCGCGAAAACCGTTGGCGGCGTTGCGCCGCTGGACGAGCACCCGATGCCCAACATCGTGCTGCACGATTCGCGTGAGTGGGATCAGGTCAACAACGGCATGCAGTCAGTGATGCACGACCCGCGCGGCATCGCACGTGCGGCTGCCCAAGGCGCGCAATACCGCATCGCTGGCAAAAGCGGCACCGCTCAGGTGGTTGCGATCAAGCAGGGCGAACGCTACAACCGCGAAAAAACCCTCGAACGCCACCGCGACAACGCCCTCTTCGTAGGCTTCGCCCCGGCCGCGCATCCCAAGATTGTGGTGTCGGTCATGATCGAAAACGGCGAGGCGGGTGGTCGAGTCGCAGGGCCCGTGGTGCGGCAGATTCTTGATGCGTGGCTGCTGGACGGGGAAGGGCATTTGAAGCAGCAATACGCAAACCCTGACAGCCCGCCGGTGAATCCGAAGCAACAGTTGGCGGCGCCAGTGAAGGCGGCGGGTGATCCCCACGTTTGACGCAAGGATGCGCAGACCCTGTGGGAGCGGACCTGTCCGCGAATGCAATCGATCAGACGCTAGAACTGTATTGGATGGACCGACCTCTTCGCGGACAAGTCCGCTCCCACTGGTTTGCGTGCGAAGCTTGAGCCGTGTGAGAAGGCAATCTGTTCAGTTATGAATGGTGATCACTGCGTTGGTTTATCGCATTCGTGGAGACACTGACTTGCCAGCGGAAACGTCAGGCCATCGATATCGGCATGCGCGCCACAGACGCCCAAGCCCAAAGCCGTGGGATCGATGTTTTTTGAAGTAATTTCCAGTGAAACGTCATTTCGCCTTACCAGCACGCGACCAAGTTCTGTCTCATGAACAAGCTCTCCATCGACTACATCCATAAAGAACGAAAACGAACAGACATGCTGATCGGCCTGTGTGCTCAATAACTCGACCTTATAGCGCTGATTCCAAGGCTTAATTTTAAGTTGGTAACGGAATTGGTCGGCACAACTGGCATTGGTAGCGGGCTCAGTACAGCGTTCGCTTTGTTGTGAATAATACCCCAGCCAAGAAAAAGTTTCTGCTGCAGCTATGGCAGGAAATTTATCTAAATCACCTCCATAACCGGAACCAAGTGTAAGCGTCGACAGTGCCGCTATAAGGAGGGTCTTGGCCGCTTTCACTTCAATCTCTTACGTGTAAATAATGAGCAGGACGTAAAGCTTCGTTTTAAACATCAGCGGCCACAGGGCAGGTACCGTCCTAGACAGCTAAAAGTTTGCCCTCAGCTAACACTCACGCCCTGGCACATAATTTAACTTTAATCATTATTATTCTATCTAAAAACTAATAGCATCACATATCAACCACATTCTGATTGGCGCAATCTCCGCTGTGTATGAGACTTTGCACCAACCAGCCATTGAGTCCTCTAGAGTGACCCGATCGTTTTTGGATGCATATCTTTGGCTTACGTCCCATGTCGCCGGTTCTAAATCCCCGCCGTACAGAGCTGTCCTTTTACGAACTATCGCGCTTACCGGCGTAGACGTCTCCACAGCTTTGAATATGGGGGAGCGAATCGCGTTTTCGACTGACGCCTTGTCTTTGTATGGATAAATGTATTTGATTTTTCCTTGATCGTCCATGAAGTCGCCACCCAAATCGAAAAATCGCGATAGTCTCAAGTCAATAACGAAGTTCCCACCGTCGAAATTTATCACGCTAACACTATAAGCATCACCGACAATATCCCAAGAGCTGGGAGCTTCCATAGACTGGATCACAAAAAGCCTTATACCACCGTCTACCGAGCTAACAAATGCGTCCTTTATTTCGTTTTTGGTTCCTGCATAGGTAAGCTCATAAAGAAATTCTGCTTGCCCGTTTGTAGTAGATGAATATATCGATATGCCGTCAGGATCTGAGGATAAACTATGGCCGCTCTTCTCTGCCATGTTAAGGGTATATAAAAAACACACCAGCGAGCCATCAATTTTTAGGGGGTTGTAAGCTGTACGGAAGCCCGTGTTATTACATGAGTCACTCCCCAGTGCAGCGTTTTCGACGCAGATTAGCAGTGCGATGAAAAATAGACTTTTAATCATGTTTATGGGCATCCGCCGAAGTAGAGCCTTTTGAAAATCTTGGTAATTTTCCTCTTGTAGTGTTGTCGGTCAGCAAGCCCCCACTAATCCCGTACCAATTGGTCGCGTCAGCATTGATCATTTCCCAGCACTCCCGATCTCATTAGCTTTCACCGGCACTCATCAACAGCAAGTTTGATCAAATCACCATGACTCATCCTTTTTAGTGTCATTGGTTCCTGCGATTCAAGCAGATCAAGAAATTTCAGCTCTGGGGCGTCCTTGTTCAAAAACACCAGAAACCCCACTGCGGTGCCAAAATCAAAGCACCCATCTGGACCTTTAATGTATTTTTTCGGTGAAGCATTTGCCAGGGTCGTTACTGATGCGTACCTGTCAAATATCTCAATATCCTCAATATTTCCAAGCAAAAAACTGCCCGGTGTCAAGCCGTCAACTACGGGTCGAGTATCGAAAGAAAATACCGACTGCTGTATATGATTTGAATGTTGCCAGGCGACATCACTATATGTTTCGTCCAATGGCGAGTGCAGGCCACAAATACCAGCAGTCATCTTGGCGCCATTGTAATTGTTTCTCGTATCGAAATATGCGCAATCAATGACGATTTGATCACGCTCCGCCGCCAGCGTTAGGTACTGAAAATCCCTACCCAGAATTACTATTGAGGGAGATCCATTTATAGTCGACAGGCTTCTAAGAACATCGTAATCGTCGCCGACAATATTTTCATACACTTTTCGGTGACCTGCTTCATCAACCACAATGCTACCGGTTTTAGGTCCAGTAAAAACGTCGAATGCATTTGCCACGGAGCACGCCATACAAAACAACAATGAGATGCAATATTTATTCATGGCTATATTAGAAGTCCGATGGTAGTTGGGACGTCTTTCTAAGGATAATTTCGAATTTTTCGGCGTAAGACGCGATAAGTTCACGCTGATCAACGCCATTGATAATTCGCCTTGATGACAAATAATCGATTCCGCTAGGGTTTAAATAGTCAGCCATTTTCTTCCCTGTAAATATTCCTTTTTTCATTCCAATAATCATAATCGGTATGGCGTGCTCAAATTTTGCGGCAGCATCAGGATTAGAAGCAAGATTGTGAGCGATCAGTTCCGAAAATCTTTGATAGTTATTTCTCCACGTCAGATGGACACCACCACGGCCTCTATATTTAAAACCATCCCCCTCATCAATATTTCCATTTGCAATCGCTCTAGCTCGGAGTCGGGTGGTTTGTGCGCGAACCGAATCGTATTTATCGAAGTAGGAGATATCACCTACTTCGGGCTTTTCACTGAAGAATTCCCCGGAGAGAAAGTGATAAGCCTCATGCCTGTACGTCGCTAGCATATAAGAAACCTCATAAAGGTTCGGCTTTTCATCGCCGGTGTCGTAGTATTTATTTATCGCTTTCAGTATTTGCCTTAAATTATCCTTGGATGCTTGATTTAAAACACGCGTGCCTGGAGCGAACGATTGGTGTGTAAGCTCGTAAACTTCTAAAAAATCTCCGACATTTATCAGGTCTCGGGATTTAGCAAAACTTCCCACCAACCCCACCGGATGAAAGTGGTACACCTTCCCATCCGCCCTTAACCCTAGCTTTTCTGCCACATCCCCCC
>NZ_JBSKHW010000026.1:0-26245 GCF_057128765.1 Pseudomonas corni
ATATGGGAGCCTGCGCCCGGTAATATTCCTGCCGTTCGGTTTCGTTGAGACCGAAACAGTAGTGTCTTAACCGCTTCCCAAACATCGTTTTCGCTCCTGCGAAGTACGGGGCAAAGTCCGTGACTACCGGCCACATCCATGTGCCGCTCAAAGCGCGCTCGAACTAATCCGAGGCGACGCGTCGTTGGCAAAGGAAGGTAGGTGGGCGCTGGCAGGAATGCCATGCCCAAAACGCGATCAAGAAGGGTCTTAGGAAGTTAAGAGATAAGTCCTACAAAGCAGCGCCCAGAAGCCTCGCGAATGAATTCCCTCCTACAGTTTTCAGGTAACTGCCCAAGCACATCCGTTCAATCACTGAACTGTGCAGGGTGGTACTTGTCGATTTGAGACAACGCTCGTTACCTGGCTGATTTATGAAGTCTTTGTAGGAGCTGACGAGCAACGCGAGGCTGCGATGCGGTTTGCCTGATACACCGCGATCGCAGCCTCGCACGGGCTCGTCAGCGCCTACACCACCGAGTCAGCCCCGAGCGCTAACCCGCATCGACAAGGAACCCAAGCCCATGTCCAGCAAAACCGTTGCCGACCATCTCGCGCAAACTCTTCTCGCCGCAGGCGTTTCCAAGATCTGGGGCGTCAGTGGCGATAGCCTCAATGGCCTGACCGACAGCCTCGAACGCCTGGGCAAGATCCAGTGGATGCACACCCGTCACGAGGAGGTCGCAGCCTTCGCAGCGGGCGCGGAAGCGGCATCCACTGGCAAGCTGGCGGTGTGCGCCGGGAGTTGCGGGCCGGGCAATTTGCATTTGATCAACGGCTTGTATGACTGCCATCGCAGCCGTGTTCCGGTGCTGGCGATTGCCGCGCAGATCCCGTCTTCCGAGATCGGCCTGGATTATTTTCAGGAAACCCACCCCACCGAACTGTTCAAAGAGTGCAGCTACTTCGTTGAAGCCGTCAGCAGCGCCGAGCAGTTTCCAAAGGTGCTGGAGCGGGCGATGCGCGCGGCCATCAGCCAACGCGGCGTGGCGGTGATTGTGATCCCGGGCGACGTCGCGTTAAGCGAAGCGCCGGACGTAAAGGCGGCCTGGGTCGATCACGAACCGGCACTGGTCACCCCGACCGATAAAGACCTGCAGCGCATCGTCGACGTGCTGGACAAGTCCAAGGCCGTCACCATTCTGGCCGGGGCAGGGTGCGCCGACGCTCATGATCAAGTCGTGGCACTGGCCGAAAAGCTCAACGCCCCGGTGGTCCACGCTCTGCGCGGCAAGCAGTACATCGAGTACGCCAACCCTTACGACGTGGGCATGACCGGCCTGATCGGTTTCAGCTCCGGGTATCACGCGATGATGGCCTGCGACACACTGGTCATCCTCGGTAGCAGCTTTCCGTATCGCAATTTCTACCCGGACAAAGCCAAGGTCATTCAGATCGACATCGACCCCACCGCGCTCGGCCGTCGTGTTGCGCTGACGGTGGGGGTCGCCGGCGGGGTCAAGGAAACCGTTGACGCGCTGCTGCCACGGCTTAAAGATCACACAGACCGCCGTTTCCTCGACAAGGCGCTGGATCACTACGCCAAGTCTCGCGAAGAGCTGGACGAACTGGCGACACCGTCTGCACCCGGTCAGCCGATTCACCCGCAGTACCTGACCCGTCTGGTGGATGCTTACGCCGATGCCGACGCGATCTTCACTGTGGATGTGGGCACGCCGACCCTCTGGGCAGCGCGCTACCTGACCATGAACGGCAAGCGGTCGCTGATCGGCTCGTTCAATCACGGCTCGATGGCCAACGCCATGCCGCAAGCCCTCGGCGCCAAGGCAGCGCACCCGCAACGCCAGGTCGTGGCGCTGTGTGGTGACGGCGGGCTGTCGATGTTGCTGGGCGATCTGCTGAGCATTCGCCAGTTGAACCTGCCGATCAAACTGGTGGTGTTCAACAATAGCTCGCTGGGTTTTGTCGCCATGGAAATGCAGGCCAGCGGCTATGTGCCTCATGACACTGATTTCGACAGCACCAGTTTTGCCAATATCGCCATCGGCGCGGGGATTCTGGGGATTCGCGTCGAAGACTCCGCTGACCTGCCTCAAGCGCTGAAACGAGCCTTCGAGCATCCGGGGCCAGTGTTGGTTGATGTCGTCACGGCGAAACAGGAACTGGGCATCCCGCCGAAAATCAAACTGGCCCAGGCCAAAGGTTTCAGCCTGTTCATGCTCAAGGCCGTGATGAACGGCAAGGCGGATCAAGTGCTTGAATTGGCCAAAACCAATTTGCGCTAGTAGTCCCACCGCAGAACCCTGTGGGAGCGGACCTTTCTGCGAAGAGGTACGTTCAGTTGATGAAATTCTATCGTCTGAACGTCAGTCTTCGCGGACAGGCCCGCTCCCACAATTGCATGAAATACCGCGTAAAACCGCCCACAAAAAGCGCATTTCCCCTCCTGCCCGCACCACCCTGAATCATTAAATCCCCCTTCTAAAATCTCTTGAAAAAAAGCGTTGTGCCATCAGAAATACGGGTGTTATGTTGGTAACATCCTGTAGCGAAATGCACGGTAGATAACATTCTTCGTCATTTCGCAGATTCAGATAGGCGGCGGATTTTCTATGCAGAAGAGCAGTTTTCTCGACACGCTGGAGCAGCGCTTCACCAGCCTGACGCCCACCGGCAAGCGTATCGCCGGTTACCTGCTGGCGAACCCGCAAAAGCTGCCGTTCGAGACGGCTGACAGCATCGCCCAGCAAACCGACACCACCGGCATCTCCGTTGGCCGGTTCCTGCGTTCATTGGGTTATCGCAACATCGACGACGTCAAACAAAGTCTGCGCGGCGATTCCGGCAACCCATGGGTGATCACTGACCGCCTTGGCGCGTTTCGCGAAGAAGGCACCCATGGCGACGCGCTGGAGCGTTCGATGAACCGGGAAATCGAGGCCATCCAGCGCGTCTACGAGCTGGCCCGAGGCGAAGTGTTCGCCCGCATCGTCGAGAAACTTCACAGCGCGGACGCCGTGTTCATCGTCGGGCTGCAAACCACTCGCGGGATTCTCAACGCGTTCTTCAGCCATCTGGAATACATCCGGCCTAAGGTCTACTACGTCGACGGGCTGTCCGGGACTTACGCCGAATCGCTCAACTCGCAGTTTGAAAACCCCTACGCGCTGATTGCCGATTTCCGCACCTATTCCAGCGTGACCCGCACGTTCTGCGAGGTCGCCAGCCAGCAAGGTTTGCCGCTGGCCTTCATCACCGATTTTCACTGCCCGTGGGCGCGGGATTACCCGATGGACCTGTTGCAACTGCAATCGGACGTGGGGCAGTTCTGGGACTCGTTGGCACCGCTGACGTGCCTGTTCAACCTGATGGTCTCTGCCGTCGCTGAAAAATACGGCGACCGGCTGGATGAACGTCTGGCGAAGAATCGTCAGCTGCAACAACTGTTCGGGCAGTTCGAATAACCGTCGTTGAACTGCCGTACCGAAACCGCTTTTAGCCGATGTCTGGAGTGCTTTACGTGAACAACCCCCTTGTGGAAATCGACGCTCAGGCGCTTCACCTGGAGATCGACCTGATCTACGCAGGAGTCGACAACCTGGCCGGTAAACAGATCTACCAGGACCCGCGCTGCCTGCTGCACCGCGACGCCGAAATCTGCCTGCGCAAGGCCAGCCGCCTGGCGCGTCAGGCCGGCTTCAGTCTGAAGATCTTCGATGCCTATCGCCCGCCCTACGCGCAGTACCTGCTATGGGCCGCGCTGCCGAACCCGGAATACGTGCGCGACCCGAGCCTGGGTTCCCATCACAGCCGGGGCGTGGCGGTGGACTTGACGCTGATCGATGCCGACGGCCAGGCGCTGGACATGGGCACCGGTTTCGATGACATGCGTGAGCAATCCCATCAGTTCTACGCAGACCTACCGCCCCAGGTGCAGCGCAACCGATTGCTGCTGCTGGGAATCATGCTCGGCGCAGGCTTTACCTACATCGACAGCGAGTGGTGGCATTTCGAGCTGCCGGACGCCGACGACTACCCGCTGATCGACGACACCTCGATCAAGCAAGCGCACTAAAGAACACGCAGCACCGTGACACCTGACCGGGACGAACAAGATCCCGGCGTGAATCTGGCGATGGGCTACAGGAAAATCCTGAGCGAACGCCATGTCGAACGCCCGAAACTGCGTTCGAGCTTTAACTGCCCGGTATAGCACCAACAACAAACCTGACGAACTTTCCCACATCGAACGATCAAGGAACCGGCATGAAATCATTCACTTCCTCACGCAAGCTGGCGATGGCAGTCCTCTGCACCGCCATGGGTCTGGGTGCCTGGCAATCGGCCAGCGCAGCCGTGCCGCAAGACACCCTGATGATCGGCAAACCGTCCGATCCGCAGACCCTCGACCCGGCCGTGACCATCGATAACAACGACTGGGCCGTGACCTATCCGTCCTACCAACGCCTGGTCACCTACAAGGTCGAGAATGGCAAGGGCAGCACCGAAGTCGCAGGCGAGCTGGCCAGCAGCTGGACCACATCGGCGGACAGTCTGGTCTGGGAGTTCAAACTCAAGCCCGGCAATAAATTCGACGATGGCGCCGAAGTCACCGCCGAAGCCGTGAAGTTCTCCTTTGATCGCGTGATGAAGCTCAAGCAAGGCCCGTCCGGCGCGTTCCCGGATGACATGGCGGTGTCGGTGGTCGACCCGATGACCGTGCGCTTCACCCTGAAAACCCCCTATGCGCCGTTCCTCTCGACCCTGGCCCACAACGGCGCGGCCATCGTTAACCCGGACGTGGCGAAAAAACCGGAAGGCGCTGACGCCTACCTGTCGACCCACACCGCAGGTTCCGGCGCGTTCAAGCTGGTCAGCTGGCAGAAAGGCCAGACCCTGACCATGGACCAGAACGCCAACTACGCCGGCACCAAGCCGACGCTGAAAAAGGTCGTGATCAAGATCATCGGCGAGGCCTCGGTGCGTCGTCTGCAACTGGAACATGGTGATCTCGACATCATCGAAGACATGCCCGAAGACCAGCTCGAAGCGTTGAGCAAGAAACCTGGCATCGTCGTTGGCGACTACCCGTCGCTGCGCGTCACGCTGCTGTACCTGAATAACAAAAAAGCCCCGATGAGCGACCCGAACGCACGTCGAGCCATCGTCGAAGCGCTGGATTACGACGGCATCATCAACGGTATTCTCAAAGGCAAAGCCAAGCCCATGAATGGGCCGATCCCTCAGGGCATGTGGGCTTACGACGAGAAGCTGCCGGTGCCGAAGCAGGACGAAGCCAAAGCCAAGGCAGACTTCGCCAAAGTCACGCCGAAGGTCGCGAACCTCAACTTCATGTATTCCGACAAGGATCCGAACTGGGAACCGATCGGCCTGACCCTGCAAGCCAACCTGCAAGCGGTGGGCGTGAACCTGAAGATGGAAAAACTGGCCAACGCCACCATGCGTGAGCGTCTAGGCAGCGGTGATTTCGACGTGGCCATCGGTTCCTGGAGCCCGGACTTCGCCGACCCCTACATGTTCATGAATTTCTGGTTCGACTCCAAGCTGCAAGGCCTGCCGGGCAACCGTTCGTTCTACAACAACCCGGACGTCGACAAACTGGTGCGTGATGCTGCCGCCAACAACGACATCGCCCAGCGCACCGAGATGTACCAGAAAGCGCAGAAAATCGTGATCAACGAAAGCGCCTATGCGTACCTGTACCAGAAGGCCTACACCTTGCCGATGAGCAACAAGGTCAAGGGTTACGTGTTCAATCCGATGCTGGAACAAGTGTTCAACGTCGACACGATCACCAAGTAAGTCATCACCCCTCTGTGGGAGCGAATTCATTCGCGAGAAATGGTCCAGGCGACAGATCTCTATCGTTTGTGCAGCCACCTCGCGAACACGTTCGCTCCTACAGAGGGTCGTTACGCGGCTTTGACCGAGGTGCCTGATGGCCTTCCTGACTACTGTGCGTAAACGCCTGTCCGGCTTGTTGCTGGTGGTGTTTGGCGTTTCACTGATTACCTTTTCGATCTCGCACCTGATCCCGGGCGACCCCGCGCGTTTGATCGCCGGCGACCGCGCGACAGATGAGATCGTGCAGCACATCCGCCACCAGTTGGGGCTGGATTTGCCGCTGTATCAACAATACGGGCGTTACATGCTCGACCTGTTCCATGGCGATCTCGGTACCTCGATTCGCACCAGTCGCCCGGTGCTTGAGGACCTGCAAGCGTTCTTCCCGGCGACCCTGGAACTGGCGCTGGCCGCCCTGACGCTGTCGATCCTGATTGGCGTACCGCTGGGCGTGTTGTCGGCGGTGTACCACAACCGTTTCATCGATCAGGTGGCGCGCACGCTGGCGGTCACCGGGATTTCAACTCCGGCGTTCTGGCTGGGGCTGGGCCTGATCGTGCTGTTCTACGGCCACCTGAACTGGCTGCCTGGCAGCGGACGACTGGATGAGGGCTTGGACCCGCCGCGCACCGTCACCGGTTTCTACCTGATCGATGCGTTGCTGATGGGCGACATGGCGCTGTTTTCCAACGCGCTGCAGCACCTGATCCTGCCGGCAATCACGCTGGGCTTCGTCAACCTCGGCGTGGTGGCTCGGCAAATCCGCTCGGCCATGCTCGATCAGCTGGGCGAGGACTACATCCGTACAGCGCGGGCGTATGGCCTGTCGAAATGGGCGGTGATCTTGCGCCACGCTTTGCCCAACGCGCTGATCCCGTCGGTGACAGTATTAGGTCTGACTTTGGGTGATCTGCTTTATGGCGCGGTGCTGACCGAAACCGTGTTCGCCTGGCCGGGCATGGGCGCTTACGTGGTCAAGTCGATCCAGTCGCTGGATTTCCCCGCCGTGATGGGCTTCGCGATTCTGGTGTCGTTCATTTATGTACTGCTCAACATGGTCATCGATCTGCTGTACCGCTTGATCGACCCGCGCATTCGCGAGGTGAACTGAGATGTCTACACCCATTACCGCCCCCGTCGTTGCGCCGCTGCCCAAGGCTGCGCGCTGGCAGGACAAGTTCGCTTACCTGGCCTATCAGGTACGCCGCAGCCCGCTGACCATGGCCGGCTTGCTGATTACTCTGATGGTGTTGCTGTGCATGATTTTTGCGCCGTGGCTGGCGACCCATAACCCCAACGCGCTGGACCTTGCTCACCGCCTGGCCGCGCCGTCCGCTGCGCATTGGTTCGGCACCGATGAAGTCGGTCGCGACCTGTTCAGCCGCGTGTTGTACGGCAGTCAGCAATCGGTGGGTGTCGGACTGTTCGTGGCCTTCGCTTCGTGTTTTGTTGGCGGTTTGCTGGGCTGCATGTCGGGAATCATCGGCGGGCGCTTCGACGGCCTAATGATGCGCCTCATGGACATCATGCTGTCGGTGCCGTCGCTGGTGCTGATCATGGCGCTGGCTGCTGCACTGGGCCCGAGCCTGTTCAACGCCATGCTGGCAATCACCTTGGTGCGGATACCGTTCTACGTGCGCCTGGCCCGTGGGCAAGCGCTGAGCATTCGCCAAATGGGTTACGTGAAAGCCGCTGAAACCTTCGGCGCCGGGCGCTGGCACATGGTCCGCTGGCATGTGGCGCGCAACGCCATGCCACCCTTGTTGGTGCAACTAAGCCTGGACATCGGCAGCGCGATCCTCATGGCCTCGGCGCTGGGCTTCATCGGTCTGGGCGCGCAACAGCCGACGGCGGAGTGGGGCGCGATGGTCGCTACCGGGCGCAACTACATCCTCGATCAATGGTGGTACTCGACGTTTCCGGGCGTGGCGATTCTGATCACCGCCACCGGGTTCAATCTGCTGGGCGATGGCGTGCGTGATCTGCTCGACCCTCGGCAACAGGGGAAATGACCATGCATACCCAAGCTTCAATCACGCCCACTGCACAGGCGCCCGTGCTTGCCATCGACAATTTGTGCATCGAGTTTCCGGCTTACAAAAGCACCGTTCAGGCGTTGAACGGCGTGACCCTGCACGTCAATCCCGGCGAAATCGTCGGAGTCATTGGCGAGTCCGGTTCGGGAAAATCGGTGACAGCCATGCTCAGCTTGAGGCTGTTGCCGGAGCGTTCGTATCAGGTCAAAAGTGGCAGCCTGAGCATCCTCGGTCGCGACATGCTGCTGGCCAAAGAGAAGGACTTGCTCAAGGTCCGTGGCCGCGATGCAGCGATGATTTTTCAGGAGCCGATGACGGCGCTCAATCCGACCCGGCGCATCGGGCGGCAGATGCTCGACGTGATCATCCATCACCAGCAACTGAGCAAAGCCGAGGCCCGCGCCAAGGCTGTCGCGCTGTTGCGCGATATGCACATCGCTGACCCCGAACAGATCATGGAAAGCTACCCGTTCGAGCTGTCGGGCGGCATGCGCCAGCGGGTGATGATTGCGCTGGCATTCTCTTGCGATCCGCAGTTGTTGATCGCCGACGAACCCACCACCGCGCTGGACGTGACGGTGCAGCGCCAGGTGCTGTTGCTGCTGCGGGAAAAGGCCCGCCAGCGCGGCACGGCGATTCTGTTGATTACCCATGACATGGCGCTGGTCTCGCAGTTCTGCGACCGGGTTTACGTGATGTACACCGGCGCCGTGGTGGAGCAGGGCGTGACGGCAGAGGTCATGGCTGATCCGCGCCATCCGTACACCCAAGGATTGCTCAGCGGCTTGCCGGAACAGGTCGAGCCTGGCACGGATTTGATGACCATTCCGGGGCAAGTGCCGAACCTGTCTGCGCTGCCCCAAGGGTGTACGTTCAGGGACCGCTGCGGGTTTGCGATGCCCAAATGTCTTACGCGTCCGCCGCTGATCGCTGTGGACGCCTTGGCCGATCGCAAAAGCGCGTGTTGGCTGCAGGAACCCGGTCGCTCCAACGGAGGCCTATCTGATGCTCAATGACAGCCCAAACATTCTCGATCTTGAGGAAGTCCGTGTGCATTTCCCCGTCGGCAACGACTGGCTCGGCCGCCCCAAATCAGTCGCCCATGCGTTGAATGGCATCGACCTGCAAGTGCGCGCCGGCGAAACCCTGGGCGTGGTCGGTGAGTCCGGCTGCGGCAAGAGCACGCTGGCGCAATTGCTCATGGGGTTGATCAAACCCACCACGGGCGCGTTGAACTGGATCTACAACGACGCTCGCGAGCGCAGCAGCAACGTGCAGATCGTGTTTCAGGACCCTCAGTCCTCGCTGGACCCGCGCTTGCCAATCTGGAAAATCATCACCGAGCCGCTGTTCGTGCAGCGTGCCGCGCCCCGTCGAGACATGCGTGACATCGCGGCCAATGTGGCGTCTCAGGTCGGCATTCGCACTGAGTACATGGATCGATTCCCCCACCAGTTTTCCGGTGGGCAGCGGCAACGGATCGCTATCGCCCGGGCCTTGTCGTCGAACCCGGACATCATCGTGCTGGATGAGCCGACCTCCGCGCTGGACATTTCGGTGCAGGCGCAAATCCTCAATCTGCTGGCCGAACTGCAGCGCAGCCGCGACCTGACCTACATCCTGATCTCGCATAACGTCTCGGTGGTCCGGCACATGGCCGATCGGGTAGCGGTGATGTATCTGGGGCAGATCGTCGAACTGGGCAGCGCCGCCGAAGTACTGGAACGGCCGCGTCATCCGTACACGCAATTGCTGTTGGAAGCGGTGCCGCGCCTGGGCGTGCCGGTGGACGATGCGCAGATTGCCGCGCCCACGGAATTGCCGGGCAATCGAAACCTGCCCACCGGGTGTTTCTTCCGCGACCGCTGCCCGAAGGCCACGACTGGCTGCGAAAAACCCCAGGCGTTGTTAGCGGCAAAGGGGAGTGCGGAACTGGTGCGTTGTCATTTGGCGCAGGCCTGATGCGGTCACCCTGTAGGAGCGCGCTTGCCCGCGATTGGCGGTGTCAGTCTCCATTGATGTGTCTGATGAAACGCATCGCGGGCAAGCGCGCTCCTACAGAAAGGCCCTCTACCCCAAACACTCGCGAAACAACCGATGCAACGGCAGCTGCCGGTTGGCATGACGCATGATCAGTACCAATTCACGGTGGAAGGTCAGCGCACCTAATTCAATCACCCGAATATTGGCCTCCCGCTCCAGCCACAAACCGGCTTGCGGCACCAATGACACCCCCAGCCCGGCCTCGACCATCCGCACCAGCGCTTCCACCTCGTCCAGTTCCAGCCCAGGATTGATGTCGATCTTCTGCTCACGCAAAAACCGGCTCACCTGGCGCCCTCCGAATGAATGCCGGTCGTAGCGCACGAAGCGATGCTCCCGGAGCAACTGCAGCGGATCGTCGCCGGAAGTTTGCGCAGGGGCGATCAGCACGAACGGCTCGCGCCTGAGCACTTCCAGGTGCAGATCCTTGGGCAGCGCGAAGGGCGGGTGAATCAGAATCGCCAGATCGATCTCGCCGGCGTCGACGCTGTTCAGCAAGTGCTGCGACACCCCAGGCCTCACCTTGGCTTCGATGGCGGGTGCCTCGCGGTTCAGGCGTACCAGCGCATCCGGGAGCAAGCCGGTCTGTACCGTGGCAATGGCGCCGATCACCAGCTCGCCGAAGTAGCCGCTGTCGTGTTCTGGTTTTGCCATTCGCTCATAAATCTCGATGATCTCCCGTGCCATGGGCAGGGCACGCTGACCGGCGGCGTTCAGAATGGCGCTGCGCCCGCTGCGATCGAACAAGCTGCTGCCAAGGGCTTTTTCCAGCGTACGGATTTGAGCGCTGACTGCCGATTGGGTGAGCCCGATATGGTTGCCCGCAGCGACGAAGGTGCCGAGGCGGGCAACGGCCAGCAGGGTTTTCAATTCCCGGATCATATTGCTCTCACTGAACGAAGCTCATCAGGCACGTTTGATTAATCAAAAAAATTCGTGCTCGACACGAAAATTATGAGTTTTCAATTGAAGATTCAATGGGCAAAGATACGTCCATTCACCATAAAGAGACATCACCGTGACCACACCGACCTCGACGCTTTCTCCGTTTCACCTGGCCATTCCAGTCTACGACCTGGCCGCTGCGCGTCACTTCTACGCCAACGTGTTTAACCTGCCGGAAGGCCGCTCCAGTGATCATTGGGTGGATTTCGACTTCTTCGGCCATCAACTGGTGATTCACGAACACCCGAAAACCGACTCCCAGGCCCATGCCGGCAGCAACGCGGTGGACGGTCACGACGTGCCGGTGCCGCATTTTGGCGTGGTGCTGGGTTGGGAAACCTGGGAAGCACTGGCCGAGCGGTTGCGCGGGCAGGGCGTGAAGTTTGTGATCGAACCCTACGTGCGATTTAAAGGGCAGGTGGGTGAGCAAGCGACGATGTTCCTGTTCGACCCGTGCGGCAATGCGCTGGAGTTCAAGGCGTTCAAGGACATGTCGCAGTTGTTTGCCAAGTAACAATCACGCGTTGCCCCAATCACGGGCACCGCGCCAAACCCGTGGTAGCCTGAAAATCAGCAGCGCCTCGGGACTATTGTGGGAGCGAACCTGTTCGCGAAGGCGGTGGTTTGGGCGATAGA
Organism: Pseudomonas corni; assembly: GCF_057128765.1. Lineage (NCBI taxonomy): Bacteria > Pseudomonadati > Pseudomonadota > Gammaproteobacteria > Pseudomonadales > Pseudomonadaceae > Pseudomonas > Pseudomonas corni. Next base: position 11,526 of record NZ_JBSKHW010000026.1, read on the forward strand.
GACGCAGCGGATGCACCCGGTTTGTACCCGGACAGGTCCGCTCCCACGTTAGGGTTACAACATTCCAGCAATCGTTATATGCATGCGTTAATTAACTTTCCACCACTCGTCACCCCCAACTAACGCCTCCTTCAAACCGGCCGACATATATCTCAGGCCGCGTCTTCCCTTTTGCCGAGCAAGCCCGTACAAAGCGCAGCGCGTGCCTATCCGGTGGTGCTCACCCCTCGCTGTCATTCCTGTTGATGGATACAAACGTATGATCAGAAGTCTTGGCTTCAGCAGAAAGATCCTGCTGGCTGCCGCGTTGATAGTTGTCGTCGCGTTCTCGCTGTTTATTGTGGTGAACGATTTCCGACAACGGGAAACCCTGAAAAACAATGTGGACTCTGAACTTACCCAGTTAGGCAGTCTGACCACGCAAAATATTCAGACGTGGCTGGACGGTCGCACCCAGTTGCTGCACTCGATGGCACAACAAATCGCCGTAGACGGTCCAGCGCAGGCCAATTTGCAGCGCGCCATCGGCCTGCCGGTTTACCCGGAAAACTTCCAGCTCAGCTATTTCGGCGGCAAGGACGGCGTGATGTTCTCGGTGCCTGCGGGCAATCGTGCGGCTGATTACGACCCTCGCGCCCGTGGCTGGTACAAAGCTGCCGATGCTGCCCAGACCACCATCGTCACCGAACCTTACATCGCCGCGTCGTCTGGCAAGCTCGTCGTAACCCTGGCGACTCCGGTTCGTCAACAGGGCCAGATGATCGGCGTCGCGGGCGCCGACATCTCGCTGGACGCCATCAGCAAAACCATCAACTCGCTGAACTTCGGCGGCCACGGTTATGCGTACATCGTCAGCGCCGACGGCAAGATTCTGATTCACCCCGACAGCAAACTGGTGCTCAAGAATGTCAGTGAGGCCTATCCCGACGGCGCGCCGAAAATCGCACCGGGCGTGGCCGAGATTGAATCCGCTGGCAAGGCGCAGTTCATCTCCTTCACCAAAGTCCAGGGCCTGAGTTCGGCCAACTGGTATGTGGCGCTGGTGCTGGATCGCGATGCGGCCTATTCGATGCTCAGCGAATTCCGCTCCTCGGCGATCACGGCCATGTTCATTGCCGTGGCGATCATCATCCTGTTGCTGGGGCTGTTGATTCGCGTGCTGATGCGACCACTGCATCAGATGGGCCGCGCGATGGCTGATATTGCCGATGGCGAAGGCGATCTGACCAAGCGGTTGATCAACGATTCCAACGATGAGTTCGGCCAGATGGCGCAGTCGTTCAACCGCTTCGTCGAGCGCATCCACGGCTCGATCCGCGAAGTGGCGTCCACCGCCGGGCAGCTAGGCGAAGTCGCCGCCCGGGTGGTGGGGGCGTCCAATTCCTCGATGAGGAATTCCGATCAGCAAGCCAACCGCACCACCAGCGTGGCCGCCGCGATCAACCAACTGGGCGCCGCCGCTCAAGAGATCGCGCAGAACGCAGCCTTGGCCTCTCAGCATTCCAGCCAGGCCAGCCAGTTGGCGAGTGAAGGGCAGGGCGTTGTCAGCCAGACAATCACGGCGATGAATCAGCTGTCGGAGAAGATCAGCGAGTCGTGCGTCAACATCGAAACCCTGAACAACAAGACCGCCAACATCGGGCAGATTCTGGAAGTGATTTCCGGCATTTCCCAGCAGACCAATCTGCTGGCCCTGAATGCTGCGATTGAAGCAGCGCGGGCGGGTGAAGCGGGCCGTGGATTTGCCGTGGTGGCCGACGAGGTGCGCAACCTGGCTCACCGCACCCAGGATTCGGCGCAACAAGTACAGAAGATGATTGAAGAGCTGCAAGTCGGCGCGCGGGATGCGGTGGCGAACATGACCGAGAGCCAACGCCAGAGCGAAAGCAGCGTGGTCATCGCCAACAAGGCCGGCGAACGGCTGGGCAGCGTGACCCAGCGCATCGGCGAAATCGACGGCATGAACCAGTCAGTGGCGACGGCGACCGAGGAGCAGACTGCCGTGGTGGAGTCGATCAACGTCGACATCACCGAGATCAACACGCTGAACCAGGAAGGTGTCGACAACCTCAAATCCACCCTCGACGCCTGCTCGCACCTGGAACACCAGACTGCGCGGTTGCAGCATCTGGTGGGTACTTTCCGGATCTGAAAACACAGCGTTCCAGCAGGTCAATGTGATTCACACTGTGGGAGCGGACCTGTTCGCAAAGGCGTCGGTACATTCAGCACATCTTTAGTGTCTGAAATGATGTCTTCGCGGACAGGTCCGCTCCCACGGGTTTAGCGCTCCTGAAGTCACGGTTTTTCGGGCAACCCTGCCGCTATCCGCAGCGCGGGATACAGCGCCGTACTGAACATCTGCCCATGGTTACGCCCACTGGGCTGCTCATAGGTCGCATCGGTATTGGGCAGGGTCGCCAGATGCTCGGCCAGTATGCGGTTGGAGTCATTCGGCACCGCCGCCATGGCTTTTCTTCTTTCCGGCGAACCGTTATCGAACTGCCCCACCGGCGGCTTGCCTTCCCGTTCCCCGCGCATGATGCGCACTGTTCTCGGTTGATCGCCGGTGAATCGCTGCAACGCCATGCCGTTGTCGAAGGTCATCGGCTGGAACCACAGCGAAGGGCTGGCGGCGAACCAGGTCTGGAAGGCTTCGGGTTTTTCAAGCAGCGCGTACAGCACGAACAACCCGCCGAACGAATGTCCCCAGAGCATCTGCCGCGATTGATCGACGGCGTAACGCGCCTGTACGTCGGGTTTGATTTTGCTCTGGATCAACTCCAGAAACGCCGCAGAGGTCGCCCCGGTGTAATCCCGGGTGCGCTGCTGCATGTCGTAGGTGGCATCGATGTCGTAACCGATCATTACCAACAGCGGCGGGCTGCCTGCTTCCAGCTTCTCCAGCCAGTCATCACGCAGCTCGGCCATGACGTTGTTGCCATCGAGCAGGTAAATCACTGGGTAGCCCGCGTCGGGCGCTGCTTTTTTCGGAACGGCGATGTCAAGGCGGTAGTGGCGCTGACCGTCCGGGGAGTCGACGTTCAGGCGTTCAAAGGTGTAATGGGCCGAGCCAGTCGCGGCCAGAGGCGGGGTGTTTTCGGCGACATTGCCTGCGGCGTAGGCCATTAACGGCAGGGCGCCGAGCAAAGTGATCGACAGGGTTTTTTTCATGGTTTGAATCCAGTTCATGGGTGCGCGCTCGTTGTTCAATTCGTAACTCCGCGTCAAACGCGATGGTCGGTCGCCAGTCTGTAGGAGCCAACTTGTTGGCGAGAAATTCAGGCGGCGTGCCAAACAGTACGTCTCGCGAACAAGTTCGCTCCTACAGAGAGTGGCCCTGACTTGTCTAGCCCACAGGCCCGCAAGGCCGCGATTCTTGGCTCAGATGTCGGCCAAAACCCCGCAAAACCCTACCTCAAACCTTCAACAAACTGTTATCCCACGTTCATCTTCGGTTCACCGAACTGCCACACGCTCTCTCTATTGTCACTCGCACCGCAGCCAGCCATGGACCGGTTTGGCGGCTCGTCAATTCACGGTGGCAGGACGCCAGCCCCACAAGACAGAGAAGCCTATGAACGCAGCCATCCATGTCGACCGTTTGAACAAGACATTTGCCCGCAAGACCGCTCTGGTTGATCTCGCATTGTCTATACAACCCGGAGAAATGGTCGCGCTGATCGGCGCTTCGGGCTCCGGCAAATCTACCCTGTTGCGTCATCTCGCGGGCCTGGCTTGTTGTGATCGCAACAACGGCGGCAAGGTTCAGGTGCTGGGCCGTGAGGTGCAATCCGCCGGCCGCTTGAACAGTCAGGTACGCCGCCTGCGTGCCGACATCGGCTACATCTTTCAGCAATTCAACCTGGTCAATCGCCTCAGCGTTATCGATAACGTGCTGCTCGGCTGCCTGGGTCGCATGCCCCGTTGGCGCGGCAACCTGGGGCTGTTCAACGCCGAGGAAAAGCAACGAGCCATGGAATCACTGGCTCGCGTCGGTCTGGCCGATCTGGCTCATCAGCGCGCCTCGACACTCTCCGGCGGTCAGCAGCAGCGTGTGGCGATTGCCCGCGCTCTGACCCAGCGCGCCGAAGTCATTCTGGCAGACGAACCCATCGCTTCGCTGGACCCGGAATCGGCGCGCAACGTCATGGAAATCCTCGCCGACATCAACCGTCGCGACGGCAAGACCGTGGTCGTGACCCTGCATCAAGTGGATTACGCCGTGCGCTATTGCCCGCGTGCTGTGGCTTTGAAGGGCGGGCGCATTCATTACGACGGCAAGGGCAACGAGCTGAGTAGCCAGTTTCTCAATGACCTGTATGGCGGCGATCTGGACACCAGCCTCATGTTTTCCGATCAGGCCCGCAAACCCGGCAAACCGCCGCGATTGGCGCTGGCCCAAGCCTGAACACATTCGTACGTCACCCAGAATCCCCTGTAGGAGCGAACTGGTTCGCGAGGCGTTTTTCCTGACACACCGCGTCAGCCGCCTCGCCAACCAGTTGGCTCCTACAGACAACGCACAACCTCTCGATTCAGGAGCACTCAATGTTGAACAGTATCGGTCGCGTGTTCGCGTCTGCCGCCTTGCTCGCCAGCTGCTTGCTGGGTAACGCGCAAGCCGACGACAAGGTCATCAACTTCGGCATCATGTCCACCGAGTCTTCGCAAAACCTGAAAAGCGTCTGGCAGCCGTTCCTCGACGACATGACGAAAAAGACCGGCCTGAACGTCAAGGCCACCTTCGCCTCCGACTACGCCGGGCTGATTCAGGGCATGCGTTTCAACAAGGTCGATGTCGCCTGGCTGGGCAACAAGGCGGCGATGGAAGCCGTGGACCGTTCCGGCGGTGAAATTTTCGCCCAGACCGCTGCCGCCAATGGCGCGCCGGGTTACTGGAGCGTGATCATTGCGCGCAAGGACAGCCCGATCAATTCGGTCGAAGACATGCTCAAGCACGCCAAAGAGCTGACCTTCGGTAACGGCGATCCAAACTCCACCTCCGGCTACCTGATCCCCGGCTACTACGTGTTCGCCAAGAACAACGTCGACGCCGCCACCGCGTTCAAACGCACCCTCAATTCCAGCCACGAAGTAAACGCCCTGAGCGTCGCCAAAGGCCAGCTGGACGTCGCCACCTTCAACACCGAAAGCTGGGACCGCCTGGAAGTCACCCAGCCGGACAAAGCCGCGCTGCTCAAAGTGATCTGGAAATCCCCGATCATCCCCGCCGACCCAATGGTCTGGCGCAAGTCGCTGTCGGACGACGACAAAAACAAGATCCGCGAATTCTTCGCCACCTACGGCGACACCGACGAAGAAAAGGCCGTGCTCAAGAACATGCAGATGGGCAAGTTCCTCAAGTCCTCTGACGACCAGTTGCTGACCATCCGCCAGCTTGACCTGTTCAAGCAGAAGTCCGAAGTCACCGCCAGCACCACCCTCGATGCCAATGAAAAGGCCACGCGCCTCAAAGCCATTGATGACGGCCTGACCAAGCTTCAGGACCGTATCTCGGAGCTGGAAAAACAAGGCACCGCCAAAGCGGGCTGACCGGTGAAGCGCGGTGTTGCGGCACCGCGCCCACTGACGAGTTCGAGCTGTCGTTTTTTACCCTGCAACGGGATCGTTTATGACCACTCAAGCTGTATACGCCGAGACCGTCGGCAAGCGCTCCTGGAGCCGATACCTGGGCTGGGGCCTGTTCGCCGCGATGATGGCCTGGGCCTGGCACGGCGCCGAAATGAACCCGATGGCGCTGTATCGCGACTCCGGAAACATGGCGACCTTCGCCGCTGACTTCTTCCCGCCGGACTTTCACGAATGGCGTTCGTACCTCAAGGAAATGATCGTCACCGTGCACATCGCCCTGTGGGGCACCTTGTTGGCGATCGTCTGCTCGGTGCCGCTGGGCATTCTCTGCGCCGACAACATCACCCCATGGTGGATTCATCAGCCACTGCGCCGGGTCATGGATTCCTTTCGCTCGATCAATGAAATGGTCTTCGCGATGCTGTTCGTGGTCGCGGTCGGTCTGGGCCCGTTCGCTGGTGTCCTGGCGTTGTGGATCAGCACCACCGGCGTGCTCGCCAAGTTGTTCGCCGAAGCGGTGGAAGCCATCGATCCGGGGCCGGTTGAAGGGGTGCGCGCCACCGGGGCCAGTGCGCTGCAGGAAGTGATTTACGGGGTGATCCCGCAGGTGCTGCCGCTGTGGATTTCCTACGCACTGTACCGCTTCGAATCCAACGTGCGCTCGGCGACGGTGGTAGGGATGGTCGGGGCGGGTGGCATCGGCGTGATTCTCTGGGAAAACATCCGCGCGTTCGAGTTCGTTCAGACCTGCGCCGTGTTGCTGGTGATCATCGTGGTGGTCAGCGTGATCGACATCATCTCGCAGCGCCTGCGCAAGCAATTTATCTAACTGACAGGAGAGGGTGCGAACCCTTTTTTTAGCCATGTACTTGTCTAGACAATCCGAGCAGTTGCACCGCGAACCTGTGCCCCGCGAACCCGTTTACCGCGAGCTGGCCGACACCCTGCGCAGTGAGTTGAGCGGTTTCAATGCAGGCGAATACCTGCCCGCCGAGATTCAGCTCGCCGCACGTTTTTCGGTCAACCGGCACACCGTGCGCCGGGCCATCGACGAACTGGTGCGCGAGGGCAGTCTGCTGCGCCGCCAGGGCAAGGGCACCCAAGTCCTGGGTCGTCCGTTGATTTACCCGGTGGCCGCCGAAAGCGCCTACAGCCAATCGCTGTCGGCTCAGGGCCATGGCGTTGAAGCGATCCTGTTGCAGCGCCGCCACTGCATCGCCACCCGCGAAGACGCCGAACACCTCGGCCTGCCTGAACACGCGCCGCTGATTGAACTGCAAACCCTGCGTCGTCTCGATGGCCAGCCGGTAAGCCTGATTCGTCACCGCTATTGCGCCAGCTATGCGTCTTTGCTCACCGACTACAAAAGCGGTTCCGTGCGTCAGTTTCTGGCCGCGCGCGACCTGCAACTGACGCGCACCTTCAGCCTGATTGGCGCGCGTTTACCCAGCCGCGAAGAAGCCAGCGTATTGCTGATGCCGCGTCACCTTCCGGCGCTGACCGTGCTCACTCTTTCCCGCGATGCGGCGGGCCGTCCGGTGGAGCTTGCGCAGTCCACCAGCCGCTCCGACCGCTTCCAGTACCAGGTCGTCACATGATGGAGATGCCTCTGATGCCTGCCTCATCCCCGAACCCTGAAAGCCCTTTGGATCAAGACAATGCCGAACGTCAGCACTGGATTGGCGTGCTGTCCCGCGCCCGCAGTGCTGATTTGAAAGCCCATGAACCGGCCCTGCGCGACGCCGAATACCAACTGATCCGGGCGCCAGAAATCGGCATGACCCTGGTCCGTGGTCGCATGGGCGGCAGCGGTGCGCCGTTCAACGTCGGTGAAATGAGCGTCACCCGTTGCGTGGTTCGCCTGGCCGACGGTCGTACCGGTTACAGCTATCTGGCCGGGCGCGACAAAGCCCATGCCGAACTGGCGGCCCTGGCCGATGCACACCTGCAAGGCCCGCAACAGGCTCACTGGTTGAGTGAGCTGATCGAACCCCTGGCGCAGGCACAAGCGGCCCGCCGGGCCCGGAAAGAAGCCGAAACCGCAGCGACCAAAGTGGAGTTCTTCACCCTGGTCAGAGGAGAAAACTGATGAGCGCTACTCTTTCACAGTCCGCAGTTTTACAGCCCGCATTCGCCGATCCCGTGCTCGACGCCCAGCGCAGTTTCCGCGCCGCCCTCAAAGCACTCGCAGGACCAGGCGTTGCGCAAAACCTGTTACCCGCGCAACTGCCGCCGCATCTGGAAGGCCTGGCTGCTGCCAGCCACGCCCTGTGCCTGGCGTTGCTGGATATCGACACGCCGCTGTGGCTCGCGCCCAAATTCGACACCCAGGCGATTCGCGCCAACCTGACTTTCCATTGTGGCTGCCCAATTGTCAGCGACCGCCAGAACGCGCGCTTTGCGTTGCTCGACGACAGCCAGTTGCATGACCTGAGCGGCTTCGACCTGGGCAACGACCGTTATCCCGATCAGTCCTGCACGCTGCTGGTTCAATTGCCGGCGCTTGAGGGTGGACGTCAGCTGTCCTGGCGCGGGCCAGGCATCCAGAGCGAAAACCAGGTGGCGCTGCCACTGGCAGAAGACTTCTGGCAAGAACGCGAATCGCGCAACGACTTCCCTCGGGGCATCGACGTGTTCTTTCTCGCCGGCAGTGAACTGATGGGACTGCCACGCAGCACCCAGGTCGCGTTCCAGGGAGGTGCCTGATGTACGTTGCAGTTAAGGGTGGCGAACAGGCCATCGACAATGCGCACAAAGTGCTGGCGAAAAAGCGTCGTGGTGACACCTCGATTGCCGAACTGGACGTCGAGCAGATCCGTCAGCAATTGCCGCTGGCTGTGGCCCGCGTGATGACCGAAGGCTCGCTGTATGACGAGCAACTGGCAGCGCTGGCGATCAAGCAGGCGGCGGGAGATCTGGTGGAGGCGATTTTCCTGCTGCGCGCCTACCGCACAACGTTGCCGCGCTTCACCGCCAGTCTGCCGATCAATACCGGGAACATGCTGCTCAGCCGTCGTCTGTCGGCCACGTTCAAGGACGTGCCGGGCGGTCAATTGCTGGGGCCGACTTTCGATTACACCCATCGCTTGCTCGACTTCAGCTTGTTGGCAGAAGGCGAATATCCCGGCCCGCAGTTGCCGGAAAATCCCGCCGTCCAAGCCTGTCCTCGGGTCTTGGGACTGCTGGCCAAGGAAGGCCTGATCAAGGAAGAAGCCGACACCGGCGAAGCCATCGCCGACATCACCCGCGAACCGCTGGAGTACCCGGCCAGCCGTGCGCAACGGCTGCAGGCCCTGGCCCGTGGCGATGAGGGTTTCCTGCTGGCGCTAGGCTATTCGACCCAACGCGGTTACGGGCGTAATCACCCATTCGCCGGGGAAATCCGCATCGGCGAAGTGGACGTTTGGATCGAGCCTGACGAGTTGGGCTTTCCGATTGCCATCGGTGCTATCGAAATCACCGAGTGCGAGATGGTCAACCAGTTCGTCGGCTCCGGCAGCGAACCTGCGCAGTTCACCCGAGGCTACGGATTGGCGTTCGGTCACGCCGAGCGCAAGGCCATGGGCATGGCGCTGGTGGACCGCTCGTTGCGCGCCGAAGAATACGCCGAAGAAATCATGTCTCCCGCGCAACAGGAAGAGTTCGTGCTGGCCCACTGCGACAACGTCGAGGCCGCCGGTTTCGTCTCGCACCTCAAGCTGCCGCACTACGTCGACTTCCAGTCCGAACTGGAACTGATCCGCAAGCTGCGCAAACCCTTCAAAGACCAGGCGCCCACCAAGGTGCAACCTCAGGAGGTCGGCCAATGAATGCCGCCACACAACCCCGGCCTGCGCGGGATGAGGCTTACAACTTCGCGTACCTGGACGAACAAACCAAACGCATGATCCGTCGCGGTCTGCTCAAAGCGGTGGCGATTCCCGGTTATCAAGTGCCGTTCGGTGGCCGCGAAATGCCGCTGCCCTATGGCTGGGGCACCGGCGGCATGCAACTGACGGCCGCGATTCTTGGCGCCGATGACGTGCTGAAAGTCACCGATCAGGGCGCCGACGACACCACTAACGCGGTGTCGATTCGCCGGTTTTTCGCCCGCACCGCAGGCGTCGCCACCACCGAGCGTACCCCCGAAGCGACGATCATCCAGACCCGTCACCGGATTCCGGAAATGCCCTTGAGCGCCGATCAGATCATGGTCTATCAGGTGCCCAATCCAGAGCCGTTGCGCTTCATCGAACCGCTGGAAACCGAAACCCGGACCATGCACGCGCTCAACGATTACGGGGTGATGCACGTCAAGCTCTACGAAGACATCGCCACTTTCGGCCACATCGCCACGGCTTATGCGTACCCGGTCACTGTCAACGACCGCTACGTGATGGACCCCTCGCCAATCCCCAAATTCGACAACCCGAAACTGGACATGAGCCCGGCGCTGATGCTGTTCGGCGCCGGTCGCGAGAAGCGCCTGTACGCGGTGCCGCCTTACACCAGAGTCAGCAGCCTGGACTTCGAAGACCACCCGTTCGAAGTGCAGAGGTGGGAACAGAACTGCGCCATCTGTGGCAGCCACGAATCGTTCCTCGACGAGCTGATTCTCGACGATCAGGGCACCCAGAGCTTCGTCTGTTCGGACAGCGATTACTGCGCGCAACGCGTACTCCAAGGGGAGAGCGGCCAATGAATACTGCCCATGCAATCAACGACACCATTCAGATTGACCGTGCTGCCGACCGCGCACAGCCGCTGCTCAAAGTACGCGGCCTGGGCAAATTGTATGGTCCGGAAAAGGGCTGTCATGACGTCAGCTTCGAGCTGTATCCGGGGGAAGTGCTGGGCATCGTCGGTGAGTCGGGCTCCGGCAAGTCCACCTTGCTGTCGCTGCTCAGTGGCCGTTGCCCGCCGGACGCCGGACGCATCGATTACCGCCGCGCCGACTCGCACAAAGGCGCCGGTCAATGGCTGGATCTGTACAGCGCCAGCGAGGCCGAGCGCCGCACCTTGCTGCGTACCGAGTGGGGTTTCGTTGAGCAGAACCCGCGCGACGGCCTGCGCATGGGCGTCTCGGCCGGGGCCAACATCGGTGAGCGTTTGATGGCCCAGGGCGTGCGCAATTATCAGGCGCTGCGGGCTGCGGGGCTGGACTGGCTGAATCAGGTTGAGATCGATCCGGCACGCATCGATGACCTGCCGCGGACCTTTTCCGGCGGCATGCAACAGCGGCTGCAAGTGGCGCGCAATCTGGTGTCTGGCCCGCGTCTGGTGTTCATGGACGAACCCACCGGCGGCCTTGACGTTTCGGTGCAAGCGCGGCTGCTGGACTTGATGCGCGGCCTTGTGCGTGAACTGGATCTGGCGGTGGTGATCGTCACCCACGACCTGGCGGTGGCGCGCTTGCTGGCGGATCGCTTGATGGTCATGCGTCGCTCCAGGGTGGTCGAGACCGGTCTGACCGATCAGATCCTCGACGACCCGCAGCATCCTTATTCGCAGCTGCTGGTGTCTTCGGTCCTGCAGCCTTGATCCGGTCTTTGGAGTGCTTTTGATGAACACGTTGATCGAGGTCCGTGACCTCTCGAAAACCTTCACCTTGCACCAGCAGAACGGTGTGGTGCTAAACGTGCTGCGCGGGCTTAGCTTCTCGGTACGGGCTGGCGAATGCCTGGTGCTGCACGGCCAGTCCGGCGCCGGTAAAAGTACGTTGCTGCGCACGCTGTATGGCAACTACCTGCCAGCGGGCGGCAGCATCCGCGTTCAACACCAAGGCCAATGGCTGGAACTGGTGGGCGCCGAGCCCCGGGAAGTGCTGGCGGTGCGTCAGCAAACCCTGGGTTACGTCAGCCAGTTTCTGCGGGTGATTCCCCGGGTATCGACCCTGGACGTGGTGATGGAACCAGCGCTTTCCCGAGGCTGGGAGCGCTCGCAAGCCAAGGCCCGCGCCGAGCATTTGCTGGCGCGGCTGAACATTCCGCAGCACTTGTGGCAACTGGCGCCGGGGACCTTTTCCGGCGGCGAACAGCAGCGGGTCAACATTGCTCGCGGCTTCATGGTGCCGTGGCCGCTGATGCTGCTCGATGAGCCGACCGCGTCCCTGGACGACACCAACCGCCAAGTGGTGCTGGAACTGATTAACGAAGCCAAGGCCACAGGCGCCGCCGTGATCGGTATTTTCCATGACCGTCTGGCCCGCGAAGCGGTGGCCGACCGTCACCTGGACATGACCCCGGTGGAGCTGACTGCCAAGGAGTTGCTCGAATGCTGACCGAACAGATTCTGACCAATGCCCGAATCGTCACTGGCGACCAGGTGTTCAACGGCACGGTGGTGCTGCGCGACGGCCTGATCAGTGAGGTCGAGACTGGCCTCAGCCGCCTACCAAACGCGCAAAATCTGAACGGCGATTACTTGCTGCCCGGCCTGGTGGAACTGCACACCGACAATCTGGAAAAGCACCTGAGCCCGCGCCCTGGTGTGGATTGGCCGTCGGCTTCTGCGATCATCAGCCATGACGCGCAGATCATCGCGGCGGGCATCACCACGGTGTTCGACGCGCTGTCCATCGGCGACGTCAACCCCAAGGGCAAACGCATGCAGCAGTTACCGGGGATGATCGACGCCATCGCCAAGGCCAACGCCTCGGACATGACCCGCGCCGAACACCGCCTGCACCTGCGCTGCGAGGTCTGCCACCCGGATACCCTCAGCGTGTTCCGCGATCTGGTGGAGCAACCGCTGGTGCAACTGGTGTCGGTGATGGACCACTCGCCAGGTCAGCGTCAATTTGCCCTTGAATCCAAGTATCGCGAGTACTACATGGGTAAATACCACCTGAGCAGCGAGCAGATGGACGAATTCATCGTTGAGCAGGTCGCCAACTCGAAAACTTATAGCGACCGTTATCGCCGGGCCATCGTCGATATCTGCATGGCGCGGGGGTTGTCTGTCGCCAGTCACGATGACGCGACGCTTGCGCACGTTGAGGAGTCGGCGGCCTATGGCATGTCCATCGCCGAATTCCCGACCACGATGGAAGCCGCCGAGGGCTGCCGTCGCTTGGGCATGAGCGTGTTGATGGGCGCGCCGAACATCGTTCGCGGCGGATCGCACTCGGGCAACATCGCGGCGGCGACTCTGGCCAAAGAAGGGCTACTGGATATTCTGTCCAGCGACTATTATCCAGCGAGTCTGTTGCAGGCGGCGTTCGCGCTGGCCGCGCAACTGGACTCTTTTGGGCAGGAGGGCGGCCAGGAAGAGGGTCTGGCCAAGGCGATGGACACGGTCAGTGGCGCACCGGCCAGGGCGGCGGGGCTCAATGATCGCGGCGAAATCCGTGTGGGTCTGCGGGCCGATTTGATTCACGCCAGAAGCCACGGCACGCTGCCGGTGATCCAACAGGTCTGGCGACAGGCGAAGAGGGTGTTTTGATGGCAGGCAGGTTGATCTATCTCATCGGACCGTCCGGTTCGGGCAAGGACAGCCTGCTGGATGCGGCGCGCGAACCGATGGCCCAACGTGGCTGCCGGATTGTGCGTAGGGTCATCACCCGTTCGGCGGAAGCAAAGGGGGAGGCCGCACAGGCGGTCAGCGTTGAGCGGTTTCTGACGATGCAGGCCCAAGGCGAATTTGCGTTGAGCTGGGTTGCCAACGGCCTGCACTACGGCATTCCCAAAGAGATCGATGAATGGCTGGCGGATGGGCATGACGTGCTGATCAACGGCTCGCGTGGGCATATGCCTCTGGCCCGCGAGCGTTATCCTGAATTGTTGGCGGTGCTGCTGACGGTGGATCAGGCGGTATTGCGTCAGCGCTTGCTGGCGCGGGGGCGCGAACCGCTGGACGAAATCGATGCACGACTGGCGCGCAATGCCCAGTTTGCATCGGAGCTGTTGGCCGGCGATTCGCGGGTGTTCCTGCTGGATAATTCAGGCCCGTTGACCGGCACGGTCGCCCGGTTGATTCATCATCTGGATCGCGAGCGCGTATGCGTCTGACGTTGCTTGGCACCGGCGATGCGCGTCAGGTGCCGGTCTATGGCTGCCAGTGCGCGGCGTGTCTGGCAGCCCATGAGGATTCGCGTTGGCGGCGGCTGCTGTGTTGCGCGCTGGTGGAAGTGGGGGATCAACGCTGGTTGATCGACAGCGGCTTGGCTGACCTCACCGAGCGCTTTGCTCCCGGCAGTCTGAGCGGGATTCTGCAGACCCATTACCATGCCGATCACGCACAGGGCCTGTTGCATTTGCGCTGGGGGCAGGGGTTGGTGATTCCTGTGCATGGCCCGGCAGATTCTGAAGGGCTCGCGGATTTGTACAAACATCCGGGAATTCTGGATTTCAGTCAGCCGTTCGCAGCGTTTGAAACGCGGCAGTTGGGTGATCTGAGCGTCACCGCTTTGCCACTGGTGCATTCCAGGCCGACGCTGGGTTATTTGTTGGAAGGTGACGGGCGTCGTATTGCTTATTTGACCGATACGGTTGGATTGCCTGATGACACCACGGCGTATCTGCAACGGTCGCCTCTGGATGCGCTGATCCTCGACTGCTCAATGCCGCCCCAGCCCCAGGTGCCGCGCAACCACAACGATCTGAACCTGGCGCTGCAGATCGTCCAGGCATTGCAGCCACGGCAAGCAGTGCTGACCCATGTCGGCCATACCCTGGACGCATGGCTGATACACGAACCGCGCGAGCTACCCGCCAACGTCACCATCGCCCGCGACGGCATGATCCTGTAGGCGCGAACCTGTTCGCGAGCGTTATGCCTGACACACCGCATCAATCCCTCGCCAACAAGTTGGCTCCTACAGTCTTGCGCCGTTCAAAAATATCGAGTGTAGGAGCGCGCTTGCCCGCGATGACGGTGTGTCTGTGACGCATAGGTAGACTGATCCAACGCCATCGCGGGCAAGCGCGCTCCTACGGGTTTTGTTTGCTGCGAATGGTCCGGCACAAAAGCCCTGTAGGCGCGAACTTGTTCGCGAGCGTTATGCCTGACACACCGCATCAATCCCTCGCCAACAAGTTGGCTCCTACAGTCTTGTGCCGTTCAACACTGTCGAGTGTAGGAGCGCGCTTGCCCGCGATGACGGTGTGTCTGTGACGCATAGGTAGACTGATCCAACGCCATCGCGG
>NZ_JBSKHW010000027.1:0-16621 GCF_057128765.1 Pseudomonas corni
CGCTCCTACGGAATGGCGAACCTTCGCGGTGTGTCAGGCGGAACTGATTCTGTAGGAGCCAACTTGTTGGCGAGGCAGGCGATGCGGTTTATCAGGCCAGACGCCTCGCGAATAAGTTCGCTCCTACGGAATGGCGAACCTTCGCGGTGTGTCAGGCGGAACTGATTCTGTAGGAGCCAACTTGTTGGCGAGGCAAGCGATGCGGTGTATCAGGCCAGACGCCTCGCGAACAAGTTCGCTCCTACAGAATGGCGAACCTTCGCGGTGTGTCAGGCGGAACTGATTCTGTAGGAGCCAACTTGTTGGCGAGGCAGGCGATGCGGTTTATCAGGCCAGACGCCTCGCGAACAAGTTCGCTCCTACGGAATGGCGAACCTTCTCGGTGTGTCAGGCGGAACTGATTCTGTAGGAGCCAACTTGTTGGCGAGGCAGGCGATACGGCGGGTCAGGCGTAACGCCTCGCGAACAAGTTCGCCCCTACAGAATAGTGAACCTTCGCGGTGTGCCAGGCGGAAATGTTCTGTAGGAGCCAACTTGTTGGCGAGACAGGCGATGCGGTGTATCAGGCCACACGCCTCGCGAACAAGTTCGCTCCTACAGGTGAAGGCAGCGCCTACTTAGCGCGGGATTTGTCGAACCACTCAAGCGACGTGCGCCAGAAACACACGCCCAGGAAATACGCCGACGCCAGGTACCACAAACCCATGAAAAAGCCGTGATTGTTGGGGTGCTTGATGACCAGCGCCAGGCTGCAGAGCAACCACACGGTAGTCACGGCGATGTTGATTGGCATGAAGCGACGCACGCGAAACGGGTGCAAAAACTTCATGCGGGTTAAAGTCAACAGCGCCAGACCGATGATGGTCAAGAACGTCACCCACGGTGTCGGCGAGATGATGTAAATGCACAGCACCGCGACGTTCCACGCGGCCGGGAAACCCTGAAAATAATTGTCCTTACTCTTCATTTCGACGTTGCAGAAGCAGAACAGCGACGACACCAGAATGATCGTGGTGGACAGCAGTACCGTGTGTTCCGGCAGCGGCAGGTAGCGATACATGAACAACGCCGGAATGAACACGTAGGTGAGGTAATCAATCACCAGGTCCAGTACCGAACCATCGAAGTTGGGCAGCACTGCCTTCACATTGAATTTGCGGGCCAGCGAGCCGTCAATGCCGTCTACCACCAAGGCCAGGCCCAGCCACAGCATGCAGCCCTTGGGTGAGTCCTCGAACAAGGCGATGGTCGCCATGAAGGCGATGACCACACCGGTGGCCGTAAAACCATGGGCGCCCCATGCTTTAAGCCAGGCTTTGCGTTGTTCGGATATCAAAAGGGATGTCTCCTTGGAATGAAGCCGCCCGCCATCCGGTACTGAAACCAAGAGGCGGGGGTTAAAAGTTGCAGGTATCGACCGACCGTTCGGCGCTAAGGTTCACTGAGCATGGCGATGCTGTCCAGTATCAAATGCCTGATGGGCTGCTCCAGCTCTAAAACAGTCCTCTAAAAACGGGCGCGAACCAGGTCTCTATGGCGTGGCATCGGCAGTGGACAGCTGCATGATCAGCGCCGTAGTGAGGTACAGGCGCGGGGCGATGCTCGACAACTCCATGTATTCGTCATCGGCATGCAACCCCGCGCCCACAACCCCCATGGTCTCCAGAACTGCGGGCTTTGCGCTGCCCGGCACGTAAGCGTAGCCCGCGTCGGTGCCGAAGCGCATGGCGATGGGTTCGATGTTGCGGCCGATCTTGCTGTACAACGCCTGTGCGGTTTTTGCCAATTGTTCGGAGCCCGGATTTTTCGCCAGCGGCGGGCGGCCCTTGTCGAGGCGGAATGTCACTTCGGTGCCGTCGATCAGCTTTTTCTGAATGATGCGCTGGCCGTCGGCGAGCACCCGGTCGCTCTCGCTCAGGTCTGAATAGCGCATGTCACCTTCGGCAGACGCGCTGGACGGAATGATGTTGCGCTTCTCGCCACCCTTGATCAGCGTCCAGTTCACCGTAGTGCCTTTGGCCGGATCGCCCAGGTCCTTGAGTTGCAGCATCTGGTGGGCCAGTTCGATGGCCGCGTTACGCCCGGCTTCCGGCGCGGAACCTGCGTGGGACGACTTGCCCTTGACGTCGAGGAACACGCCGTTGATGCCGTTGGTGGCGACGGTCACAGCGTCCTTGTCCGGCGGCTCGAAGGAGAACACGTAATCGTGCTGGCGAGCGAGTTCGGCAATGATCGTTTTAGAGCCGCTGGAGCCGGTTTCCTCATCAGGGTTGAACAGCACGGTGAGGGTGCCGAAATCCTTGAACTTCTCGTCCTGCAGCAGTTTCAGCGCATGCAGCACCATCGCTACGCCACCTTTGGCGTCGGCAACGCCAGGGCCATAAGCGCGTTCGCCGTCGATCTTGAACGGACGTTTGGCGGCGGTGCCAGAGCCAAAGACCGTGTCGTAATGGATCATCAGTAAGAAGCTTTTTGTGCCGGTGCCCTTGATGGTCCCGACAATGTTGTCTCCCGCCGACGGGCTGGCCGGGCTGGTTTTGACCTCGGCGCCCAAGTCTTTCAGGCGCTCGACCAGCACCGCGCTGACTGTTTTCAGACCCGGTGCTTGCCCCGTGCCGGTGTCGATGTCGACCAGTTGCTTGACGGTAGCCAGATAGGATTTTTGTTCGGCTTCGGCTTTTTTCAAAAGTTGATCGGGGGGCAGGGCCGCGGCCAGTGCGGTCAGTGAAAACATCGACAGCGCTACGGCGGCCATAAAGGGTGAACGTCGAACGAGCATGCTGGATCCCTCAGATGATGGTGCGAATCAAGATGTGATAAGCCTATCGGCCCATCGTTCCCGAATCGCCCGCAGTCTGCAGGAGCGAACGTGTACGCGAGGCTTCAGGCATCACACACCGAATCGGGCGCCTCGCGAACAAGTTCGCTCCTACAGAAGACCGTGTTATCGCAACGGTAATGGACCAAGCCTTACTTCTTGCCCGCCTTGAGCTTTGCATAACTCAAACGCAAGTCAGTGGCCCAGCCATCCAGCACCGGTTTGACGTTATCCAGAGTGAGCTGAGTCTTGTCGTTCTCAAGTTGTGTCCCGCTGCCTTTTCGCACTACCTGCGCCAGCACCTTATTACTGTCGGCGTCCAGAAACGCGGCCTCGGTCGCGATTTCGACGTTTTGATCACGGCCACCCGCAGCGGTATTGACTGCCGCCGCCACCAGTGCAATCGGCACCACTTCATACGGCTTGAGGCCCTCGGTACTGGTGGAAACCGCCGTGATCGCCGGGCGCACAATGATCGTGTTCGGGCCGGGAGCTTGAGCCAGCGCCATGTCTTTGCCCAATTCACGCTTGAGCGCAGCATCGTAATAACGGGTGATCGATTGCAGGGTCTGCGCCGAGATCACGGCGGTGGGTTGCGGCTTGGGATAAAACTGGCTCGGCTCGATGTACACCTGGGTGTATTTGCTCAGTTTCACGTCGGGGTCGATCCAGCGCATGACCGGCGCCCCCGTAGCACTTTCAGCGGGTTTGAGCAGGCTGTAATCCTTGAGGAACCCGGAATACTGGCTCGGATCAACCTGAGAACTGGCGCAACCGCCCAACCCCAGGATGGCGCAGCACAAAGCCGTTTTAATCGCAGACATATTCATCCTATGACTCCTTTCTTTTGAGTGAAATGACGCCTGTAGGTCGGGTCTCGTTCAGTCTGGCTCAGTCAGTGAAAACATCCCTGCGCGCTTTCCGAAAGCGATCACCGTAGAATTGCGCTTTGAGCATAGCTTCGCGGGGTTAAAGCGGTGGATTTACAGCAGGGCTTCGTCCTCACGCGGCATTGGCGCGACACCGCTGAAGGCACGCAAGTCGAATTCTGGCTGGCCACCGACAACGGTCCCCGGCTGGTTCGCCTGCCGCCGCAAACCTCCGTGGCGTTCATCCCGGAAATCCATCGAGAGCGCGCCCAGGCAGTGCTGCGCAATGAGCGCGACGTCGAACTCAAACCCTTGCAGTTGTGCGACTTCCGGCATCGCCCGGTGATGGGGATCTACACCCGCCAACATCGGCAGCTGATGAATCTGGAAAAAGAGTTGCGCAAGGCCAGCGTCGATATATACGAAGCCGACGTGCGGCCGCCAGAGCGCTATCTGATGGAGCGTTTCATCACCGCAGCTGTGGCATTCAGCGGTACAGCCGATGCCAATGGCGTGTTGCAGGACGCGCAACTCAAACCCGCTACTGGCTATCGCCCGACCCTGAAGCTGTGCTCACTGGACATCGAAACCACTGAGCATGGCGCGTTGTACTCCATCGCCGTAGAAGGCTGCGGCGAACGTCAGGTCTACATGCTTGGCCCGGCCAATGGCGATGACTCCCACGTCGATTTCAACCTTGAGTATTGCGACACCCGCAAGCAATTACTGGAGCGCTTGAACGAGTGGGTGGCGCGGCATGATCCGGACGCGATCATTGGCTGGAACGTTATTCAGTTCGATCTGCGCGTGCTGCACGAGCATTCGCAGCGCTTGCAGGTGCCGTTGCGGCTAGGGCGTGGCGGCGAGGTCATGGGCTGGCGTGAGCATGGTGCCGGCAACAACCACTTTTTCGCTTCCGCCGCCGGGCGCCTGATCATCGACGGTATCGAGGGCCTGCGCTCGGCGACCTGGAATTTTCCTTCGTTCAGTCTGGAAAACGTCTCGCAGACATTGCTCGGCGAAGGCAAGGCCATCGACACGCCGTATCAGCGTATGGATGAGATCAACCGCATGTTCGCCGAGGACAAGCCGGCACTCGCCAAGTACAACCTCAAGGACTGTGAGCTGGTCACGCGGATCTTTCACAAGACCGAGCTGCTGACGTTTTTGCTGGAGCGCGCGACAGTGACCGGTTTGCCGGTGGATCGCAGCGGTGGCTCGGTGGCGGCCTTCGAGCATTTATATATGCCGCTGATGCACCGTCAGGGGTTCGTGGCGCCCAATCTTGGAGAGCGGATGCCAGAAGCCAGCCCCGGGGGCTTTGTCATGGAGTCGCGTCCCGGGCTCTATGAGTCGGTGCTGGTGCTCGATTACAAGAGCCTGTATCCGTCGATCATTCGCACCTTTCTCATCGACCCGGTGGGGTTGGTCGAAGGGCTGCGTCAACCGGAAGATGCGGACACCGTGCCCGGATTTCGCGGCGGGCGTTTTTCCCGTACCCGGCATTGTTTGCCGGAGATTGTGGCCCGCGTCGCCGAGGGGCGTGAGGCGGCCAAACGCGAGCACAACGCGCCGTTGTCCCAAGCGCTGAAGATCATCATGAATGCGTTTTATGGTGTGCTGGGGTCCAGCGGTTGCCGCTTTTTCGACACGCGACTGGCATCGTCGATCACCCTGCGCGGCCACGAAATCATGCGCCTGACCCGCAAGCTGATCGAAGACCAAGGTTATGAAGTGATCTACGGTGACACCGATTCCACGTTCGTCTGGCTAAAGCGCGCCCATGCTCAGGAAGAGGCGGCGGTTATTGGCAAGGCGCTGGTCGAACAGGTCAATCTGTGGTGGCGCGAGCATCTGCAGCAGGAATACGGGCTAGAAAGCGCGCTGGAGCTGCAGTTTGAAACCCACTTCAAGCGGTTTCTGATGCCGACCATTCGTGGCGCGGAAGAGGGCAGCAAAAAGCGCTATGCCGGGCTGGTCACACGGGCCAACGGCCAGGATGAAATGGTCTACAAGGGCCTGGAAACCGTGCGCACCGACTGGTCGCCGCTGGCCCGGGAATTCCAGCAGGAGCTTTACCTGCGCATTTTCAGTCGTCGGCCCTATCAGGATTATGTGCGCGACGTCGTGCGCCGCACCCTGGCAGGCGAACTCGATCATCAGCTGATCTACCGCAAACGCCTGCGCCGCTCGCTGGACGACTACGAGCGCAATGTCCCGCCCCATGTGCGCGCCGCCCGTATGGCCGACGACTACAACCGTCAGCAGGGCAGGCCATTGCAGTACCAGAACCGTGGCTGGATCAGCTACGTCATTACCGTCGCCGGGCCAGAACCGTTGGAAATCCGCACTGCCCCCATCGACTACGACCACTACATCACCCGCCAGCTACAGCCGGTAGCAGACGCGATCCTGCCCTTCGTGCAGGACGATTTCGGCACATTGGTCGGCGGGCAGTTGGGGTTGTTTTGATTGCGCCATTGGCGTCGCGGTGACGCCGGCTGCGCTTGGATCAAAAATCACCCGGCATCCACCGTTGTGGGAGGGAGCTTGCTCGCGATGAGGCCGGTACATTCACTACATCCTCTGTCGGCAGAACATCGAATCGCGAGCAAGCTGCCTCCCACAGGCGTTGCTCTATGAACGCCAGCGTCGTAATAAATCCGTCATCTCGTAATAACTTGAAACATCTCGACACGGCCACAGGTCAACTTGAATATCCCAATTCAAGAATGCGCCCAATGAAAACACCTCGCCCATCCGCTCGCATCGAACCGCTCAATCAGCTGCGTAATCTCAAGATGGCGCAATCGGCCCATGCGTATGTGCGGGGCAGCACCGTGCAGTTTTACGAATGGCTGCACAGCCAATCAGGGCGACGTCTTCCCAGCGGGCCGCCGGTGTGGATCTGCGGGGATTGCCACGCCGGTAATCTTGGGCCGACCGGCGATTTGAAAGGGCGAATTGACATCCACATCCGCGATCTGGATCAGACCGTCATCGGTAATCCTGCTCATGATCTGGTGCGGCTGGCGCTGTCACTGGCCACCGCCGCCCGAGGTTCTGACCTGCCCGGCGTCGCCACAGCGCGCATGCTCGAAGAAATGATGCAGGGCTATGAACAGGCGTTCGAAGACGATGCCGACCAAGAGCCGCCACGGCCTGCGCAGGTGAAAGCGGGCATGAGAAGTGCGGTCCGGCGGACCTGGAAACATCTGGCCCAGGAGCGCATTGAAGACACGCGTCCCACCATCCCCCTCGGAAAGCATTTTTGGTCCCTGTCCAAACCCGAGCGCGACGCTCTCAAAGCCTTGTGCGCCACACCAGAGATCCACGCCCTGGTGACCTCGCTCAAGGGGCGCTCCAGCGACGACCGCGTCGAACTGCTGGACTCGGCGTATTGGGTAAAGGGCTGCAGTTCATTGGGGTTAAGTCGTTACGCCGTGCTGTTGGGCGTGGGGGATGACGACGATCAGGAATATTGTCTGCTCGATATCAAGGAGGCCGTCGCGGCCGCAGCGCCTCGCTTCTCAAGAACCTCGATGCCCAGGGACAACGGCAAGCGAGTGGTCGAAGGCGCCCGCTCTCTGTCCCCCGGTCTTGGCAACCGGATGATCGCCATACGCATGCTCGACCGTGGCTTTTTCATCCGTGAGCTGCTGCCCCAGGACATGAAGCTTGAGCTCGACCAATTGAGCCAGCGTGAGGCGATGCGCGCAGCGGGGTATCTGGCGCGAGTGGTCGGCCTGGCACACGCACGGCAAATGGATCAAGCAACCCGCTCGTCCTGGATCAATGATTTGCAAGGCAATCGAAGTCAGACGCTCGACGCGCCTTCGTGGCTTTGGTCCAGCGTCGTGCAACTGGTCGGCAGTCATGAAAAAGGCTACCTGGAACACTGCCGACGCTATGCCATGCAGCATTAAGCAGACAGTCGATGGTGCCGTCGCTATCCGTGCGAATAGGCTGCGAGTGATTTGCTGATCGCACGGATTGGCTGGCGCAACTCTCTGCCCATCAAGCCCCGCCATTAGTCACAACCGTGAGGTGTAGTGATGGCTAGGTGATATCTTCTCTGACATGGCAGCTTATTCCGCCGGGCTACTTTGCGGGCAATCGACATGGTAAATGACACAAATACTCAGCGCGCTGATGCGCTGAGTCTGCTGGTGCAAGCCGCTGCGCATTCGGCAGATTGCACCCGTGGATTGCTCATAGGAGGAGCGCAGGGGATCTGGCGGGTCATTGCCAGCTATGGCGCCCAGGAAGACTTGGCGGTGGAAGCCACGGCTGAAGATTTTCTGCGCGCCGCTATCGCACAGGATGATCTGATTGTTATCAGCCAAGTGACCGGGCAGGCAGTCCCGATCCTGTTCCACCGCTTCATGCAGTTCTGCGACGGTTTCATGGTCGGCATCGCGGTGCGCGGGGCAGACGAGGATTTGCTGGGGGTGCTGCTCGTCAGCAGCGCCGAGCCGCTGCAGCGCTTGAGCGCGGCGCAGACTTACGCGCTGCAAACCCACGGCGCCTTGTTCAGCACAATGATTGCGGCCAAAGACGTGCCAGCCGCGCATTCCGATGATCCACTTATCGAACGCTTGAGGTTGCTCGAATCAGTGGTCGTGAACGCCAAAGACGCGATCCTGATCACTGAAGCAGAACCGATTGATCTACCAGGGCCGAGAATCGTTTATTGCAACCCGGCATTCCTGGCGACCACAGGGTTCGATTCAGCGGACGTGATTGGCAAGACGCCGCGCATTCTCCATTCAGATAGCACCAACCGTGCGACGTTGGACAGCATTCGTGATGCGCTGGAAAAATGGCAGCCCATTGAGGTCGAGCTGATCAATGAACGCAAAGACGGCAGCAAATTCTGGGTTCAACTGAGCATCGTTCCGGTGGCTAACGAACGCGGCTGGTTCACCCATTGGGTGTCGGTCCAGCGCGACATCAGCGAACGCAAGGAAGCGGAATTGCTCGCTCGCCAGGCGCAAGCCGACAGGGACGCCAAGGTCGCGCTGGAAACCCGGTTGCTGGAGCGGGAACGCATCGAAGAAGAGCTCTCCTACGCTGCGTTTCACGACGATCTCACCTCGTTGCATAACCGGGCCTACTTGATGTCCCGGCTGTTAGGCATGTTCAACAGGGACGGGCCGGACCAGGTTCCAGCGGCCACCGTGCTGTTTCTCGATCTCGATCGATTCAAGTTCGTCAACGACAGCCTAGGCCACCTGGCGGGCGATCACCTGCTGAAGGTCGTCGCCCGGCGACTCGAAAATTGCATCAGAGCCGAGGACATATTTGCCCGTGTTGGAGGGGACGAGTTTGCCATCCTGCTGGCAGGCGATGATCAGGCATCACTGGCCATAGACCTGGCCCAGCGCATCGTCAGCCAGTTGAGTCTGCCGGTGGTGATCGATGGCCAGGATATTTTTACCTCGTGCAGCCTGGGTATCGTGACTGCCGATCACACCCACCAATCCCCTGAGGATCTGCTGCGCGATGCCGATGTTGCGATGTATGCGGCGAAGAGAAGAGGGCGAGGGCGCTGGACCCTATTCGACGCATCGATGCGCAAAGCCGCTGTCGATGCATTGATGATGCAAAACGCGCTGAAACAGGCCATTACCCGCGACGAGTTTTCCGTGGTCTACCAGCCGATCTATAACGTCAAGACCGGCGAAATCAGCGGCGTCGAAGCCTTGGTAAGGTGGCTGCATCCTGAGCTGGGCCATGTCCCTCCGGACGTGTTCATTTCTGTGGCTGAGGACATCGGCGTGATCCATGAACTGGGGCAGTGGGTCATGCGTCAGGCATGCATCGAATTGCAGCACTGGAAACGCGAATTCTCCTCCCTGCAGTTGCATCTGAATGTGAACGTTTCGGGAACCGAGTTCAATCGCCCGGGTTACGCGTCCCAGGTCAGCCAGATACTGGCGTCCACCGGCGTCGCTGCCCGTGAGCTTCAGCTAGAGATCACCGAGTCAGTGTTTCTGCACGAGCCCGAGGCCACTGCCAAAGTGCTGGAAAGCGTGCGTGCGTTGGGCATTCGCGTCGCCCTCGATGACTTCGGCACGGGCTACAGCTCACTGGGCTACATCGACCGCTATCCGCTGGATGCGATAAAAATTGATCGCTCTTTCGTGTCCAGAATGATGTCTTTCGACCGCAGTGACGCCATCGTGCGCAGCATCCTGTCGCTTGGCAGAACCCTGAACCTGGACATCACCGCAGAGGGCGTCGAAACCATGGCCCAGCTGCAGCGGTTAAAAGAGATGGAATGCCCCTTCGTGCAAGGCTTTCTCTTCAGCCCGCCGGTGCGCGCGGAGGAGGTTGCGACGTTGTTGCGCGCGTGGACGACACGCTGATGGGCTCTGCGATGGGGAGCTCAACCGACAGAGCGGAGCGTTGCCGCTATGGCGGTGAACTTATTAATGTTTTTTTCACAAGTAACTGACTAGACTGCGCACCTTCGTTGGGGAGTAACCTGCTTTTGCAGCATTGCAAAAGCGTCCGTATCAACATTCTCGGCAACCTGCCGTGGTGCGGACACCGTTCTCGGTTGGTGAGACCAGCGACACTTCCATGCCTAAAGTCGGGCGTGTGGTTGTGTCGTTGACTCATAGCCCGACTGGACGTAACCGTGAATCCGATTTCCCTCATTTTCCTTGCCCTGGCCATGTCCACGGACGCCTTCGCGGCGGCCATCGGCAAAGGCTCCAGCCTGCACAAACCGCGTTTTCTCGAAGCCCTGCGCACCGGTATTATCTTTGGTGTGATCGAAGCCATCACGCCGATTATCGGCTGGGGCATCGGTCAGGCTGCTTCGCGGTTCGTCGAAAGCTGGGATCACTGGATTGCGTTCACGCTGCTGGTCATTCTTGGCCTGCACATGATCTACAACGGCCTGAAGCATGAGGAAGAAGAGGAAGAAAAACCCACCCAGCATTCGTTCATGGTGCTGGCCGTGACAGCGTTTGCCACCAGCATTGATGCCTTGGCAGTCGGCGTGGGCCTGGCGTTTGTCGACGTAAACATTTTTGTTGCCGCCGCAGCCATCGGTCTTGCCACCATGACGATGGTAACGATTGGTGTGATGCTCGGCCGAGTGCTGGGGACGATGGTCGGCAAGCGCGCGGAAATCGTCGGCGGCGTGGTGTTGATGCTGGTCGGTGCGACCATTCTCTACGAACACCTGTCGGCCTGATCGTGAGTCAGTGCGGGCGCGTAATAATCTTTAAGCGCCCGTTACTGCCAGATGTCGGCCTCGCTCAATCCCAATACGTGCATTTCCTCTTCGCGCAATCGGCCATCGGCCTGCAGGAAAAACTCATCCAGTTGCGGCGGCGCCACGCGGGTTCCTGAAAGCATGGTATGCACTTGGCCGCGATGATGGATTTGGTGTTCGAACAGATGCAGCAAGATCCGGTCGATGCGCTCCTCAAACAGCCCTTCGGCACGATCCAGCCTGACCTTGCGCGCAGCATTTGCGCCCACCACACTTTTACAAAACGCCACTAACGCACGATCCGTTGTCCTTTGCGCAGACGCTACTTCGAGAAAGGTCCTGCTCGAACAGGAAGGCAGCGCCTGTCCAGCCAAGTCACCTGACAGCGCGGCGAGGTAGTAATCGTCCACATCCAGAATGTGGCAAAGCGTGCTTTGAATCGAAGGGAAGAAACCGGTGCGCGGCGCTTTGTATTCGACTTCGCTCAGCGCTTCGCAGGCGCTCAGCAAACGTTGATTGGCCCAGAGGTTGTTGAACGCTTGCGCGAGGAAGTAATTCATGACCGGTCTCCGAACGCAGGGGCGATTGTGCTCAGCATAGTCCAGCGCAAGCTGGCCGTGCTCCCCGGGACTGCTGCCGTTTCCGGCGCATCGCCAGCGTCTTGTTCTAAAGTTTTGGTTTTGCCGAAAAATCAGCAGCGCTTCAGATTCATTGTGGGAGCGAACCTGTTCGCGAAGGCGGTGGTTCAGATGACAGAGATGTACCGGCTGCACCACCACCTTCGCGGACAGGTCCGCTCCCACGTGGATATCAGCTCGGTCCAGCAATCTGCGCCGAACACAAACCCTGTAGGAGCGAACTTGTTCGCGAGAAGGTTTGCCTGACACACCGCAGTGTCTGTCTCGCCAACAAGTTGGCTCCTACAGGGATTTGCGTTGGTTCGCCCTACACCAACCCCGTGGGAGCGGACCTGTCCGGGAAAGGGCCGCCAGATTCGACATACTTGTTGCGCCTGATACATCGTCTTCGTGGGCAGGTCCGCTTCTACAGGGATATCAGCTCGGTCCAGCAATCTGTACCGAACACAAACCCTGTAGGAGCGAACTTGTTCGCGAGAAGGTTTGCCTGACACACCGTAGTGTCTGTCTCGCCAACAAGTTGGCTCCTACATGGATTTGCGTTGGTTCGCCCTACACCAACCCCGTGGGAGTAGACCTGTCCGCGAAAGGGCCGCCCGATTCGACATACTTGTTGCGCCTGATACATCGTCTTCGCGGACAGGTCCGCTTCTACAGGGATATCAGCTCGGTCCAGCAATCTGCGCCGAACACAAACCCTGTAGGAGCGAACTTGTTCGCGAGAAGGTTTGCCTGACACACCGCAGTGTCTGTCTCGCCAACAAGTTGGCTCCTACAGGGATTTGCGTTGGTTCGCCCTACACAAACCCGTGGGAGCGGACCTGTCCGCGAAAGGGCCGCCCGATTCGCTACATTTTTTGCGCCTGATACATCGTCTTCGTGGGCAGGTCCGCTTCTACAGGGATATCAGCTCGGTCCAGCAATCTGCGCCGAACACAAACCCTGTAGGAGCGAACTTGTTCGCGAGAAGGTTTGCCTGACACCCTGCAGTGTCTGGCTCGCCAACAAGTTGGCTCCTACAGGTATCTGCGTTGGTTCGCCCTACACAAACCCCGTGGGAGCGGACCTGTCCGCGAAAGGGCCGCCAGATTCGACATACTTGTTGCGCCTGATACATCGTCTTCGCGGACAGGTCCGCTCCCACGGGTCGTGCGTCGAATCCAGATTTCGGCAGATCACGCGTCTGTTTCACCGGTTTTTGACGAGCACGGAGTTATGCTCTATCGCGTTTTTTGCCCAAGGCCTGCGCTCATGGTTTTAAAGGATGTTGCTGTGCCCCCAAAGGACGTGCTGATAGAACTGAGCGGCGTCACCCGCGTCGATCCGCTGCGCCGCACGCCTTTGCTGCACGCTACCGATTTCTGCTTGCGCGGCGGTGATCGGGTGGCACTCACCGGCGCGTCCGGCTCTGGCAAAAGTGTCTTGCTGCGCACGTTGGCGCTGCTCGATGCGCCGGATACCGGGCATCTGCTCTGGCGGGGCGAGCGCGTGGCCAGTGCTCAGGTGCCGGGGTATCGGCGGCATGTCGGTTATCTCTCCCAGCGCCCGGCGATGATCGAAGGCACGGTAGAAGACAACCTGCGCTTGCCCTACAGTCTCAAAGCGTTCACCGGCGAAACGTTCAACCTGGACACCGTCACCGAACTGTTGACCGCCGCCGGCAAAACCCGCGCATTTCTTCAGCAAGCTGCAGCGGACTTATCCGGCGGCGAGGCTCAGGTGGTCGCATTGATCAGAATTTTGCAGACCGGCCCCGACGTGATGTTGCTCGACGAGCCGACCGCCGCGCTTGACCCTGCATCTGCCCGCACGGTCGAGCAACTGGTGCGCGCCTGGTTCGATGGACGCTCTTCATCGGCCCGCGCCTACGTTTGGGTTTCCCATGATCAAGCGCAGGCCGAGCGGGTGAGCAACCTGCGTCTGACCATGGATGCAGGCCGCTTGATGGATGCCCAGACACCATGAACTATCAGAACCTGTCTGCGTTGGACATGGCCATTGCCGCCAGTCTGATCCTCATCAACGGCGCGCTGTCGCTGCTGCTCAGGCTCGGTCTGGAGCGCCAACTGATCTGGGCTGCGATTCGCACGGTGGTGCAATTATTAGCCATCGGTTACGTGCTGGGCTGGGTGTTCGAGTTCGCCTGCTGGTACGTGGTGTTGCCGATCATGTGCCTGATGACGCTGGTCGCTGGCACTTCAGCGGCAGGCCGGGGCAAGCGTACCTACGCAGGTCAGCGTCTGGACAGCGTGGCCTCGGTATGGATCAGCTCCTGGCTGGTGACTGCCATTGGACTGTTCGCCGTGATTCGAATCGACCCCTGGTACGAGCCGCAATACGCGATCCCGATTCTGGGGATGATTCTGGGCAACACCTTGACCGGCGTGTCGCTTGGTATGGAGCGCATGACCCAGGAACTGACCACCGGACGCGGTACGATCGAGATGATCCTGGCGCTCGGCGGCACTCGCTGGGAGGCCGCGCAGGACGCAACACGGCAAGCGGTCAGGGCGGGCATGATGCCGACGCTGAACCAGATGACGGTCGTCGGCATCGTCAGCTTGCCAGGCATGATGACCGGTCAGGTGCTGGCAGGCGAAAACCCCGAGGACGCCGTGCGCTACCAGATCGTGATCATGTTTCTAATCGCCGCCGCTTCTGCCCTGGGTACGGTAGGCGCTGTGCTGCTCACCTACAGACGCCTGTTCTCGGCGGATCATCGGTTTTTGCTGCACAAGCTCGCGGCGCGTACCTGATACGTCGCACCCCTTCGCTTGCACGATTTTCGCATGGCTTTGTCCCATGGCCGTAAACTGGCTCGCTGGTTTTACGATTGATGCAGCAAAGAATGGATGGGCCGATGCGCAAAGCACTATGCATAGAAGACGACACGGACACCGCTCAGGAGATCGCTTCGGAGCTTAACCGCGGCGGATTTTTGGTGGAATGCGTGGACAACGGCGCTTGCGGATTGAAGCGGGCGCTGGCGGGTGAATTCGATGTCATCACCCTGGACCGAATGCTGCCCGGGCTCGACGGGCTGGGCGTGGTAACGGCATTGCGCGAAGCGGGCAACCGCACGCCGGTGATGATGATCAGCGCTCTTAGTGATGTCGATGAACGTATTCGCGGCTTGCGCGCAGGCGGCGATGATTACCTGGTCAAACCGTTTGCCTCCGAAGAAATGACTACCCGGGTCGAAGTGCTGTTGCGTCGTAACGAGCCGGTCGAAGCCCGGGAAACCCGTTTGCAGGTCGCTGACCTGCAACTGGATTTATTGCACCGAACAGTGGCGTGCAGCCAGCAACGTGCGGCATTGCCAGCCACGGAGTTTCGTTTGCTGGAATTTTTGATGCGCAACGCCGGCAAGGTGGTGACCCGTGCCCTGATTTTCGAATCAGTGTGGGGCTACCATTTCGATCCCGGCACCAAGCTGATTGATGTGCATCTCACGCGCCTGCGTCGCAAGCTCGAGACCCTCGATTGCCAGCTAACCATCACGACCCTGCGCGGCTCCGGATTTGTGCTTGGGCAAAAAGATGCTGTTTGACCCCAAAGTGTTGCCGCGTCTGCGTCGCACCACCACGTTTCGCCTGTCGATGATTTATTCCGCAGCGTTGCTGTTTGGCGTAGTGGCGCTGGTCTGCCTGATCTATTGGCAGATATCGAGCTACTTGATGCGCCAGGCCGACGGCAACCTGCAAGGCCAGATGCGCTCGTTGCTGTATCTGGATCTGGATCAACTGCCCGGTGAACTCGACCGTCTGGCCATTGGCGACCTGCGCAACGTCTATTACTACGGCCTGTTCAGTGCCAGCGGTCAGCATTTGGGCGGCGAGGTTCAAACGCTGCCCAAGGGATTGCCGCTCAATGGAAAGTCCTATGAGTGGCGCGCGCCGGGCTTTCAGCAGGGGGCACGGGCACTGGCGCAAAGGCTCAGTCAGGGGCAGATTCTATTTGTTGGTTTCGACACCAAGACCCTTAGCCACCTTCGTACTATTCTGCTCGACGCCCTGCTGCTCAGCGGCACGCTCATCGTGCTCGGCGGACTAGCGCTGGGAACGTTTCTTGGCTACAAACCGTTGCGCCGGGTGGCGACGTTGCAGGTGGTCAGTCAGCGGATTGCCGAGGGCGATCTGTCGCAGCGGTTGCCGTTGTCCCGTCGCGGCGACGAACTGGACATGCTGTCGGCGCTGGTCAACCAGATGATGGAAGAGGTCGAGCGTCTGCTCGATAACGTCAAAAGTGTCGGCGACAACGTCGCCCATGACCTGCGCACGCCGCTCAATACACTGCGCATGCAGTTGCATCGAACCCTAGAGCAGTGGGGCGAGGCTCCCGCAGAAAAACAGCAAATCCGCCTGGAAAAAGCGCTCGCCGCAACCGATGTGTTGCTGCGCAGATTCCGAGCATTGCAGCGGATCGCCGAGATTGACAGTCAGGCCCGCAGTGCAGGCATGAGTACGTTCTCAGCGGGGGAGCTGTTATGTGAAATGTTCGAAGATTACGAAGCGGTGGCGCAGGAAGCAGGCATTCGTTTGACGTTGTTGGAGCAAACAGTCGAGCCGGTACTTGGCGACCGTGAAATGCTTGCCGAAGCGCTGATGAATCTGATCGAAAACGCGCTCAAATTTACCCCTGCGGGCGGCTGTGTGCAGTTGCGGTTGTGCAGCGACGCGCGCGGCGCGCGAATCGAAGTGCAGGACAACGGACCAGGCATTGCCGAGGCTCAACGCGACAGCGTGCTGAACCGATTTTGTCGTGGAGATCAGGGGCAGGGCGTGGCTGGAGGAGGGCTGGGGCTGGCGATTGTGGCGGCTGTGGCGCGCACTCATCGTTTTGAGCTGCGGCTTGAAGATGCCAGGCCTGGATTGCGGGTGGTGCTGGTGATGGCGCAAACCCTGTAGGAGCGAACTTGTTCGCGAAGCGTCTGGCCTGATACACCGCACCGCCTGTCTCGCCAACAAGTTGTCTCCTACAGAGGCAGCTCCGCCTGACACACCGCGAAGGTTCGCCATTCTGTAGGAGCGAACTTGTTCGCGAGGCGTCTGGCCTGATACACCGC
>NZ_JBSKHW010000028.1:0-6863 GCF_057128765.1 Pseudomonas corni
ATGAAATCCTGCACCGCGCCTGCCAGCACCACGCCTGCGATCAGCCAGAGCGTGCCGGGCAAGTAACCCATTTGCGCGGCGAGCACCGGGCCGACCAAGGGGCCTGCGCCAGCAATGGCGGCAAAGTGGTGACCGAATAGAATGTGTTTGTTGGTCGGGACGTAATCCAGACCGTCATTGTTGAGTACCGCGGGCGTGGCCCGGGTCGGATCAAGTTGCATGACATGGGTGGCGATGAACAGGCTGTAGTAGCGGTACGCAACCAGGTAAATCGCGACGGCGGCGACGACAATCCAAAGGGCGTTGATGGCTTCGCCGCGGCGCAGCGCGACGACACCCAAGGCGCATGCCCCGAGGGCAGCGACGGCGAACCAACCCAGGTGTTTGGTCAGTCGGGTCATTGTGGGTCTCCTGCCCAAGCCTGTTGGCTTGTGGCGTAATTGTTATTGTTTGGTCCGCGGTAACGGAGCGTCGCCACTATCCGCGCTGCTGTCAGCAAGAGAAATTGGTATTACTACGGTAGTGACTGCGTAGTACTACCGAGATCGTCAGTGATCTGTAGGAGCCAACTTGTTGGCGAGACGGGTTGCACGGTGTGTCATTCAGGACGCCTCGCGAACAAGTTCGCTCCTACAGACGCAGAGTGCGACGAACCCTTGTAGGAGCGCGCTTGCCCGCGATGGCGGGGTGTCAGGCGATGAAGATGTTGAATGGGAGATAGCATTCGCGGGCAAGCGCGCTCCTACAAGTTTCATGGCCCATGGGAAACCTCGCTGAAATCCGGCGTTACGTGTCTAATACCGCCCCAAACAACAAGCGCGCGCGGGACCTCTCTCCATGCAACTCAAACACAAGATCGTGGCTCTGGGCATTTTGCCGTTGATCCTTGCGGTGTCGGTGATCTGCGCGCTGGTCATCGTGCAGAACCAGCGTCTGGGCGAGCAGCAGGCGCAGTTGATCGAAGACAGCATCCTGGCGAGCAAACGTGCGGAGCTGAAGAACTACGTCGAAATGGCCATGAGCGCCCTCACCCCGATCTATGAGAGCGGCCGCGACGACGAGCAGACCAAGCAGCAAGTGCTCGAAGAACTGTCGAAACTGAGCTTTGGCATCGACGGTTATTTCTTCGTCTACGATCGCAACGGCCGCAACCTGATGCACCCGCGCCAGGCGGCTTTGGTGGGCAAGGACCTGTGGAACATGACCGACCCCCAGGGCCTGCTGGTGATCCGCGCGCTGCTCAAAAGCGCCGAAAGTGGCGACGGCTTTCAGCATTACGCCTGGGAAAAGCCCTCCACCGGACAGATCACCGGCAAGCTGGCGCGGGTGGTGATGCTCGACCGCTGGGGCTGGATGCTCGGCACCGGCATCTATCTGGAGGACGTCGAACGCGCAACCCAGCAGGCGCGCAAGGAAGTCGCTCAGGGCATTTACGCGACCATGTTCGACATCGGCGCAGTGGCACTCGTGGCAGTGCTGCTGGTGTTCATCTGCGGGGTAACGCTCAATGCCAGCGAGCACCGTCTGGCCGACCGCAAGTTGCAGCTGCTCAACCAACGCATCATCAATTTGCAGGAAGAAGAGCGCTCGCGGCTGTCCCGGGAACTGCACGACGGCATCAGTCAGGTGCTGGTGTCGATCAAGTTCCAGTTCGAGCTTGCCAGCCTGCAACTGGAAGCGGGCAACGAGCACGGGATGGAGGCCCTGCGCCAGGGCACCGACCGACTGGGCGACGCCATCGGCGAAATCCGCACCATTTCCCATGACCTGCGCCCTTCCCTGCTCGACACCCTGGGCCTGGCTGCCGCCGTCACTCAACTGGTCGCCGAGTTCGAACAGCAAAGCGGCCTGGCGATTCATTACCAGCACAACCTGGGCAATCTCAAGCTCCAGGAAGGCGCGCCTGTTGCGCTGTTTCGTATCCTGCAGGAAGCCCTGACCAACATCGAGCGCCACGCCCATGCCAAAAACGTCTACATCAACCTGGACGGTAATCAGCGCCAGGTGCAGTTGTCGGTGCGCGATGACGGTGTGGGCTTTAAAGTCGATGTCGACCGATTGCAGGAGATACAGGGCGGCATCGGTTTGCGTAATATCCGCGAGCGCGTTGAACACTTCCACGGCCAACTGGCGTTATTCTCGGTACCCGGTCGCAGCGAACTGACCGTGACCATGCCGATCCGGGCCATCGCCTGAACCCTTCTTTTTCCAGCCAGGAATGATGTTGCGAACATGAGCCAGTCCCCCCCGATCCGCATCGCCCTGGTTGACGATCATTCTCTCGTACGCGACGGCGTGCGCGCCCTGCTCTCGGCCCGGCCGCAATTTGAAGTGGTGGGCGAAGCGGAAAACGCCGCTCAGGGATTGAAGCTGTGCGAAGAGGTCAAGCCCGACATCCTGCTGGTGGACATCGGCTTGCAGGACATGAACGGCCTGGAGCTGACCCAGTTGGTGCGCAGCCGCTGCCCGGCGATCAAGATTTTGATCCTGAGCATGTACGACAATCAGGAATACGTCGCCACTTCGATCCGCGTCGGCGCCAGCGGCTATGTGCTCAAGAACGCACCGTCACGGGAGATCGTCGCCGCCATTGAGGCAATCGCCACCGGTGGGACTTTTTACAGCGCCGAAGTGACGTTGAAACTGGTGTCGAAGCTGTCATCGAAAAAAACCGAAGAAAACGAGCTGACGCCACGGGAAGTGCAGGTGTTGGTTGGTCTGGCAAAAGGGCTGGACAACAAAACCATCGCCCGCGACCTGGCCATCAGCGTGCGAACGGTGGAGACCCATCGCCTGAGCATCCGGCGCAAGCTGAAAGTGGATAAACCGGCGGGGCTGGTGAAATACGCGATGGAGCATGGGTTGTTGTTGCCGTAATACATGTGCAAAACCTGTAGGAGCGCGCTTGCCCGCGAATACGGTTTATCAGAGAAAAATTTATTGGCTGACTCGACGCCATCGCGGGCAAGCGCGCTCCTACAACCGCAGCGACCCCATCAAGTCACCGGCACCATCCGCTCCGCCGTCTGCTGATCCACCGGCAACGCAAACCGGAACGTCGCACCCTGCCCCGCCACGTCCAGCAGATCCACCCGATGCCCGTGCAATTGCAAAATCTGATGCACGATGCGCAGCCCCAGCCCGCCATCACGTCGCGCGCCGCCGATGTTGAACGGGCGCAGAAACAAACCATCGCGCAGCTCTGGCGCAATCCCCGCACCGCTGTCACTGACCGTCACATCAACGAACTGACCTTGTGGCGCCAGGGTGATCTTCACTTCGCCGCCCCGTGGCGTATGGCGCAGCGCATTGTCCAGCAGGTTGGTCAGCACCCTCTCAATCAGGCCCAGGTCCGCGTGTACACCGGGAACCTTCGTCGCGAAATCAGGCGTCAGGGTTATGGTCTTGGCCTCGGCGCTCAGTTCGAACTTCTGGAAAATATCCTGCACCAGATCGGTCAACGAAAAGCGCTCGATCACCGGCACCACAAAACCGTGCTCCAGACGCACCAGTTCCAGCAGCGATTGCGCCAGACCGCCCACTTTCCGGCTCTGGTCCAGCGCGACGCCAAGGTAACGGCGTCGCTCTTCGGGGCTTAGGCTTGCGTCCTTGACCGACAGCACTTCCAGATAGCCGTGCAACGAGGCCAGCGGCGTGCGCAGGTCGTGGGAAATGTTGGCCACCAGTTCGCGGCGGTCCTGGCTTTGTCGGGT
Source organism: Pseudomonas corni (assembly GCF_057128765.1). Classification (NCBI taxonomy): domain Bacteria; kingdom Pseudomonadati; phylum Pseudomonadota; class Gammaproteobacteria; order Pseudomonadales; family Pseudomonadaceae; genus Pseudomonas; species Pseudomonas corni. Next base: position 3,714 of record NZ_JBSKHW010000028.1, read on the forward strand.
CAGGGTGCGCCACTGCTCGCTCAGTCGTGTCTGCATCTGCCGGAACGTCGCGTCCAGCACGCTGATTTCGTCTTCGGCGCCACGGTCCGATGCCACCGATGTTTCAGGCACCGCCAAGGCCACCGGCGCAGCGTTGATATCAAACCGGCCAACGGCATCGGTCAGTCGCCGCAATGGCCGGGTTATCAGCCCAAACGCGGCAAGCCCTGCCACCAGACACAACAACCCCACCAGTCCCATGGACCACAGCGCGGTCTTCAAAGCCTCACTGGTGGCGCCGCGCTCGGCAAACTGATCATGGGCCTCGCCCAGCAGTACTACGTAGAGAAACCCCGCTGGCCGCCCGGCCACCATCAAGGGCGCGGCACTGAATACTTTGCGGCCTTCGGTACTGCGCGGGTCGTCGCCCAGAATCGGCAGCGCATCACCCGCCATAAAGCGCTGTATCGGCCGCAAATCGATCTGCTGACGCAGCATCCGGTCCTTGGGCGCCGCGTCGCCAATGACCTTGCCGTTCACGTCCAGCAGATAGACCTCGACGCTAGGGTTGACCAGCATCAACTGTCCGAACAGCTGCCGGACGGCCTCGGGTTTGAGCCCGTTGGCGTCCATCAGTTGGGTGTCGTGAGCAATGTGCTGCGCCAGATCCCGCGACAAGCCCTGCACCACTTCCAGCTCGTGCATTTTGCTGGAGCGCACTTGCAACCACACCGAGGTGCCGCTGCACACCAGCAGCAACACCGCGAATACCAGCGAAAGCCGTTGCGTCAGGGACATTCTCACGCCTGCTCTCCCGGCTCGACAAACTTATAGCCACGGCCCCAGACCGTCAGAATCCGCAGCGGCTGCGCAGGATCGGCTTCGATCTTGGCCCGCAGGCGATTGATATGGGTATTGACCGTGTGCTCGTAACCTTCGTGGTTGTAGCCCCACACCGAATTGAGTAGATCCAGGCGGGAAAACACCTTGCCCGGCTGACGGGCGAAGAAGTACAGCAGATCGAATTCCCGGGGCGTGAGGTCCAGCTGACGGCCCTCCAGCGAGGCTTCGCGAGTCAGCGGATCGATGAACAATCCGGCGCTGGACAGGCTTCCCGAATCCATCTTCAGGTTGCGCGCCATCGCATCGACCCGGCGCAGCAAGGCTTTGACCCGCGCCACCAGTTCCATCATTGAAAAAGGCTTGGCCAGGTAATCGTCAGCGCCCAGCTCCAGGCCAAGAATGCGATGCATCTCGCTGGAACGTGCGCTGGTGATGATGATCGGGGTATAGCGGGTCATGGCGCGGGCCCGACGGCAGATTTCCAGGCCGTCGACGCCGGGCAGCATCAGGTCGAGAATCAGCGCATCCCAGCCGCCCTGCTCCAGAAGCCGCAAGCCTTTTTCGCCGTCGGCGCTGTGTACCACTTCAAAGTGCTCGTCTCGTAAATGCAGACAAATGAGATCGGCGATATGACTGTCGTCTTCGACCACCAGAACGCGTTTGGGCTGTTCCATCGAGTGCTGAACCTGCTAGGGCGCCGGGGTTGCGCGATGTCGCCATTGTGCAGCGTTTGCCAGCATCGAGTTATCACGAATTGTTTAACTCTGCGTGAGGATTTCGGGAGCAGCATGGGCCCAGTCTTGCTCTATCGCCTGATTGCCACCTGCTGCGCAGCGACTTCGAGGACCTCTTTCATGTTTTCAAGACGACAGTTTTTGACGTTGAGCGCCAGCGCCGGGGTCGCAGTGATCGCGCTGGGCGTGCTGCCAAAATTCGCCGATGGGGAAGCTCTGGCGCCAATGGATTCACCCATCGGCACTTTTGAAGTACAGCACACCGATGCCCAGTGGCGTGGGCTGCTCAGTGATGACCAGTATCAAGTGCTGCGCCACGAAGACACCGAACGGCCTTACAGCAGCCCGCTGAATGAAGAACACCGCGACGGCACGTTCGCCTGCGCCGGATGCGCGCTGCCACTGTTTGCCTCCCGCACGAAGTTCGACAGCCATACCGGTTGGCCGAGTTTCTGGGCACCGCTGGAGAACGCCACGGCAATACGCACGGATACCTCATTTGGCGTGACGCGCAAGGAAGTTCACTGTCGGCGCTGCGGTGGTCACTTAGGTCACGTGTTTACCGATGGCCCCAAACCCACGGGGCTGCGTTATTGCATGAACGGGCTGGCGATGACGTTTGAAAAGCTGGCGGCTTGAAGAGGCGACGCTACTCAACATTACTTCTGATTGAATTCTGGAGCGCTGCATGAAAAACCTGAACGCTTTAAAAGCCGCATTGCCAGCCTGGCGTCGTGGCGGTTTGCGCATGTTGGCCGGTGCGCTTTTGCTGCAAACCGCCGCTTGTTCGTTTGCCGGCAGTGAGGATTCCATAGCGCTCGCGCCGCCGCAAAAGGATGAAGTGGTCAGCACCGCGACCACCGAAACGGCGGTGCTGGCCGGTGGCTGTTTCTGGGGCGTGCAGGGGGTATTCCAACACGTCAACGGCGTCAAAAACGTCGTCTCCGGTTATGCCGGGGGCCAGGCTGATACGGCGCAATACGAGCGAGTCAGCGATGGCGACACCGGTCATGCGGAAGCGGTGAAGATCACCTTCGATCCGCAGCAGGTCAGTTACGGCACGCTGTTGCAGATATTCTTCTCAGTGGCGCACAACCCCACCGAACTGAACCGACAGGGGCCGGACCACGGCACGCAATATCGCTCGGCGATCTTCCCGGAAAGCGCGGCGCAACAGGCAGTCGCAAATGCCTACATCGCGCAACTGGACGCGGCCCATTCATTCAGCGCGCCCATCGTGACCAAAATCGAGACCGGCCAGCAGTTCTTCCCGGCCGAGGGCTACCACCAGAACTTTCTGACCACTCACCCGACCTATCCGTACATCGTGATCAATGACCTGCCCAAAGTCGGCCAGCTCAAGCAATTATTTGCCGACCGCTACAGCGACAAGCCGGTGCTGGTGAAAGAGGGGTTGTAAACGCGAATACCACTTTCTGCAGGAGCGAACTTGTTCGCGAGGTGGCGTACCTGACACACCGCACCGCTTTGCTCGCCAACAAGTTGGCTCCTACAGGTCATCGCTTCATGCAAACGCCACATTCTGTAGGAGCGAACTTGTTCGCGAGGCGGCGTACCTGACACACCGCACCGC
>NZ_JBSKHW010000028.1:6873-10958 GCF_057128765.1 Pseudomonas corni
TCATCGCTTCATGCAAACGCCACATTCTGTAGGAGCGAACTTGTTCGCGAGGCGGCGTACCTGACACACCGCACCGCCTTGCTCGCCAGGACGTTGGTCCTATAGAAAAAAACGTTCGCGTGTATGGCACGTTTGTTACAGATCCAACGGGCTGACATACACCAAAGTATGCCCCTGCGCAGACCTACGTATTAGCACGATCTACTCAAGTACAAGTGACCCGATCCAGCGCCGGGAATACTGTTAAGTCATTCCTGTCATACAGGTCCCGCCTTACGAAGTTCAAGGCCGCAGACCCCACCGAACAGGTCCGCCGATACGTTTGCTTGTGAGGATGTCGCCATGTTTGCCCAACTCGATTCCAGATCCGAACTGCACGCCGAGTTCGCCAGCGATGCCCACGGCCTTCACGCTTCGTTGTGCGGTGCCGACCGTCAGCGTTTTCTTGAGCTGCTCAACGAGCACCGCCAGGCCACTCAGCAATTAGCGGGCTTGGCTTCTGAAGTGCGTTGGAGGCTGCGCAAGCTCAACTATCAGGCGATCAAGCATTTGTTCAAACAACTGGATCAGTCTGCCCAACAGTTCATGATGTTCGTGCAGCAGAAAATCGAGGCTCTGGACGCTGTGCCTCTCAACCAGCCGGTTGAAGTGATGAACAGTGCCCAGGAGGCGCCCGGTTTCCGCGAGTGCTTCAAACAGATTCACCTTCTATCGCAGACCCTGACACTGTTAGTGCAGCGTACCCAGCGCTTCATGGACCGGGCCATCGACATAGGCGATTACGCTACCGCCAATCTGGTGAGCGAAACCCTGTACCGAGCCAACCAGTTGATCTACCAGATCAAGCTGGACATCCCGACCGGCGCGTCCTTCAGCAACGAATGCCGGCAGCCAACGCGTCCAGGCACTTACTTTTCAACCATGGAAGTCTGGGCCCATAGCACGACACTGCAACCGATTCTCGACCAGGCATCAACGCATCGCCACTGAGTTTGCAAGACCACGTGTTCTCCTCCCCTTTAGCGCCTGATTCAGGCGCTTTTTTTTGCCCGATTCCCCGCTCCCTCAGCGCGCCTATACCAGGGTATGAATGGGCTAATGCGGCGCAAGCGGCTACCTTCTCGTGGCGCAAGCGGCACGCAATCATCCCGTGCCGTGCGGCAGTGCCAAAGACGCACAACCGTCCTATAAAAAAGCGCTGCCTTCCAAGAGACTTCAATGTCCACCTGAGGAGCCTGAAACATGAACAAACTGACCACCGTCGCCGGCGCACCTGTCGTCGATAACCAGAACTCGCAGTCAGCGGGCAAACGCGGGCCGCTGCTGTTGCAGGATGTCTGGTTATTGGAGAAGCTGGCGCACTTCGACCGTGAAGTCATCCCGGAGCGTCGCATGCACGCCAAGGGTTCCGGGGCGTTCGGCACGTTCACCGTGACCCACGACATCACTCGCTTCACCAAGGCCAGACTGTTTTCCGAGATCGGCAAAAAGACCGAACTTTTCATTCGTTTTTCCACCGTGGCCGGGGAGCGTGGCGCCGCCGATGCCGAGCGTGATATCCGCGGCTTCGCGCTCAAGTTCTACACCGAGCAAGGCAACTGGGACCTGGTGGGCAACAATACGCCGGTGTTCTTCCTGCGCGACCCGCTGAAGTTCCCTGACCTGAACCATGCGATCAAGCGCGACCCGCGCACCAACATGCGCAGCGCCGACAATAACTGGGATTTCTGGAGTTCGTTGCCCGAGGCACTGCACCAGGTCACCGTGGTGATGAGTGATCGCGGCCTGCCGAGTTCGTATCGCCACATGCATGGTTTCGGCAGCCACACCTTCAGCTTCATCAGCTCGGACAACCAGCGCTACTGGGTCAAGTTCACGATGAAAACCCAACAGGGCATCAAGAATCTGACCGACGAAGAAGCGGCTGCGCTGGTTGCCGGCGACCGTGAAACCCATCAGCGTGATTTGTACGATGCCATTGAGCAGGGTCAGTTTCCGAAGTGGACGATGTTCGTGCAGATCATGCCGGAGGCGGATGCGGGCACTTACCACATCCACCCGTTCGACCTGACCAAGGTCTGGCCCCACGCCGATTACCCGCTGATCGAAGTGGGTGAGTTTGAGCTCAATCGCAACTCGGACAACTATTTCCACGACGTCGAGCAGGCCGCCTTCAACCCGGCCAATGTGGTGCCAGGGATCAGCTTCTCGCCGGACAAAATGCTCCAGGGACGACTGTTTTCCTACGGCGATGCGCAGCGCTATCGTTTGGGTGTGAACCATCACCAGATCCCGGTCAATACGCCGAGATGCCCAGTCAACAGCTATCACCGTGACGGGCAGATGCGGGTGAACAACAATGCAGGCGGAACAATCGGTTATGAGCCCAACAGCAAAGGCGCGTGGGTCGAGCAACCGGACTTCACCGAGCCACCATTGGCCTTGGATGGCGCGGCGCACAACTGGAACTTCCGCGAAGACGATGACGACTACTACTCGCAGCCGCGAGCGTTGTTCCGTCTGATGACGCCTGAGCAGCAGCAGGTGCTGTTCTTCAATACTGCGAGGGCGATTTCCGGCGCCTCGGCATTGGTCAAACAACGCCACATCGACAACTGCACCAAGGCTGATCCTGCCTATGGTGCTGGGGTTGCAGCGGCCATCGAGATGGTTGGCTGACGCAAGGCTTCAGATCATTCCCACGCTGTGCGTGGGAATGCATATCTCAACGTTGCACGTCACCCGGACACAGAACCCGTGGGAGCGGACCTGTCCGCGAAGAGGTCTGCGTGCCCGACATATATCCTTTGCCCGGCACATCGTCTTCGCGGACAGGTCCGCTCCCACAGTCCTCTGTTCGATCTACGGCCAGCGTCGCGCCGTTTTAGCCCTTGATGAAGCCCAGCAAAATCTCGTTGATCTCGTCCGGCTGCACGGTGCACATGCCGTGGGCGCCGCCTTTGACGATGTGCAACGTCGAACCCTGCACCAGTTTGTGGCTTTTCAGTCCAGATGCCGCGATAGGCACGATCTGGTCATCATCGCCATGAAGGATCAGCGTCGGGACATCGATCTTTTTAAGGTCTTCGGTGAAGTCGGTTTCAGAGAACGCCTTGATGCAGTCGTACTCGGCCTTGACGCCACCCAGCATGCCGATTGACCAGAACGAATCGATTGCGCCCTGAGAGACTTTGGCGCCGTCACGGTTGAAGCCAAAGAACGGCATGGCCAGGTCTTTGAAAAACTGCGAACGGTCTGCGGTGACACCGGCGCGAATGCCGTCGAACACTTCCAGGGGCACACCTTCTGGGTTGCTCGCAGATTTGAGCATGATCGGAGGAACGGCCCCGATCAGCACCGCCTTGGCCACCCGAGAGCTGCCATGACGCCCGATGTAACGCGCGACTTCGCCACCGCCGGTGGAGTGACCGATCATGATCACGTCCTTGAGGTCCAGATGCTCGAACAGCTGCGCCAGGTCATCGGCGTAGGTGTCCATGTCATTGCCTTCCCAGGTCTGCCCGGAACGGCCGTGGCCACGGCGGTCATGGGCGATGACGCGATAGCCCTTCTGACCAAGGAATAGCATTTGCGCGTCCCAGGCATCGCCGTCCAGCGGCCAGCCGTGGGAGAACACGATAGGCTGTCCGGTGCCCCAGTCTTTGTAGAAAAACTCGGTGCCGTCTTTCAGGGTCAAGGTAGTCATGGGACGCGATCCTCGTGTCATTGAGCGGATGGATAAAGCGGAAGGATTGAGCCTAGACGCAGATGGGGAAAGCGGCTTGCAGGATTGTGCTTTTTTGAGTCATGCATTGCCCGTGCAAGCCCCTTCGCGGACAGGTCCGCTCCCACATGAAAACGCGATCTCACTCGACAGTGTTGAACGGCGCAAGCCTGTAGGAGCCAACTTGTTGGCGAGGGATTGATGCGGTGTGTCAGGCATAACGCTCGCGAACAAGTTCGCTCCTACAGGGCTTTTGTGCCGGACCATTCGCCGCAAATAAAACCCGTAGGAGCGCGCTTGCCCGCGATGGCGTTGGATCAGTCTACCTATGCGTCACAGACACACAGTCATCGCGGGCAAG
>NZ_JBSKHW010000029.1:0-10889 GCF_057128765.1 Pseudomonas corni
AGACAACTTGTTGGCGAGCCAAGCGCTGCGGTGTGTCAGGCAAACCGCCTCGCGAACAAGTTCGCTCCTACAGATTCCAGCCATGCGCGTACGCCTGTAGGAGACAACTTGTTGGCGAGCCAGACGCTGCGGAGCGTCAGGTAAACCGCCTCGCGAACAAGTTCGCTCCTACAGACTTGAGCCATGCGCGTACCCCTGTAGGAGCCAACTTGTTGGCGAGCCAAGCGCTGCGGTATGTCAGGCGCGCCGCCTCGCAAACAAGTTCGCTCCTACAGGTAACGCAGGTCACACCCAAATCGCGTCCCAGAGCGGGTAATCATCAAGTCGACTTACCAACTTCGCCCGTAAGGGATTCGCGACGATATAACGCGCTACCCTTTGTATGTCCTCGTCGTACCGAACTGCGCGATCATGAAATCCTTTTTGCCATATGCGTCCCCTACCTTGGGTAGCTCTGTTGACCGCAATAGCGCTTCGAGCTTTGACCCGTTTCAATAAAGTGTCTAGAGAACCGGCCTTGAGTTCAAACAACCAATGGAAATGATCCGGCATCACCACCCACGCAAGCGATGACACCAGCCTATCCCGCTCAGCCGCTCGAAACTCATGAACGACCAATCGACCTAAATGCCAATCCTTGAAAATCGGAATACGTCCCTCCGTGACCGACGTTACGGCGTAGATACGTCCAATTTCAGAGAAACGACCTTTTCGAAGACGATGGCTGTATTCCTGGCGCATCAAAATATGGCCCTCCATGGCACATAAACGAGAGCCGGAGAATTTACAGGTGAAGGTATGGATGCTCTATGAGTGCTGTCTTCCTGAATGTTTCTGAACCAAGTAGCCCCCCTCGCGAACAAGTTCGCTCCTACAGATTCGAGCCATGAATGAACCCCTGTAGGAGCCAACTTGTTGGCGAGCCAGACGCCGCGGTGTGCCAGGCACGCCGCCTCGCGAACAAGTTCGCTCCTACAGACCTGAGCCGGGCACGCACTCTGTAGGAGCCAACTTGTTGGCGAGCCAGACGCTGCGGTGTGTCAGACGCTGCGGTGTGTCAGGCACGCCCCCTCGCGAACAAGTTCGCTCCTACAGACTTGAGCCATGCGCGTACCCCTGTAGGAGACAACTTGTTGGCGAGCCAAGCGCTGCGGTGTGTCAGGCAAACCGCCTCGCGAACAAGTTCGCTCCTACAGATTCAATCGCGCTCGATATTCGCCGGGGGTTTCATCGAACCAGCGTCTGAAGGCGCGGAAGAAGTTGCTGGGGTCTGCGAAGCCCAATAAGTAGGCGATTTCGAGCAGGGTCATTTTCGGTTGGGCGAGGTACTGCTGGGCCAGTTCGCGGCGGGTGTCGTCGAGCAGGATCTGGAAGCTGGTGCCTTCTTCCTGCAGCCGACGCTGCAAGGTGCGCTGGGACATGTGCAGGCGTTGCGCAACGGCTTCGCGCTTGGGCTCACCCTGAGGCAGCAACCGGCACAGTACTTGTCGCGCTTGGTGGGTGACGCGATTGCTGGCGAAGCGTGCGAGAAACTCCCCGGCGAAGCGGTCGTGCAGCTTGGCCATGGCCTCGTCGGCGGTGGGCAGCGGGGCTTCCATGTCGGCGCGTTCGAACACCAAGGCGTCGTAGGGCGCATTGAAGGTCAGCGGTGCATGGAAGAATTTTTTGTACGGCTCGACGTTTTTGGGTTGATCGCACTGGATCATCACCGAGCGGGGCTGCAACGGTCGGCCTGTCAGCCAGCCGCAGAACGCCAGTGCAAAGGCCAGCGACGCTTCGGCGCTCTGTCGTGTCGGGGGGAGGTGGTCGCCATGTACGGTCAGGATCAGCGCATAACCTTCAGGCAGCAGACGAAAACTCAGGTCCGCACCGTCGGCAATGATGCGTTGGTAACGCACCAGTCGTTCAAAGCCCTCCTTCAAAGTGCGCGACGACATCAAGGCGTAACCGGCGACACTGAAAGAAGCAGGCCTGACAACCCGGGCCATGTTCAGCCCCACCGCCGGATTACCGGACAGCTCGACAGCACGTTGCCACAAACGGGTCATGGAATCCTGGGGAAAGCGCGCGTCCGGATTTTCCAGATCGGCGTACACCAGCCCCAATTCCTTGAACAGCGCCCGACAATCCAAACCATCCATTTCCAGCGATTTGACGATGCCCATCGCCCAGCTGGAAGAAGTCGTTCTTTCCATGCTCACGTCTTCTTGTTTTCACCGGCCGCCCCCTGCGGCAGATAGCCGAAGGATACTACGTTGGCACCCAATGTCACTGACTGTGTCGAGGGCTCGGCTAGACTGATACCACGTCATATAAAAACAGAGAGGGGCCTGTGGAAAACGTTAAAACCTTCCAGCGTTTCGCCGACTTCTACCCGTATTACTTGAAGGAGCACAGCGACAGCACGTGTCGTCGCCTGCACTTCATTGGCACCACGCTTGTCATCCTGATTCTGGCGTTGGCGTTATTCAGCGCCAGCTGGATGTGGCTGTGGATATTGCCGCTGGCGGGCTACAGCTTTGCCTGGGCCGGGCATTTTTTCTTTGAAAAAAACCGGCCCGCCACGTTCAAGTATCCGTTCTACAGCCTGCTTGGCGACTTCGCGATGTACCGCGACATGTTGCTCGGCAAGGTGCCCTTCTAACGCCAGCACGAAACTCGAACGCCCGCCGTATCAGGCGGTCGCCTGCTCTGCTTCCTGACGCGCCTTGGCGCTGATGTGCGCATCGGCCAGTTTGAACAGCTCGATGTGACCGTCCCAATGCTCGATCAGCGCGGTGCAGGATTCGACCCAATCGCCACAATTCAGATACTCCACTTCACCCACCTTACGGATTTCGGCGTGGTGGATGTGCCCGCAGACCACCCCGTCCAGCCCTCTCTTTGCACACTCGTGAGCGATGGCTTCTTCAAAATCGCTGATGAAACTGACGGCAGTCTTGACCTTGTGCTTGAGATACGCCGACAGCGACCAATAGCCATACCCGTACCGGGCGCGCCAGTGATTGAGCCATCGGTTGAGGGTCAGCGTGAATTCATAGGCCGAGTCGCCCAGAAATGCCAGCCAGCGGTGGTAGCGGGTGATGACATCGAATTGATCGCCGTGGATGACCAGCAACTGGCGTCCGTCAGCCGTGGTGTGAATGGCTTCGTCGACCAAATGGATATTGCCCAGAATCAGCTTTGAGTAGCGCCGCAGAAACTCATCGTGATTGCCGGTGATGTAGATCACTTCAGTGCCGCGCTTGCTCATGGTCAACAAGCGGCGAATGACGTTGGTGTGCGCCTGCGGCCAGTACATGCCACCGCGCAGCTTCCAGCCGTCGATGATGTCGCCGACCAGATACACCTTGTCGGCATGGTATTGCTTGAGAAAGCTCGACAAATGCTCGGCCTGGCAATCACGGGTGCCGAGGTGGACGTCGGATATCCATAAGGTTCTGACACGTTGCTTACGACTGGGGCGGGCGTTTTCAGCAATGCTCATGGACACACTCCGTCTGGTTTCAATGAGACTGAACCGGGACGGTTAATTGAACATGACAACTGTATGGCGAAGTGATGACAGCCGGGTATGAAATCTGGGGATTGGCGGGAATGACTCACGCGTCAGGCGGGGTACTGCGGTCGTTATGACCCAGATCGCGCTGCGGATCGATCTGGTCACGCACCCGCTGCTTGAGCATCTTGGCTTCGGGAAAGCCGCCGTCGGCCTTGCGCTCCCAGATCTGCACGCCGTCACAGGTGATGTAAAACACGCCACCGGTGCCGGGTGCCAGAGACACTTTGCCCAAATCATCCGAGAAGGTGCTGAGCAACTCCTGCGCCAGCCAGGCCGCGCGCAATAGCCACTGGCATTGGGTGCAGTAGGTGATGATGATTTCGGGTTTATCCGACATCAGCTGATTCCGGCCAGCAAATCCCGCGCGGTTTGCTGAGGGCCGTCGTCGCTGCCGGCGATGACCTCTTCAAGCAGCTGACGCGCCTCTTCCAGGCTGCCTTCGTCGATCAGCACCTGCGCCTGATTGATTTTGCTCAGCGGCTCTTCTTCCATATCCAACAGGTCGAATTCCGACTCGTCGTCCATGAAGCCATCCAGGAAGGCGTCGTCCAGTGAGTCGCTGTTGGTTTGAACCGTGGTTTCGACGATGGGCTCTGGCGTCATATCCATGCCGAGGTCCGCGTCCATGTCGAGATCCATATCCAGATCCAGGTCCAAATCGAGTTCATGCTCAGTCACAACCTCAGGTTCTGACTCAGGTTCGGCGAAGTCGCTAAGGAACTGCTCATCCGGCATTTCGAACACTTCGGGAAGCTGCGTCAGGTTCGAGGCGAATGCAGGATCAACGGCCTCGGGGCCTTTGAGAACCGGCTTGCGCGGTGCAGGGGTGCTTTCGAACGGATCGACCAGATCCCAATCGGAATCCATCGACAGATCGTCCAGGTTCAGCTGGAAATCATCTTCGGTTTTGGGATTGAGTGCCGCTGCCGCCGTTTCATCCAGCTGAGCGTCGGATGTTGGCGGCGTCGCGGCTACAAGCGTCGCCGCTGTTGCGGCAGCCACTGCCACAGGCGCTACGACTGGCGCGACGGGCGCTGGCTGTGCGACCGGCTTCAGCTTTGGATAGCGCGAGCGAATTTCCTGCAGGCGATGAGGCTCGATGCCCTGGTTCAACAGTACTTTTTCTTCCTCATCGAAACCTGCGAGGTCGCCTTGCTCGCCCAGCAACTCAAGTATCCTGAGGCGCAAATCCGTGCGTTGCGGCTGCTTTTGCAAGGCTTCACGCAAGATGGCCAGTGCCTCGGTGAAGCGACCGTAAGCGATATAGATGCTCGCGCCGTCCAGCGCGTCAGTGGAGGCACCTGCCAATCGTTGTCCGGACGACGACGTCGAAGTGGACGACGCAGAAGCGGTCGGTTTGGGTGCGACGTCGGGAACCTCAAAGACCGGGGTGACGGCTGTCTGGGCGGGTTTGATGATGGGTTCAACGGGCTCCGGGACCAGTGCGAGCTGATTTTTGATCCGGTTGCGGCGTACCGAATACGCAAGCCCCAACAGCAACAAAAGGATAAGTACCGCGCCGAGCAACAACGGCCACGGCAAGTCGCTGGAGTCATCGACTGCAGCGACCGGGGCTGGAGCCACCACTGGTGCAGGCGTGATTGCCGGTGCGACGGCCTGCGTTCCTTTTCCCGCGGAAGATTTCAGCTCAGCCAGTTGCGTCTGCAGTTCGGAAATCTGTTTGTTCTTACCGGTGACATCCTCTTCGGCTTTCTGCACCTGGTCTTTCAAATCCTCGACGCTTTTGCTCAGCTGCTGATTTTCCAGAACGGTGGCAGTCAGTTGCTCGGCGACCTGCGGCACGCTGTTACCAGGCGCAGGGGTGCTGGGACTTGCTGGCAAAACGGGTGCAACGGCAGCGGCCGGAGCGGGCGCGCGCGCGGCGTCTGGCAGCAACAAACTCTGGCCCACTTTCAGTCGACTGCGCTCCCCGCCAGGGAAGGCCTGTGGATTGAGGGCCTGAATGCCATTGGCCAACTCAGTGGAGGACGTTTTACTGCCCGGGGCCTGCACCCGCTTGGCGATCGACGCAAGATTGTCGCCGGCAACCACGGTGTAGTGTTTGCCTTCCACCGCAGCGGGCGGTGCGACCGGCATCCGCGACTCAGGCGTCTTGGGGGTGGAGCCTGCCAGCGTAGTGGTTCGGCTGCGGGTAGCGGCCAGCCCGGACGGGGAGTCGGGCGGATCCAGCAACACCGTGTATTCGTGCAATTGGTCGCCATTGGGGCGCACTAACCTGACCAGGAAATTCAGATAGGGCTCGGTGACCGCCTTTCTCGATTCGATATGAACCACGCCACGGTTGCCACGAATGATCGGCGTGAAGCGCAGGTCGCTGAGGAAAAAAACCCGCTCGATCCCGGCTTTGCTGAACGCTTCAGTGGAAGCCAGGCTCACCCTGATGTCTTCAGGACTCAGGCCGTTGGTCTCGATCAATTCGATGTCGGCATTGAGCGGCTGGCCCATGGCCGAATGCAGCGTGATTTCACCCAGCCCCAGTGCGGCTGCGATGCTGCTGTGGAGCAAGGACGCCGACGCAATCGCCATTGTCAGCAAGCCACAACGAAGACCAGCTTTGACGCGACGCCCAGACATCACGACGCGCCTACTATCAGCCTGAAAACTCTTCAGCATGCGAACCCTTATGGAAACCGAGGCAGGCTTCCCTGCTATTCATTGACGTAATGGACGCCATGTCCGGACTGAAACAAGTATGGGTGCAAATAGAACAGGATGCTGAGGCGCGTACAACGTTTTTAAGGCGATGTGCGCACCCGATTTCAGGATTTTTCGAGGTTGGCGAGGATTTTTGCGTGAACGCGCATGCAAATGCGCAGCTCTTCTTCTTCAATGCCCATGAACAGCTCATGGCGCAACGCATTGGCAATGGTTTCGATTTTCTCTATCAGCGGGCGGGCGGTGTCGCTGAGCACGATATTTTTTGCCCGGCGATCTTCCAGAACAGCCTGACGCCGGACCAGGCCCTGATTTTCCAGACTGTCGAGCAAACGCGCCAGGGTCGGACCTTCAACACCGACACTTTGTGCCAGCTCACGCTGGGTCGGCGGCTCAGTGAACCGCGCCAGATGCAACAACACTAGCCAACGGGCCTGAGACAACCCGAGATCGGCCAGGCGCCGGTCAAGTTCGGCGCGCCAGCCACGGGAGGTGTGGGCCAGCTGCATGCCGAAGCGATGCTCTTCAGTTAGGGGCATAAATGACTCTATGATTGACGGCTTTTGCTAATTGATAGGCAGCTAACCATGGAGCCTGAAATCAGGCAAGTATTCGCATGTGGTGATTCGTCGCAGATGGCGGGACAGTCCGGAGTGCGGCGGGTTTGGCTTGGGATCAGGGTGCTAGATTTGAATCCGTGGGAGCGGACCTGTCCGCGAAAACGCCAGTTCATTCAATGGAGTTGTGTCGTTTGCACCATTGTCTTCGCGGACAGGTCCGCTCCCACATAGATTTGCCGCGTTCGTTAAACCTCAAACTCAGACTGCAACGCCGCCCGCACGCAATACAACACGCCTTCAGGTACACGGCCGACAAACATTTCGGCGATGGCTGCGACCGGAGGCAGCTCGCCCTCGCCATCCAGGAAAGCGTCCTGAATTTCACCGAGCAAGTCTTCCGGCAGATCCAGCGCTTGCTCCAGCGACAATTGCTGTTTGCCGATGGCTTCGGCCAGCATCGTGTAGACGTTCTTTTCCGAGCACTGCAATTGCCCGGCGATCTGCATCGGCGTCATCCCGGCGCGGGCCAGGCTGATCAGCTCATGACGCACATCGGCGACCACCTTGAGCGCTGGGGCCGAGCCTCCCAACACCTCAAGGAACGCTTCCCCATACCGCTCCAGCTTGCGTGCGCCGACACCACTGACTCGGCCCATTTCCGCCATCGAGCCGGGCTTGCTGCGCAGCATTTCCAACAGCGTGGAGTCCGGGAAAATAACGTACGGCGGCACGCCGTGTTCCTCGGCCAGTTTGCGTCGCAGTGCGCGAAGGGCTTCCCACTCTTCGCGCTCTTCGCTGCGCACCAGTTGACTGGCGGGGCTGCTGCCGGAGGATTTGGCGGTGGTCTGTGGTTTGAGATCCCGACGCAGCTCAAGGGTGACTTCGCCGCGCAACAATGGGCGACAGGTGTCGCTCAGGCGCAGCCCGCCGTAGCCTTCCAGATCAATGTCAGCCAGACCACGGGCCACCAATTGTCGGAACAGGGAGCGCCATTCGCTTTCATTGCGGCTTTTACCGACACCGAACACGGCCAGGTGCTGATGGCCGAAGCTCTGGACCTTGTCATTCGACTTACCCAGCAGCACGTCCACCAAATGACCCACACCGTAGCGCTGACCGGTGCGGTAGATCGCTGACAGGGCCTGACGCGCAGGCTCGGTAGCGTCCCAGGTCTGCACGCCATCGACGCAGTTATCGCAGTGCCCACACGGGTTAGGCATGTCTTCGTCGAAGTAGGCGAGCAACGTCTGACGACGGCAGCGGGTTTCTTCGCACAAGGCGAGCATGGCATCGAGCTTGTGCTGTTCGACCCGTTTGTGGCGCTCGTCGCCTTCGGAGTTCTGCAACATCTGCTTGAGCATCACCACGTCTTGCAGGCCGTACGCCATCCAGGCATCGGCCGGCAGACCGTCGCGCCCTGCCCGGCCGGTTTCCTGATAATAAGCTTCCAGGGATTTGGGCAAATCCATGTGCGCCACGAAACGCACGTTGGGTTTGTCGATGCCCATGCCGAACGCAATGGTCGCCACCATGATCAGGCCTTCCTCATTGAGGAAGCGCCGCTGGTTGCTGGATCGTGTCTCAATGGGCAAACCAGCGTGATACGGCAACGCCGGGTAGCCGTTGTCGCTGAGGAACACCGCAATTTCGTCGACTTTCTTGCGCGACAGGCAATAAACGATGCCTGCGTCGCTGCGTCGCTCCGAGAGGAACGCCAGCAATTGCTTGCGCGGCTGCTCCTTGGGCACGATGCGATAGAAAATGTTGGGTCGGTCGAAACTGGACAGAAAGCGTTCGGCATTCTGTAAGTGCAGGCGCTGGACGATTTCTTCGCGGGTGCGCTTGTCAGCGGTGGCGGTCAGCGCGATGCGCGGAACATCGGGAAACAGTTCGGCCAGCTGCCCCAGTTGCAGGTATTCCGGGCGGAAATCATGGCCCCATTGGGAAACGCAGTGCGCTTCGTCGATGGCGAACAGGGCGATTTTAAGGTTTTGCAAAAATGCCAGCATCCGAGGCTGAACCAGGCGTTCCGGGGCCAGGTAGAGCATTTTGATCTCGCCCAGACGAATCCGGTTGGCAAGATCACGTTGCTGCTCGGCATTGAGGGTTGAGTTCAGCGCAGCGGCTGAAACGCCCAGTTCCTCAAGCGTCGCCACCTGATCGTCCATCAAAGCGATCAACGGTGATACCACGACCGCAAGCCCATCGCGCAACAGCCCAGGCACCTGAAAACACAGGGACTTGCCACCACCGGTGGGCATCAGCACCAATGCATCACCGCCATTGGCTACGCGCTCGATAATGGCACCCTGACGACCACGAAAACTGTCGTAGCCGAAGATGTCTTTAAGTACGCGCTGAGCCTGGTCGAGCATAGTTACCCCGGATTGTGCTGCTACAGCGGGGAATCATCCGCTGTCGGAATTTCAAAGCGCCGCAGTATACCGGAGCGTTTCCATCGAAAGGACAGCAGCGACATGAGCGGTCGAAATTAAGGGTAATACTGATTGCATCGGCCTCGCCGCTGGCGCGCGCGGCGCTCAGGGCCTAGAATTCAGCATTGTTTATTTCCAAGGTAATTCGTCCAATGTCCTTCGCTGAGCAACTAACCCGCCTGCAAGTCTTCCTCGACGCCGATGAGCTGCATGACGAAGCGTTGGACTATGTGGCCGCTCACGGCTACATGACCGCACTGTCGATCTGCGCCGAAACCGTCCCGGAGCGTGAGTGGATCGACGCTTTATTCGCTGAGCCGCCGCAGTATGCCGACGAGTCCCAGCACGCCGAAATCGAAGCCACGCTGGTTCAGCTGCAAGCGCACATCGCGCGTCAGCTCGCCTCCGATGAAGAATTCGAACTGCCATGCGATCTGGATCTGGGCGATGACGCCGACGATTCCGAACTTCGCGGCTGGTGCATCGGCTTCATGGAAGGCGTGTTCATGCGTGAATCGGCCTGGTTCGAAAACGATGAAGAGGAAGTCAGCGAAATGCTGCTGCCGATCATGGTGGGTTCGGGCTTGTTCGATGAGCAACCTGAATTCGCTGACATCGCTGCCGATGCCAATCTTATGGACGACATGATCGTGCAGATTCCGGAGGCGCTGACGGCCCTCTATCTATTGCTACAGGCGCCGGACGAAAAGCCAGCGATCCTCAAACCCCGCCACCACTGAGTCGGCGCCTATGGCGCAGAGCAATTCGGGGCAGCCAACACCGCGCACAAGCCGACACCGGCTTATGCGCTTTTTTTTGATCGGCGTTGGCTGGTTGAGCGTGGTGTTGGGGGTTATCGGGATATTTTTGCCGGTGCTTCCGACCACGCCTTTCCTGTTGATGGCCGCAGCGTGTTTTGCTCGCAGTTCTCCAAGGTTTTATCACTGGCTGATCAACAACAAACGGCTCGGCCCCTGGATTGGCGACTATCTGGAAGGCAACGGCATCCCGCTCAAAGGTAAGGTCTACGCCATTGGCCTTATGTGGATCAGCATTGGATTTTCGTGCTGGCTGGTGCCGCTTATTTGGGCAAGGGTGTTCATGCTGGTGAGTGCCGTGCTGGTGACGATTTATATTTTGCGGCAGAAGACATTGCGCAAGATCTAGCCTCAGATAATCGTCCCGCCCTCTGCGTGGGAACGATCAACCACGACCCGCTTCTGCCCGAAGGGCGTAGGGCGATCGATTTCAATCCGCTTCTGCCGAAGGCGTAGAAGCGATCCACCGCGATCTGCTTCTGCCGAAGGCGTAGGAGCGATGCTTGCACGCGATCTGCCGGGGACCGGCAGCAAACCTGTGCATGCGGTGGAGGCAGATACACCCCGGCCGCATGGTTTCATGACTGCTACGCAGCCAATCGTCGGCAAGCCAGACTCCTACGGCCTGCGGCCAGAATCAAAAGCTCAAATCCAACACGGCCCGCTTCTGCCCGAAGGGCGTAGGAGCGATCCACCGGGATCTGCTTCTGCCGAAGGCGTAGGAGCGATGCTTGCACGCGATCTGCCGGGGACCGGCAGCAAAACCTGTGCATGCGGTGGAGGCAGATACACCCCGGCCGCATGGTTTCATGACTGCTACGCAGCCAATCGTCGGCAA
>NZ_JBSKHW010000030.1:0-10078 GCF_057128765.1 Pseudomonas corni
CCCACACCGGATGCGCATCGCCGCTGAAATTCAGTTCTGACGCGAGATCTGTAGGAGCGCGCTTGCCCGCGATATAGGCCCATACATCCGACGCATCTTCAGCGCCTGACAGATCGCTTTCGCGGGCAAGCGCGCTCCTACAACGGGTCTGGTACGTTACCGAAATAGAGGTCTGACACAGATCCCGTGGGAGCGGACCTGTCCGCGAAGGGGCCGGTACAGGCGATACAGCTATGTCGCGGCAGACCGAAAGATCAGCAGCGAAGAAGATCCAATGTAGGAGCTGACGAGCAGCGCGAGGCTGCGATAGCGGTTCTCCTGCCACCCCGCTTCGCAGCGTCGCGCTGCTCGTCAGCTCCTCCACAAGGGTTGTGCCCTTCGCATACTTTGCCGATAGCTGCGCCGCCCCGCGTTCCTCACACCGCCGGAAACACCGGCTCACCCAGGTTAAGCATCAAACGGTTAGCCCAGGCGAAGATCGCGATCGCGTGGATCAGGTCGAGCACTTGTGCGTCGTCCAGCCCTTGTTCGCGCAGGGCCAGGATATGCGTGGCGTTCAGCGCAGCGGGTTCCAGGGTCAGGTCGATGGCGAACTGCACGATGGCCTTTTCGCGGTCAGTGGTGCCTGCGGTGGCGGGATCGGCGAACACTTCCTTGATCACGTCGTTGCGCTTGGCCAGTTGCTCGAAGCGTTGCGCGTGCACTGAGGCGCAATACACGCAGCGGTTGATTCGCGAAACCACGGTGCTCGCCAGTTCCCGCTCGGCTCGGGACAGTCCACCGGCGGCGTACATGATGGCGTTGAACGCCAGGGAGCGCTGACGCAGGATGTCCGGGTGATGGGCCAGGGTCAGGTAATAATCCGACGTCTTGGCTTGCGGATGACTTTCTTCCAGCACTGCCACTTGCTCAGGTGTCGCGCTGTTGAGGTCAACCGTTGGCAGCCAGGCTTTCCAGCCGAGCACTTGATTGGTGAACCCTTCGATCTGAATCAGCTCGCTCATCGGGCGGCTCCTGCAGACAGTAGCGCACCCAGCCCGGCGGCCAAACGCACCTGGTAGGACAGGAACGCAATCAACTGCGCCAATACAACGATTTCTTCGGTGCTAAGTCCTTGCTGTTGAAGCGCTTGCAAGGCGGCTTGATCGCCATGAACCGGCGATTCGATCAAAGTGCGGGTGAAATGCAGAATCGCCGCAAGCCTGGGATTTTCAAGCGTGTCCATCGCACCGCAATCCACCGCCGCAAGCAGCGAGTCATCCACACCCACGGCCTGCAACTGGGTCAGGTAATGCTCGCTCAGCGCGGCATTGGGCGTCAGGCGTGCGGCGTAATACGCCACCCACAAGCGCTCGTTCAATGACAGATTGTTTTCCAGTGCCGGATCAAAAAACAGATCCTGGCTGCCTTGGGTTGCCGAGGCGACTTTGTCACGGGCATGGCGCACGGCGTGTAAAGGTGTGCCGGGCTGGATATCCAGCAATTGATCGAGCATGTCCGGCGAAGATAGCTGTTCAGCGGTCGAGGTCATAACAAATCCTGTAAGGCTGTTGACGGGGATCGCGCACCGGCTCACACGAGCGATGCGCGATCACTGGGGTTCAAGGCTGTTCGGTGACCATGGTCGCGGCGGTGCGGTCGCTGACCAGTGGTTCGACTTTCAGACCTTTGCGCGCAGCCCAGATGTTCTGGTAGTGGAACAATGGAATGATGCCCACGTCTTCGCTGACCAACTGGACCGAGTCCTGGAGAATCTTGCGGCGCTTGGCTTCGTCGAACTCAGCGGTGGCATCCACCAGCGCCTTGTCCACCAGCGGGTTGCTGTAGTGACCCCAGTTGGAAGCGCCCTGCCCTTTGCTGCTGTCGACGGTGGTCAGGATGTTGGTCAGCGCGTAAGCCGCTTCACCGGTCCCGTTGCCCCATGCGATGACGCTGATCGCCAGCTCATTCTTGTTGGCCTTGCCGGCATACACCGCCCACGGCGTGACTTCCAGCTGAACCTTGACGCCGATCCGCGACCAGAACTGCGCGACGGCCTGCATCGCTTCCGGCGCTTGGGGATAGCGGTCGCCTGGCACATGCACGGTCATCTGAAAGCCGTCCGGGAAACCCGCCTGGGTCAGCAGATCCTTGGCCTGCTTGACGTCGTAAGGGATGTTTTTCACCTCCGGGTTGTAGCCGAAGGTGTTGGCGGGCATCCACTGATTGGCCTCGGTGACGGTGCCCTGCATGATGCGTTCGTCGATGGCCTGACGGTTGATCGCCAGCGACAGCGCCTTGCGCACGCGCACGTCACGCAGCGGGTTTTCTGGCAGGGTTTTACCGGCGTTGTCGCGAATGAACTCGTTGGGGCCTTCACGGAAACTCGGCTGAATGATCAGCGCACGCAAACCTTGATAGGCGAAGACGTTGACGCTCGGAGTCTTGCGCAGACGGTCCACGTCAGTCGGCGAGACCTTGTCGATCACGTCCACGTCGCCCGCAAGCAAGGCAGCGGTACGGCTGGCGGCATTGGCAATGAAGCGATAATCGACTTTGTCCCACGTCGGTTTGGCGCCCCAGTAGCTGTCGTTGCGCTCGAAGATCGTGCGATCACCCGGCACATAGGAAACGAATTTGTACGGTCCGGTACCGATCAACGCCTTGCCCGAGTTGTAGTCCGCGCTGCTGGCAGTAGCGCCCGCATGACGGCTGACGATGTAAATCGAATCGACATCCGGCAGCAGGTTGGCGTTAGCGCTGCGGGTCTTGATGACCACCGTGTGCGCATCTTTGGCCGAGACCGAAGCCACCGTGCGCGTGGCCCCGGCGTAGGACGCCACACTACCCGGCACGCTGCGGGCGCGTTCGAACGAGAATACAAAGTCGTCAGCCGTCAGCGGCGTGCCGTCGTGCCATTTCACGTCATCGCGCAGGTCGAATTCCCACGTGGTGTCGTCAACGACTTTCCAGCTCTTGGCCAGGCCCGGCAGGGTTTTATCATCGTGGCGATTGACCAGCGATTCAAAGGCATGCAGTGCCACCGAGCGGTCGCCGGCGTAGTTGTTGAGCTGTGGATCAAGGGACGACACGGGATCGGCATAACCGATGCGCAGGGTCTGCGCCGAAACACTGCCGGCCGCCAGAATCAGGGCCGAGGCTAACAGTGAACGAACAAGTGGCTTCATGGGTGATTCCTTGTACGCAATGGCAATGGGCATGACGAGCGTCAGGGCGCTCGTTCAGACAATGTGGATCAAAGGGTATCGTTCAGGTGACACGCGCTCCGGTGGTTCGGCGAAACCTCCCTCAGCGCTGGAACTTCCTCGCGGCAGCGCGCCATGGCGTGCGGGCAACGAGGATGGAAATGACACCCGGCAGGCGGGTTCAGCGGGCTGGGGATTTCCCCTTTGATCGCGTCATAACGGGTACTGCGGACATCGAAACGCGGGATCTGCGCCAGCAATGCCTGGGTGTACGGATGATTGGCGCGGGCGAACAAGTCGTCCACCGACGCACTTTCTACGACCCGACCCAAGTACATCACCACCACGCGGTCGCACAGGTGCTCGACCACGCCCAGGTCATGACTGATGAACAGATAAGTCAGGCCCAGTTCGTCGCGCAGGTCCATGAACAAGTTGAGAATCTGCGCCTGAATAGACACGTCCAGCGCCGCCACCGATTCGTCGCACACCAGCAGCTCTGGCTGCACCGCTAGCGCGCGGGCGATGCCGATGCGCTGACGCTGACCCCCGCTGAACTGGTGCGGGTAACGCTGGCGCAACTGCGGGCTGAGACCGGCCCGTTGCAGCTGTGCGCTGACGTAATCGTCGAAGCCTTTTCTGTCGGTCAGGCCGTGCAGCAGCGCGCCTTCGCCAACAATGCGATCGACCCGCAGCCGTGGATTGAGGCTCGATGACGGGTCCTGAAAGATCATTTGCACCTTCAGCCGCATCGCCTGGCGCTCGTCGGCGGTCAGCGTTTCGATGGATTGGCCATCCACCGAGGCGGTGCCCGAAGACACCGGCAGCAGCCCGGCCACCATGCGCCCCAGGGTTGATTTGCCGCAGCCGGATTCGCCCACCAGCCCCACCACTTCGCCGCGATTGATGCGCAGATCGACGCGGTCAACTGCATGGGTCACCGGCTTGGCGCGGGTCAGGTGCAGGCGTTGCAACAGGTGCTGAACGGAGCTGTCCCGGACCGGTTTGCCGAAGGTCTTGCTGACTTGATGCAGCTCGATGAGGGGGATCTGATCACTGCGCATCGGCGGCTCCCGGGTGGAAACAACGTACCGTCTGGCCCGGCAGGATTTCCCGGGGTTCGGGCTCCTGCGCGCACACGGCGGAAGCTCTGGAGCAGCGGGCGGCAAAGGCACATCCCGATGGCATCGACAGCAAGTCCGGCGCCATGCCGGGAATCTGTCGCAGCCGCTGACCGCGTTTATTGCGGCTCGGCAGGCTGTCGATCAGGCCTTGGGTGTAGGGATGTTGCGGACGGTCGAGGACATCGTTCACCGAACCCTGTTCGACGATGCGGCCTGCGTACATCACCGCCACGTCATCCGCCAACCCGGCCACTACCGACAGATCGTGGGTGATCCAGATCAGCGAGGTGTTCTGCTCGCGCACCAGCTTCTGCACTTCACTGAGAATCTGCGCCTGAATGGTCACGTCCAGCGCGGTGGTCGGCTCGTCGGCGATGATCAGGTCAGGCGCGTGCAGCAGCGCAATGGCAATCGCCACCCGTTGGCGCATGCCGCCTGACAACTGATGGGGATAGGCCCGCAAGCGCTCTTCGGGGCTGGCGATGCCCATCAGCGCCAGAGTTCGGCTGGCATGATCCCGGGCTTCGCGCTTGCTCAAGGGGCGATGGGCACGCACCGCTTCGATCATCTGCGTGTCGACCCGCAGCACCGGATTGAGGGTCATCATCGGGTCCTGAAAGATCATCGCGATGCGGTTGCCCTGCAACTCGCGCAACTGGGAGGCCGACAGTTTCGTCAGGTCGCGGCCCTGAAACAGTACCTCCCCGCCACTGATGCGGCCGGGTGCATCCACCAATCCGAGAATCGAAAAACCGGTGACGGACTTGCCCGAACCTGACTCCCCCACCAGGCCGAGAATCCGGCCGGGCTGGACCCGCAGGGAGACATCGCGCACCGCCGGCAGCACGCCGGCGCGGGTGAAAAACGAGGTTGAAAGGTGGCGCACGTCCAGGGTCAACGTCGCCACGGCGGGCGCTTCAGGCAGGCTCATCGCTGTAACCTCGGGTTGAGCACATCACGCAAGCGGTCGCCCACCAGATTGATCGCGACGATGGTGATCAACAGCGCCAGGCCCGGAAACAGGCTGATCCAGTATTCGTTGCTGAGCATGTATTGGAACCCGTTGGCGATCAGCAGCCCCAGCGATGGCTCAGTGACCGGCACGCCAAGGCCGAGAAAAGACAGCGTCGCTTCCAGGGTGATGGCGCGGGCGATCTGCAACGCGCCAATGACAATCAGCGGCGGCAAGCAGTTGGGCAAAATGTGGCCGATGACGATGCGCCACGGGCCGATGCCCTGGCCTCGCGCGGCATCGACGTATTCGCGCCGGCTTTCTGTGAGCGCCTGACCCCGAGCGGTGCGCGCGTAATACGCCCACTCCAACAGAATCAGGGTGAGCATCACATTACCGACGCCCTTGCCCAGCCAGGCAAGAATCATCAGCGCCATAAGAATTACCGGGAACGACAACAGTAAATCCACCAAGCGCATCAACAGGGCATCGACCCAGCCGCCGACGTAGGCCGAGACCAGCCCCAGCAGCGTGCCGATCACCGCGGCGATCAACGCCGAACCGATGCCGACCCACAGGCTGATGCGCAGACCATAAAGAATCGCCGACACCAGATCGCGGCCCTGTCCGTCGGTCCCGAGCCAATAGGTGTAGCCGGAATCCATGTTGGCGCTGCCCGGCGCCAGGCGTGCATCCAGCACGTTGAGCTGCATCAGGTCGTAGGGGTTCTGCACCACGATCAATGGCGCGAACACCGCCACCACGATGATCACTAGCAGCACCAGCAATCCGGTCACGGCGGTGGGTGAACTCATGAACTCAGTAGCAACGCGGCGCCAAGGGGATTGCGCCTGCAAGCTCACGTCTTTGGGCACGGCGTTTTCGAGAGCATTCATCGTGAGGCCTCAATGCGCACGCGGGGATCGAGCACGTAATACAAACCGTCGACGATCAGGTTAAGCACCACGAAAATCACCACAACCACCATCAGATAAGCGACCACCACCGGGCGGTCCAGGGTATTGATGCTGTCCAGAATCAGCTTGCCGGCGCCGGGCCAGGCGAAGATGCTTTCAGTGACCACGGCGTAAGCGATGGTCGAACCCAGCTCCATCGCCAGTACCGTCACCACCGGAATCATCGTGTTGCGCATGACGTGCATGCACATCACCCGCATCGGCGACAGGCCTTTGGCTCTGGCGAACTTGACGAACTCCTGAGGCAGCACTTCGCGCACACCGGCACGGGTCAGGCGCAGCACCAGCGAAATCTTGAACAGCGCCAGATTGAGCGCTGGCAACAGCATGTGTTCCAGGCCATCGAGAGTCAGCCATGACCACTGCACGCCGAACAGTTCGCGGGTGTCACCGCGCCCACTGGCTGGCAGCCAGCCGAGCTTGATCGAGAACAACATGATCATCATCAGTGCGACCCAGAACGCCGGCAGGGAAAAGCCGACGATGCTGGTGGCCATCATCACGCGCGAAATCGGATGATCCGGATAAGTCCCGGCAAACATGCCTAGCGGCACGCCGATCACAACGGCCAGAAACAGCGCGGTGAACGCCAGTTCGAACGTCGCTGGCAGCCGCTGAAGAATCAGGCGCATGGCGTCTTCGTGATAGACGAAGCTCTGCCCGAGATTGCCGTGGACGGCGCCCTTGAGAAAGATCAGGTATTGCTCCCACAACGGCTTGTCCAGCCCCAGATGAGCGATTGCCTGCAGGCGCTCGGCCTGATTGAGATCTTCGCCCACTAGAATGTCCATGGGATTGCCGATGGCGTTCAGGCCGATGAACACCACCACGGTCATCAGCAGGATCACCAGCAGCGACTGAGTCAGTCGGCGCAGTGCCCAGCCGATCATGTGCGCAACTCTTCGGCGTCTGGCTGGCTGACCACCCATTCATCGCCGAGCAATTCGGGCTCGGCGTATGCGCGCATGGCGTCAAAGTGCAGCGCGATGTCCTCGTTGAACAGCTGACCCACCAAGCCGTGGGCCAAGCGTTTGGAGCCTTCGCTGATGGCCGGAATATCACCGGACACAGCGCCGTAACTCAGGGCCGCCGGATAGCTGAAGCAGTGAATGTGATCCAGGCCGGGGCATGCGCCGGGGGTCTTTTCCTGAAATTCGAAACAGGTGCCCAGATCCGGAAGCTCCGACAGCTCAACGTCCTGCTCGTCGGCAGGCGCCTGGAAGCGATCACGCCAGACGCGGATGTGCGAGGAAAACGGCGAGAACTCCGGGCGCAGCGCAAAGTCGGTGCGGAACCCGGTGGCGAATACCACGAAGTCGGCCTCTATCCGCGCAGTCGGCGTGTGCAGCCACACGCCGCCGCCAGGGTTCTGCTCAACTGAGAGCAGCGGACTGTTGAGCAGAAAACGCCCCTTGCCCGACTGTGAAACCCGCAGCGTACTGCCCCGGGGTGGTGGCACTTGCTGGGTGTTGAGGTAGTTGCGCAGGCGCCATTTCCAGTCATCCGGCAGGCGCCAATAGCCGTGGGTCATGCCGGGGTTGCCAGCGCCCTTGCCTTTGTTGATGCGCGGCAACTCGGCGCGGCGGATCAGCAGATCGACCCGCGTGGCCCCGGCCTCCAGCGCCGTGGCGGCGCTGTCCATGGCGGACGCGCCGCCACCAACCACCGCTACCCGTTTGCCGCTGAACCAGTCGTCCTGCAATCCGTCCGCCGAATGTGCCCACAGATGATCAGGCAACTGTCGGGCACATTCAGGAACCCATGGGCCGCCGAGGCCATCACGGCCGGTGGCAAGGACCACATGGCGGGCAAGCACATAATAGGTCTGCGCAGAAGTTGTGACGTCCAGTTCAACCAGGCCCTCAGCTCGGGGCGCGACCCGGCTGACCCGATGTTCATTGCGCACGTCCAGCGCCAGGACCTTGCGATACCAGCGCAGGTACTCGGCCCATTGCAGACGTGGAATCTTGTCCAGTGTCGCCCAGCCCTCAGCCCCGAACTGCGCTTCAAACCAGGCGCGGAAGGTCAACGCCGGCAAGCCCAGGGCAGGCCCGGTCAATTGCTTGGGCGAACGCAGGGTTTGCATGCGTGCGGTGGTTGCCCAAGGGCCTTCGAAGCCTGCGGGCGACTGATCGAAAATCACCGCAGCAACGCCCAGATGACGCAGTTCAGCAGCGAGTGCCAGACCGGCCATACCGCCTCCAATGATCGCCACGTCCAGCACTACCGCGCCATTGCTGACCCGGGGCTTGACCCAAGGATTGGCCGGAAGGTCGAGCCAGGCCAGATCCTGACGCAGGCGTGCTTCCAGTGCCGCAAGACCTGCGGGCGCGTTTACATCGGACATTGATCGGTACTCGGCTGATAGATCGGGGTTGAAATCCCGACCTTGAATTCATCTGGATTCGTAAAACACTTCAAAAAGCGTTCCAGACTCGCCACAAATGAATTCTTAAAGGCTTTGAATGCTTAAAACGAATAGTAAAAGGCGTTTTTTATTCTCGCAACGCGCAAAAAAGCATATTGATATTCACTTTTGGAATTAGTCGCGTGATTGCTCTGCCTCTGGAGCACTCGCGTCATCCGGCCTCACTCGGCGTAAATGCTCTGCAACAGCGCGTCGTGAGCACTGGCTTCGTGCATGACCATGTCCGGCAGCAGCAATCTGGCCGAAGTTGCGATCTCGTGGATCAGCGCGCGTGCCACATCGGAAAGCGGGTGGGCGAACGCCGAAATCAGGCCAAAGAAGAACGGAATGTTGCAGGCGATTGGCCGCACCACCACCCCTTCAAGCGGGACGCCCATCGCGGTGAAGGGATCGACCAGCGCGACACCCAGTCCGACCCGGGCCATTTGCATCGCGATCAATGAGGTGTTGGTGTCGAGCATCTTCGGTGGCTGGCCGCCCGCATCCTGGAACGCCTTGTCAATCCGACGGCGAAAACGGTACGGATTGGCCATGGTGATCAGCGTCTGCTGCAACAGCACTTCCATGGGCAGCACCGCGTGTGACGCCAATTCTGAGGTGGCCGGCAATACCGCGACGCAGGGCGCTTCACCGATCCAGTGAATGTCCAGCCCGCGATGTTCCAGCGGCAGGCTGACGGCGCCCAGATCCATGGTCTTACTCAGCACCGCTTGCACCACATTTTCCGGGGACATGCTCTGCAACTGGATCTGCTGCGGTCGCAAGTGATCAGGCAGGCGCGACAGCGCCGTCGGCAATAGTCCGGCGGCCAGCGCGGAGATGGCGACCAGCTTTATCTGATGATTTTCTTCCTGAGCGATGTGCTGCGCGCGCTGGCGGATGTTTCGAATCCCCAGCAGCGCACTCTCGACCTCGCCGTACATCATGAAGGCCTTGTGCGTCGGCGTGACCTTTGGCCCGCTGCGTTCGAATAACGCAAAGCCCAGCTCCTGTTCTAGTTCCTGGATGGCCCGAGTGACCGACGGCTGTGCGCGACCGAGCATTTTCCCCGCTGCGGTGACACTGCCCGCCGACATGACGGCCGCAAATGCTTCGAGCTGACGCAGATCCATAAACACGCCTTAATCAAGACAAAGACAGAAGGAAGCGCAACGGGCGGCTCCCTGATTCGAAGCGCAAAAGTCTACACGCTGGGAGCTGCGCTTCACGATTTTTGTCGGAACTGTCGAGTACCGAAGGGCTGCAATTGGGTTGTGTCAGGCAAACCGCAATCGCAGTCTTGCGCTGTTCGGCAGCTCCTGCGCTGTGTGGTTGGTCGCAGATTGCTGCATCGACCCCACACCGGATGCGCATCGCCGCTGAAATTCAGTTCTGACGCGAGATCTGTAGGAGCGCGCTTGCCCGCGATATAG
>NZ_JBSKHW010000031.1:0-2120 GCF_057128765.1 Pseudomonas corni
GAGCAACGCGAGGCCGCGATCCAGTGCGCAGCGCTGGCAGCTTTTACGACTGCTGCGCAGCCGATCGCGGCCTCGCGGTGCTCGTACGCTCCTACAGGGTTTGCGGTTGTCGAGAAATGATCGTTCCGAGGTTGAGCACTGAGGCTCAACACACCTTCAACACCACACGCCCGCGCACCGGTTTTTCATCCAGCAGATGGTGGGCCTTGCCGAACTGCTCGAACGGCCAGGTACGGTGGATGTCGGCCTTGAGCAAACCTTGTGCGGTCAGCCCGTTGATGGCTTCCAGCGCACGGTGCATGGAAGCCGTGTCCTGCTCGATGCCCAATTCCGGTTTGCCGGTGAAATTCTCCAGGCAATGGACGAAAAAGCGCATGTTCTTGCGAAACGCCTGCATCGCCGGAAACGGGGTGTTGTTGCCGCCGCGTAAGCCATACAGCACCAGGCTGCCACGGGGCGCAAGCACATCGGCGAGCAATGACATCTGCATGCCACCCATGCCATCAAACACCGCTTCGATGCCCTGACCTTTGGTGATTGCATCGATACGCAGGCCGATATCTTCCTCGTCGGTGACAATGACGCGGTCAGCACCATTGGCCAGCAAAAATTCGCGATCGGCAGCGCTTTTGGTCGACGCAATGACCCGCAGCCCCAATGCCTTGCCCAACTGTACGAAAGCCGTTGCCGGGCTGTTGGCCGCGTCAGTCACGAGCACCGTTTGACCGGCTTGCACACGGGCCAGATCGACATAAGCAAAATACGCCAGCAACAGCGGGGTGTAATGCACGCTCGCTTCCACTGGCGTCAGCTGATCAGGATAGCGAGTCAAGGCGTTGCGCGGCACCAGTACGTGGTCGCCGCAGACCGGATAATCATTGGCGCTCATGGCCTTGAAGCTTGCGACCTTGTCACCGATCGCAAGGTCAGTCACGGCGTCGCCCAAGGCTTCGACCGTACCGGCCATTTCAGTGCCTAGACCTGCCGGCAATTGCGGTTTGCTGAGGGCCAGGTCCTGACGCCACAACACATCGTCCCAGCTGATACCGATGGCCTGTACACGAACGAGCACTTCCTGCGGGCCGGGGGACCGATCAGGCTGCTCCTCGCAACTGAGCACATCGGCTTTACCGAAGCGATGAAATTTGATGGCGCGGGACATTTCAACCTCGAACATTAGATTAGGGTTGAAATGACTGTATCGACGTACCTGCTACCCGACCATTTCTGTCTGTCGATACCCGTCATGCTCAATATCAATTTGGCTCTACGGCGTTGGTTCATAAGGGCTGCAGCCTGCTTCACGGTGTTACGCGGGCGACGACGAACGGTGACGCCTAGGTGCGTTCAACCGGCGCATTGAGCGATCCGTGACGCGCGTGGTCAGACTCTTTAACCGAGGTGCTCGTCCTCAACGCCTACCCAGGTGATGAAGTCTGCGGACCACGGATTGCCGTTCGCGCTCGACCGTGTCCTCACTGGAGTCGCCCATGTTAAAAGCCCTTTCGCTGTTGTTCTGCCTGAGCCTGGCCGCGTGCAGCAATGTTGACGTCAGCCGCTACAGCCAGGAAAAACCCACCCTCGAACTGCGCCAGTTTTTCACTGGGCGGGTAGAGGCCTGGGGCATGTTTCAGAAGCGCTCCGGGGAAGTGGTCAAACGCTTTCACGTCAACATCGACGGTCATTCCGAGGGTGATACCTTCGTGATGCACGAAGACTTCACCTACAGCGATGGCAAAAAGCAGACCCGCGTCTGGACCCTTCACCCGGATGGCCCGGGACGCTGGCGCGGGACGGCGGGAGATGTGGTCGGCGAGGCGCTGGGTGAGGTGTCCGGCAATGCACTGCGCTGGCGCTACGTGTTGAGCCTGCCGGTGGACGACAAGGTGTATCAGGTCAACTTCGATGACTGGATGTACTTGCTGGACGAGAACACGCTCGCCAACCGCTCGTACGTCACCAAGTTTGGTTTTGAAGTGGGGCAGGTGACGCTGTTTTTCCGCAAGCAGGTGAATTGATCCGAGCCTGCATATGCCCATTCTGTAGGAGCCAACTTGTTGGCGAGATGGCCAGCGAGGTGTGCCAGAAGCGACGCCTCGCGAACAAGTTCGCTCCTACAG
>NZ_JBSKHW010000031.1:2130-7808 GCF_057128765.1 Pseudomonas corni
TAGGAGCCAACTTGTTGGCGAGATGGCCAGCGAGGTGTGCCAGAAGCGACGCCTCGCGAACAAGTTCGCTCCTACAGAGGGGAGGCGGACTTTATGGTATTGCGAAAGGCTGCCGCTCGCCGCAATTTGGGTTTTGAGCATTCTTCGCCAAACACCGCACCTGTAGGAGCCAACTTGTTGGCGAGATGGCCAGCGAGGTGTGCCAGAAGCGACGCCTCGCGAACAAGTTCGCTCCTACAGGGTGGGGGCAGCCTTCAGGATAGTGAGACAGGCTGCTCCACCGCCGCAATGTGCTCTCTGAAATAGTCGATCAGCGCCCGCAGTTTGGGTGAGGCGTGGCGGCTGGAGGGCCACAGCATCCACAGCGTGCCGCGATGCTCGGTGTAGTCGCTAAGGACCTTTTCCAGCTTGCCTTCGCGCAGTGCCTGGATGGTCGAGAAGTCAGCCAGGCAGGCGATGCCCAGTCCCTCAATGGCTAGATGGGCGAGGGCATCGGTGGTGGTGCAGGTAATGACCTTGCCCAACTCTGGATCGGATTCGGCATTAGGATCGCGCACCGGCCAGCGTTCCAGGGCGCCGCTGGCTGGAAACTTGTGCATCAGGCAGGCGTGGTTCTTCAGGTCGTCGGGATGCAGCGGACGGCCTCGGCGTTGCAGGTAAGCAGGCGACGCCACTAATTCCAGTTTGAACTCCCCCAACTTGCGCGCCATCAAGCGCGAGTCGGACGGCTGGCCGGTGCGGATCACGGCATCGAAGCCTTCTTCAATCACGTCGCTCATGCGATCCGAAAGATCCACGTCCAGTTCAATGTCCGGATACGCCTGCATGAACCCGGCAAGCAGCGGAAAGATCAGGGTGTTCTGCAGCGGCACGCTGATGCGCAGCTTGCCCTTGGGCGCCTCGGCCAATTGCGACAGCTCGATCTCGGCCTGTTCGACCTCTTGAATGATTCGCCGGCAGCGCGCCAGAAACAGCTCGCCTTCGGCAGTCAGGGTGACGCTACGGGTACTGCGATGGAACAGGCGCACGCCCAGCCGCTCTTCCATGCGCGCAACGCTCTTACCCACTGCCGACGATGAAATGTCCAGCAAGCGGCCGGCCTCGGTGAAACTGCGGGTCTCGGCGACCTGAACGAAGGCCGTGATGCCGCTCAGACTGTCCATCATCGTCAGTGCTCTCCCAGTACCATCGATTTTCCGGTGGGCTAATTTAAGCCGTTTCTGTCCGCAATGTTCGGAACTCTGCACGGTTTTTCACGAGCGCCCCGGTCCCTAGACTCAAGGCACATCCCGAATTTCCCATGGAGTGCCTGTATGAAAGCAATCGACGTCGCAGCAACGCCAATTCGTGTGGGCCTGGTGGGCATTGGCAACTGGGCGCTGCACGGCCATGTGCGGGTCCTGACGCTGTTGCCGGAGTACCAGATCAGCGCCATTTTCAGCCAGCGCCAAGGCAGCGCGAATGCGGCAGCCGAACAGTTCGGCATCGCCCATGTGGTGGATTCACTGGATGCCCTGGTCAATCATCCGGAGGTCGATCTGGTGGTGGTGCTGACCACCGCGCCGCAGCATGAAGAAGCGGTACGCGCCGCAATTGCCGCAAAAAAGGACGTGTATTGCGAGTGGCCGCTGACCACCAGCACGGCGACTTCCGAAGAGCTCAACCGTCTGGCCAAAGCGGCGGGCGTGAGGCATATCGTCGGTCTGCAGCGCCGTCATGCGCCGCACAATCGCTATCTGCGGGACCTGTTGCAACAGGGATACGTCGGCAAAGTGCGCTCGGTGCGCATCCACGTCAGCATGAATTACTTCCAGGCGCTGCGCCCCAATGCCTTGCGCTGGACAGTCCCGGTGGAAAATTTTTCCAGCGTGATCGCGATCTACGCCGGGCACTTCCTGGACATGCTGTTCACCGCCACCGGTTGGCCGATCAACGTGACTGGGCTGGTGGTCAATCAATTCGAAAAAGTCACCATCAAGGAAACCGACGAAGTTTTTGACACCACCGCACCCGATCAAATGGTGCTGGTGGGGCAATTGCAGGACGGCGCGCTGGTGTCGGTGCATGTCGAAGGCGGCAAGCGCAATGGCTCTGGCGTGCAGATGGACATCACCGGCCACTTGGGCGATCTGCGGATCACCAACACCTCGGCATTCGGTGAAGTGGGCGATGACTACGTGATCGAAGGCGCCCACGGTGACAACCTGCCATTGCAGCTGATGCCGGTGCCGGATGCCTACCTGCGCCTGCCGGACTCGAACCTGCCTTCGGCGGTGCTGGAACTGGCCGAGTTGTATTACGTCTACGCCCAGGACGTGGTTGAAGGGACGCAGGTAGCAGCGACGTTTGACGATGCGGTAAGGATGCACAAGTTGATCGACGCGGCGTTGGCAGCGTCCGCCACCGGGCAGCGTGAGCGGTTGGTTGGGTGAGTGTCTGGCCTGGGTGAGCGTGCAAACCACTTCGCGGGCAAGGCTCGCTCCAACAGGATTTGCGCTGGCCGCCATGTAAGCAGCGAAGCAGATCCAATGTGGGAGCGGACCTGTCCGCGAAAGCGGTGCGTCAGGCGGTAGAGATGTATCGGCTGTACCTGCCTCTTCTCGGACGGGTCCGCTCCCACGGGTTTTGCGTTCAATCACAACGTTGGTAGCGCCTGATCCATTGTTGGAGCGAGGCTTGCCCGCGACGCTTATCAGCGGTTCATCACGTATCCGGCCTGTCTTTGGGCAGCCGCTCCAGATGTTCTTCCACCGTGCGGCCACCCAGCGGTTTGACCATCATGCGCAGGGTATTGGTCCGTTTGCCCATCTTGATCCCTTCAAGGGTCCGAACCTGTTGGTAGCCGATCTTTTCCCAAAAGCGTTCTGCCTTTACGTTGCCCTGTACCACCACAAGCCGCATCCATTGCGCGCCATTTTGTTGCGCCCAGCGCTCGACATCCTGATGGATCAGCCGCGCATCGCCACTGCCGTGCCGGGACGAATCCACGATGAAGAACGCAGTGTGCCAGACCCCAGGCGACCAGAGGTCGGAGATGATATTAACCAGCGCCACCAGCGAGCCTTGTTCGTCGACATACCCCCAAATCCAGCGGGTGTTGTAGTTCCAGTCGTCGGGCATGTCGCCCTTGAGTTCCTCATGCGCCTCGTCCGGTCGGGGGGGTTCACCGTTGCACACGGTGAAATAGCCAGGATTGGCTTCGAAAAAATCCTGAATCGCCGCTTCGTCCTGCGCTGTCAGCTCAGTAACGCGAAGGCCCGGTATCGACGAATCGGGGCGTTCCTTGTTGATCATCAATCTACGCTCCCTGCATAAGTGGCCGGTCGAAGTGAATCGTTATTTCCCCCACGCCGCCAACGCGCGTTCCACAAAATGCCTGACCTTGGGCAGCCGATAGCGATCCTGCGCGTAGATCAGAAACATCTGACGGCTGGGGGGCTGGTATTCCTGCAATAACGGCACCAACCGGCCAGCTTGCAGGTCTTGCTCAATCAGCACATCCGGAAGCATCGTCAGGCCCATGCCGGACAACGCAGCCTGGCGAAGGGCCGGGGTGCTGTTGATGATCATCGGTCCCGACACTGGAATTTCGATCTCGCCCGCGGGGCCGGTGAGCTTCCATAATTTCTCCGACGCGCGCCATTCATCGCCGGCCGGGTAAGAGAACGCCAGGCATTGGTGCTGTTGCAAGTCGTTGGCGTGTAGCGGGGTGCCGTGGCGTTGCAGGTATTGGGGCGAGGCGCAGATGGTCAGGGTGTAATCCTGCAGGGGCCGCGCGATCAGGTTCGAAGGCTCGGGCATGCCCAGTCGAATGGCCGCATCGAAACCGTGCTCCACCAAGTCCATCAACTGATTGTTGAGCACCACTTCCAGCTTGACTTCGGGGTAGGCCTGGGCGAAATCGCTGAGCATCGGTGCCAGGCGCTCAGCACCGAATGCAGGTGGCGCGGTGATTCGCAAGGTGCCGGACGGTAGGGTCTGGGCCTGTTCAGCCAAGCGATCCGAATCCGCCACCAGCCCCAGCACTTCAACGCAGCGCCGGTAATACTGCACCCCAAACTCGGTCAGGTTTTGCCGGCGTGTGGTGCGTTGCAGCAGGCTGATGCCCAAGCGCTGTTCAAGGGCCTTGAGGTGATTGCCGACCATCGTGGTGGACATTTCGCACTGCCTTGCGGCCGCCGTCATGCTGCCGCTTTCCACTACTTGAACGAACACGCTCATTGACTGGAACACATCCATTATCAAGCCCTGCTTAAAGGTCACTGAAGCAAAGCCATCTTTATACACCATGGCAGGCTAAACATACTGCCAGCACATCCACCAAGGAGTGCTGGCCATGACCGCCGATTGCCTGATGAACACCTACAAACCAATGCCGCTGAGTTTCATCAAAGGTCTCGGCGC
Source organism: Pseudomonas corni (assembly GCF_057128765.1). Taxonomy (NCBI): domain Bacteria; kingdom Pseudomonadati; phylum Pseudomonadota; class Gammaproteobacteria; order Pseudomonadales; family Pseudomonadaceae; genus Pseudomonas; species Pseudomonas corni. Next base: position 6,535 of record NZ_JBSKHW010000031.1, read on the forward strand.
GCGCCTCTGGGACGAAGACGGCCGCGAGTATCTGGACGCCTTGGCGGGTGTAGCGGTGACCAATGTCGGGCACTGTCACCCGCGCATCGTCGAGGTCATTCGCGAGCAGGCCGGGCTGCTGCTGCACACATCTAATCACTACAGCATCCCTTGGCAACAGCGGCTGGCGCAGAAGCTCACTGAGCTTGCGGGCATGGAACAGGCGTTTTTCAACAATTCCGGCGCCGAGGCCAACGAAACCGCGCTCAAGCTGGCGCGGCTGTATGGCTGGTCCAAAGGCATCCGCCAGCCGCTGGTGATCGTGATGGATAACGCCTTTCATGGCCGCACGCTCGGTACGTTGTCAGCCAGCGATAACGGCGGCGTGCGTTTGGGTTATCAGCCGTTGCCGGGGGAATGTGTCAGGGTCGGTTTCGGTGATATTGCAGCGCTTGAAGCGGCGGGGCGGTTGCATGGCGAGCGCATCGTCGGGGTGCTGATGGAGCCGATTCAGGGTGAGGGTGGGGTGCTGGTGCCGCCGCCCGGTTATCTGAAACAGGTGCGCGAACTGTGTACCCGGCGTGGCTGGCTGATGATGCTCGACGAGATCCAGACGGGCATGGGGCGCACCGGTCAGTGGTTTGCCTTTCAGCACCACGGCATCGTGCCCGACGTGATGACACTGGCCAAAGGGTTAGCCAACGGCATACCCATTGGCGCCTGCCTGGCTCGGGGTGTCGCTGCCCAATTGTTCACGCCGGGCAGCCACGGCAGCACCTTCGGCGGCAACCCGCTGGCGTGTCGGGTGGCGTGCACGGTGCTTGATATTATCGACGACGAAGCGCTGCTCAATAATGCCGCCGTGCAGGGTGCACGCCTGTTCGATGGGCTGCGTGAAGCGTTGGCGGGGCATCAGGACATCGTGAGTATTCGCGGACAAGGCCTGATGTTCGGCATCGAGCTGAAACGGGCGATCCCGGATTTGGCATTGAATGCAGCGCGAGATCACGGCCTGCTGATCAACGTTACCCGTGGCCAAACCATCCGCCTGTTGCCGCCGTTGATCATCGATCAGCGCCAGGTGCGGTTGATTGTCGAAGGGGTGAGCGCGGTGCTGGGCGTTACTGCGCCAATTACGGCTTCGGCAAAAATGGCGATCTGCGGATGACACCCAACCTGTAGGAGCCAACTTGTTGGCGAGGCAGGCGATACGGCGTGTCAGGCCAGACGCCTCGCGAACAAGTTCGCTCCTACGGAATGGCGAACCTTCGCGGTGTGTCAGGCGGAACTGATTC
>NZ_JBSKHW010000032.1:0-5782 GCF_057128765.1 Pseudomonas corni
AAAACAAAACCCCTCACCGCGTAAGCGATGAGGGGTTTCGGAATTTAATCTTGACGATGACCTACTCTCACATGGGGAAACCCCACACTACCATCGGCGATGCATCGTTTCACTGCTGAGTTCGGGATGGGATCAGGTGGTTCCAATGCTCTATGGTCGTCAAGAAATTCGGGTACCGAGTCGTGCGCCTGTCGCCAGGGCCTCGCTTCGGCAAATCGGGTATGTGATCAGGTTCGTTCGTGCTGCAAACTTTCAGCGTCTGTCATCTTCACAGTCACCGCAATCTGATGCCCTCTCGGGTCGCAAATTGCTTGGGTGTTATATGGTCAAGCCTCACGGGCAATTAGTATTGGTTAGCTCAACGCCTCACAGCGCTTACACACCCAACCTATCAACGTCGTAGTCTTCGACGGCCCTTCAGGGAACTCAAGGTTCCAGTGAGATCTCATCTTGAGGCAAGTTTCCCGCTTAGATGCTTTCAGCGGTTATCTTTTCCGAACATAGCTACCCGGCAATGCCACTGGCGTGACAACCGGAACACCAGAGGTTCGTCCACTCCGGTCCTCTCGTACTAGGAGCAGCCCCTCTCAAATCTCAAACGTCCACGGCAGATAGGGACCGAACTGTCTCACGACGTTCTAAACCCAGCTCGCGTACCACTTTAAATGGCGAACAGCCATACCCTTGGGACCGGCTTCAGCCCCAGGATGTGATGAGCCGACATCGAGGTGCCAAACACCGCCGTCGATATGAACTCTTGGGCGGTATCAGCCTGTTATCCCCGGAGTACCTTTTATCCGTTGAGCGATGGCCCTTCCATACAGAACCACCGGATCACTAAGACCTACTTTCGTACCTGCTCGACGTGTCTGTCTCGCAGTCAAGCGCGCTTTTGCCTTTATACTCTACGACCGATTTCCGACCGGTCTGAGCGCACCTTCGTACTCCTCCGTTACTCTTTAGGAGGAGACCGCCCCAGTCAAACTACCCACCATACACTGTCCTCGATCCGGATAACGGACCTGAGTTAGAACCTCAAAGTTGCCAGGGTGGTATTTCAAGGTTGGCTCCACGCGAACTGGCGTCCACGCTTCAAAGCCTCCCACCTATCCTACACAAGCAAATTCAAAGTCCAGTGCAAAGCTATAGTAAAGGTTCACGGGGTCTTTCCGTCTAGCCGCGGATACACTGCATCTTCACAGCGATTTCAATTTCACTGAGTCTCGGGTGGAGACAGCGCCGCCATCGTTACGCCATTCGTGCAGGTCGGAACTTACCCGACAAGGAATTTCGCTACCTTAGGACCGTTATAGTTACGGCCGCCGTTTACCGGGGCTTCGATCAAGAGCTTCGCGTTAGCTAACCCCATCAATTAACCTTCCGGCACCGGGCAGGCGTCACACCCTATACGTCCACTTTCGTGTTTGCAGAGTGCTGTGTTTTTAATAAACAGTCGCAGCGGCCTGGTATCTTCGACCGGCATGGGCTTACGCAGTAAATGCTTCACCCTCACCGGCGCACCTTCTCCCGAAGTTACGGTGCCATTTTGCCTAGTTCCTTCACCCGAGTTCTCTCAAGCGCCTTGGTATTCTCTACCCAACCACCTGTGTCGGTTTGGGGTACGGTTCCTGGTTACCTGAAGCTTAGAAGCTTTTCTTGGAAGCATGGCATCAACCACTTCGTGTTCAAAAGAACACTCGTCATCAGCTCTCGGCCTTGAAACCCCGGATTTACCTAAGATTTCAGCCTACCACCTTAAACCTGGACAACCAACGCCAGGCTGGCCTAGCCTTCTCCGTCCCTCCATCGCAATAACCAGAAGTACAGGAATATTAACCTGTTTTCCATCGACTACGCTTTTCAGCCTCGCCTTAGGGACCGACTAACCCTGCGTCGATTAACGTTGCGCAGGAAACCTTGGTCTTTCGGCGTGGGTGTTTTTCACACCCATTGTCGTTACTCATGTCAGCATTCGCACTTCTGATACCTCCAGCAAGCTTCTCAACTCACCTTCACAGGCTTACAGAACGCTCCTCTACCGCATCACCATAAGGTGATACCCGTAGCTTCGGTGCATGGTTTGAGCCCCGTTACATCTTCCGCGCAGGCCGACTCGACTAGTGAGCTATTACGCTTTCTTTAAAGGGTGGCTGCTTCTAAGCCAACCTCCTAGCTGTCTAAGCCTTCCCACATCGTTTCCCACTTAACCATGACTTTGGGACCTTAGCTGACGGTCTGGGTTGTTTCCCTTTTCACGACGGACGTTAGCACCCGCCGTGTGTCTCCCATGCTCGGCACTTGTAGGTATTCGGAGTTTGCATCGGTTTGGTAAGTCGGGATGACCCCCTAGCCGAAACAGTGCTCTACCCCCTACAGTGATACATGAGGCGCTACCTAAATAGCTTTCGAGGAGAACCAGCTATCTCCGAGCTTGATTAGCCTTTCACTCCGATCCACAGGTCATCCGCTAACTTTTCAACGGTAGTCGGTTCGGTCCTCCAGTTAGTGTTACCCAACCTTCAACCTGCCCATGGATAGATCGCCCGGTTTCGGGTCTATTCCCAGCGACTAGACGCCCTATTAAGACTCGCTTTCGCTACGCCTCCCCTATTCGGTTAAGCTCGCCACTGAAAATAAGTCGCTGACCCATTATACAAAAGGTACGCAGTCACCCAACAAAGTGGGCTCCCACTGCTTGTACGCATACGGTTTCAGGATCTATTTCACTCCCCTCTCCGGGGTTCTTTTCGCCTTTCCCTCACGGTACTGGTTCACTATCGGTCAGTCAGTAGTATTTAGCCTTGGAGGATGGTCCCCCCATGTTCAGACAAGGTTTCTCGTGCCCCGTCCTACTCGATTTCATTGCAAAGAGATTTTCGCGTACAGGGCTATCACCCACTATGGCCGCACTTTCCAGAGCGTTCCGCTAATCTCTAAACAACTTAAGGGCTGGTCCCCGTTCGCTCGCCACTACTAAGGGAATCTCGGTTGATTTCTTTTCCTCAGGGTACTTAGATGTTTCAGTTCCCCTGGTTCGCTCCATACACCTATGTATTCAGTGTAAGGTAACTGTCTTATGACAGCTGGGTTCCCCCATTCAGACATCTCCGGATCACAGTCTGTTTGCCGACTCCCCGAAGCTTTTCGCAGGCTACCACGTCTTTCATCGCCTCTGACTGCCAAGGCATCCACCGTATGCGCTTCTTCACTTGACCATATAACCCCAAGCAATCTGGTTATACTGTGAAGACGACATTCGCCGAAAGTTTGCATTTCACAAACTTTACCTTAGCCCGGACACGCACCAGTGAAAGAGGTGCCCGGTCTATATTTCAATCACATACCCAAATTTTTAAAGAACGATCTAATCAAAGACTAGAAATCAACATTCACCACCCAACGGATGGAATGCTCATTTCTAAACTCTCACAACGAAACAGCGGTAAGTGGTGGAGCCAAACGGGATCGAACCGTTGACCTCCTGCGTGCAAGGCAGGCGCTCTCCCAGCTGAGCTATGGCCCCGTATCGCTACAGGTGTCTTACCTTGGCGCAAGGTGCTCTGTCCAACTACTCACCAGGTAACTGGTGGGTCTGGGCAGATTCGAACTGCCGACCTCACCCTTATCAGGGGTGCGCTCTAACCAACTGAGCTACAGACCCGAAACGGGTTTGCAAAGCAAAAGCTGTTTCTATCGTCTTCTTCAATGAATCAAGCAATTCGTGTGGGAACTTGTGAAGAAGCTGAGTCTTCGATTAAGGAGGTGATCCAGCCGCAGGTTCCCCTACGGCTACCTTGTTACGACTTCACCCCAGTCATGAATCACACCGTGGTAACCGTCCTCCCGAAGGTTAGACTAGCTACTTCTGGTGCAACCCACTCCCATGGTGTGACGGGCGGTGTGTACAAGGCCCGGGAACGTATTCACCGTGACATTCTGATTCACGATTACTAGCGATTCCGACTTCACGCAGTCGAGTTGCAGACTGCGATCCGGACTACGATCGGTTTTATGGGATTAGCTCCACCTCGCGGCTTGGCAACCCTTTGTACCGACCATTGTAGCACGTGTGTAGCCCAGGCCGTAAGGGCCATGATGACTTGACGTCATCCCCACCTTCCTCCGGTTTGTCACCGGCAGTCTCCTTAGAGTGCCCACCTTAACGTGCTGGTAACTAAGGACAAGGGTTGCGCTCGTTACGGGACTTAACCCAACATCTCACGACACGAGCTGACGACAGCCATGCAGCACCTGTCTCAGTGTTCCCGAAGGCACTCCGCCATCTCTGGCAGATTCACTGGATGTCAAGGCCTGGTAAGGTTCTTCGCGTTGCTTCGAATTAAACCACATGCTCCACCGCTTGTGCGGGCCCCCGTCAATTCATTTGAGTTTTAACCTTGCGGCCGTACTCCCCAGGCGGTCAACTTAATGCGTTAGCTGCGCCACTAAGAGCTCAAGGCTCCCAACGGCTAGTTGACATCGTTTACGGCGTGGACTACCAGGGTATCTAATCCTGTTTGCTCCCCACGCTTTCGCACCTCAGTGTCAGTATCAGTCCAGGTGGTCGCCTTCGCCACTGGTGTTCCTTCCTATATCTACGCATTTCACCGCTACACAGGAAATTCCACCACCCTCTACCATACTCTAGCTTGCCAGTTTTGGATGCAGTTCCCAGGTTGAGCCCGGGGATTTCACATTCAACTTAACAAACCACCTACGCGCGCTTTACGCCCAGTAATTCCGATTAACGCTTGCACCCTCTGTATTACCGCGGCTGCTGGCACAGAGTTAGCCGGTGCTTATTCTGTCGGTAACGTCAAAACAGCAAAGTATTAATTTACTGCCCTTCCTCCCAACTTAAAGTGCTTTACAATCCGAAGACCTTCTTCACACACGCGGCATGGCTGGATCAGGCTTTCGCCCATTGTCCAATATTCCCCACTGCTGCCTCCCGTAGGAGTCTGGACCGTGTCTCAGTTCCAGTGTGACTGATCATCCTCTCAGACCAGTTACGGATCGTCGCCTTGGTGAGCCATTACCTCACCAACTAGCTAATCCGACCTAGGCTCATCTGATAGCGTGAGGTCCGAAGATCCCCCACTTTCTCCCGTAGGACGTATGCGGTATTAGCGTCCGTTTCCGAACGTTATCCCCCACTACCAGGCAGATTCCTAGGCATTACTCACCCGTCCGCCGCTCGCCACCAGGTACAAGTACCCGTGCTGCCGCTCGACTTGCATGTGTTAGGCCTGCCGCCAGCGTTCAATCTGAGCCATGATCAAACTCTTCAGTTCAATTACTTCATGGGTTTTGAGAAAACCCTAAACTTGGCTCAGCAATCGTTGGTTAAACCATGATTTCTCGCGGAGTAACTTGCGATGCTGATAATCAGTTGACATCAGTCTTACAGCACAAGCACCCACACGAATTGCTTGATTCAGTTGTTAAAGAGCGGGTGGTTAAGATCTTTCGTCTCAACCGAGGCGCGCATTCTACAGCGCCTGGTGTTTCTGTCAAGCGGTTATTTTAAGAAGTTTTCAAAGTTTCGCTTGGAAATCCTTAACAACTTCAACCACTTGCGCTTGGAGTGACTTGGCGTCTCTCGTCAGCGGGAGGCGAATTCTACAGCGTTACAACCTGCTGTCAACTGCCTTTTTCACCGCTTCCGATTTAACCGTCAAACCGAAGCATTCCGCGCTACTTACTTCGTCCAACTACTTGATTAACAAGAAGTTTTCCGTTTCGTCTGCGCCGGAAGTGGGGCGAATTATAGACAGATCCT
>NZ_JBSKHW010000033.1:0-4526 GCF_057128765.1 Pseudomonas corni
ATCGCGCCGCCGTCATCGATGGTGATTGCGATGTTGCGATTATCAGTCACGTTCGGGTTGTGCGAAGTGCTGTCGAAAGTGATCGACTGGATCGCGGTCTGGTACTGCGCAGCGGTACCACCCTGGAAGACGATGGTTTGACCGGTGATGTTGCCAGCACCGTCTTTGATTAACGTCGAGGTGTATGTCACGCCTGCAGCATCGACCACGGTGAGGAAATCACCTTCGTGGTAGTTGGTCAGAGTAACGGTTGCCGACTTCAGGGTTGTGGTGTCGACGTCGCTCAGGCCGAAATCAGCTGCGATCTTGCCTGGGCCTTTACCTGGCTGAGTCAGATCGCCATTTGCCGCTGTCTCGTTCCAGGTGTTACCGAACTCAGTGCCGTTGCCAGTGTGGGCAATGACCGGTGCGTCGTTCACAGCAACCACGTTGATCGAACCGTTAAGCACAGTGCTCAACGCCGGATCGCGGCCGATGTCCCACGCGCCGCCGCTGTCAGTCACGGTGACGGTTACGCCACGCACGCCTGCGGTCGGGTTGTCGCCTGGGCTTTCGAACTTGATCGAGTCGATCAGGGTTTTGTAGTCAGCCAGGGACGCGGTGCCGTCGATTTTGAAAGTGACGGTGTTGTCGGTGCCGATGACTTTTTCCACGGTCACGCCGCTTGGCGTGGTGCCGGTGAAGGTCAGCACGTCACCCGCCTGCACGTTGGAAATCTTCACTTCCGCGTGCTGCAGGGTGCTGTTGTCCAGGTCGCTGATGTTCAGGCCGGCGACGACGGATTTCGCAGCATCACCTTCGGTGAAGTTGACCGCGGTGCCGTTGACAGTTGGCGCATCGTTTTCCGGGATGATGTTGATCTTCGAGATCACGGTGCTCACGCCGTTGGCGCTGCCGTCGTCGATCGCGATGGTGATCAGGCGCTGGGTGGGATCAGGATTCTGCGACGGTGTGTCGAAGGTGATCGAGCGCAGAACCGCTTGATACTCGGCAGGTGTGCCTGGACCGGTGAGGGTCAGCTTGATCACGCCAGCGGTGTCGTAGTCGTAGCTGACCACGATTTTGCTGTTCGGCGAACCAACGTTCAGCACGTCTTCAGGTTTGGCGTTGGTCAGGGTGACGGTCGCGCTTTTCAGCGTGAGGCTGTCGGCATCGCTCAGCTTGATATCGCCCGCGATCAGGCCTGGGCCTTGGCCCGGACGTGGAGCAACGCCAGCCAGTGGCTCTTCGAGGAAAGTGTTGCCGAAGCTGCCAGTGTCGTTGGGGTTTTCATGGCCGACAACCGGCGCATCGTTCGTTGCAACGACGTTGATCGAGCCGTTCAACACAGTGCTCAACGCTGGATCGCGGCCGATGTCCCATGCGCCGCCGCTGTCGGTGACAGTAACGGTTACGCCACGCACGCCTGCGGTCGGGTTGTCGCCTGGGCTTTCGAACTTGATCGAGTCGATCAGGGTTTTGTAGTCAGCCAGGGACGCGGTGCCGTCGATTTTGAAAGTGACGGTGTTGTCGGTGCCGATGACTTTTTCCACGGTCACGCCGCTTGGCGTGGTGCCGGTGAAGGTCAGCACGTCACCCGCCTGCACGTTGGAAATCTTCACTTCCGCGTGCTGCAGGGTGCTGTTGTCCAGGTCGCTGATGTTCAGGCCGGCGACGACGGATTTCGCAGCATCACCTTCGGTGAAGTTGACCGCGGTGCCGTTGACAGTTGGCGCATCGTTTTCCGGGATGATGTTGATCTTCGAGATCACGGTGCTCACGCCGTTGGCGCTGCCGTCGTCGATCGCGATGGTGATCAGGCGCTGGGTGGGATCAGGATTCTGCGACGGTGTGTCGAAGGTGATCGAGCGCAGAACCGCTTGATACTCGGCAGGTGTGCCTGGACCGGTGAGGGTCAGCTTGATCACGCCAGCGGTGTCGTAGTCGTAGCTGACCACGATTTTGCTGTTCGGCGAACCAACGTTCAGCACGTCTTCAGGTTTGGCGTTGGTCAGGGTGACGGTCGCGCTTTTCAGCGTGAGGCTGTCGGCATCGCTCAGCTTGATATCGCCCGCGATCAGGCCTGGGCCTTGGCCCGGACGTGGAGCAACGCCAGCCAATGGCTCTTCGAGGAAGGTGTTGCCGAAGCTGCCGGTGTTGCCCGCGTTTTCGTGTCCGACGGTTGGGGCGTCATTCTCAGCTATGACGGCAATCTGAGCAGTGTGGGAATCAGGCAGGTTGTTGGTGCCGTGAGTGTCAGCGTCGACTACTGCAATGGTCACACCGCGTGGCGTCACGTTCGGGTTATCGCTGCTGTTGGCGTAGGTGATCGAATTGATCAGCTCTTTATAGCTGTCAATCGAAGCCTTGCCGGTTAGCTCGATAGTGATGGTGCCGTTGCCGTCATTCACCAGCTTGTAGTGAATGCCCAGCGAAGTGTCGCCTTCGTCAGTGCCGGTGTAGAACTTGGAGTTCAGGACGTCTTCGGCGTGCATGCCGGTCAACGTGATTTTTGCGCTGGTCAGATCGCTACCGTCCTGATCGTTGATGACCAGGTTGGTGACGATTGGAGTGGCGGTGCCGTTTTCGGTGTACGAAACGTTGCCGAAGGTGATGGCCGGAGCGTCGTTGACCGCAACCACGGCAATGGCGCCCGTGTGCGAATCAGGCAGGTTGTTGGTGCCGTGAGTGTCCGCATCAACGACCGCGATGGTCACGCCGCGTGGGGTGACGTTCGGGTTGTTGCTGTTGTTCTCGTAGGTGATCGAATTGATCAGCTCTTTGTAGCTGTCAATCGAAGCCTTGCCGGTCAGTTCGATGGTGATGGTGCCATTGCCGTCATTCACCAGCTTGTAATGAATGCCCAGCGAAGTGTCGCCTTCGTCAGTGCCGGTGTAGAACTTGGAGTTCAGGACGTCTTCGGCGTGCATGCCGGTCAACGTGATTTTTGCGCTGGTCAGATCGCTACCGTCCTGATCATTGATGACCAAGTTGGTGACGATTGGCTTTGCAACGCCGTTTTCGGTGTACGAAACGTTGCCGAAGGTGATGACCGGAGCGTCGTTGAGCGCAACCACGGCAATGGCGCCCGTGTGCGAATCAGGCAGGTTGTTCGTGCCGTGAGTGTCCGCATCAACGACCGCGATGGTCACGCCACGTGGGGTGACATTCGGGTTATCGCTGCTGTTGGCGTAGGTGATCGAATTGATCAGCTCTTTATAGCTGTCAATCGAAGCCTTGCCGGTCAGCTCGATAGTGATGGTGCCGTTGCCGTCATTCACCAGCTTGTAGTGAATGCCCAGCGACGTGTCGCCTTCGTCAGTGCCGGTATAGAACTTGGAGTTCAGGACGTCTTCGGCATGCATGCCGGTCAGCGTGATTTTTGCGCTGGTCAGATCGCTACCGTCCTGATCATTGATGACCAGGTTGGTGACGATTGGCTTTGCAACGCCGTTTTCGGTGTACGAAACGTTGCCGAAGGTGATGACCGGCGCATCGTTGACTGGAGTGACGTTGACAGCGGCGCTGACCGGCGCGGAATCGAGCTGGCCGTCATTGACCACGACCGAGATGTTGCGCGGCAGAGTGCTTGGGTTTTCGCTGCTGTTGCCGTAGGTGATCGAGTTGATCAGCGCCTGGTATTCAGCTTTCGTTGCTTCGCCGGTCAAAGTCAGAACGATCTTGCCGTCGACTTCCGAAGAGGTAACTGTGATTTTGCTGTTCGGCGTACCAACAATCAGCGAGTCGCCATTCTGGGCGCCATTCAGCGTGACGGAGCCACCTTTGAGCGTCGCGTTATCCACGTCAGCCAAAGTGACTTTGCCATCCAGCGAAACACCGGTCTGGCCTTCGGTGAACAGAACCGGACCTTCGATAGTTGCAGTTGGAGCGTCGTTGACTGGAGTGACGTTTACAGCAGTACTGACCGGCGCGGAATCGAGCTGGCCGTCATTGACCACGACCGAGATGTTGCGCGGCAGAGTGCTTGGGTTTTCGCTGCTGTTGGCGTAGGTGATCGAGTTGATCAGCGCCTGGTATTCAGCTTTGGTGGCTTCGCCGGTCAGCGTCAGAACGATCTTGCCGTCTACTTCTGAGGTCGAAACAGTAATTTTGCTGTTCGGCGTACCAACAATCAGCGAATCACCATCCTGTGCGCCATTCAAGGTGACCGAGCCACCTTTCAGTGTCGCGTTATCCACGTCAGCCAGCGTGACTTTGCCATCCAGCGAAACGCCAGTCTGGCCTTCGGTGAAGGAAAGCGGGCCTTCGATGGTTGCAGTCGGTGCGTCGTTAACTGGCGTGACGTTTACAGCGGTGCTGACCGGCGCGGAATCGAGTGCGCCGTCATTGACCACTACCGAGATGTTGCGCGGCAGAGTGCTTGGGTTCTCGCTGCTGTTGCCGTAAGTGATCGAGTTGATCAGCGCCTGGTATTCAGCTTTGGTCGCTTCGCCGGTCAGCGTCAGAACGATCTTGCCGTCGACTTCAGCGGTGCTGACAGTGATTTTGTCGTTAGGGGTGCCAACCACAAGGCTGTCGCCGGTTTG
>NZ_JBSKHW010000034.1:0-1577 GCF_057128765.1 Pseudomonas corni
TCGGTCAGATACCCCATCGCGTCCCAGCTCAGCTTTTTGCTTTTACCGCTGGCGTCGATGATCTCGATCAGCTGGCCGTAGGCGTCGTGCCGGTAGCGGGTGACATGCCCCAGCGGGTCGGTGACGTGGGTGCAGTTGCCGCGCTTGTCGTAGCGGTAATGCCAGCTCTGGCCGGCGGTGTCGGTCTGCGCCACGGGCAGCGCCCACTGTTCGAGAAACACCGTGGCATCACGGCGTCCGAGCGGGTCCTGGGTCGAACACAGGTTGCCGGCGTCGTCGTAGCTGTAATGCCACTGCCCGTCCTGAGGGTCCACCGCGCCCAGCAACTGGCGCTCGTCGTTCCAGATAAACCGCCAGACGTGGCCGAGGGTGTCGCGGTAGTGGGTGATCTGGTGTTGGGCGTTCCAGTGCCGGGTGCTGACGCGGCCCAGGCCGTCGGTCACGACCGTGGTCCCGGCGCTCAAGTCATAGGCGAAGCGGTAGGCATCGCCGTCGTCGGTCCAGTGCTGAACCACCCGCCACTCACGCTCGTCGATCAGCGCCCACTGGTAAAAACAGCGCAGGCCGCTGGGCAACTGGTGCTCGACCATGCGCTGCTCGTGGTAGACGAAGCGCCGCTGCGTCTGGCCCAGCGCATCCTGCACCTGCGCCAGATCGCCCTGAGCGTCATACGCGTAACTGGCCAGGACCTCGCGAGTTTCATCGATGTACACCCGTTCGATCTGCTCGACCCGCCGCGGCCAGCGCAGTGAATACACCAGCAGCAGGCGCACGATGTTGTAGGTGTCACGCACATGGATCAGACGCCCTAGGTCGTCGTAATCCAGATAGATCCGGTTGTCGTTGCGGTCGCCCAGCTCGGTCAGGCGTAACACCCCAGGATTGGTCCCGACCGGCTCAAACAGGCGATAACGCCCGTCCTCGCTCTCGATCAGCAGCTGGCCGTTGTCATGTCGGCGTACCGCCAGGCCTTCACCGGCGCTGTACACCGCGCCGCCCAAGGGGATGCTGCCCATGTCGATGACGCGCGCCTGCTCATCGGTATAGATCAGCCGTTCGCCGCCCTCGGGGTGCGGTTCGATGCGCACGCCGACTTCAAACCCCACGCTCCAGCCCGTGCCAAACAGGCTATTGGGGCGGGTGTCGCGGCTGTTGTAGAAACGCTGCCACTCCACCGGCAGAATCCCGGCGATGAAAAAATCCAGTTCCTCGACATCGCCCAGCACCTTGGCGCCGGTGGCGGCATGCACCGGATTGGGTGATCCCGACATTGCCCGGGTCAAGGCGCCGACCGCAGCGCTCACCGCAAACCCGTTCACGCCACTGAGCGCCATGCACGGCAGGTTGCTGACAAAGGTGCCGGGGCCGCCGCGCAGCATCATCAGCGCCGACACGGCCATGCCGACGCCCGGCGTCTTGCCGCTGCGCACTTTACGAACCACCATCTTGGGTCCGCCGATGACCACGTTGGGCGAAATCCGCCCGGACGACACCACCGTCGCGCCACAACTGCTGCGGTCGCCGCTGCGCACGGCGGGCTGGCCGTTGATGTAGACCGTGGCCGAACCCTCGGCCAG
>NZ_JBSKHW010000035.1:0-1576 GCF_057128765.1 Pseudomonas corni
TGCCGCGCGAGGATTTCCAGGGTGCCGTTCTGCGCCTGAATGGTCACCGGGCCATGATTGGCCAACAGCTTGATGCCAAGCTTGCGCACGAAGAGGCTCAACCCTTCGCCCACGCCGACGAACATCCGCTTGACCACGCTGATGTCAGCTTGAGCACCGGCGTTGAGCATCAGGTTGTTTTTCGCCGCCAGTTGCAGGTGCTCGCCGCTGGTGAGCGCGATGCCTGCCGGTGCGCTGAGTAACAGGACCGACGACTTGAGCTGTTCCAGGTCTTGCGTGAGCAGGCTGATCTGCGCTTGCACATCGGCGGGATCAGCGTTGGCAGCAGTCGCATCGACTGACAGCGTTTTCAGTTGATCGCCAGCCTGTTGCAGAAGTCCAACGGCAGCATCCATTTCAAGCTGCTGCCCCTGCGCCTTACCCTGCTCATCGGCACTGATAAACACGCCCTTCCCACCCCGAATCGCGCCCCAACCATCGGTGCGCAACTCAAACCCTTCTCCCCTTTTCTGCTTTTGCGCATCCACCAGATGCCCAAGATTCAGCTGACTCTTGCCGCCGTATTCAGTACTGAGCTTCACATGCTCCTGCCCGCGCAAATCCTCCATGCGCAACTTGTTGTTGGCCGGGGTGCGCAGGACGTTGCGTGTGTAGTCGCGCTTGTCGAGGGTGACGTGGTCTTTGTGTTTGTTGTCGTGCAGGGCGTGGGCGATGAAAGGGCGGTCTGGGTCGCCTTGTTCGAAGGCGATGGCCACTTCGGTGCCACAGATCAGCGGCAGGTGCAGGCCGTGGGTGTCACCGGCGTAAGACCTGGCCAGGCGCAACCAGAGGCTTTCTTCGCCGGGTTTCCAGCTGTCGCGGTCGAACAGGAAACTGACTTTGTAGCGGCCTTCCCGGTCGATGTGGCTGTAAATATCCTGCGCCTGATTGCTGGTGACACGGGCCGGAACGGTGCCAGCGATTTGTGGTTTAGGCAGCAGCGGCGGTCGGAAGCAGATGGTTTCCGCGTAGGGCATCGCCTCGAAGCTGACTTCAAAACTGCGGTCCCGGGCAGCGCGGGTGATCAGGCGGGTGATAACCGCGCCAGGCGCAAAGGCCTGGGGCGCGCCGCCGGATATCTTCAGCACCTGAGCCAGCGCCAGGGTCGGGCTGCTGCTGACACCGCTCAGGCGCGTCTGCTCGTTCAGGTAACGCTCATGGCGCAAGCGGGCGTAGAAAAAACCGCTTTCGCTGAGCAGGTCTTCGTCCTGATCAATGGGATCGCCGAGCACGGTGTAGGGCTCGGCGTAGTGATAGGCCTCACCGTAGAGCGTTTCCGATCCGCGCGTTTGATCGACATCTCCGTCGAGAAACGCGTGAATATCACGATGGTGATAGGCGCGAAAGTTGACGTGTTGCTCCACCACCTGATGTTCAGTCTGCAACTGCCAGACGCCATCGACCCCGCTGCTGCCCAGGCCCGATTGCGTGCGATACGGCAACTGCATGTCGCCCGCGTAGTGGCGCTGATCGTCGTGAAATTCCACCACCTCAATACGCAAACGCTCGTCAACCGTGAAGCGAAACCAGATCCCGA
>NZ_JBSKHW010000036.1:0-1319 GCF_057128765.1 Pseudomonas corni
CTTCGCGGTGTAGAAACGGACACATCCTTTACGTTTCAAACCGGGGACATCCTTTACGTTTTTGTAGGCTGGTCAGGCGGCTTTCGCCGCTTTTCAGCCTGCCGAGCAGGTAGTCGCACAGGTAGATGTCCCACACATCATCTTCCACTTCCCTCAGTCCCAGCGCTTCACCTACCAGCGATTCGCTGACAAATATCATCCTGCCTTTCCACTTCATCGATCCATTTTGTCTGACCTTGCGCACCTCCATGTCCGACACATAGTTCACCTCTGGCAAACGCCCGTCGTAATACCGGGTGGAGGGTACATAGAGGTCTGCAGGCACCTTCATGCCAAGCGCCTTGTGCGGGCGCACGTAATTAAATTCCTGCCGAAACCTCTCAAACGCCAATTGCTGCTGCACCAGATTATGCTCAGGGGCCTTCAGCAGCGCGGCCTTGAGCGTTCGATGCATGCGCTCATGGCGACCATTCTGATCGGGGCGCCCTGGCTGGATTCGCTCGGGGTAGATCCCCAAACGTATAAACCAAGCCGCAAGGCTTGAGATTCGTGACACGCCATTGGAGGCAAATGGTGAGCCGTTGTCCGTGCGGATTACATCCGGAAGGCCGTACTGCCGAAACGCCTGATCGAACCCTTCACGCGCGCCCGCCGTGCTGCCCTGTGCCTTACAGACGAGCAGGAAGCGGCTGACATGGTCGGTAATCGTCAGAGGAAAACAGCGCTGCCCGTTCTGAAGGGCGAAGTCTCCTTTGAAATCGGCTGCCCACGTTTGGTTGGGCGCTGTGGCCTCACGCAAAGGGTTTCGCCCCGCGGGTGGACGGTTCAGGAAGCGACGTTTCTGCACCAGACCCGCACGTTTGAGCCAGTCGCCAGCGGTGCTGACGGCAGGCCAGGACAGGTGTGGGTGAGTCTGTTTGAGAATATGCACAAGCTTTTCCGGTCCCCAGCTCGGATGCTCACCCTTGCAGGCGATTAACAATTCAAGCGCCTCATCACTGATGTGATGAGGGCTGGTATGGGGACGCCTAGACAGCTCTTTAAGTCCGTCTGCACCCAGTGCGTCGTAACGAGCCAGCCATTTATCCAGTGTGGGGCGGCTGATTCCGTAGTGGCGGGCCAAGTCGTTTTTTGAATAGCCGTCCGATAGCCAGTCGGCGATCAGTTTGACTCTTTGATCCAGTGGTGATTCTCGATTCCAAGGCATGGTCAGGTACCTCCTGACCGTATTTCACACCTGTAAACGATGTCTCCGGTTTAAAACGTAAACGATGTCTCCGGTTTAAAACGTAAAGGATGTCCCCGGTTTGTACCCGGAC
>NZ_JBSKHW010000037.1:0-1303 GCF_057128765.1 Pseudomonas corni
GGCAGGCCCATCAGGTCGAGCGCTCGCAGGAACGGCTCGGCGGGCAGTTGCTCGACGTTGACCATGCGCTGCACGTCCCATTCGCCTCGGGCGACGAGGAGGGCGGCGGCCACGGGCGGTACGCCCGCGGTGTAGGAAATCCCCTGGCTGTCGGTCTCGGCGAATGCCTGTTCGTGGTCGGCGACGTTGTAGATGAACATCTCGCGCGGCTGGCCGTCTTTGGTGCCTTTGACCAGATCGCCGATGCAGGTCTTGCCGGTATAGCCAGGCGCCAGCGAGGCGGGGTCGGGCAGCACGGCCTTGACCACTTTGAGCGGCACCACTTCCAGGCCTTCGGCGGTTTTCACCGGCTGTTCGGACAGCAGGCCCAGGCTGTTGAGCACGGTGAAGACGTTGATGTAGTGCTCGCCAAAACTCATCCAGAAACGCACGTTGGGCACGTCGAGGTTTTTCGACAGCGAGTGCACTTCATCGTGACCGGTCAGGTACAGGTTCTGGCTGCCCACCACTGGCAAGTCGTCGGTGCGTTTGACCTCGAACATGGCGTTGCTGGTCCACTGGCTGTTCTGCCAGCTCCAGACTTGCCCTGTGAATTCACGGAAATTGATTTCCGGATCGAAATTGGTCGCGAAGTATTTGCCGTGGGAGCCGGCATTGACGTCGAGGATGTCGATTGAATCAATGCGGTCGAAATAGGTTTGTTGCGCCAGCGCTGCGTAAGCGTTGACCACGCCGGGGTCGAAGCCGATGCCGAGAATCGCCGTGACGTTTTTCTCCTGGCATTCCTCCAGGTGCTTCCACTCGTAGTTGCCGTACCAGGGCGGCGTTTCGCAGACCTTGCCCGGCTCTTCGTGGATCGCGGTGTCCAGATACGCCACGCCGGTGTCGATGCAGGCGCGCAGCACGGACATGTTCAAAAACGAGGAACCGACGTTGATCACGATCTGTGATTCGGTTTCCAGAATCAGCGCTTTGGTTGCTTCAATGTTCAGCGCGTCCAGCGAAAATGCGCGAATTTCAGCGGGCTGTTTGAGGCTGCCCTTGGCCTTGACGCTGTCGATGATGGCCTGGCACTTGGAGATGTTGCGCGACGCGATAGCAATACGACCGAGTTCGTCGTTGTGCTGCGCGCACTTGTGGGCCACCACCTTGGCGACACCTCCTGCACCAATGATAAGAACGTTCTTCTTCAATTTCTTTCTCACTCCTCGTCGCCAGCTTACGAAAGGCTGGACAAATAATCGTTAAAACCAAACTCACGCACTACCTCGACTGTACCGTCGAGTTGTTTCACTGCGATGGA
>NZ_JBSKHW010000038.1:0-828 GCF_057128765.1 Pseudomonas corni
GTCAGCAACCTGCCGTGCATGGCGCTCAGTGGCGTGAACGGGTTTGCGGTGAGCGCTGCGGTCGGCGCCTTGACCCGCGCCATGAGCGGCTCACCCAACCCGGTGCATACCGCCACCGGCGCCAAGGTGCTGAGCGATGTCGAGGACCAGGATTTTTTCATCGCCGGGATTCTGCCGGTCGAGTGGCAGCGCTTCTACAACAGCCGCGACACCCGAACCGACAGCCTGTTTGGCACGGGCTGGAGCGTGGCGTATGAAGTCAGCGTGCGCATTGAGCCGCACCCCGAGGGCGGCGAGCGGCTGATCTACACCGATGAGCAGGCGCGCGTCATCGACATGGGCAGCATCCCCTTGGGCGGGGCGGTGTACAGCGCCGGTGAAGGCCTGGCGGTACGCCGACACGACAACGGCCAGTTACTGATCGAGAGCGAAGACGGGCGTTATCGCCTGTTCGAACCGGTTGCGACCGATGCTGGGTTATTGCGCCTGACCGAGCTGGGCGATCGCAACGACAACCGGATCTTTCTCGATTACGACGGCCTAGGGCGTCTGATCCATGTGCGCGACACCTACAACATCGTGCGCCTGCTGCTGGTGTATTCATTGCGCTGGCCGCGGCGGGTCGAGCAGATCGAACGGGTGTACATCGATGAAACCCGCGAGGTCCTGGCCAGTTACGCGTATGACGCTCAGGGCGATCTGGCTCAGGTGCAGGACGCGTTGGGCCAGACTCAGCGGCGCTTCGTCTACTACGAGCAGCGCATGGTCGAGCACCAGTTGCCCAGCGGCCTGCGCTGTTTTTACCAGTGGGCGCTGATCGACGAGCGT
>NZ_JBSKHW010000039.1:0-803 GCF_057128765.1 Pseudomonas corni
AGGCTGGACAAATAATCGTTAAAACCAAACTCACGCACTACCTCGACTGTACCGTCGAGTTGTTTCACTGCGATGGATGGCATTTTCAGGCCGTTGAACCAGTTCTTCTTGACCATGGTGTAACCGGCGGCGTCCACGAAGGACAGTCGGTCGCCGATGGCCAAAGGTTTTGCAAACTGATATTCGCCAAAAATATCCCCGGCCAGACAGGATTTGCCGCAGACCATGTAGGTGTGTTCGCCCTCGCTCGGCGCCAGCTTGGCGTCCAGGCGGTAGATCAGCAGATCGAGCATGTGCGCTTCGATGGAGCTGTCGACCACGGCCAGATGCTTGCCGTTGTACAGCGTGTCGAGCACGGTCACTTCAAGCGAAGCGCTCTGCGTGATCGCGGCTTCGCCGGGCTCCAGATAAACCTGAACGCCGTATTTCTGCGAAAAGGCTTTCAAACGCGCGCAAAACGCGTCCAGCGGATAGTCGTCGCCAGTGAAATGAATTCCGCCGCCGAGGCTGACCCACTCGACCTTGTACAGCAGATGGCCGAAGCGCTCTTCGATGGTCGTCAGCATCTGGTCGAAAAGGCCGAAATCGCCGTTTTCGCAGTTGTTGTGGAACATGAAGCCGGAAATGTCGCCCAGAACCTGCTCGATTTTCTCCGGGTCCCATTCGCCCAAACGGCTGAACGGACGCGCCGGATCGGCCAGCAGATAATCCGAACTGCTGACCTGTGGATTGACCCGCAAGCCCCGCACCGTGCCGGCGCAGGCCTCGGAATAGCGCTGCAACTGGCCGATGGAGTTGAAGAT
>NZ_JBSKHW010000040.1:0-803 GCF_057128765.1 Pseudomonas corni
AGGCTGGACAAATAATCGTTAAAACCAAACTCACGCACTACCTCGACTGTACCGTCGAGTTGTTTCACTGCGATGGACGGCATTTTCAGGCCGTTGAACCAGTTCTTCTTGACCATGGTGTAACCGGCCGCGTCCACGAAGGACAGGCGGTCGCCGATGGCCAGCGGTTTTGCAAACTGATACTCGCCAAAAATATCCCCGGCCAGACAGGATTTGCCGCAGACCATGTAGGTGTGTTCGCCTTCGCTCGGCGCCAGTTTGGCGTCCAGGCGATAGATCAGCAGATCGAGCATGTGCGCTTCGATAGAGCTGTCGACCACGGCCAGGTGCTTGCCGTTGTAAAGCGTGTCGAGCACGGTCACTTCCAGCGAGGCGCTCTGGGTGATCGCCGCTTCGCCGGGCTCCAGATAGACCTGAACGCCGTATTTCTGCGAAAAGGTTTTCAAACGCGCGCAAAACGCGTCCAGCGGATAGTCGTCGCCAGTGAAATGAATCCCGCCGCCGAGGCTGACCCACTCGACCTTGTGCAGCAGATGGCCGAAGCGCTCTTCGATGGTCCCCAGCATCTGGTCGAACAGGGCGAAATCGCCGTTCTCGCAGTTGTTGTGGAACATGAAGCCGGAAATGTCGCCCAGCACCTGCTCGATCTTCTCCGGGTCCCACTCGCCCAAACGGCTGAACGGGCGCGCCGGATCGGCCAGCAGATAGTCCGAACTGCTGACCTGCGGATTGACCCGCAAGCCCCGCACCGTGCCGGCGCAGGCCTCGGAATAGCGCTGCAACTGGCCGATGGAGTTGAAGAT
>NZ_JBSKHW010000041.1:0-674 GCF_057128765.1 Pseudomonas corni
AACTTGAAGTCGGCGGCGATCAGGCCTGCGCCTTTGCCCGGCTGGGTGACGTCGCCGTTCGCTGCGGTTTCGTTCCAGGTGTTGCCGAACTCGGTGCCTTTACCGGTGTGCGCGATGATCGGTGCGTCGTTCTCGGCCGTCAGGCGGATGGTCGAGGTGGTGGTCGCGATGTTGTTGCCGGTGCTGCCGTCATCAATCGTGATGTTGATGATGCGGTTATCGACTACGTTCGGGTTATGCGAAGTGCTGTCGAAAGTGATCGACTGAATCGCGGTTTGGTACTGCGCTGCAGTGCCGCCTTCGAAGGTGATGGTCTTGCCGGTGACATTGCCAGCACTGTCTTTGACGTCAGTGATGGTGTATTTCACGCCCGCAGCATCACCCACGGCGAGGAAGTCGCCCTCGTGGAAGTTGGTCAGAGTGACGGTCGCCGATTTCAACGTAGTGCTGTCGGCATCGCTCAGCGTGAAGTCTGCAGCGATTTTGCCTGGGCCTTTGCCCGGCTGCGTGACGTCGCCGCCCGCTGCGGTTTCATTCCAGGTGTTGCCGAACTCTTTGCCGTCGCCATTGTGGCCGATGACCGGAGCGTCGTTGGTCGCGGTCAGGCGAATCGTCGAGGTGGTGGTCGCGATGTTGTTGATCGCGCCGCCGTCATCGATGGTGATTGCGATGTT
>NZ_JBSKHW010000042.1:0-624 GCF_057128765.1 Pseudomonas corni
CCTGATACGTCGCACCGTCGCCTCGCCAACAAGTTGGCTCCTACAGGTTTCGTGCTAGCCGAGAAAGAGCTTGTACGCCGGGTTATTCGTCTCATCCCAATACGGATAACCAATCTCCGCCAACGCTGCTGGCACCAGATGCCGCTCATCCTCTGGCACCACCAGCCCCGCCACCACCCGACCGTCCGCCGCGCCGTGGTTGCGGTAGTGGAACATCGAAATATTCCACTGCCCGCCCAGCTTGTTCAGGAAGTTGAACAGCGCACCCGGCCGTTCCGGAAACTCAAAACGGAACACCACCTCATCGCTCACCCGCTCCGAATGCCCGCCCACCATGTGCCGCAAATGCAGCTTGGCCAGCTCGTTGTCGGTCAGGTCGAGCACCGGAAACCCTTGCTCGGAGAGACTTGCCACCAGCGCCTTGCGCGGGTCGGTGTCGGGATGGGTCTGCACGCCGACGAAGATGTGCGCCTCGCGGTCGGTGTGATAGCGGTAGTTGAATTCGGTGATCTGGCGCTTGCCGATCGCCTGGCAGAACGCCTTGAAGCTGCCCGGTTTTTCCGGAATGGTCACGGCGATGATCGCCTCGCGGCCTTCGCCCAGTTCGGCGCGCTCGGCCACATG
>NZ_JBSKHW010000043.1:0-617 GCF_057128765.1 Pseudomonas corni
CCCGCTAAGCGCACGGCGAGTCGTCTACCCAATATCAACAGGTGCCTTATGGCTATCCGTTATCCCGAATCCGAACCGGCTGTGCGTACGGTCAAGCACAAGCTTGAGCCCACCGCCGGTACTGGTACTGTCGCAGCCACCGAGCCGCAGGCGCACGGCCCGCACAAGACGCTGTCTGCCAAGGAGGTGCGCAAGCTATCGATGTTCTCGTCGGCGCTGGTCAAGCCCGCCATTGTCGATAGCTTCCGCAAGCTGTCGCCGCGCGCGCAGGCCAAGAACCCGGTGATGTTTGTCGTCTACGTCGGCAGCATCCTCACCACCATCCTGTGGATCATGGCGCTGCGCGGTCAGGCTGAAGCGCCGGCTGGCTTCATCCTCGCCGTGTCGGTGTGGCTGTGGTTCACGGTGCTGTTCGCCAACTTTGCCGAGGCGCTGGCCGAGGGCCGCAGCAAGCAGCAGGCGGCATCGCTGCGCGGCATCAAGACCACCGTGCAAGCCAAGGTGCTGGCAGACCCGCACCGTCGTGACCGCGTGGAATCGCGCGTCGCCACCGCGCTGCGCCGTGGCGACATCGTCCTCATCGAAGCCGGCGACATGGTGCCCGGCGACGGCGAGGT
>NZ_JBSKHW010000044.1:0-597 GCF_057128765.1 Pseudomonas corni
TCGGGATCACCCAATCCGGTGCATGCCGCCACCGGCGCCAAGGTGCTGGGCGATGTCGAGGAACTGGATTTTTTCATTGCCGGGATTCTGCCGGTCGAGTGGCAGCGTTTTTACAACAGCCGCGACGCCCGAACCGACAGCCTGTTTGGCACGGGCTGGAGCGTGGCGTACGAAGTCAGCGTGCGCATTGAGCCGCACCCCGAGGGTGGCGAGCGGCTGATCTACACCGATGAGCAGGCGCGCGTCATCGACATGGGCAGCATTCCCTCGGGCGGCGCGGTGTACAGCGTCGGGGAAGGCCTGGCGGTACGCCGACACGACAACGGCCAGTTGCTGATCGAGAGCGAGGACGGGCGTTATCGCCTGTTTGAACCGGTTGCGACCGATGCTGGGTTATTGCGCCTGACCGAGCTGGGCGATCGCAACGACAACCGGATCTATCTGGATTACGACGACCTTGGGCGTCTGATCCATGTGCGCGACACCTACAACATCGTGCGCCTGCTGCTGGTGTATTCAGTGCGCTGGCCGCGGCGGGTCGAGCAGATCGAACGGGTGTACATCGATGAAACTCGCGAGGTCCTGGCCAGTTACGCG
>NZ_JBSKHW010000045.1:0-587 GCF_057128765.1 Pseudomonas corni
TCAGGCGCGAGGATCAGGATGCCGATCGCCAGGGCCACAATGGTGCCGATTTTCAAAAACGTAGAGAGGTAGTCACGGGGCGCCAGCAGCAGCCAGACCGGCAGCATCGCGGCGACAAAACCGTAGCCAACCAGCATCCAGGTGATCTGCACGCCGGTGAAGGTGAACATCGGCGCCCAGGCAGGACTTGCAGCGATTTGCCCGCCCAGCCAGATCGAGCCCAGTAGCAACACCACGCCGACGACAGAGATCTCGCCGATGCGGCCCGGACGGATGTAGCGCATGTACACGCCCATGAACATCGCGATCGGGATGGTCGCCATGACGGTGAACATACCCCAAGGGCTTTCGGCCAGGGCCTTGACCACGATCAGCGCCAGCACCGCGAGGATGATGATCATGATCAGGAAGCAACCGAACAAGGCGATGGTGCCGGGAATGCGGCCCATTTCCTCGCGCACCATGTCGCCCAGGGAGCGGCCGTTGCGGCGGGTGGAGAGGAACAGGATCATGAAATCCTGCACCGCGCCTGCCAGCACCACGCCTGCGATCAGCCAGAGCGTGCCGGGCAAGTAACCCATTTGCGC
>NZ_JBSKHW010000046.1:0-554 GCF_057128765.1 Pseudomonas corni
CTGGGTGTTGGGATGTGCTGTGGGGCCTGTCAGGGGGGGCTGAGGGGCGGGGCGGTGAGAGGGCGCCGATGAGGATGCAGGTGGGTTTGCTAATAAATTGATAGCAGATAGCGCATGTCAATCTGGCGCTACCGGCACTTTGGTCTCAAATTTGGCCCGGCGGGTTGCAAAGAAGGCCTTCACATTGCGCACGTTGGCGTCGCCGGTGAACAGCCGCTGCGACAGCGCCAGGTAGCCCGGCATGTCCCGCGTGTGCACCACCAGCACAAAGTCTGGCCCGGGTGACACGCGCCAGCACTGCTGCACGGCGGCCTCCTGCACGGCGCGGGCTTCGAAGGCGTCGAGCTGTTCGGCCCCCTGGCGGTCCAGCGACACCTCCACGATGCACGCCAGCCCGTGGCCTTGCAGGGCAGCCAGCCGGTCGGGCTGCAGGATGGCCACCTGCCGCTCGATGAGTCCCACATCGTGCAGGCGCTTGACGCGGCGCAGGCAGGTGGGCGGCGACACATGCACCTGTTCGGCCAGGGCCTGGTTGCTCTGCGCGGCATCGGTCT
>NZ_JBSKHW010000047.1:0-548 GCF_057128765.1 Pseudomonas corni
GAAGCGGTTAAGACACTACTGTTTCGGTCTCAACGAAACCGAACGGCAGGAATATTACCGGGCGCAGGCTCCCATATTGCCCACCGGTGATGGCGGTCCGGTTCCGATGCCGGTCGACCCGGAAGCGGACGCGCTCCCTTCCGTAAAAAACTGGAGCCATCCGTTCCGCGATAAAAACCACTCGCTTCACCAACTGACTCACCTGGCCAAAGCCGCCGCCGGTTTCTACCCGTTGGGCGTCAACGGGCTTTGGCACGGCGGCGTGCATTTTGATGGAGGCACCGCTGGCACCGTGGATCAATCCAGCGTGCATTGCCTGGCCGACGGCGAAGTGGTGGCTTATCGCATTGATCAGCACTCGCCGAGCACTGGCTACATCGCCCACAAGTCGCCGGTGCTCAGGCCGTTCTCGCGCAACTTCGTGCTGGTGCGCCACCGCCTTCAGCCGCCGAAGATCGACGGCAGCCCAGACATACCACCGAGCCTGATCGTCTACAGCCTGTACATGCACCTGCAGGATTGGGCCGTTTATCAAGATAACCCGGAGA
>NZ_JBSKHW010000048.1:0-542 GCF_057128765.1 Pseudomonas corni
TCACCGTATTGCTTCGCGTCGGTCTCGATCTCCTTGATGATGCGACGGCGCATCATGGTCTCCGACTTCAGCAGCACGTCCAGCTCGCCCTGCTCTTCGCGCAGGTTCTTCAGCTCCTGCTCGATCTTGATCGCTTCCAGGCGAGCAAGCTGACGCAGGCGGATTTCCAGAATGTCTTCGGCCTGGCGATCGCTCAGGTTGAAGACCTGGATCAGCGCGGCCTTCGGGTCTTCGCTCTCGCGGATGATGCGGATCACGTCTTCGATGCGCAGCAGAACCAACTGCCGCCCTTCGAGGATGTGGATACGGTCTTCCACCTTGCCCAGACGATGGCGCGTGCGACGCGTGACCGTGGCGAAGCGGTAGACGATCCACTCTCGCAGGATCTCTGCCAGGCCCTTCTGGCGCGGACGGCCATCCGTGCCGATCATCACCAGGTTGATGGCCGCACCCGACTCCAGCGATGTGTGGGCCAGCAATGCATTGGCAAATTCCTGCTGGTCGATGTTCTTGCTCTTGGGCTCGAACACGAGGCGCACCGG
>NZ_JBSKHW010000049.1:0-535 GCF_057128765.1 Pseudomonas corni
GCAAGCCGGACTCCTACGCGCTCCGCGCAGAAGCGGGATCGCGGTGGATCCTCCGGGCGCGAGCAGAATTGATCGTTCCATCGCCGCGCATCGCTTTTGATTCTGGCCGCAGGCCGTAGGAGTCCAGCTTGCTGACGATCTGGCGCGAAGCGGCAGCAAAACCTGCGAATGCGGTCTGTCTGATACACCGAGGCGCCTGGATTTGGGGCCGCTTCGCTGCCCATCGTCGGCAAGCCGGACTCCTACGCGCTCCGCGCAGAAGCGGGATCGCGGCGCGCACCAATCCGTCGGAGCGAGGTCTGCCCGCGAAGCTTTTGATTCTGCCCGAAAGGCGTAGGAGCGTGGCTTGTCCCGCGATCTGCCGGGAACCGGCAGTAATACCTGAGAATGCGGTTTGTCTGATGCACCGAGGTGCCTGGATCTGGGGCCGCTTCGCAGCCCATCGTCGGCAAGCCGGACTCCTACGCGCTCTGCGCAGAAGCGCGATCGCGGCGCGCAACAATCTCGTCGGAGCGACGTCTGCCCGCGAAGCTCT
>NZ_JBSKHW010000050.1:0-532 GCF_057128765.1 Pseudomonas corni
CGCTGGCTGACGTGGATAACGCGACACTGAAAGGTGGCTCGGTCACCTTGAATGGCGCACAGGATGGTGATTCGCTGGTAGTTGGTACGCCAAACAGCAAAATCACAGTTACCTCGTCCGAGGTCGACGGCAAGATTGTCCTGACGTTGACCGGCGAAGCAACGAAAGCTGAATACCAGGCGCTGATCAACTCGATCACTTACGGCAACAGCAGCGAAAACCCAAGCACCCTGCCGCGCAACATCTCGGTCGTGGTGAATGACGGCCAGCTCGATTCCGCGCCGGTGAGTACTGCTGTCAACGTCACGCCAGTCAATGACGCACCGACTGCAACCATCGAAGGCCCGCTCTCCTTCACCGAAGGCCAGACCGGTGTTTCGCTGGATGGCAAAGTCACTTTGGCTGACGTGGATAACGCCACGCTCAAAGGTGGCTCGGTCACTTTGAACGGTGCTCAAACCGGCGACAGCCTTGTGGTTGGCACCCCTAACGACAAAATCACTGTCAGCACCGCTGAAGTCGACGGCAAGAT
>NZ_JBSKHW010000051.1:0-515 GCF_057128765.1 Pseudomonas corni
ATCTGGTGCAGATGGCCGCTGCCGTAATGCAGGCGATTGAGCCAACGCCCGTCCGGAAGCCCGGTCTGCTGGCGGTTACCCAGTTCGTCGTAGCGGTACTGAAGCACGCCCGCCGAGGAGGTTTCTTCAAGCAGTTGCCCAAGGGCGTCATAGGCAAAACCCAGCGTCTGCACGGCGCCAGCGGTCTCGGTCAGACGTATACCGGTCAGACGTATACCGGTGAGGCGGTCGGCGGCGTCGTATTGGTATTGCGTGCGACCGTCGTCGGTGATTTTGGCCGTCAATCGTCCCAGCGCATCGCGCTCGAAGTCATGGGCAAGACGAGGCGTCACCGGCGACTTATCCTCGGCATCACGCGGTGCCGGCACATGCAGTACC
The DNA here is from genome assembly GCF_057128765.1 of Pseudomonas corni. Lineage (NCBI taxonomy): Bacteria > Pseudomonadati > Pseudomonadota > Gammaproteobacteria > Pseudomonadales > Pseudomonadaceae > Pseudomonas > Pseudomonas corni. The sequence continues at coordinate 379 of NZ_JBSKHW010000051.1, forward strand.
TGGCTCACATTGCCCAGCGCGTCATAGCGGTAACAGCGCCCGCTGCCGTCCAGGTCCCGTTGGCTCAGCAGTTGATCTCCGACGTCCCAGCCAAACGCATAGCGCTCGCCATTTTCGTTGGTCAGGGTCTTCAGCCG
>NZ_JBSKHW010000052.1:0-504 GCF_057128765.1 Pseudomonas corni
GTTTCGGTGAACTGGCAGGCGCGACACAGCGTGTCAGGCGAATCGGCCGGGATCATCCAGTTGCAGACGTTTTCGACCGCGTAGTTGTGGCATTGGCGGTAGCGCTGGCGTTGTGCCTCGGGGTGAAGGCTGCGCCAGCGCTTGTCCGTGGCCTTTGCTGTCTCCACCGTCTCCCCCGTCTCCGCTGTCTCAGTGGGCTCGTCGGCAGGTTCAAATGCGCTGATCTCGCCCACGTCAGGCAGGTAGCCGAGCAGGGCGTTGCAGCGCTCGCACAAGACGTTTTCAAAGAATACGAGTTGCTGGCAACGGTTGCAGTGGAACGTTTTCATGGCGGTCCAAGAGCAGGGCAAGGGCTGGCTTTCGGGGTGCTTCCCAACCAGGATGGTGGCGTGGCGGCGGACAGCTTTCCAGCAAGCGTTGTACCGCATTGGCGTGTCATACGCACGGCCGTGCGCGCGTGGCACGATGGCTCGTCGCCCCGAGCGGGGGTTGCCGCACAAACGG